>NZ_JBEVDX010000115.1:0-10977 GCF_040513095.1 Pedobacter sp. | reverse complement strand
GTGGCTGCCGCTAATTTCATTACAAAAAGCTGTGGAACGTTAACCGTCCCGGGGACTGAAGTCTGATAAGCCAGCCATTTGCCTGAAGAAGACACCGCCGCAACACTGTAGGCCTTTCCAGACTCTCCCAGTAACTTTGTAAAGCCGGTTGCATCGGTATTGACTGTAAAGATTTCCTCTTCCATCACATTATCCGGATGTTGCTGCTCATCAACTTTTCCTGTAAACACGATTTTTTGATTACTCAAAAACTTAGGGTTACTAAAGGAATAAAATCCTTTAGTTAGCTCCAGTGGCACTGCCGCTGAATCTGCATCCATAATAAAAACATGTGAAAATCGCAGTTCGCTTGTGGTAGTCGTTTCATTCTGAAACTGAACACGCGTCAGTACCTTTGCTTTTTTGTCGGCCTCATTTTTAGACAAGTATGCTCTGATCTCATCCGGCGTCCCATTCGCATCAGCTTTAGCGTTGCTGATTTCCAGATCTTTGTTTCCGGTAAATCCAGGTTTTTCGTCGTTCCATTTAGGTACGGCATGACCTGGATTAAGGTTAGCATCGGCAATATATTCCTGCAGTGTAAAGGATGTAGTGAAAATAATCCTTTTTCCGTCAGGGCTCCAGGAAGGATTGCTGGTGCCATATTTAAAGTTACTGATTTGATGAATGGCTCCATCTGCCACCTGCATCAGAAAAATTTGAGGTTTTCCTTTAACACTGCGCACAAAGGCTATCTTTTTGCCATCCGGACTAAATTCTGCCTGCGATGCAGGTTCTTTCCCGTCAATCAAAGGCGTAGGTTTGACGTTATTCCTGAGGTCAAGCTTCCATAGCTGATTAGTATAGCTGTAATCGGTTTTACTTTCAGTTTGGCTTTCCTCATTAGTTTTGCTGGCTTTATCAGCCTTGCTGCCCTGAGCAGTTTTACTCTCTTTAGCGGGCCAGATGCTGTTTACCGAGAATATGGCTATATCTCCCCGCGGAGAAATTTCAACCCCGCTTGCCCTTTTGATCAGCAGCAGATCTGTTACCGCTATGCCTTCCTTTTTCTGCTGTGCGCAGAGTTGAAGAGTAAGCAAGCTCGAAGTAAGTACAAATGCGTAAAATTTCATTTTGTGTGTTTATTTGTTCAACAGAAGGTTCATCAGGATTTGCGCTGAAACCTCTCCTTTGTGTTTAATAAAATCTCTGGGTGTGTTATCACCTATTTCATAGACCAATGCTTCAGTGCCGTATTGCTTAAAAAAGTAACTGAAAGCTGTAAAGGTCCCTCCGCCGCTGTAAAGCGCCTTCACATTAGGAACATATCCCGGAATCTGCTCCTGTGTTTTGGACAGCCAGTCTGAGATCAGGTTTGGCATATTCCCTTTCATCTTAGGATCTACACGGTAATAAATATCGTCCTGGGTGGAGTGAAAATCAATGCTGAAGATGAGCTGATTGCCCTTGTCAGCGATTTCTTTTTTCAGGAAGTCCCTCACCGCAGAAGATTCAGGCTGGTTGAACGCATCCCAGTCGCGGTTAAGGTCTATACCGCCGTCATTATGTCTCCAGTTACCATTATCTACCCCATCCGGGTTCATCAGCGGTATCACATATACCAGGTAATCGTTTAGAAACTGGCTCGAAAGAGCCGTGCCTGCATTAAGGGTTTCAACAAACGCCTTCATCGCATATTGCCCCGTCACTTCTGGCGGATGCTGCCTGCCGATGATGAGTATACGTTTTTTGCTCGCAGGATTGCCCATTTTTACTACCGTCAATGGCTTACCTAACCTGCTGTATCCAATAATCTCGGCAGATGATTTTGGCTTACTCTTCAGTTCCTTTAACCATGCATTCGCATGTTTGCTGGTAAACAGCTCCTGTGCAGCAACCCATGTCGTGTCCTTACTTACCTTCAATTTAAACTGATACTCGCCTGGCAACGAATCCTCCTCAAAAATCTTTTTTGCATCCCCCGCTTCTACTGAAGTCCATGTGTTGCCATCCTTACTCAGTTTTGGCGGATACCGGTGTCTGGACCCCTGCTGATAAGTGAGTTTCAAAGTAATCTCCCTTGGTTTGCCTGCCCATACTTTAAAAGCATACCAGGGGCTACCATTTACCGGGGTATTCTCTGAGGTGATGAGGGCCGTGTAAAGCGTATCATTAACCTTTACCATTCCGTTTAATCTGGCGCCAGGGAAATCATTGCGAAAAAAGACATCATCCCCTTTTTGGGAGAAGACACCTTTCCATTGGCGTTGTACCGGGCGACTTACCGTAGAAACACCGCGGATAGCGCTCTGGCCTTTAAAGACTTTTGTGTTTTGTGCTACCGCTGGCAAAACTAAAGCAGTAATCACAACCGTAGCGTATAATCTTATATATTCTCTAGTCATCTTACTTTCCTTTTGATGCTGCTGACCCTGCACCTAACAGTTCCTCAAGTTTCTGTATTAACTGTTCGCCCCGCAAGTTCTTGCCAACGATCACACCATTACGATCAATAAGGTAATTAGCCGGTATCGCCCTTACACCATATAACTTTGCAATTGCACTGTTCCAGTAGATGAGTTCCGAAACCTGCGGCCAGTTCAGATGGTCATCGTTAATTCCTTTAACCCAGGCGTCCTTGTTTTTATCAAGCGACACGCCAAATACCGAAAAGCCCCGGTCTTTAAATTTCTGAAAGGCAGCTACAACATTTGGATTTTCTTTGCGGCAAGGCCCGCACCATGATGCCCAGAAATCGACCAGCGTGTATCCTTTCAGGTAGTCAGCCAGCCTTAAAGACTTTCCTGAAGGATCAATACCTGAGAAGTCCGGAGCTTTCTTTCCAACTGCAAGTCCATCAAGCACAGTTACAAGTTGTTTGAGTTCTTTCACGTAAGTAACATCTGCAAGGCTTTCGTCCAGCAGTGCGATATTTTGTGTGATCTGTTCAGGCGTAAGCCTGTAAGACCAGTTGCGGTATAACACATAAGCCGAGACAATGGAGGAAGGATGTTCGGTGATAAACTTACTGATATCTAAGTTGCGTGTCTTATTGTAACTTTCGAAAAGATCCTGAGATGCAGAACCTTTTATAGTAGAAAGTTTATACCCTTTAGAACCCTGCAGGTTTACAGTAATTTGTCCCTGATCAAGAAAAACGTAGAGTGGAGTACGCCCTGTATCTATACTCAATCCATAAAGTTCAGGCAGAACCACATTTGTTCGAAACTTAAATTTACCATCAACAACTCCCGCAGAATCTACGGTAGTAAAAATCTTGTTATGGAATTTTTGCAGGTAGACAGTTTTGACTACTGTGTCTGCGAGCAGTCCATCAAGGTTTAACTGGGTTTTCTGCTGGGCATGAACACCGATCAGGTTTAGACAAAGGGCGGCGAGTATTAGTGTTTTTTTCATTTTGATTCGATTTTACAGTTTAACTTGATACAGATCAGGTCCTTTGCATCAGACCTGATCTGTATTTCTTAATATAACTTGTTGGTTGCAAGCTCTGTATTGGGTGCGGGAAATATGTAATTGGCCGCTGATGGCGCTACAGCAGAGGTCTGAAGATTTCCATCCCCTTTAGCGGGTATCGACTGCAGGTTCCTCAACAGGTCAGTTCCCCGGAAGCCTTCTCCCAGTAATTCAATCCGTCGTTCTTTCCAGATTGTTTCCACTAGCGCCTGTTGTGTGCCTGTTGCTGTCGCAGGAAACACATAGCTTGCATCTGAACGCGCATGCACAGCTTTGAGCAGATTAGTGGCCAGCAACAGGTTTCCGGTTCTTGCTGCAGCTTCGGCATAATTTAATAATACTTCTGCATACCTGATTACCGGAATATAGTCGAGGAATGGAGAAGGTTTAGCATATTTTTTAAAATATTGCTTTCCTGAAACGGTTTTCAGCACTGCAGTTCTGCGCGCATCGGTGGTAGCCCACTGTGCATCACCAAGAATTCCTGTAGGGTTTAAATAATATTCCAGGTTGGTATTGTAGATATAAGCAATGGAAGACTGGCCTGTGTATGAATCCAGGGTACTCATAGGGATACTGAATATGGATTCTGTAGTAGCGTAATCAGAGGTAAAGATTGTAGCAATAGCAGGCTGTAAAACATGTTTTACGGCAGTAGCGGTGGTACTGAATGGTGCCGTAGATTGTGGCGCAAGCTTAGCCGCTTCCTCAATTACTTTCGCATAATTGTTCATCGAAAGATAAACCCTCGTTTTAAGTGCAATTGCTGCACTGGTGTGCGCTCTGGTTGTGTTCAGATCATTGGTAGTGTAGTTTTGTGGTAACGCGGCTTCTGCTTCATTCAGATCTTTTAAAATCTGAGTATAAATCTCTGCCACGCTGCTTCTCGCAAGGTCGTTATTTTCAGGACCTGCTTCGGCATTCAACCGAAGTGGCAAACCTTTGGAAGCACCGGCATCCTTATTATAGGGCTGTCCAAAGCTGATCACCAGGTCATAGTAAGCCAGGGCCCTCAGGAATTTAGCTTCGCCAACATATTCTGCTGCTTTCTGTGTACTAACTACTCCCGGATTAGCAGCAATCCCGGCGATGAGTGTATTGGCCCTGTTGATGGTAGTGTAGGCTGCAGACCAGAGGTTGTTGATATCATTGGAACCAGAACTATAAGAGTTATTCCATGCATCATAGCCTGTATAGGTATTTGCCGTGATGTTAATAAAATCTTCGCCCCTCACATCCTGGTACATTAAGTAACGACCGCCATACAGACTGGCCCCTTTCAGTGCTTTATAAATTCCATTTGCCACACCCTCTATACGGGCCGGGGTTTTGAAAACATCTTCATCAGATAAGGTGGTTTCTGGTGCAATGGTAAGCTTGTCATTTTTCTCGCATGAACTTACAAGCGCGGTGGACGACAGCAGAAGAAATATAAATTTGTATTTTATGATGATTCCGTAGTATTTTTTCATGTTATATTTTCTAAAAAGTTAGATTAAGACCCAATGTAAATGTTCTGCCCTGCCCAACAGAGTTTTTCTCTACGCCTATAGAAGTGGTAGTATCACCATTTGAGGCAGTTTCAGGATCAGATCCTGTATAACCGGTGATCAAAAACAAATTGGTAGCCTGTGCATAGAATCTAAGACCCGACACATCAAGTTTGGAGAGAAGTTTCTTTGGTAGAGAATACCCAAGCACCAGCGTTTGCAATCTCAGGAAATCCGCCTTTTGGGCATTTTCCGAAATAGAAAACCCATTGGACCCGTTAGAAATTACATCATTGTATACTAGTCTTGGGATATCTGTAACCTGTCCGGGAGTAGTCCATCTGTCCAGTACTTCGGTAGAGTTATTGTAAAAACGCTGATCAAGTAGCGTACCTCTGGTTCCATTCAGTTTTTTATTTCCGCCAGAATAGGTCAGGTTGACCGTCGCATCAAATGCTTTGTATTGAAAGCTATTGGAAAATCCTCCATACCATGTTGGGATAGAATTGCCCAGAACCTGATAATCAGCAACCGTAATGGCCGGGGCGGTACTGCCGTCGAGATATGTCCAGTTGCTCGCACCTGAGGCTACAGCAGCACTGTACTGTACCTTTTCACCGTTTTTATTAATGAAAATTCTTCTACCATTATCTGGATTCACACCAGCGCTTACTGCTCCATAGAGACTGCTGACAGAATAACCGATACGGGTCACGTTATTGGCCTCTGTAGTAGTTTGAGTGTAGCCAATGATATCACTGTTACCTTCAGCAAGTGCGGTGACTTTGTTCTTTACATGCGTATAGTTCAATGAAGCTTTCCAGCTGAAGTCTTTTGTATTAAGTACTGTCCCTGATAATCCAAGCTCAATACCCCTGTTGTACATTGACCCTACGTTAGTTAGGATCGCATCTCCAGGCAGGCCTTTGGAAGGTGACTGCGGACTGCTTAATATGAGACCGTTTACATCATTATTAAAATATTCTGCGGTAAACTGTACCCTGTCATGGAATAACCCAGCTTCCAGTCCGGCATTGGTCTGTTCACTGGTTTCCCAGCCCAGACCAGAGTTCCCTGCTTGAGAAAGCGCCCAGGTTGAGGCAGATCCGTAAATGGATGCAGCATAAAGGTTGAGAGAGGCGTAAGCTGATGAAAGGTTTCCATTACCCACCTTACCCCAGCTGCCTTTGAATTTCAGCGAATTTACTACCGTACTCAGCGCAGTGTTTTTGTAGAAAGATTCTTCGCTCAGCAACCATCCGGCTGATACCCCGCCAAAGTTACCATACTTTTGTGAGGCACCAAGTGCAGAGTTGCCGTCTTTTCTAAAGTTGGCGGTAAGGAAATACTTCCCTGCATAATCATAAGATAACCTGAAGAATGAAGAAAGATAAAGTTTTTCAGATATCGTATTTCCGGAAGACCTGATCGTTCCCCAGGTTCCCTGGTAGTTTTCAAAAAAAGGATCTGAGGCATTAGTCTGGTTAGCACCCCATGCAGAATAATTGAATTTCTGGACGTCGTACCCTGCCAGGGCAGAGATATGGTGTTTTTCACCAAACCTTCTGTCGAAATTAAGGGTATTGGTAAAGTTATAATTGTTCCTTAGTGCAGCAATATTAGTTGCAGATCCTCCTGAAGAAAATGCAGAGGATCCCAGGTTAGGACTTAAATAGGTAATATTCTGTGAATTGAGACGGTCGAGTGCGTAATTGCTTTCAAAATTCAGGCCTTCCAGCAACCGTATGGAAGCATGCACATTTCCAACGATATGATCATTGGATGTTTTATAAGTACTGTTATCAAATAATGCACCCGGGTGCCAAAGTGTATTGGCAAATAAATTGTTGCCTGCACCAAGTGTTCCGGTGCTGCTCAGGTTGTACGAGCCATCAGCATTGTATGGCGAGACATTTGGAGGAAGGGAGAATGCCAGCCGTCCGGCACCGATCAGCAACAGTCCGCTGCTGCTTAGGGAGCCTGTGTTTTGTGCCTGATTAAGTGTATTGTTGTACGAGAAATTTCCGGTCAGCTTGAACCAGCGGTTCACCTGATGGTCGATATTAAAGCGTAAGCCCTTTCTTTCAAATGTATTGTCCTGGGTGATGCCCTCCTGTCTGGAATAGTTTGAAGAGAAATAATATTTGGTAGTTTCACTACCTCCACCTACACTGATATTATGGTTATGAGACACTCCTGTGCGGTAAACCTGGTCATACCAGCGTGTATCAACATTGGAACCGTCTGCATTTTGTGAAGGGAAGAATAGCGCAGAGGCCACACTTGAATTGTTCTGGTTTCCGCCCAGGATTTTGCTATTGAGCACTGCCTCATTCTTTATCTGAATATATTGTTCACTGTTTAGCAATTCAGGCAATCTCGTCGCATTGGTAATACCTACCCACGCATCATAGGAAACCTTCGCTTTCCCTTGTTTCCCTTTTTTGGTGGTGATCAGGATTACACCACCTGCAGCACGTGAACCGTAGATAGAAGTAGATGCAGCATCTTTCAATACATCGATCGATTCGATATCAGACGGGTTAATGTCTGCCAGCGGATTATTTGCCACTGAATTGGTGGTGGAAATATCACCCGTATTGACAGGAATACCATCTACCACAACCAGCGGTGAAGAGCTCAATGAAATTGAATTCACACCACGAATACGGATAACAGGGGCATCATTTAATACACCGCTGGGATTTGCAATGTTTACACCTGCTGCTTTTCCGATCAGGGCCTGTTCAAAACTCTGTACGGGTATATCTTTGATCGCCTCGGCGGTAACGCGGGAGGCCGAACCAGTAAATTCCTTTTTGCTTTGGGTACCATATCCCACAACAACTACATCTTTCAAATTCGTGTTTGAGGCAACCAACCTGACATCTCCAAAAGAAGAACCTGCGGTTTTCGTTTGGGTATTGTAGCCAATATAACTGAAGCTGATCGTTTTATCGTCAGCTGTAACAGCAATAGAAAATTGTCCGTTAGTTTTGCTCACCACAGACCTGCCGCTCTGGGACGTCCGGATAATGACGCCAGGAATCGGACTGCCGGATTCAGCATCCCGGACGGTGCCGGTTACTTCTCTGTCCTGTGCGAACACACTTGCAGAAAATACTACAAGCAATAAAATTAGACTCAGTAAGTTTTTTTTCATAATAATTTTGATTTAAAAATTGAACATAGTATTCCCATCGCCTGGTCAGGGCCGTGTTTTCATAAAGTGTGAAAAGTCAAATAATTATGCGGTTCTATCGCATTCGCATGGACAGCTCAAAACAGTTTTTCTGATTAAAAGACGGGTACGTGGGAAAGATGAGAAGTGTTTGGAAATAGTTTCCTGGAGTTCGCGTTGCATTACAAATTAGGATAAAGGTTAAATAATAGCTGCAACTTATTCAGAATTTCCTGGGAAATCTTTCTTATCTATCCCCTGTGTGGGGGAAGGATTTAGCACCTTATTTGGCAACAGGTTGCTAAGACGTCAAAGGGCCTATTCCCTCAGTCTTTCTGGATAAGTCATGCAGAAATTCTCTGCTGTGACAAATGTATATAAATTTAGTAGACTTTCAAATTTATTTCAAAATATTCTGAAGTTAAGGAACCAATGTTGGTTGACTGGGATGATTTAAGGTAAATTTCTTAAAGAGTATTACAACTCTCTCTGGCGGCAAAATTGGCTATGTTCACATTCGACAGATGGATGAAGCAAACTTTAGAACTACAATAGATAAAGTAGATGGTAGGAACCGGAATAAAAAGGCATTAATTATAGACTCGAGGTTTAATACCGGAGGTAATCTTCACCAGCAACTTGTAGAGTTTTTTAGTAAGAGTACAGATATTGTTGCAAGACCGCAAGGTCATTATTATATTCAGGACAGTCAGCCTGATGGCTCCTATAAGCCAACCTGTTTACTGATCAGCGAACAGAATTATTCTGACGGTTTTAATTTTCCCTATCTCTATCAGAGGAAAGGACTAGGTAAACTAATAGGTGCGCCGGTAGCAGGAACAGGTGTATTATGGGAACAGCAATTAGACAAAACACTCACTATAGGCTATCCACAGTTAGGCCTTTGAAGCAAAATTACTTATGTTTGCTATTAAAAAGCAGTAGTAACACAAAAGGATAGTACTATCCTTTTTAATAGTTCTAAAATGAATTTGGAAGATTGTAGTCCCGGCAGTTTGCAGGAAAATTCCTGTGAGGTTTATCTCAAATCAATTGCTGACACATTTTACGCTATAGGCGGAAAATGGAAATTACGGATCATCGTAGCAATGTCTGAAGGCCCGATCAGGTTTAACGTGCTTCAGCGGAAGCTTGGCAACATTTCCCCACGTGTATTATCAAATGAATTGAAAGACCTCGAGCTAACCGGTTTAATCCAGCGCAATGTGATGGCAGATGCAACACCTGTAATCGCTGAATATCAATTGGCCGCATATAGCAGTTCTTTAAAAGACTTGGTTCAGGCGATGATCCGGTGGGGTATCGATCACCGGGAAAAACTAAAAAATGATCATCATAAGCAAAACATAAAGGCTTTGGAAAAGTAGCTTATTTGCCCGTTTGATTTGAATTTACAACAAAATACTTCAAGCATTTGATGTGCCTATGAAACCATAAGACATTGTATATCAGAAAGCTATTATAAAGGTTACTACTATCATTTTGAATAGTGCTGTCAATATTAATAGCAAAAGTGCATAGCTTTGATGCATGAAAAAAATTAAGAAGAATGTGAAAATTATAGGATTTTCGCTTTTAGGTCTAATAATCATCATCGCAGCCCTGTTTCTTTTTTATGTGTACACACCAGTACCTAAAGAGCCATCTTTAACTTCAGCGAGTCACCGGAACACCTTGTTTTTTGATAACAGGTCGCGATCTTATATTAGTTATTCTCCCCAAGTAATAAAGCCAAAACCGGCGCTCCTTATTGTCTTACACGGGACGGGAATAGATGGGGCCCAAGTCCGTCAGTGGACGGGGTTTGAATTTGATCAGATGGCTGATAAATATGGATTTTTAGTGGCATATCCAGATGGGTATGATAAGGACTGGAACGATTGTCGTAAAGGTCTGTTTTCAAAAACAAAGAAGGAAAACGTAGATGATGTAGGTTTTATTAAGACGCTGATTAGCGGATACCAAAAGAAATTTGATATTGACCCTGCAAAAGTTTATTTGTTTGGTTATTCCAGCGGTGGTAATATGACTTTTAGAGTAGCTATCCAGGAAGAAGGTTTGATCGCAGGAATAACAACAATTAGCGCATCCTTACCGACACCTGAAACAAATGAATGCGAGCTCACCGGCAAAACACCCAAAATTATGCTTGTTAATGGTACCGGGGATAATATTTGTCCTTACAACGGCGGGGAATTAAATTTATTCGGGAGCAAAAAAGGTTTTGCGATATCTGCGCAAGCAACCGCTGAGAACTTTGTTAAAAGAAATACAGTCAATCCCAGTGCTGTGAAAATACAGCTTCCTCACCTCACCACAACTGATCAAACTTCTGTTGACCGTCAGGTTTGGAATAAGGATGGGAAAGCATTCGTAGAACTTTTCACGGTTAACGGAGGTGGACATGTTATTCCACAACAGGTTGCCAAATTTCCGCGCATTATGGGAAAGATGACTGGAGATCTGGATGCACCGAAAGAAGCGATTGCATTTTTTGGACTTGATCACTGATTAACATTTCACTCCTACACAGCGATAACAGGCTTTAATTACAATATAAGGAATTTCGTCTGCCTGGAGCAAAGCTTCATGAAAGAATGCCCAACACAAAATATCCGAGTGTATAATTTTGTCTGAATGAGAGATCAGATTGGTGTAAGATCAATCATCTAATTTCAACGTTAGATTAGCTGATATAGCAACATCGCCAGGATTATCTATAATCTGCTGTTGAGTGGTATGGTGGATATCTTTTGGCTTGATCTAAAAACGTGTAAACATAGTTTAGAGTGATTTACAGCTGTGCAACAAGATGTGATCAAAAGGTTA
>NZ_JBEVDX010000114.1:0-14440 GCF_040513095.1 Pedobacter sp. | reverse complement strand
GCTACTTTACGCATTGCTGAGTTTGGTTTTTTAGGGGTAGTGGTATATACACGTGTACATACACCTCTTCGCTGTGGACAACTGTCCAACGCCGGAGACTTACTCTTGAACTCCAGTGCTACTCTACCTTTTCTAACTAATTGTTGAATGGTTGGCATTGCTATTTGTTTTTTGTTGTTGTTATTTAAAACTTTACCCCTCAATAAGGGACTGCAAAGGTAAGACAATACATTTTATAAATCAAGGGGTTAACGGAGATTTAATGAAAAGTATTCAAATAAAGCTTCTCTACCTTTTTCCGGGCCCAGTCTGTTTTCCTTAAAAATGTGAGGCTCGACTTTAAACTGGGATCATTATTGAAACAGGCAATTTTGATCAGCTTGCCCAATTCCGGCCAGCCGTAGTGCCAAACCAGTTGTTTGAGAATAAACTCCAGGGTTTTCCCATGTAAGGGGTTGTTGGCTTGCTTTTCTTCTGTCATAGTTGTTTTGCTGCCGCAAAGATAAGAACAATGGCAGATTTATTTGTAAAGCTAAACGGAATAAGATATTTATGCACCGGCCGTGTTTCGTTCGGGTATTGGTCGTGTTTAAACTACATACTTACTATGCTTAAACTATGTTCAAGCTATACCATGTCTACCCCATATCTACTTTAACTGAACTACTACTCTACGTAAATAGTAAACATGTAGTTGAGATATAGTAAAGTTGTTGTGCACATGGGGTTGACATGGTATAGTTCGAATATAGTTTGAACCTATATGGAACACAGTTTAAACACGACCAGTATACGAACAAAACATAGCCATACCAGAGCCTGGACACGCTAATGACATCTTTTTGTTGATTATTCAGTAGGTTTGTGTAATCAGAGTATACACTCTATTAAGAAATACTGTTATGAATTTGAATTTAGGCGACTTCGTTCGTTTTGTAGACGAAAATATAGAGGGTACGATTACCCGCATCATTGATAAAGATACAATTGGCGTAACGGATGCCAATGATTTTGAAATACCTGTACTGGCTTCTAAAGTGACACTGGTACATGGCGACATCCCGGAAGACAATGCAGTTGTCTCAAACAGGCAGACAGCAGCAACTCCGGTAGCGGAATTTAAAAAGGAAGGCGTTTATCTCGGACTGGTAGCCGATCAGCATAGTGCTGTAGTGGCCCATTTTCACCTGATCAACGAAACCTCATTCCAGCTGCTTGCCAGCATGACCACTGAAAAGGGAGGAAATTATAGAGGGGAGTTCGCTGCCCTGATCCCTGCCAGCAGTACAAAAAAGATCTATTCTGCCAATATGGGCGATATCCAGTTATGGCCAAAGTTTAACATCGAAGTATTGTTCTCCACCTCCGCCAATGTGGAACCTCCCGCCCCGCTGATTTATAGCCAAAGCATCAAAGGTAAAGACCTTTCAGTTGCCAAAGTAGAGATTGCATTGCTGAAACAAAAGGGATGGATGATCAGATTGGATGAGCCGGAACCTCTGATCGATGCACAAAAACTTAAGGAGAGTTTTTTTAAAGGGCGATAGCTCTTCAGACTTCGCGAAAAAAAAGGGAGATCCTGTATCCATTCCGCCTGCCGCTGAAAGCACCAGAAGGCGTGGATACAGGATCTCCCTTTTTTTAAGCTGATGTATTATTTCTTCCAGCTATTATTCGACTCATCTGAATCAGGCAATACATGCTCCGGATCCAACACAACTGAAACTACTTCTTCGGTAGTGGTATAATTTACCGTCCAGCTCTTGTTCCTCATCCAAACGTCAACCGGTATTTTAACGATATCAGTTTTACCGCTTTCAGTTTTCACCTGCAGGATCACCGGCATCGGCATTTGCTCCAGGTTAGAGATCACGATAGCATAACCTTCAGTCTTTCCGTCTTTTTTGGATGCTGTTACCGAAGTAACGGCCTGGTCAGTTTTCCAGTTCTCCATAAACCAGCCTCTCCAGAACCAGGCAAGATCTTCACCAGCACCGTTTTCCATTGAGCGGAAAAAATCGAATGGTGTAGGATGTTTAAAGGACCATTGTTTGATATAGGTTTTAAAGGCAAAATCAAAACGGTCCGGGCCCAGTACATAATTACGCAGTATATTTAATCCCCATCCTGGTTTGCTGTATAAGTTGACACCGATATTCTGCTCAACCATAGCATCCGGGGTCAGCATAATGTATTCCCTGTTCGGCTGTGCCATATATTTTGCAGCTTTATGCAGATCGTCTGCGCCACCTTTATATTCTCCGTTGTTAAACGCATCTGTAGATAAACCATTGATGAAAGTGTTGAAACCTTCGTCCATCCAGCCATATTTACGTTCGTTGCTGCCGACAATCATAGGGAACCAGGTATGGCCGAATTCGTGGTCGATTACTCCCCATGCCTGGCCTTTTTTAGCTTTCCATCCGCAGAAAACAATCCCAGGATATTCCATACCACTGATATTCGCTGCGATATTTACAGCCATAGGATAAGGATATTCAAACCATTTATTGGAGTAATGCTCGATAGCAGCCTTTACGTATTCTACTCCCCTTCCGTAACCGTCGGCGCCATTGCTTTCTACAGGCTGGGCAGAAACTGCAAGGGATTTTTTACCGCTTGGAAGGTTTATCTTCGCGGCATCCAGCACAAATGCTTTGGATGATGACCAGGCCACATCCCTTGTGTTGGTCATTTTGAATTTCCAGGTTAGTTTATCCCTGGCAGGACGGGATTTTGGATCCAGTACCTCTTCAGCAGAGCGGATAGTGACTGTTTTATCACTTAATTTTGCGGCATTCCAGCGTTTCAGCTGCTCAGCAGTGAATACCTCCTGAGGGTTCAAAAGCTCACCAGATCCCATCAGGATATGGTTCGCAGGAGTAGTTACACTATAGTTTACATCACCATACTCGCAGTAAAACTCGCCGGCACCCCAGTAAGGAAGTGTATTCCAGCCGAGTACATCATCATATACACAGAGTCTCGGGAACCACTGCGCGATGGTATAGATCTCTCCATTTTGTGTAGTCAGGTGACCCATTCTGTCCGATCCGTTGATCGGGATCATAAAAGAGAAGTCCATTTTGATGGTGATTACATCTCCCGAAGCGCCCAGGGGCTGATCCAGGCGGATCTGCATACGGGTATCTTCAGTGATCGAGGTAAATTTAACAGGTCCGGCTTTTTTAGAAACACTCAGGCCGCTGATCTTGTATCCGCCATTTACTTTTTCTCCCCGGGCACCATAACGGCTGCCAAGTTTGATCAGGGCGTTACCTCTTGAATCTTTATCAAAAAGATTCTGGTCGAGCTGCAGCCAGATGTATGGCAACTGATCCGGACTATTGTTTTTATAGGTAATCGTTACTGTACCACTAATGGTATTTGTCTTATCATCCAGATTGGCAGTGATGGTATAGTCTGCGCGGTTTTGCCAGTATTTAGGCCCTGGGTAGCCACTGGCAGAGCGAAATTCATTTCCGTTCTGAGTGTAAAAGAGCGGACTGAAGGCGGCATGCGGATCATAATTTCCGGCAGCTGCAGGAGCCTGCTGTGCCTTAACGCTGATCCCAAATGCAAAAAACACCGCCATAAGGAGTGTTCTCTGAATAAAAGTGTTATTCATTAATTTTAAGTTTTATATGTTTAGGAATGTTAGTTCTTATTTAGTTCTTTCGTCCGGAAGGTACAGGAGGTAACTTTCTGCCTTCAGGAGGCAGTTTCAACCAGGTTTGATATGCCTGAGCTATATAAAAATCATAATTGAACGGGCTGTCACTTCTTACCTTGGCAACCGAAGGACGGTATAAATCAATAAAATCCTTAAGCTCCTGGCCCTGCAGTTTGATAAGTGAACTTACATGTTCCTCGCTAAAATTCTGATTGATCTCTGCTTCATAAACAGACACTTCTTCCAGACGTTTTACTTTCGCCCGCTCCCGTTTGTCTTTGCCCGAACCGAAAGCCAGCCCTACACCACCGGCACGCTGAATATTTTTAGTTGGTGCAATACCAGACACACGGCTGAATCCCGGAGCGTTGGGGTCCTTCAACTGCAGATCGTTAGATAACCTCGCACCTTTAACATCTACCTGTTTCAGGTTCGTAGATTGCGAGGGAAGATAGATTGTTTTGGACTGCAGGTTGGTCAGGTAAAGTGTATCAACATGGTATCCCGGCAGGGAGAATTCCAGCAGGTCACCTTTACTGGCCTGGATCGTAAACTGCCCTGCGGCACCGGTTACTGCAACCTTCTGGTTGTTCAGGTTTCTTACAGTTACCTTTTGAAGAGGGAAACTCTTATTCTCATAATCAAATACGCCGCCGCTGATCCCGGTCTGGGCAAACGTATATAGTGGTATCGTCAATAACAGTACGATAAATAACCTCTTAAGCATCTCCATTTAGTTTAGTCTCTTTTTTCAGGTAATGAGTCCTGCATGAACATGCAGGATCCAAATATAATTTAGTTTGTCACTCTCTATTCCTTTTTAACAAATATTAACAGGCAATAGTTTATTTATTTCAATAATCCTGCATATTGCTCTTCATCAAAACTGATCAAAACGGCCTTTCCGTCCTGCTCCACTACCGGGCGTTTGATTGCGCTGAGGTTTCCGAGCAATACGGCAATGGCAGATGCTTCATCCTTTACACTTTCCTGCTGCTCTGCAGACAGTTTTTTCCAGGTCGTTCCTTTTTTGTTCAGTATCTTCTCCCAACCAAAAACGGCACACCATTCCTGAAGTTTGCCGGCAGTGATGCCTTGCTTTTTAAAATCATGGAACTCATAATCAAACCCATTGTCAGTTAGCCAGGTTCTCGCTTTTTTTACTGTATCACAATTGGGTATTCCGTAAACTGTCATATCTTAGAAATAAAGCCATAAAGCTAGCTATATTTCCTTATTCGTCACATTTTTTTAGCCGTTCATCACATTTTATCACAGCGAATCAAAATCAAGCGTAGTATTGTACCGATGAATATAAAAGATTTAAATAAAATAGAATTCTGGGCGGTAAGTTTTATCTATGGCTGCGCGGTACTGATGCTGATCTCGAACGGATCGAGTGCTTATACAGAAGTTCCCAAACAATTTAAGGATGCAGGGATAGAATTTAACTATTTGTCCAATTATTTCATTCCTGAACTGTTCCGGTATTCCATCCTATACTTCAGTTTCCTGCTGCTCAATTTCTGTTGCCTGCCCCCCTTGTACAGAAAGACAAATATCGGATCTAATACGGCCATTCTGTTAGCTACCTATCTTATCGCGGGGCTGGTTATCAGCATTACACAAACCTACACCAAAACCTACCTGCTGTCGCAGTATCCGGATATTGATGATGCCTATAACCAGATATTCTTTAAAGGATACACCTATTCAGCCTGGCTGGTACTGCTGATTTGTATCTATGTGGCTTTGAAGAAACTGCTCATTTACTTTACTGAGAACAAAGAAGGCAGTATACAGGACAGGATGAAACTGGAAATCGTTTTTGGTCTGGCCTTCTGGTTTGTAGGAACACTGCTTTGGCTTGCAGCAGGGGTAGATTTTGACGTGATAGTTTGCTGGACACTGGTCATCATGACCTGTATTTTCATCATTATCTACTCGATCTACTACCTTATTCCCTCTGTTGGCTCACAGATCAAGCCCTCCCGTACCTATTATGGCAAGGTTACCATCATCACCTTCCTGCTGGCAATTCCTGTGGGTTTAACAGGTGTCCTTCTTGTTGGCAGAGGTGAGTTCTTTATGATCGTGAACCTGTTCAACATTGCTGCACAGCTGACAGTCAGCGCCCCTCTTGCCTGGTATATCTACAAAAACAGAAACGAAACTGAACAGGAGATCTTTACCCTCAAAAAAGAGCTGGGTAAATCCGATGCTTCTCTGGGCTTTCTTAAATCGCAGATCAACCCCCATTTCCTTTTTAATGCACTGAATACCCTATACGGAACTGCCCTGCAGGAAAATGCTGAACGTACAGGAGAGGGCATTCAGAAACTTGGCGATATGATGCGTTTTATGCTGCAGGAAAATATGCAGGACAAAATTGCCCTCAGCAGGGATATCGACTACCTGAATAATTATATCGGACTGCAGAAACTGAGAACATCTATCTCTGTGGATATTGTGATCAGCACACAGATAGAGGAAGATTTTAATTCACTGCAGATTGCGCCCATGTTATTGATCCCTTTTGTGGAAAACGCCTTTAAACATGGTATCAGCCTGCAATCGCCCTCGCACATTAAAGTAACCCTGCAAACCAGGGGCAGCATGTTGTATTTTGACGTGAACAACAGCATTCACCTCAAAGCCGACGGCGACCCGGAAAAACTGCAGAGCGGAATTGGCCTGCCCAATGTAAAACAGCGCTTGGAACTCCTGTATCCCAAAAAACATGAACTGATAATCAGGGAAAGTGCTAAGGAGTTTTTCGTACATTTAACGCTGAATTTAGCCTAAAACATGATTGCTATCGCGATAGATGATGAGCCCATTGCTCTGGATATTGTAAAATCCCATGCTTCCAAAGTTCCCTTTATCCGGCTGGAAGCAGTTTTCACCAATGCCTTTGAAGCGATAGCCTACTTGCAGAAGAACCAGATTGACCTCATTTTCCTCGATATAAAAATGCCGGACATCAGCGGGATAGATTTCCTCAGCAGCCTGCATAATCCTCCCCTGGTGATTTTCACTACTGCCTATGCAGAACATGCAGTAAAGGGATTTGAACTGAATGCCCTTGACTATCTCCTGAAACCTTTCTCCCTTTCCAGGTTTCTGAAAGCATGCAACAAAGCCGAAGAACTATATAGCCTCCGTCAGAAAAGTGGAACTGCCCCGCCCGCAGCATATCTTTTTATCAAAGACGGCTATGAACAGGTGAAAGTAATCATTGACGATATCCTTTACATTGAGGCAGCCGGCAATTACACTTTGGTTCATCTGAATAACAAGTCGACACTCAGTACCAGAATGCCGATCGGCGATATGCAAATGGTACTCCCCGCACTAAGATTTGTGCGAACCCACCGTGCATTCATAGTTGCAAAAAATGCCGTCACCAAATTCGACAGAACTCAAATCTGGATAGCTGACAAAATTATCCCGGTAGGGGCAACTTATGCGCAATGTTTACATGAGTTTTAACAAAAAAGAAAAGTTGAACAAAAAAAACACCCCACTAATAGGTGTAGGAGAACTTTTATCAGTATTATTGTCATATGTTTTAATCATCTTAGCGTACAAACTGTTTAGTTACCCCGGCAATAATCAACTTCTTTTATGTTCAAATACACATTTAGACAGCAGGTAATAGTAGGATTCACACTCACCTTGTTATTCGTTCTCATCTCTGCAATTACTTCCTACATGAGCATTAAATCAATGAATGATGACTCAGACTGGGAAAGCCATACCTATGATGTAATTGATCATGCCCAGAATCTGGAGGTCAGGATCCTGAATGCCGAAACAGGTTTAAGAGGGTTTGTCCTGACACAGCGTCCGCAATATCTTAATCCCTTTAACCAAAACGTGAACAGGATCATGCCGCTGGTCAAGGAGCTGCAGCGGTTAACTGTTGACAATATGGTTCAGCAGGAAAGACTTGATTCCCTGGAGTTTTACGCCGGGCAGAAAATCACTGATATGCAGGAAATCCTGCGTGCAAATGCTTCCCAGGGCCAGGATGCTGCGATTAAAAAGGTGCTTACCGACAAAGGCAAGTTGTTTAAAGACAATATGCTGAAAATAAATGGCCAGGTCGTCCAGGAAGAGACAAGACTGCTGCTGCTGAGAAAAGAAAAAAGAGTTGCCAGCGGACAAAGATCAACTATTGTTGTGCTGACCAGCTCAGCAATCATTCTGGCCCTGGTGCTTTATCTTTCCAGCTTTATCAGGAGAACCTTCAAAGAACAGAAGCTGGCAGAGATAAAAATGCGGGAGAACAACGAGGAGCTGGCGAAGATCTCCTACGAAAACGAACAGAAGAACTGGATGCTTTCCGGGGCCTCCGTTGTCAATGAATCCCTCCGGGGAGAACAGGAACTGGATGAACTGTGCACACATGTTATCACCGATATGTGTAATTACGTAAAGGCTTGTGTAGGTGCAATGTACCTGTATAACCCAAAAACAAAAAAACTGGATCTAACCGGCACCTATGCTTTTGAAGTAAAAAAAGGAAAGAACACGGAGATTCCACTGGGGTCTGGTATTGTGGGCCAGGCAGCTGTAGAAAGGCGTATCATACAGCTGCATGATTTGCCAGAGGATTATATCAAAGTAACTTCCGGTCTGGGCAGTACTACGCCAAAATCACTGATTGTTATGCCTGTGCAGTTTGAAGATGAGCTGATCGCCGTCATTGAAATGGCACTACCTGTGGCTCCTAGCCCGCTTCAGGTCAACTTTTTTGAAAGAATCACCACAAATATCGGCGTTGCCATCAACCGTACACAGGCAAGGGAGAAACTGCGCGACCTGTTCCTGCAAACACAACAGCAGGCGGAGGAACTGGAGAGCCAGCAGGAAGAACTGCGCACCACAAATGAAGAGCTTATCCATAAATCTGAGCAACTACAGGCATCTGAAGAAGAACTGAGGGTGCAACAGGAGGAACTGCGGGAAACCAATGCAGAGCTGGAAGAAAAGGCCAATCAGCTGGAAGAGCGCAACCTGTCTGTAAACGAAGCCCGTGAGGCCATGAGCCTAAAGGCACAGGAACTGGAAGTATCCAGCAAATACAAGTCTGAATTCCTGGCCAATATGAGTCATGAACTCCGTACCCCGCTCAACAGTATCCTGATCCTGGCCAGGATCTTAAAAGAGAACAGACCGGCAAACCTGAACGAAGAACAATTGAAATATGCGGGCGTCATTCACAATGCCGGGAACGACCTGCTGACGCTGATCAATGATATCCTGGATCTTTCGAAAATCGAATCCGGAAAGATAGACCTGGATATTGAACCGGTAAGGCCGCAGGAAATCAGGCAGAATATGGAATCCCTGTTTACAGAGATTGCCAAAAGCAAAAAGATTACTTTCAAAACCGTGCTGGGTTCCGACGTACCGGAGAAATTTACGACTGACCTTTCCAAGGTTGAGCAGATCGTTAAAAATCTGTTGTCCAATGCCTTTAAATTTACGCCCGAACAGGGAGAAATCAAACTGGAAATCAGCAATGCAGGCAGCGATATGACTTACTATTCCGATCAGCTGACAAGCAGTAGCCAACAGGTCCTGTCCTTCAGTGTGAAAGACTCCGGAATAGGGATCCCTGAAGATAAACAGAAACTCATATTTGAAGCCTTTAAACAGGCAGACGGTACCACCAGCAGAAAATATGGCGGCACGGGACTTGGTCTGTCCATCAGTAAAGAGCTGGCCAATATCCTCGGGGGTGAAATCCAGGTGGAAAGCGAACCCGGCCAGGGCAGCTGTTTTACACTTTATCTTCCGGCATCGCATGTGGAAGGAAGTTTATCAGCAGAGCAGGAAGCAAATATGCATCCTGAAACCATCATAAAACCGCTGATACCTGAACCTGTTCTGGTACCGGTAAATAAAACCCAGCTACAGACCCTGCTGATCGTGGAAGACGACCTGGTATTTGCCGATGTACTAAAAGATTATGCACGGGAAAAAGGATTCAACCCTATACTTGCGCACAGCGGGGATACAGGACTGCAAATGGCTGCTGATGAATTACCTGACGCGATCATTCTGGATATCATGCTGCCCGTAATGGATGGATGGGCAGTTTTGAAAAAACTAAAGGCTAACCCTTCTACCAAACATATACCTGTACACATGATGTCGGCCGGCGAGATAAGAGGTGAACGCGCACTTAAAGAAGGAGCTATCGGTTTCCTGAAAAAACCAATAGAGAAAGATGAGCTTGACAGCGCATTTGCTGCATTAAATTCAGGCAATATAACCTACGATTTTCAGACTGTACTGGTTATTGAAGACCATGAACTTCAAAGCCTGGTCGTAAAAGAACAGCTGGCGGGCAAGGGTATTGAAGTGGCGCAGGCCTTCAGTGGAAAAGAAGCACTTGAACTGCTGGGCCAGCGTACTTTCGATTGTATAATACTTGATTTAAACCTACCCGACATCTCTGGCTTTGATCTGCTTGACCAGATTAAAACGCAGGAAAAGTTTGCCCATGTACCGGTGATTATCAATACCGCTATGGAACTCGATCAGGAAAGTATTGCCCATATCATGAAATATTCTGAGGCGATGGTACTGAAGTCAAATAAGTCCAACGACAGACTCATCGATGAGGTAAGCCTTTTTATGAATAAGCTGAACAAACAGGACAATCAGAAACCAGCTACCAGCAGCAACGCTAAATCCAAAACAGTGTCTACTATTGAGAAGGTCCTGAAAGACAAGACCATCCTGATCACTGATGACGATATGCGGAATATCTTCGCCTTGTCGAGCGCCCTGCAGGTTTACGACATCAATATTATCATTGCCAACAACGGCAGGGAAGCAGTGGAAAAACTGGAAGAAGAAAATAATATCGATCTGGTACTGATGGATATCATGATGCCCGAAATGGATGGGTACGAAGCGATGAAGCTGATCCGCCAGCAAAAGCAAAACAAGAAATTACCTATTATAGCCTTAACTGCAAAAGCGATGAAAAACGATCGCGAAAAGTGTATTGAGGCAGGCGCTAACGATTATATCGCCAAACCTGTAGATATCGACAAGTTATTGTCGATGTTAAGGGTCTGGTTAAGCTAAAAAGATGGCAAAAATACCTGAGCAAAACGGCGAAGAGCAGATCAGCTTTGAGGAACTGAAAAGTTTAACACTTTTCATAAAGAATATCCATGGTTTCGATTTTGGCGATTACTCGGCTGCATCACTGAAAAGAAGGGTGACCAGAATCATGCAGCTGCAAAAACTAAGTCTCTTTGATTTACGTACCTTATTAACAAACGACCTGGATTATTTTGAATCCTTTTTGATTGAGGTGACAGTAAATGTGACCGAAATGTTCAGAGATCCTCTCTTTTACAAATCGTTAGCAACAAATGTTATTCCCTACCTGCAATCCTATCAGCGGATCAAGGTCTGGAATGCGGGATGTTCAACAGGTGAGGAGCTTTATTCATTTGCCATATTATTTGCTGAGCAGAAACTATATGACAGGAGTTTTTTTTACGGAACAGACATCAATGCAGATGTTTTGGAATTTGCTAAAAATGGAATTTATGATTTGCAGAAGATGAAGCAATATTCTGAAAACTATCAGCAAACGGGAGCATTGCATACGCTCTCCGATTACTACTCTGCCCGTTATGAAGCCGCTTCCATCAACCATTCTTTAAAAAAGAATGTGTTGTTCTCAGCGCATAACCTGGCCTCAGACGGGGTCTTCAATGAATTTCAGCTGATCTCCTGCCGCAATGTCCTGATTTATTTTAACAGCGCGTTACAGGAGCGTGTAATCAATCTTTTTTACCATAGCCTTGCCAACTTCGGATTCCTGTGCCTGGGCTCCAAAGAGACACTCAGAAGCACCGAAATCGGGCGCTTTAAAATTATCGATCAAAAGAATAATATATACCAAAAAATAGCATAAGCCTTCCCAGATAGTAACTATGGAAAAGATTAATATCCTCATTGTTGATGACAGACCCGAAAATATTATTGCTTTAGAGGCTTTGCTGGAAAGGGATGATGTAAACCTGATTTCTACTACTTTACCCAATGAGGCTTTACGCATGGCATGGGAAATGGATATCGCTATTGCATTGGTGGATGTACAAATGCCCGAAATGGATGGCTTTGAGCTAGTAGAGATCTTAAAAAGCAACCCCCGGACCAAAGATATCCTGGTGATCTTTGTAACGGCCATTTCCACTGATGCCAAATATGCAGTAAGGGGATTAAATACAGGTGCCGTAGATTACTTATATAAACCGCTGAACCCTTATGTGACCTCTGCAAAAGTAGATTCCTTTATCCAGTTTGTACGTACCCAGCGGGATATAGTAAAAAAGAATAAAGAACTGGAAGCATACCAGAAAGAACTGATCAAGGCCAGAGACCTGGCAGAACAGGGAAAAAAGATCAAAGAAAACTTCCTGGCCAATATGAGCCATGAAATCCGTACACCAATCAACGGAATTATAGGTATTACCAATTTACTGGATAAAACAGAGCTGACGGATGAGCAGAGGGAAATGATTGAGCTGCTGGAGATCTCTTCGAACTCGCTGCTTGGCGTGATCAATGATATCCTGGATATTTCAAAAATTGAAGCAGGAAAATTCAAGATCAACAGGGCACCGACAGACGTTGTGATGATCTGTCATTCCGTAGTAAACCTGCTCCGCATCAGGGCTAAAGAAAAGAACCTTGAACTGATTACTGAATTTGATGAGGATCTCCCTAAAACTATACTTGCAGATTCCCTGCGCCTAAACCAGATCCTGATGAACCTGATCGGTAATGCCATTAAGTTCACAAGTGACGGCAGTGTAACCTTAAAACTGGAGATTGTAGAAAAGAAGGGCAATAACCTGAGGTTGAAGTTCTCGATCACAGATACGGGAATAGGTATCCCGATGGATAAAATTGATAAGATATTTGAAACCTTTGAGCAGGCGGATGACAATACTACCTTAAACTTTGGCGGTACAGGGCTTGGACTGTCCATTGTAAGGAATTTAGCACAGCTGAAAGGCGGGGAACTCACTGTAACCAGCGAAATTAATAAGGGCAGTACTTTCAGTTTTATCAACTGGTATGAAGTACTGGAGACGCTGCCCGAAGATCAGGGCAGGGTTCCGGAAAAACTCTCAGCATTTGAAAATGTAAAAATCCTGGTTGCAGAAGATAATCCCATCAACAAGTTTTTAATTGTGAAGGTACTGAAGGGATGGAATATCATCGCAGATGTGGTAGAGAATGGTAAAGAAGCGCTGGATAAACTGGCGTCGAATGATTACGACCTGATCCTCATGGACACGTTTATGCCCGTCATGAACGGCCTGGAGGCCACAAGACTCATCCGGGAAGGCTTTGTAGAAGGTAAAAAAGATATCCCTGTGATCACCTTCTCAGCTGCCGTTATGGAAAACGATAAAAAAGCAGCTATTGATGCCGGTGCAGATGATGTGCTGAGCAAACCATTTGAGCTGGGTATCCTGCACCAGAAAATTGTTCAGTACGCAGTGAATAAATAATTATTTGTTAAAAGCGGTCATCGTCTGGGCAGGCCCGATGGTGACAAAGCTTTTAATGAGCTCAACACTTTTGTCGATCAGCGCCGGCAATTCAGGCAATTCATCTTTTTCAAAGCGCCCGAGTACGTAATCGGCCTGGCGTCCTTTGGGAAAATTGTCGCTGATCCCAAAGCGAAGGCGCGGATAGGCCTGGCCGCCGCAGATAGCCTCGATACTTTTGAGGCCGTTGTGCCCCGCACTGCTGCCCTGTAGTTTCAGTCTTAGTTTACCTAGCGGCAGTGCCAGATCGTCAACAATCACCAGTACATTTTCGAGGGGAATATTCAGGTCATGCATCCAGTAATTGACTGCCTTGCCACTCAGGTTCATAAACGTTGTTGGCTTGATCACGTGGAGCTTTCGACCTTTGAAAGATACTTCTGAATAATAAGCCAGGCGCAGGTTAGAGAATGATCCATCCAGTTGTTTTACCAGTTCATCAGCGATGTTGAAGCCAATATTGTGTCTTGTACTGGCATATTCAGGACCGATGTTCCCGAGACCAACGATTAGATATTTCATTTTCAAATATAATAGTTTGACATAAAAAAACAGCACTGAAATGATTCAGTGCTGTTTCCAATTTACTGAGGGGTGTCAGCTTATTTTTTACCGGCTTGTTGCTCAGCTTGTTTCAATGCTCTTGACATGCCTACAGAAACAATTGTATCTTCAGCAGTGTTAGTCACAGTGTACTCACCTTTTGCCAGGTCACGTACGCGGAACAGGTTACCTACTTCAAGTTTAGAGATGCTTACTTCAACTACTTGTGGCATATCTTTTGGTAAAGATTTAACACGCAGTTTACGTAATTTCTGAACCAGTTTACCACCCATTTTAACACCTGGAGAAGTACCAGCTAATTTAATAGGAATCTCCATAACGATTTCTTTGTCGTCAAACAACTGAAGAAAATCTACGTGCATCAACACGTCAGTTAATGGGTGAAATTGTAACTCTTTTATGATTGCTTTGGTTTTTGTACCATTGATATCAATTTCTAAAAAGTTGGCTTCAGGAGTGTAAATAGCTTCCTTTAAATCAGTAATAACTACAGCAAAATGTGCTTGTTCTTTACCACCATACAATACTGCAGGAACTTTACCTTCATAGCGAAGCTCTTTAGCATCGCGTTTCCCTACGTTCTCTCTTGGAGAACCGCTAA
>NZ_JBEVDX010000113.1:0-4922 GCF_040513095.1 Pedobacter sp. | reverse complement strand
TACTTCTACTTCAACAGTAGGGTTACCTCGTGAATCGAGGATTTGCCTTGCATGAACATCAATAATTAAACTCATTTTATTTGTTTTAAGTGTTATATATCCTTAGTGTAAATATTACAATTACCCAGTTGATTATCAAAGTTAAAATAAAATTTAAACTATAGGGACGGATTGCCCTATAAAAATTACTCCCATTTGAATACCTTGACTGCCAGCGCATAAATTCCTATGCCCCAG
Organism: Pedobacter sp.; assembly: GCF_040513095.1. Taxonomy (GTDB): domain Bacteria; phylum Bacteroidota; class Bacteroidia; order Sphingobacteriales; family Sphingobacteriaceae; genus Pedobacter. The sequence goes on along the minus strand of NZ_JBEVDX010000113.1, from coordinate 4,685 downwards.
ATCAGCATTATTAAAATCTGTAATTTTACATCCCATAGCCCTGCACCCTCAAAAGCCACTTGTCGCATAGCATCGTTCAGATAGGTAAGCGGTAAAGCCCTGCTGATCGGCTGCAGCCAGGATGGAAAAAGATCTATGGAAAAAAAAGTGCCCGACAATAAAAACTGGGGCAGCGTGATAATATTTGCAATAGGGGGAATGGTACTTTCGCTTCTGGCGATACCAGAAACCACAAATCCAAATCCCATAAAGACGATCAGGCCTATCACTGACAAAACCAGCATATTCAATATGGTGACCAGCCCGTGGATCAGTGTGAACTGAAAGAAGAAATGGCCAACAAGAATGATAAACATTGCGCCCAGTAGTGCAAAGCCGATTCTCGCTATGCCTTCACCCAGAACAATGCTTGCCCTTTTCACTGGCGTGGCAAAAAAACGTTTGATTACTAGTGTCTGTCTCAGACTGAAAAATATAAATGCAGTTCCAAAGACACCTGTGCTCAGCAGGGAGAATCCCAGTTGTCCGGGTAAAATAAAATCGATCGTCCTGTAGTTCCTGCCATGAACAGTGCTCTCTTTGATCTCCGCCACGGAGGGTTTCAGGTCACGGTAATTCAGGGTGTACATCAGGTTTTTCAAGACAGATTTAAGAATGTTGCCTTTGTCTACTGAAGCTGATGTATATTTTACATCTGCCAGGTATGCAGGCTGTGGAACTGAATTTTTATGAACGTCAATTACCCCGGCAATTTTTCCTTTTTCAAGCAACTGCTGAATATCTGCTGCGGTTTTATCTTTTTCCAGATCAATCACATCAGTTTGTTCCAACGCTTTGATGACAGGATTCTGCAGATCTGATCCCGGCGCTACTGCCAGGTGTATCCTGATACCGCTGCCGCCCAGAAAGCCAAAAATCAGGATGAAGATCAGCGGAAAGGCAAGGGTAAACACTACTGCCGAAGGGCTGCGCATGATCGAGCGGAAACTGGCTTTCGCAAGTGCAAGGGTAGCTTTAGTATGGTTATATGGTGTATTCATTTTCGATTTTGTTAGCCTTGACGCCACTCTTTACCGGTCAGGTTGATGAATACATCTTCCAGATTGGCTTTTTTTACTTCCTTCTTACGCTCAAAACCACGGCTGATCAGCTGATCGATCAGGTTGTCAGGTGAGTCAAGCGCAATGATTTCACCATGTTCTACAAAAGCGACACGGTCACACAGCTGTTCAGCTTCATCCATATAATGTGTAGTGATCACCACGGTCGTGCCATTTTTGCGGATCTCAATGATCAGATCCCACAGGTTCCTTCTGGCCTGCGGATCAAGTCCGGTAGTAGGTTCATCCAGGAAAATGATCTTGGGCGCATTGAGCAGTGTGGTAGCAATAGAAAAACGCTGCTTCTGCCCGCCGGATAAAGCCTTGTATTTTGCTTTTGCCTTATCCTGCAGGTTTACCTTTTCGAGCATTTCCATGGGTTTGATGTCTACCCCATACAGACCGGCAAAAAGTTCCATCAGCTCCACCAGGTTAAGGTTGGGGTAATATCCTGCGGCCTGCAGCTGTACGCCGATAATACGTTTGATTTCACTGGCATCATGATCTACCGAAAAGCCATCTACGGTAATTTCGCCTGATGTTTTCTCCCGCAGGGTCTCGATGATTTCGAGGGTTGTGGTTTTCCCTGCACCATTAGGGCCAAGCAGTCCAAAAATCTCATTCTCGTAAACATCAAAGCTCAACCCCTTCACCGCAGTGAAGTCAGCATAATTTTTTACCAGATTACGGACACTGATAATGGGTTTGGTTCTATCCATAGGATAAATGTAATAAGGTTTTCACGCAAAAAGGATTGATATTGCACAATCCTTTTAAATATGTTGGTATAATGATGATAAACGCGGCTGAAATTCCTACCAGGTTTTTTCGCCTTTGATCATACCTATGAAATCATCAAACAGGTAACGTGAATCATGCGGACCAGGTGAAGATTCAGGGTGATATTGTACCGAGAATGCTTTCTTTCCTTTTACACGGATACCTTCGATCGACTGGTCGTTCAGGTTGATGTGGGTAATTTCTACTTTATCAGAGTTTCTTACTTCATCAGGGATGACACCAAAACCGTGGTTCTGGGAAGTAACTTCACAATGATCTTTAATTATATTTTTAACCGGGTGGTTTAAGCCCCTGTGGCCATTGAACATTTTCATGGTGCCGATTCCGTTTGCCTGTGCCAGTAACTGGTGACCTAAACAGATACCAAATAATGGCTTGTCAGCTTCAAGGATCTCTTTAACCATCTCAATCGCATAAGGCATTGCTGCCGGATCGCCCGGGCCATTAGAGATGAAGTAAGCATCAGCTCCCCATTTATCCATTTCTTCGAAAGAAGTCCTGGCCGGGAAAACCTGTACATATAAGTCTCTCTCGTCAAAATTACGCAGTGTATTTTTCTTGATTCCGAAATCTACCGCTGCAACTTTATAGGTAGCATCCGGGGAACCGTAGAAATAAGGCTCTTTGGTAGAAACCTGAGAAGATAACTCAAGACCATCCATCGAGGGAACACTTGCCAGTCTGGCTTTCAGTTCATCAATATCAGTGATCTCTGAAGAGATAATCGCATTCATTGCTCCCTGGTCCCTGATCTTTCTCACCAGTGAACGGGTGTCAATGTCAGATATTCCAACGATGTTCTCATTCTGGAAATAATCCTGTATAGATTCACTCGCTTCCTTGCGGCTGTAACCAATGTTGTAATTTTTACAAACCAAACCTGCAATTTTAATCGAATCTGATTCGATCTCTTCTTTGTGAATTCCGTAATTACCGATATGGGCATTGGTGGTGACCATGATCTGACCAAAATAAGAAGGATCAGTAAAAATTTCCTGATACCCAGTCATTCCGGTATTGAAACAAATCTCTCCTGTTGTTGTGCCAATTTTTCCGGCAGCTTTACCGTGGTAAACGGTACCGTCAGCCAATAACAGGATCGCAGGTAACTTGGTGTAGTTAGTCATCGTGATTAAAATGAGAAAATAATTTGAAAAAAGGGGTTAATGAACCGGAAATTAGCGAATTGATAGCGCTGTAAGAGCTGAAAAATGTGATGTTGAATACTCCGTTCATTTCGGGATACAAAGATACGTTTTTACGCAGTTAAATCAAGATTTTTTTTGAAAGGATTAAAATGTTACGCTCCGCTGTGTATATAATAAATGTGAACACACCGGTTTCTCAAATGAATACCCTAATTTTGTCCGCTTAAAGCATAAATTTATGTCTGTACACAAAGAAGTAAAACGTATCACGACCCACATTTTGCAGGAAATGAAGCAGCGTGGCGAAAAAATATCGATGTTAACTGCCTACGACTATTCTATGGCTACGGTTCTCGACGATGCCGGTCTGGATGTTTTACTGGTAGGTGATTCAGCATCGAATGTGATGGCTGGCCACGAAACTACATTACCTATCACCCTGGATCAGATGATCTATCATGCTCAGGGCGTAGTAAGGGGAGCAACGAGAGCATTTGTTGTGGTTGATCTTCCTTTTGGATCATACCAGGGCAATTCCAAAGAAGCGCTGAGTTCTGCAATCAGGATCATGAAAGAATCCGGTGCCCACGGGGTAAAGCTTGAAGGCGGAACTGAGATTGTAGATTCTATCGAAAGGATCATTACAGCTGGTATCCCGGTAATGGGCCACCTGGGATTAACCCCCCAGTCGATCTATAAGTTCGGTACCTATACAGTAAGAGCTAAAGATGAGGCTGAAGCTGAAAAGCTGAAAGTTGATGCAAAAGCCTTACAGGATGCTGGTTGTTTTGCAGTTGTGCTTGAAAAGATTCCGGCAGCTTTGGCGAAGGAAGTGGCTGAAAACCTGCATATTCCTGTCATAGGCATTGGTGCCGGTCCGCATTGCGACGGTCAGGTATTGGTTGTAAATGATATGATCGGATTAACCAAAGGCTTCAAACCCCGTTTCCTTCGTCAGTATGTGAACCTGTACGAAGAAATCCTGGGTGCAGCAAAATCTTATATCAGGGATGTGAAAGCCAACGACTTTCCAAATGAAAAGGAGCAATACTAAATGCCGGTAACTGACAAAGACATACTCTTCGAGGACAATCACCTGATTGCTATTAACAAGCGTTCCGGTGATATCGTACAGGTAGACGAAACCAAAGATGAACCTTTGGATGAAATGGTAAAAAAATACATCGCGGCAAAGTACAATAAACCTGGTGGTGCATTTCTTGGTGTGGTACACCGCCTGGACCGGCCCGTAAGCGGGGTGATCCTGTTTGCCAAAACGAGCAAGGCGCTGGAGCGGATGAATGCTGTTTTTAAAAACAGGGAAGTAAAGAAAACCTATTGGGCGGTGGTAAGGAATAAACCAGCAATCCCTTCGGGTACGCTGGTACACTGGCTGGTGAAGAACCCTAAAACAAATGTGGTTACCCCGCATCTTAAAGAAGTAGAAGGCAGCCAGCGCGCAGAACTCAGCTACCGGCTGATCGGTGAACTTGGCGGTTATTACCTGATTGAGGTTGATCCCTTAACGGGGCGCTCGCATCAGATCAGGGTACAGTTGTCAACATTAGGCTGTCCAATTGTGGGAGATAACAAATACGTCTACCCAAGGGGCAGCCGTAAAGGTAGTATCTGCTTG
>NZ_JBEVDX010000112.1:0-16461 GCF_040513095.1 Pedobacter sp. | reverse complement strand
GATTGGTTTCTCTGCGGCAGTTGCGAACGCTGTATTTCATGCTACAGGAAAACGGATCAGGCATTTGCCAATTACGCCGGACAAACTGATATGAGTAAATCTTCCCATGCTGATATGAGTAGCTTCTTCCCATGTACTCAGCCAACTTAGCTGAATTAAATCAATTTTAAGTTTTCTTGTAAGAATTTAAAGCCTTGCTGTACTAATGGATACAAATGGATAATTTTATCACCACATTCTAACGGTAAGGTGCAAGAAAACAATCGCGAGCAGCAGGAATATTTTAATGAACTGGTCAGGGCCAACCATGCAAGCATTTACCGGATTTGCAGGGCCTACCTGTATGATGTCTCATATGCTGACGATCTTTATCAGGAAATCTTATTCCAGGTATGGAAGAGCATTCAGGGTTTCAAGGGAAAATCAAAAGTGAGTACCTGGATTTACCGTATAGCAGTTAATACTGCCATTAGTTTCAACGCCAAAAATAGGCGCCATGATTATTTGCCGATCCCTGATGCCTATCAACTGCCTGATATCGAAATGATACCAGAAAAGCTCGAGGAGGAAGCAAAACTCGAAAAGCTCAGATTTTGTATCAGTCAGCTTGCGGCGCAGGACCGTATTATAATTTCGCTGTTACTGGAAAAGAAAAGCTATAAAGAAATTGCTGAGATCACCGGTGCCAGCTTAACAAATACCGGTGTAAGAATAAACCGGATTAAGGACAGATTACTTAACCTTATGGAGGATAAAAAATGATGAATTTTGAGGAACTTCAGCAGAGCTGGCTCTCACAGCCAGTGGAGAAGGATTTAAAAGATGATGTTACACATCTTTTACAAGATAAACTAGACAAACATCAGCGTAAGCTCCGCAGGTCTAACCTCTTCATGAGCGTGGGCTTTGTGATTGCATGTGCAATGATAGTCTGGGTGTACTTCACCTTTCATCAAAAATATAACTGGCCCTTCGATGTAAGCATTGGGTCGCTGATTAGCCTGATGATTGTCTTTGCTGTTTTAAGCTGGAGAAGTTATGACTTCAGCAAAGATCAGCGCGAAATTGCGGGGATCGATTACCTGAACAACCAGATTAATAAACTGAGATGGCAAAAAAAAATGCTGACAAGTTATCTCTGGGTGTATACAGTATTATTCTGGCTTGCAATGGCTGGTTATATTTTTGAAATCACAAAGAGGGGAAGTTTGCTTTTTACAATTACAGCCATGGCAATCATCACGCTGTATATTATTGGAATATCGATATGGAACAGGTATTATAAACACAGGAAGCAATTAAAAACCATTGATGAACTGCTTGAAAGCTTTGAGCAAATGCGCGATGAGATCAGATAGAGCTGAATAAATGAATCGCCTGGTATTTCGACTTGCCTTGAAGTGGTTTAATCACGATCTTTATGCAGGCATGAAAATATTAGTGACAGGCTCTTCAGGAAAATTAGGTAGTGTAACCGTTAAGCTGCTAAATCAAATGGGGCATGAAGCATGGGGTGCAGACCTCCTGTCTGGCGCAGCAACCCATTATCTGACTGATGTGAAAAACAAAGATCAGATGTTTGAAATCACGAAAGGTGTAGATGCTGTAATCCACACGGCAGCCCTTCATGGCAAACATATGGATCTGAATTTCTCCAGGGAAGAATTTGTGGATACAAATATCATGGGGACACTCAATCTTCTAAATGCCTGTGTAGCAAATGGAGTAAGCAAATTCTTATTTACGAGTTCGACATCCATTTACGGCAGATCATTAGTAAATACCCATCAGGCTGTTTGGGTGGATGAAAACCTCGAGGTACAGCCGCGTGATATTTACGATATTACCAAGCAGGCCTGCGAGGAGTTGTGCCGCGATTTTTTTGACCGGGAACAGCTACAGGCGACGGTGTACAGGGTAGGGCGTTTTCTTCCGGAACCTGCTGATCTGATGTTGAATCACCGGCTATACCGCGGACTTGATGAAAGAGATGGAGCGGAAGCCCTTCGCCTGGCTGTGGAACATGATTTTGAGCAATTTGAAATATTCAATGTCTCGGGTGGCTCAGCATTTGGTAAGGAAGATCTTATAGAATTGAAGGAAGATGCGGCAAAGGTGATAGCCAAATATTTCCCGGAGGCACCAAATTTATATAAGTATAAGAATTGGCAGTTGCCTGCATGCATTGACAGGGTATACTGCTGCGATAAAGCCGTGGAGATATTGAATTACCAACCGAAGTATACCTTCAGGTTTCTGCTTGATCAGCAGCTGGGAAGCTCCTCTGATTAAAATCAGTGGAGCTTTTTTTGTTTTCCGCGTTAGCGTTGTTACATCTGGCGGAAGGCATGACCGGGCATTTTTTCTGAACTGAAATTATTTGTTGCTTCTTCCTTTTACATTAAGAGCTACGGCTTCTGTGTGTATGCTTACATTTTGAGTCTGTACTGCTGCAAACTTTGCGGTATCCATTTTCGCAACATCAGCTGTCTGATAAACATGTTTGCCTGTTGTGCCTATCAGCTGTAAGTTGGCTCTGTCATTAATAACGGTATAGATACTACCGGTGGTTGCTTTTACGCGTGCTGTGGCATCGTCTTTAAGTATTACCTGAAGGTTTACCAGGTTGAATTTGCCTTGTGTTTTAACATCTGATTTGCCCGATGCGTCAATACGGTAAGGGTTTTTCACATAAACGGTTACCGTTACAGGATTGCTTTCGTTTGAATTGATGGTTAAAGCACTTCCAAGTTGCGTAACAGCGACATTTTTCATGTCAAGGGAATCCATTGTTACAAATTCTTTATCGCTTTGTACCAGGATGACTCTGGTGCTCCCTGTTACGATCACCTTTTTGATGTCTGGGGTACCGTGTCCCATATCTACTGTTACTGTGGCGGCCGAAGCATTAAGAGTAAATACGGAAGCCAGTAAGATAAGGGCTAACGATCCTGTTTTTAATAAGTTGTTGAATAGAGTTTTCATATCTTTTGAATTTTGAGGTTATAATAAATGACTATTTCTTAATTGTTTGTATATAAGACGTAGTCATTTCCCAAACGTTTCAGCGCAGTAGGGCCTTTTATACCACAGGCCTGTAATACCCGACAAACTCCTGAAATCATTCGACAAAAGCAGCTATGAAAAAACCCCGCCGGAAGGCAGGGTTGGGACAAATGTATTTGTAATCCTGGAATTTACTATTTTGCTTTATAAACCCGTACCAGTGTATAAGTTGTTCCATCGGTTGTGATGTAGCTTGTACTGCTTAATGTGTTCCCGGACTGGATGAATGAAAAATCCGGTGAGGAAGAAAGCACAATCCTGTCATTGTTTCTTGACCAGGTCACCGGTTTACTTTTAGGGTCATAATACAAATCACATAAAGCACCATTTGATGTTTGTGTAAAAGTTCCATCTGCAGCGAATGACAGCTCCATCGTCGCTTCGCAGCTTTGCGGCCCCATAAGCGCCAGATAATCGGTGCCGGTTTTGCTGCCAATGGTCATCGCCGGCGTAATAGTTGATGATGTAATGCGCCAGTTTTTGCTGCTGAGTTCATGGTTTGAGTTCTTTTTACAGGAGAACAATATACAGATAGCGAGCATCAATAAAATGTTTTTCATGAGAGATTGTTTTACCTGTAACGTTTTCAGATTACGATATGCTACAGTCTTGATTTAAAAAATGTTACCTCCGGATATAAATGTTTTGTTTTACCTCGTACTCTCTACGGTATAGATGAAGCTGTCAGCCTTGTAGTACCCTACATTGTATTCTATGGGTTTTTCGGCCTGATCATAAACGAAACGCCTGCGCAGTAATATAGGGCTGCCCTCTGGTACTGAAAGTTTAGCTGCTATCAGTTCTGAGGCGCCAATGGCTGAAATCTCTTCTTTGGATAAAGCGGCTATGGTACCATGTTCCAGTTCTAAAAGTTCGTACAGGGGGCGTTTAAAATCATCATCAGGTGTTACCCCAACACGCGGATGGAAGTAAGAGACAAAAAGCACAAAAGGTTCTTCAGGCCGCCCTCTCAATCTTTGCATTTTTAGTACAGGTGTGTCCGGGGAGATGTTGAAAAAGCTTGCAAGGTTTTTATCCGGCAGTTCCCAGGAAACATGCAATTCAAAATTGGTGATGGGGATGCCCCGTAATTTCATCTCCTGCGAAAAGCTCAGCCAATTGTTGGACTTGGAGCTTACGGCACCTGGCGCAACCTTGGTGCCTGCACGTTTTTTACGGATCAGTAAACCTTCAAATACCAGTTTATTGATGGCTATTCTCAGGGTTGTCCGCGATATGCCCAGCATCTCTGCCAGGTCAACTTCATTTGGAATGTTCTTTCCGTTTTGATATTGTTCTTCCGCAATCAGTTGCCTGAGCAGGTTCTCTGCCTGCATATGTAATGGAACGGCACTTTTGTGGTCTATACTGTATCGCATGTTGAAGTTTATGTCACGAAAATAAGGAAATTTCCTGACGTGTATATGTGTATACATAAAAAGATGAGGAGATCGACTCCCAGCGAGTTGAATCACAGTATTTAGCCGTTAAATTTAATTATGTATTCTTTTTGTTTAGTAGAAATAATTATTATGTTTGTACATAATAACTATCTCTGACCAAATATTTAAACAATGATCTGCCTTGCCAATCTGCATATACTGCCGCTCATAACAAACAACCGTATTTAAACATCATGGAATCAAACCTAAAAGGAGAGTTGCCGGAAACTGGTAAAATGCTGCGCAAAACAGCACAATACCTTATGCCATCCCGCATCACGGAACAGGCAGATCTGAAAGAGGGGTATAATATTTACCCTTCATTCAGTTTGGGAATCAATAAAATCTTTACTGGCTATGGCAGCCTGACCGATTGGATCATTGAACAGAAAACTGTAGTGATTGAGGGTTATGCCGGAATATTTTGGGATCAGGTACAGGAAGAGATCAGTAATAGACTGGCAGGGAAAGGAATAACTGTCAGCTGGATCAAAACCAGCGACTATCTGAAGCCAGCCACGGTGATCGGCGAACTGGTAGCGCCCTTTCTGGGCACAGAAGAATCTGTATGGGGTACGAAATGTACGCTGACACTGGGAGATCTATATGAGACAGAAAAACTTTCTTCAGCAGTACCGGATCACAATACTGAACTGAATATCATCATCGGCCCGGCTGCTGCACTTGGCGGATGGAAAGCCCCATTGGTGTATATAGACCTCCCGAAAAATGAGCTGCAGTTCAGAATGAGGGCCGGATCAATCAATAATTTAGGTGCTGCGGTGCTGACGGATCATTTTAAAATGTACAAACGCTTTTATTTTGTGGATTGGGTACTGCTCAATAACCACAAAAAAGTCCTGTTAAATGATATAACAGTAATGGCCGACGGGCAATGGCCACAGCAAATCAACTGGATGTACCAGAAGGACCTGATGGAAGGCCTGGAAAAGATGAGCCATTCAGTGATCCGGGTGCGCCCATGGTTTGAACCCGGCGCATGGGGCGGACAGTGGATCAAAGAAAGGATCAGCAAATTGAATAAAGATGTGGTAAATTATGCATGGTCTTTTGAGCTGATCGTACCGGAGAACGGACTGGTGTTTGAAAGCAATGGCAACCTGCTGGAAGTATCTTTTGATACCCTCATGTTTGCCAATCAGCAGCAGGTACTGGGCAAACATGCCGCTGTTTATGGCGATGAGTTTCCTGTACGCTTCGATTTTCTGGATACTTTTGACGGCGGCAACCTTTCCATTCAATGCCACCCGCGCTTAAAGTATATCCAGGAAAACTTTGGGGAAAACATCACGCAGGATGAAACCTATTACATACTGGATTGCGAAAAGCAAGCCACTGTGTACCTCGGTTTCCAGGAAGATATTGATCCCACAGCATTTAAAACTGCACTGGAAAACAGTGAGGCCAAAGCTGAAGAGATTGATATCACTCAATATGTACAGGTTCATGAGGCTAAAAAACACGATTTGTTCCTGATCCCCAACGGTACTGTACATAGCGCAGGCAAAGGGAACCTGGTTCTGGAGATCAGTGCTACTCCTTATATCTTCACCTTCAAAATGTACGACTGGCTGCGGCTTGATCTGGACGGTAAACCACGTCCCATCAATATAGACCATGCTTTTAACAACCTCGATTTTAACCGCAAAGGGCCACAGGTGGAAAAGGAACTCATTTCACATCCTGCTGTAATTGAAGAAACAGAAAGCTGGCAGATTGTGCATCTGCCTACACATCAGGAGCATTTTTATGATGTGCACCGGCTGGAATTTGACAAGGCGATCTCCAGAAATACAGAGAACGGCTGCCACATCATGATGCTGGTTGAAGGTGAATCCATCAGTATAGAAACAGAGGACGGAACGGTTCATAACTATGCCTATGCAGAAACATTTGTGGTGCCGGCAGCTGCGGGCTCCTATACATTGACTAACCAGGGGACAGGCCGGGCGAAGGTGATCCTTGCCTTCTTAAAATAAATATATGAACGCAACAATAAGATCTCAACGCAATATGTATCTCTATCTGGTGTGCCTGGTTGCTGCCCTGGGCGGGTTTTTATTTGGCTTTGATACCGCAGTCATCTCGGGCACAATCAGTTTGGTAAAAGGTGATTTTGGCCTCAGCCCGGTAAGTGAAGGCTGGTTTGTGAGCTGTGCCCTGCTGGGCTGCATCGTGGGGGTTAGTTTCTCCGGTAAGCTGAGTGACAAGTATGGCCGCAAGATCGTCCTGATAATTTCAGCAGTGCTCTTTCTGGCTTCTGCCATAGGATGCATGCTTTCTGAATCTTTTACTTTTTTGATTGCATCAAGGCTGATCGGCGGGCTGGGCATAGGCGTAGCTTCTATGGTATCACCATTATATATTTCTGAGTTTGCCCCATCCCGCCTGCGGGGGATGATGGTATCGCTGTACCAGCTGGCACTGACCATCGGAATAGTTGTGGCCTATTTTTCAAATGCTTATCTCGCGGACCACACGTCAGCTGCTTATGCTACTGAAGGCATGACTAAGATCTTCTCCACAGAAGTGTGGCGTGCTATGCTTGGCCTGGGAGCACTGCCTGCAGGAGTATTTTTGCTTTCGCTTTTGCTGGTGCCGGAATCACCACGCTGGCTTCTGCTGAAGGGAAAAGAACAAAAAGCTGCTGACATATTAACGAAGATTGATGGCCGGGAGGCTGCAGAACGTGAGATCCGGGCATTCAAAGCGCAGGGAGATGACAGTGATGGCTCTATCAGGGAGCTGTTCAGACCTGTGTACCGCAAAGCGCTGTGGATCGGTTTGTTGTTACCCTTCCTCTCGCAGGTTTGTGGTATCAATGCGGTAATCTATTATGGCCCGAGGATACTGGAACAGGCAGGTTTTACACTGAATAACGCATTGGGCGGGCAGGTGACAATCGGCCTGGTGAACGTTGTCTTTACCTTTGTTGCCATTTTTACGGTAGACAAATGGGGTAGAAGACCATTGCTTTTTGCAGGAGTTGGCGGAGCGGTAGCGGCACTGTTGATTATCGGAGCACTGTTTGCTTTGGGTATAACCTCCGGCCCATGGATACTGATCTTTATCCTCGTTTTTATCTCATGCTTTGCTTTTTCTTTTGGTCCGGTTTGCTGGGTAGTCATTGGCGAGATCTTTCCCAATGCCATCCGCGGTAAGGCAATGGCCCTGGCAACTTTATCCCTGTGGATAGGCAATTTTCTGGTTGGCCAGCTCACTCCGGTAATGCTCGAAGGGCTGGGTTCATCATGGACGTTCTGGATTTTTGCACTGTGCTGCTCGCCGGCAATCCTGCTGACCTGGAAACTGATCCCGGAAACCAAGGGGCGCAGCCTCGAAGATATTGAAAGCCACTGGAAAAATGAATACGAAAACACTCATTAAAACCCTATAATTAACCTACAACACTAACCAAAATTTACTGTATGAAAAATAAACTACTAAACGGGCTGCCGCAGCTGCGCTGGCCCTACAGAAAACCGCTTGCGGTGATCCTGGTTTGCGCCACAATGGGCAGCGGACCAGTTGCTCTGGCAGCCACAATGCCGCACAATGTGCTGGCACAACAGGCTGATATTGTGGTCTCAGGACGTGTGCTTGATGAAAATAAACAACCTGTACCAGGGGTAAGCGTAAGCATCACCGGTACAAAAATCGGTACTGTTACGGATAGCAATGGTAACTACAAACTGAGCGTACCCGATGGCTCAGCAGGGAAAAGCCTGACCTTTTCTTATATCGGATATACCCAGCAGGTAGTACCTATCGCGGGCAAAACAGAAATCAGCGTTAGCCTGGTTCCGGACAGCAAAGATCTTACCGAGGTAGTGGTGGTTGGTTATGGTACGCAGTCGCGCGTGAGCCTTACCGGAGCTGTAAGCCAGGTGAGTTCCAAAAACATAGAAAACAAGCCGGTGCTGAATACTTTACAGGCATTGCAGGGCGAAGCACCCAATCTGACTATCCAGCAAAGCAACCTCAATCCCGGAAGTGATGTAAGCATCAATATCCGTGGAGTGGGAACGCTGGGAAATAATGATCCCCTGGTAGTTATTGACGGGATCATCGGTGGTAATATCAATACGCTGAATCCGAATGATATTGCGAGTGTATCTGTATTGAAAGATGCCGGATCGGCAGCGATTTATGGTTCAAGGGCAGCGAATGGCGTATTATTGGTGACTACCAAAAGCGGTTCACTGAACCAGAAACCGTCATTGACCTACAACACCAGTTTCGGTTTCCAGGACCCGCGCGTACTGGTGCACAAAGTGGATGCAGGAGAAAATGCAGAGTATAAAAATCAGTCGCTGGTGAATGCAGGATTACCTGTAGCCTATACGCAGGCGCAGATCCAGGAATTACAGAGCCAGGGCCGCGGTACCTGGGATATTGAGCACCTGCTGAAGAATGCACCGCAGCAGTCGCACAACATAAGTATCAATGGTGGTGGGCCAACAAGTTCCTATTACCTGTCGGCAGGGATGCAGGACCAGAAAAGTAACCTTATAGGAAACGGGGGTTCAGGAGCTGATTTCGGCTACACCAAATACAACCTGCGTTTAAACCAGACCTCACAGATTGGTATCCTTAAAGTGAACATGATCCTCAATTATACCAAATCACGCAGGAAAGCCAATAGCGTTGGGGATAACAATATTTTTGCTGATGCCAACCGAGTACCTATTAACTACAACTGGCAGGATGCCAATGGAAATTATCTTACCAACCCTGTAGCCTCGCAGTATAACGAATACGGTATCCTTGAAAAAGGAGGGTATGAACAGACCGACAATGACGAGATCTTCGGTAACTTCAACGCACAGGTAAATATTACCAAGGACCTTAAACTTACAGGTATCTTTGGGGGAACAATTGCCAACAGGGGCTTGTTTTTCCAGCGCAGCAAGGTGAATTACCTGCCATCGGGTGTTTATGGCGATGACCTCACCGTGAACGACAGGAATAATAAATCGCTGCTGCTGAATACCCAGTTGCTGCTGGAATACGGTAAAACTATCCAGGACCATACCTACAAGATCCTCTTTGGTGCATCCAATGAAAATTTCAGCACCAGAGGCTTCCAGTTACAAAAAACGCTGACAGATCCTATACTGGGAACATCAACCACGGGAACTCTGATCGATGCGATCAATTCTACCAATAGTGTTGGTATCCAGCAAAGGAGCCTTAACTCGCTGTTCTCAAGAATAAACTACGCTTACAAGGGCCGCTATCTTTTTGAAGCTACAGTAAGAAATGATGTTTCCTCGAGATTTGCCAAAGGCAACAGAAGCAGTGTTTTCCCTTCAGTAAACCTGGGCTGGCTGATCTCTGATGAGGAGTTTATGAAGCCGCTTAAAAATAGTATCAGCAACCTGAAATTGCGTACCACATATGGGATCCTGGGGAACCAGAATGTAGGGGCTTCGTTAAATAATCCTGACCTGGGCAACTTCCAGTACCTGACCACCTATTTTAATTACCCGAGTGCTTACGGATTTAATAACCAGCCCGTTGGTGGGGCCGGTTTTACACTGGGCAATCCTGATCTGACCTGGGAGAAAGCAGCCACGCTCAACCTTGGTGTTGACCTGGGCTTCTTTAACAACAAGCTGACCGCCTCATTTGATTACTTCAATAAGGTGACCAGTGATATCCTGCAGCCAAGATATGATGTGCCTGCCTTATTTGGTGCAGGGCTGCCGGATTACAACGTGGCAAAAGTGCGCAATCAGGGTTGGGAAGCAACTATCGCATACAGACTAACTACAGGAGCTGCCGAGCACAGTTTTAGCTTTAACATTGCCGACAGCAAAAATAAACTGATGAAACTGACAGGTGGAACCAATGAGCAGATCATCAATCAGGATGTGTTCCAGCTGATCAGAAGGGTAGGCGAGCCGATTACCCAATACTATGGATATCAGACCAATGGCTATTTCCAGAATGCTGCGGATGTGGCTTCCTCACCGAAACCCGCAGGTGCTGATGTTGGTCCCGGTGATATCAAGTTCAAGGACCGCAACAATGACGGCATCATCGATGATAAGGATAAAACGGTTTTAGGTAATCCTTTCCCACGGTACACTTTTGGTTTTACCTACAGGCTGAACTATAAAAACTTTGATTTCCAGGTGTTTATTCAGGGGGTAGGTAAAAGAGATGCATTCCTGCGCGGTGAGCTGGTAGAGCCTTTCCATTACAATTATGGGGCTACTGTATATGATCATATGACGGATTTCTGGACACCGGAAAATCCCGATGCACGCTACCCGCGTTTTGCAGCAGTGGGTTCTGGTTCCAATACCAATAACTGGCGCCAGGGATCTGATGTGTACAAATTTAACGCAGCATATGCGCGACTGAAAAACCTGAACATAGGTTATACTTTTCCGCAGAACATCAGCAGAAAAGCAGGAATGGAACGCCTGCGCATCTCTCTGATCGGACAAAACCTGTTCACTGTCAGCAAACTTAAATTCATTGATCCGGAAACGACGGAATTTGGTAACAACGTATCGGTAAGTACAGGCTCCAACAGTGCACGAAGCTACCCGCTTCCGGTATTTTACGGTGCTGGTTTAGACATCACTTTTTAAGGACATTTTTAAAAGATAAAACGATGAAATTTTTAAATTATATACTGCTAACCGGAATGATCGCGATTACGGCAACCGGATGCAAGAAGCTTGACCTGGAACCAACCGACCAGTTCTCTGAAAATAATTTCTGGACGGTAGACGGCAACGTGTACAGTGCCCTCAATAACAATTACAGCCTGATGTACACCAGCAGCATGTTCTTCTATAACGAAGCTACATCAGATAATGCTTACAGCACCAGCGGCGACTATGCGCTGATCGCCAGCGGAAACGCAAATGCTTCACAGGCACAGTTCCTGAACGATTGGAGATACTATTACAGCACGATCAAATCATGCAATGTTTTCCTGGCTAATGTAGATCAGAATAAAACGCTGCCTGCTGCAACCATTAACCGCCTTAAAGCTGAGAACCGCTTTATCCGCGCCTTCGCACATTTTAATCTTACCAAATGGTACGGTGATGTGCCGCTGATTGACAAGGATATCACTGCGGATGAAGCCAAGGTGATTGCCCGCAGCCCGAAAGCAACAGTAATCAAGTTTATTACTGATGAACTGGAAGCGGCTGCAGCAGCACTTCCGGCAAAAGAAGCAGTTCCTGCAGCTGAAAACGGCCGTATTACCAAAGGAGCCGCCCTGGCACTCGAAGCAAGGGTATTGCTTTATGAAGGGAACAGAATGGCTGATGTGGTAACAATTTGTGAGAAACTCATCAGGGATGGTGCTACCAACGGGCAGTACAGCCTGGTAAACAACTATTCGGATCTGTTTAGCAGTCCTACTGTAAACAAAACTAACAATGAGGTAATCCTCTCCCTGCAATATGTGCCTGCAGTGCGTACCTGGAGCGAGTTCTTTGACTTTGCACCGCGTTCGGTTGGCGGTCGTGTAAGCGGCATGGCACCTACACAGGAACTGGTGGACGACTATATTACAATAAACGGAAGGGGAATCCGCGAAACAGGCTCAGGATATGATGAAGCCAATCCTTATGTGAACCGCGATCCGCGTTTAACAGCAACGGTAGTATATGACAAGTTCAATTGGGTAAAGCCTGATGGCACCACGAAAGTAATCTATATCAAACCAGGTACTGATCCTGACGCATCCCGACTGGACGAGTACAGTCCTTCATCTCAAGCATCATCGCCTACAGGATATTACTGGCGTAAATATTTTGATCCAATTGCGCTCTCGTCATTCACTTCCGGATCGAACCTGCACCTGCTCAGATATGCCGAACTGCTGCTTACTTATGCTGAAGCAAAACAGTCGCTCGGACAAATGGATGAAACAGTATGGAACAGCACCATCAGGTTGCTGCGCCAGCGCGCAGGATTTACTGATGCATCAGCATTGAGCTTCCCCGGCGGAACAAACCTCACAAACGTGATCCGACGCGAACGCCGGGCGGAACTTGCAATGGAAGGGCTGAGAACGGATGACATCCGCCGCTGGAAAATTGCTGAGACAACACTCAACGGTTATGCCCATGGGGCAAAGTTTGGTGATCCTGCGGTAGACAATGGATACATCAGGGCACAAAAAAGAACATTTACTGCCAAGGATTATCTTTGGCCTATACCATCCTCTGAAAGAGGCCTGAACAGTAACCTGACCCAGAATACGGGTTATTAATGACATTACCTTTTGAAAATATGAACGCAAAACTTGGATTGATACTATTGGCAGCAACAGCCCTTTCTTCATGCAAGCTGAAACAGGAAAGCGTATTGCATTACGTAGACCCGAATATCGGTACGGCGCACAGCAGGTGGTTTTTTTATACCCCTGCTGCCGTTCCGTACGGGATGGCAAAACTGGCGCCTTCTACCAACGGACATTATGGCAATGCCTCCGGCTGGGAAGCTGTGGGTTATGATACCCGCCAGAACTCCATTGAGGGTTTTGTGCATTTCCATGAATGGCAGGTGGGTGGCCTGAGTTATATGCCCAGCACTGGTGAGCTGCGGGTAAAACCCGGTGACCTGGACGGGCCGGCAAAGGGCTACCGCTCAAAGTTTGACCGCAAGAATGAACAGGCCGAACCGGGTTATTATAAAGTACTGCTGTCTGATTACGGTATTACGGCAGAGCTTACGGCTACCAAAAGGGTAGGTTTTCAGCGTTACCGTTTCCCGGAGAATAAAGCTTCGCACATCATCCTGGATGTTGGTAACAAGCAGGGAGAAAGTGGCGAAGTGACGGATGCGGCAATTCATATGACTGATGATACGCATTTTGAAGGTTATATATTGACCTATCCCAAGTATGTGAAAATCTATGATCCTGAAGGAAAGGTGGCCATGTACTTTTATGGTGAGCTAAGTAAAAAGCCTGCTGATGTGACGGCCTTTACAGCGAATACGCTGCAGCGCAATACAAGAAAGGCCAAAGGACCCGGCGCAGGCCTGGTGTTAAACTACCAGACTGCAGCCAATGAAGCTATTGAGGTGAAAACAGGGTTGTCCTATACTTCTGTAGCAAATGCGAAACTGAATTTTGATGCAGAGGCGAAAAGCCTGACTTTTGAAGATGCACGTAATAACGCGCAACAAACCTGGGAGCAGGAGCTGGGCAAGATCAGTGTGGAAGGCCGGAACGAAGAAGACAAAACCAAATTTTATACGGGACTTTTTCATGCGCTCCTGGGTCGGGGTATCGCCAGCGATGTGAACGGGGCTTACCCAAAACATGGCGGTAAGTCTGGTCAGCTCTCAGCGCAGAAAGAGAATGGGATGAAAGCTGAATTTATCAATACGGATGCGATCTGGGGCGGTTATTGGAATATCACCCAACTCTGGGCACTGAGTTATCCGGAGTGGTATGGAAGTTTTGTGAATACCCAGCTGCAGCTGTATAAGGACCGCGGCTGGTTTGGCGATGGTATTGCCAACAGCGAATATATATCCGGCGTAGGAACCAACTTTGTAGGGCTGGCTGTGGCAGCTGCCTATAATTCGGGCATCCGCAATTACGATACGGAACTGGCTTACAAAGCGGTTAAAGCGAACGACCTGGACTACAAGGGACGTATTTTAGGTGCGGGAAAACTGGATACCAAAGCTTTTCTGAAGTATGGCTATGTGCCACATCTGGAGCAGACAGGCCGTGATTTTGTAACAGACTCTACAGGTTCAAACTTTTCCGGATCGCATACGCTGGAATATAGTTTTAGCGCTTATGCTACCGCGCAGATGGCAAAAGCGATGGGCAAAACTGCCGATTACCAGCAAATGATGAAGTATTCAAACGGCTGGAGGGCGCTGCTGAACCCGGCGAACAAACTGATGCAGCCCAAACGTGCTGACGGAACATTTGTAGATAAGTTTGATCCTTATCAGCCATGGCGCGGATACCAGGAAGGTAATGCAGTGCAGTACACTTTCTACGTACCACAGAATCCGGCTGGTCTGGTACAGGCTATAGGCAGGGATAACTTTAATAAAAGGCTGGACAGTATCTTTAGCGTATCTGAAAAACTGGGTTTTGGTGGAGGTAAGTCTATTGATGCCTTTGCCGGGATCAATGCTATCTACAACCACGGCAACCAGCCCAATCTGCATATCAGCTGGCTTTTCAATTTCTCTGGCAAGCCCTGGCTGACACAGAAATGGACGCGACTGATAGGCCGTGATTTTTATGGCTCAGAACCCATACATGGTTATGGATACGGACAGGACGAAGACCAGGGTCAGCTGGGTTCATGGTATGTGATGAATGCACTGGGGCTGTTTGACGTGAAAGGCCTGACTGATGCGAGACCGGTGATCCAGCTGGGAAGTCCGCTGTTTGATAAAGCCAGCATCACTCTCGGTAACAAGAAAAAATTATCAATCCTGACGAAGAACAACTCAAAAGAGAATTTCTATGTGCAGTCGGCCCTCTTTAACGGCAAGCCTCTGGATAACTGCTGGCTGTACCGTGATGAGCTGATGCAGGGCGGGGAACTGGTCTTTACCATGGGCAGCAAACCAAATGAGAACTGGGGCACAAAAGTACCGCCGCCTTCTGCCCAATAATTTATATTTACCTGGCCAACTACAACATCAAACCTATGAAAAACATACTTAAAAGCACTTTACTGTCACTTTGTTTATGCTGCTCTTCCTCTGCTTTGCTTTTGGCGCAACAGACAGTTGCGCCTGATCCGGAGCCGACCGCCGGGCTTGGCAAATACGTGAATACTTTTATAGGAAGTTACCCTTTAACAGACCCCAGGATTCTGGGTTACCAGTTGCCTAAAGATTGGCGATCATGGGCGGGACTCACCTTTCCGGGCAGTTCAATGCCCAATGCAATGGTACAGCTGAGCCCGATGACGGAGTACGGCTCTGGTGCCGGTTATGAGTATGAGGACAATATCATTTATGGTTTTACGCATACCAATAAGGGGCACTGGAACCTGTGCAATATTCCGCTGATGCCTGTATGGGAAGGGGGGATTGCCGGTGCAAAAGCGGCTATCGCTGCATCCGACAATACTATAGAAGGAAAAGGAAAGAATCCGGTAGATTTCGGATCATTGTTTTCGCATGGTAAGGAAAGTGCTGCACCTGGTTTCTACCAGGTCTATCTGGAAAATTATAAAGTAAAGGTAAGCCTGACTTCAACCCTGCGCTGCGGTTTCCATAAATATGAATTTGAAAATGCTGCAGGCAGGCAGATTATCTTTGACCTCGGCCGTGCCAACAACAATATATCTGACTGGGAGATCAGCCAGGTTGGTAAAAACGTAGTACAGGGAAGCCAGAAGACAGGCGAGCGCATCTATTTTTATGCTGTGCTCAATACGGATATTACAGCGATTGAAAAAACAGATGATGGTAAAGCCAAAGGTTATGCCCGCATTAAACTGGCAAATGGTGGCAAGGGAGCTGTTGAAGTGAAAATAGGTTTGTCATTTGTGAGCACTGCGAATGCCAAAGAAAACCTGGAGCAGGAAATAGGGAGCAAAACATTTGAGGCTGTGCGCCGGGAAGCTGCACAGACATGGGAACAGGTGCTTTCCAAGATTCAGGTAAAGGGAGGCACTGAGAAGCAGAAACAAATGCTGTATTCATGCCTTTACCGTTCTTTATTATGGCCTGCCCTGCGCAGTGACGTGAATGGGGAGTACACAGATATAAAAATGAAAGCTGCAAAATCAACAGATTTCAACTATTATACAGAACCTTCACTTTGGGATACCTACCGAAATAAGGATGTACTTTTAGGATTGGTCTCGCCTAAGGTGGCACTGGATGTAATCAAGTCGATGAAGGATGTGGGCGATAAAACAGGTTTCATCCCTACATTTTTTCATGGTGACCACGGTACTTC
>NZ_JBEVDX010000111.1:0-5472 GCF_040513095.1 Pedobacter sp. | reverse complement strand
GACAATGATCAGCAGGGTAGAGAATATAATTACAAATATAAGCGGCTGGATCAGTATTCCTGCAGCCAGGCCATAGAGTAAACCGGAGATACCTGCAATAAGCAACATCCAGAAACCGTAAATCAATCCTTTTGTAATATGATAAAGTAAAGAAGCTCCTGTGCTATGCCAGCAAAAAAAAAGCCGCTTCCTGCTAACAGAAACGGCTCTTTTATAAGATCAAACTTTTTTCGGAGGGAGGTCAAACGCAATTGCTTCGTGTTCAAAATGCCCTTTATGAGCACCATCACAAAAAGGTTTGTTTTGGGAAAGACCACAGCGGCAAACGCTAAGTACTGTTCTGCCCTGTAACCCATAGGCATTCCCCTCTTTGTCGACGATCTCAAAATCGCCTTCTATCTTCACTGATCCGTTATTATTAATGGTTAGTTTTGTTGCAGACATCTATATATTTTTGTTTCGGGCAAAGCTAAAACAATGGAACTAAAGCCGTGAATCTGATTTCAATTTAGAAACATTCCTTCAAGCCGCAGCCGGTTTCATAACTTTAATAAATAGTAACTTTGTCATGAGCCAAATTTTTGAAGCACTGGATTGGAAAAATCAGTGCACAAAAAAAGGAGCATCTTTTGGAAACTCCCTTTTCTCTTACCTCAGGATATTTTGTAGAGATTACGTCTTAGACCTTGCTTTATAAAATCAATAACCTTGGGTTGATCTTTTTTTGCATCGCTGAAGGAAATGTTCTTTTCATGTGATCGTTATTTTTAAACGCTGATGAACCTACATTTTCCTGAGTTTGCATCTGATCACCGATAAATAAGGTTTCTTGCTGAAATTTGTCGCCTGCACTTTGAATTTTTATCTGATCTTTCATAATCTTGAATTTTTTTTCAACTTAAAAACAAGCTGTGTGCCATAAAGTTTTCAATTCTGAAAAAATAATCAGCTAAATCGTTTAGTTTTTAAAAACTAACTGAATATATTTTCATCCTGTCCTTTTTTCAAGATTTTGTTTATTTTTACCATGTTATGAATACAGAACAAAAAGATTCTAAAAAGGTCATTTTCATTAGGTGGATCAAAAGAATTGGTTTCTGGGGGTTTATGTTCTTTTTAATCAAAGGCCTCATCTGGCTTGCTCTTGGTTACTGGGTTCTCAAATAATTTATATAAAACAATTCATGCTGCCTGTCCGTTACGGACTGAAAATAAGCACCATGAAGAATCAAATTCCAGAACAGCATACCGGCGGAAAGCTTGATACTCAAGCCAGGGCAGAATTTACATCTCCGGAAGAAGCAAAAGAATTTTATCAGATTGCAAAAAGGAGACTGCTGCATCCATCTAATTGGGCAGAGATCTGCGAAGTCCCGCTGTCTACTTTTACACTGACCGACAGAGAAGGCAATACTGTTGACCGTGAGGCATGGGAGGGAGACTACCTGAAAATAGATATTCCGGGGCCCGGTACACATTCAGGCGACAGCTTCGACTGGGTGAGAATTGAAAAGGTTGAAGAAGAGTTTGCTCTTGATTCTGAAATAGTGTCCTTACAAGCCAGACCTGCTGCAAATCCAAAAAGTGAAGATACCTCTACTGCACATTTTTTCACAGCCATGGCTACCTCCACCTTCCAGGTAAAACGAATAGGCAAAACAGTTTATGCAGAAGAACATGGAAGAAATGAGGTGCCCAATACAGACACCTCACATCTTGCAGATAATATCAGGAATACACTTATAGGCTGGACTGCCAAAATAGGTCTCTCCTACCCTCAGTGGAAAAGTCTGGTGAAAGGCATTGCAGACACCAGCTCTACAAATTTATAACATTCAATTCCTTTCAGCGGATAGCATCAGTTTATGACTTAGCGGCCGAAACCGAAATGTTCTCCAAAATAGCTTTTGTTTCCTCAAAGCTGGTATGGTGAAATGCGTGCATTCCCATAGCTTTGGCAGTTTCCACCTGGAATATCCTGTCATCGAAATAATAACATTGCTGTGGCCTTGCCTGTGCAATACCCAGCGCAAGCGTAAATATATTAGGATCCGGCTTGCGCATTTTCACATCACATGAAGATACAAAAGCATCAAAACACTCGTGTAATTTAAATTTCTTAACCCTGTATGTATTCAGTTCCTTGCCTTCATTGTTGATAGAAATTATCCTGAAGCCACTTTCCTTTTTCCATTCTTTCAGCCACTGCAGTAAACCTGGCAACTCAACTGATCTTGAAAACACAAATTCCTTAAAGTCTTCTCTGGTGAATTCTCTGGGATGGTTAAATACTACCGTATCCAGGTATTCATCCAGGGTGATGTTACCAATTTCAAAGATGTTGAACACATAATTATGCAGCGTATTGAGCTCATCATAATTCAGGTTAAACTTTTCTGCCGCTTTTTTACGGGAGTCGTTGCCCCAGCCATTGGTAAGCAGTACACCGCCAATGTCAAAAAAAATGATCTTAGGTTCTGGATATTCCATAGTATTTTATCTATAGGTTATTTTATAATCGTAAACTTAGCCAATTGTCCCCAAAATCAATGTATAAATTGTCATTATTACATACAGAAAATGGCATTTTGCATAGCCCGGATCAAACATTGACGCTACGCCTACAAAGCAAAAAAAACAGGCCACCCTAAAAGGATGGCCTGCTATTAATCGAAATTAAACCGGTATTAGTTGAAGATGTATCTCACACCGATCTGTGCCTGCCAGCGTGAAATCTGGTCAGTATTTACTTTTGAAGATTGGGTTACCGGAACCAAATTTGCCTTATCCAGGTAAGGGAATGAATAAGTTGGCCTTCCTGTAGTTGCATCAAGTCCTTTGTAGGTAAGCAGTGCAACCGCACCAGTGTTTATGCCACTGTAGGTAGTTTGGTAGGTACCCCAGTTTTTGTTCAGGAAGTTACCTACGTTGATCATGTTAAATTCAACACGGATCGTATTTCTTGTAGTTCTGTTTTTACCTGATTTCACAAAGAAATCCTGGGTAATATTTAAATCAGCACGTTTAAAGTAAGGTAAGATTGCTGCATTTCTTTTTGCAAACTCGCCTCTGTGTTCGCTCAGGTATTTATCCTGATTGATATACGCATTCAGCTGATTCCACAATTGAGATGCTGTTCTTGTATCACCCGGTGTTGTTCCCGAAGCTACAAAGTCTGGAACAAGGATGATGTCACCCTGGTTTCTCGGGATATACATCAGGTCGTTCGTTGCACCATCACGGTTGATATCACCGATACCCGTTCCACCATTACCTACGATATAGGAAACAGCGCCATTGTTTGAGGCTTCAAAGAATAACCCTATTGAAGTTGCGTAGTTTTTACTGTATTCTTTTCTGTAAGCCACAGAAGCAATAAAACGGTTAGGCATTACATATGTACTGTTGGAAAGAACGTTTCCGTTCGGATCACCCGAAACAGGTCTTCCGCTCCAGATAGAACTGGCAGTTGACCCACCATCATTAACGTCTTTAGATACAGTGCGCGTATAGGCAACGTTAGCATAGAAACCTCCAAGGAAGCTTTTTTGTAACTGACCGGTAACAAAGTAAGAATATCCTTTATTTGTGTTGGTCAGGTAGTACAATCCGGTGATAGTAGGATTGGTAGCACTTGCAGGTGAGCTGTTAATTGTAGTGTTTGCACTGTTGTAACGAATCTGACCTTCCGTTCCCGGTAAAGTAACATATCCGTCAGAAACTACCAGGTTCTTGGTGTAAATCGCATTGATATCTTTTGTATAAGCGGCTTCAACGGTTCCGATAATACCAAATGGCAACTGCTGATCGATGGCTACGTTGGTTCTCCAGATCTTTGGCAGTTTCAGATTCGGGTCAGTAACATCCAGCTCATAAGAAGTATTGGCTGCAACAGCTCCTGTCGGACGGTTGGCGTCAACATTAGGATTGTAAATCAGGCGTGGATCGTTTGGCGATGCTGCTTTGGTTACAGTACCTGAACTGAATAATGTTCCTCCATTGGATGCCTGGTTCGAGATCCATACAAAAGGTGTCAGACCTGAGAACAAACCAGAACCTCCACGGATCTGCGTGCTGTGGTCACCATTCACGTCCCAGTTGAAACCTGCACGTGGTGACATCTGGATTCTGCTTTTAGGCAGTTTGGATACGTCAACGTGTGTACCACCCTGGAATGTCAGGGCTGCAGCATTAGGATTGGCAGCAAGATCTGTAGGGTAATAGTTATAGTCAGCTCTTAAGCCGTAAGTCAGTACAAAGTTAGGCGTTACACGGTATTTGTCCTGGGCATATAAACTAAAATTGTAAGATTTAATTTTAGCCAGTGGCAGTTCACCGCCATCAGCAGCATTACGGTAAGTATAAGCTGCAGCAGGTAAACCATTGATGAAATCTGAAGCTGAGTTATAAGTATACAATCCATTGTAATCCGGTGCAAAACCGTTAGTGAAACTTTGCGACTGGTTGCTTGTACCAAATGTAAACTCGTGTTTGCCGGCAAATACTGTTAAATCATCTGATAACTGGCCTATGTTTGAGGAAAGCAGGTTTCCTGCAGTATACAACTCATAACCAAAACTGGTCATTGTCTGGTTGGCTGCGGTAAGCACTGCACCTGTCACACTCGAGGTTCCGTTACCTATATCAACCATCGGCACGTTTGAACCTGACAGTGATGTACGGAAATCACGCAATGCAGAATAACCAACTGTCAGTTTGTTAGAGATTGTATTGCTGATTTTACTGTTCAGCTCCAGCATACCGATGTTGAAATTATTATTGATCGTATAACCAGAACCTGCAAAAGGCAATGTATTAACACCTGCCGCACGCGTTGATCCGTAACCAACACCTGCGTTGGTGATCCCTGAATTACTTGCCGGCTGATCTTTAAATGATTTCAGGTAAAAGTATTTGGCACTTAAAGTGTTGTTTTTATTGATGTTCCAGTCT
Source organism: Pedobacter sp. (assembly GCF_040513095.1). Classification (GTDB taxonomy): domain Bacteria; phylum Bacteroidota; class Bacteroidia; order Sphingobacteriales; family Sphingobacteriaceae; genus Pedobacter. The sequence goes on along the minus strand of NZ_JBEVDX010000111.1, from coordinate 519 downwards.
AACTTAACTGTGATTTTGTCACTCTGAGTTTTATAAGAGAAATTCTCATAAGCTCCCGGATCATAACCGTACTTTGTTTTAAGCGTATTTGAAATCGCCTCAAGTGTTGCTGCCTGTGCCTGAGAAACATTTGCCCCGCTAACTCCATCTCTCGAAGCAACGAAAGTAGATGCCGGATTACTGATCCGCTCCTGCTCACCTGAAACAAAGAAGAATAATTTGTTCTTGATGATCGGACCACCTAAGCTGAGTCCTCTTGAATTGTAATCGAAAGGGATTTTCGTAACCTTGGTTGTTCCGGCATTGTAACCCGTTAAACCAGTACCACGTCCATAATAATACACAGATCCCTTGATTTCATTCGTACCGGATTTAATTACAGTATTTACACCGGCTCCGGTAAAGAAACCCTGACGCACATCATAAGGTGCAAGATCAACCTGGATCTGATCGATGGCATCCAGTGAAATAGGCTGTGAACTTGCCTGTCCGCCCAGTGTTCCCGACAAACCAAATGAG
>NZ_JBEVDX010000110.1:0-13376 GCF_040513095.1 Pedobacter sp. | reverse complement strand
GCATGTGCTTTTCTGATGGATTGCGCACCAGCTTCTGACATGCCGAAGTGTTTGACTTTACCTTCCCATATCAATTCCTTTACAGCACCTGCAACATCTTCTATAGGTACAGTTGGGTCAACCCTATGTTGATACAGCAGATCTATACGATCGGTTTTAATACGTCTTAACGATGCATCCACTACTTCACGTATACGCTCAGGACGGCTATCCAATCCCAATGAAGTTTTACCTTCCCTGAAACCAAATTTTGTAGCGATCACTACTTCATTCCGAAATGGCGCTAAGGCTTCACCCAGCAGTTCTTCATTGGTAAATGGGCCATAAGCTTCAGCAGTATCAAAGAAGGTTACTCCATTTTCGAAAGCATTGCGGATCAATTTGATTGCATCTTCTTTTTCTGCTGCCGGGCCGTAACCAAAGCTTAAACCCATGCAACCCAAACCAAGTGTGGATACTTCCAATCCACTATTTCCTAATATTCTCTTTTTCATCTTTTTTTTTATAATTTTCTTTCCCCCAACCATTTCACCATTGCCGGGTCGCGGTGATCAAAAAAGCTGCTTGCTTTGGTATCCAGTGTTTTGATGGCCTCCATATCTTCGGCAGTCAGATCAAAGTCGAAAATATTGATGTTCTCTTCCATTCTTTCTTTTTTGACCGATTTCGGAATAGCTACCACACCTCTCTGTGTTAACCACCTAAGGATTACCTGTGCAATAGATTTGTTGTATTTGTCTGCAATTCTCTGTAAAAGATCATTAGAAAAAATATCATTTTTACCTTCTGCAAATGGGCCCCAGGACTCAATCTGAACCTTGTTTTCGATTAAAAACTTATGTGCATCTACCTGTTGATGAAAAGGATGGTTTTCAATCTGGTTTACAGCAGGCACAATTTCATTATGAACGATCAGGTCCATTAATCTGTCGGGTTGAAAGTTACTCACTCCTATCGCGCGCACCTTACCTTCTTTGTACAATTTTTCCATTGCCCTCCATTCACCATAGACATCTCCGTAAGGCTGATGAATCAGGTAGAGATCAAGGTAGTCCAGCTGCAACTTCTTTAATGATGCTTCAAAAGCTTTTTTCGTACCTTCACAACCCTGATCCTGTATCCATAGTTTTGTAGTAATAAACAACGCCTCTCTTGGAACGCCGCTTTTCTGAATAGCATGACCAACTGCCTCCTCATTACCGTAAGCCTGCGCTGTATCAATCAAATGGTATCCGCAGCTGATTGCATCTAAAACGCTTCTTTCGCATTCTGCCAGATCTGTTACCTGAAAGACGCCAAATCCTAAAACCGGCATCTCAACGCCATTATTCAATTTAACTGTTTCCATTATATAAGTTAATAATATATGTTGTACAGCACAAAGGTCAGCCCTTTCCGCCCCTGATTCTGTATACAGATTACTGTTTTGTGTACCACTTTTACTGATCACTGGTTATCAAATAATAATGCAGCATTTAAATGTTAAATTTGATTCAACAAAAATGACAGCCATGGATCAGATCAAAAGATTTAATACAGTCAGTGATTATAACGCCTTTAATAATACCGAAACGCTGCATCCACTGGTAAGCGTAATAGATTTATCTAAAGCCGATCCAAGGCAGGCCAGCAACATGTACTTTGGCCTTTACGCTATCTTTTTGAAACAGGTTGATTGCGGTAATCTGCGATACGGAAGGAACACTTATGACTACCAGGAAGGAACCCTTGTTTTTATCGGGGCCGGTCAGCATGTGAATGTTGAAAATACAGGCGAAACGTATCAGCCCATTGGGCATGTAATTGTATTTCATCCAGATTTAATCCTTGGTACGGATCTGGGGCGTCGAATTCACGAATATTCATTTTTTGGTTATCAGTCGAACGAAGCACTCCATTTATCAGAACGTGAAAGGAAGCTGGTGCTGGAGTGTTTTTCCAAGATTGAGTATGAACTTGAGCATTCAATTGACAAGCACAGTAAACAGTTGATTGTATCCAATATAGAACTGCTTCTGGACTATTGCACACGTTTTTACGACCGTCAATTCCTCACTCGTGGCAATGTACATGAAGGCCTGATGGAAAAGTTCGAAAAGCTGCTGAACGAATATTTTAACTCCGACAGACCGACAGTGATTGGACTCCCCTCTGTTGCGTATTGCGCTGACGAGCTTAATCTCTCTGCAAATTATTTTGGGGACCTTGTAAAGAAAGAGACAGGAAAAACAGCTCAGGAGTACTTGCAATCAAAAATAATTGACATTGCTAAGGAAAGAATATTCGACAAAAATAAAACGGTCAGTCAGATAGCTTATGATATGGGATTCAAATATCCTCAGCATTTCTCCCGCCTTTTTAAGCAGCGCGTTGGCTATTCACCGGTAGAATTCCGCAGCGCCAATTAGATTCTCAAGGAGCCACAATAATGTATTTCTCAGACATTTGAATCTGGTAAACAATAGATTGATTTGTGCAAACTGAAAGTTGCCCTTACAGGTACCTTTGAATTGTAAACACAAACGATTATGCTCATCAGATTCATCAGCGGCTTTCTTATTCTTTTTTCGGCCTTCATGGGGGCTAAACATGGCTGGGGAGGATTGAATGTTAAACCTGGAGATACTGGACCGGTAGCAGATCTCCTGGATACTTTGAATTTGAGCCAGACCACTTTAAAGATCTTTTCTATACTTACTATTGCAGGTGGATTTTTATTGCTTCCGCCTCAAACATTCCTGGCTGGAAATCTCTTAAATATATGTCTGTTTTTATTTCTGATCGTTCGTTTTCTGATCGTTGGAGATATCAGACACGCTATAGCAGAAATCCCGTTTTTACTAATTCCGATAGTGTTGATTTTCCTAAAACATCCGCTCGCGGCAAAATAACCAATCCCCTGATGCAGATACATCAGGTTCACAAATGCGTACAACAAACTGAAAATAAAATGAACTTATCAAACAACAAAATTTTAATAACAGGCGGTGCAAGTGGCATAGGCTTAGGTCTTACTGAAAGATTTATCAAGGATAACAATACCGTAATTATTTGCGGCAGACGCGAAGAAGTACTGAATGACGTAGCTGCAAAATTCCCTTCGGTAATTACAAAAGTGTGTGATCTTTCAACAGAGGAAGAAAGAACAGCGTTGTACAACTGGGTTGCTGAAAATCACAGTGACTTAAACGTACTGGTAAACAATGCGGGGATCCAGAACTGGATGGATATTTCTGACGAAAACTTTTACCAGAAAGCTGAGGCTGAGGTTACTACTAACATCTTAGCGCCGGTTCATCTGACCAACTTATTTATCGGATTGGAGTCTTTAAACACGATAATAAACGTTACCTCAGGATTGTCATTTGTACAATTGGCAAAAGTTCCTGTTTATTGCGCAACTAAAGCATTCTTCCATTCTTTTACAAATTCTTTAAGGTACCAGCTGAAATCCAGAAATATTGAGGTGATCGAGATGATCCCACCGGCATTAAATACAGATCTTGGCGGAAAAGGTATCCACGAAGGACAACCGGAGGTAAGTGACTTTGTAGAAGCTGTATTCCAACAAATAAAAGAAGGCAAACAGGAGCTGACTTTTGGATTTAGCGAGGTTATGGCCAATGCAGATCCGCAAACGATTAAGGCAACTTTTAATAAAATGAATCCTTAATAATTCTATCAATAACTTTAGTTCTTACATACAGCCGGCAGTTTTTATTGCCGGCTTTGTTATTTATCAAAAAGATTTCAAAGAGTAAATCAATCACGCTTTACCATGCTTTTAAAAAATTTGATCACTACTGCATCTGCATCTGGCGGATAGGTATGTCCTCCGGCATGCTTATAGATCACAACAGGGTCTCCTTTCGCTGAGGAATATATGGTTGCAGAATTTTCATATACTTGCCCATCTGCATTGCATCCGTCCAATTTTAAAAGTTTATTAATCTGCATTTGCTGCCAGGCGGGTTTAACCAAAGGGTCTGCAGCACCCATGATATGTATCACAGGTTTAGGTTTCAGCAGATCGTTAAAACGAAAAGCAACTGCAGCTGAAGGGGCCATAGCAGCAAATACATCACCACGCATCGCCCAAAGCAAATAAGTAAAGCTGCCACCATTGGAATGACCTGTTGCATATATCCGCTTGTTATCAATTTGATATTCGTTACGTAAGGTTTGGAGGATTTCATCAAAAAATCGAATATCCCGATCATCCATATCACCCGGCCCCTGCTGCCAGCCGGAAAATTTCCCTGCACGATCTACCATTTGTCCCGGAGTTTTCAAGCCCTGAGGAACAACAATAATCGCTTCAGGCCAGAGCTTATCAAACTGATGGTCCTGAAACATGCTTTTCATATTGCCTCCATGACCATGAAAAACGAAGATGATTGGGCTGGGTTTAGATTTTGCAGATGCAGGAACGTAGACCATGGCTTCTCTTTGGATATCGCTGACTTGCCATTTCCGTATAGAGACAGGAACTGAAGATTGAGCAACTGCAGTTCCGTAAACTGCGATAAATAGGAGAAAAAAGCCCAGCCTGATCATGCTTTTCATAAAGTTTTTTTGATCTGACTTCCTTCGATAGGAATAGTTTAAAGATGAGGTTAGACAAAGGCAGATTTACCTAGCTTTTGTGGGTTTTGACGCGAAGCCGAATTGTCATCGATTTTTATACAATAACTAGACAGATTCAGTAAGTACGGCAAATTCCGGAATGGACGGTGTAATTACTGTTGATTCCCTGTCCGCATTTACCGCTATCTTCTTTGCAATCGCCGCCAGAAAGTAAAGTACGATGCACGCTCCAAAGAACAAATAGGATTGCAGAAAATTTAATGGAGTATTTGCAGCTGCTTTTGCTATTTCAAAATATTGGCTGATCAGAAGAAATCCAAATCCAAGTACAATGAGAGCCCCTTTATTGTTCTGGTAGTAATAACAGGCAAATGGCGAAAGCACAATAAATATGGGCAGCACAATGGCATAATGATGTTCCCAGGCTATTGGAGATGCCATTGTAGTGCTCAGTATTGCTATACAAAATTCGATTACATGAGGTTTCTTATTTTTAAAACCTGTCAAAAGCCCGAAAGAGATTAGCATTAATGAGGATATTACGGTTACGTAATACACAACCGCAGAATAAGCAGGAAACTTCTGATCCCATTCCAAGTTGGCACCATTAAAAGTTAGCCTGTTCATTAATCCGTTTATGGACTGATTAACATAATAACTTTCACCGTGATGGGAAAGGTAAGAGAGTACAGAAAGGTATTCGAAATTCAGGGCAAAGCCATACATAGCAATTGAGACCGCTACAAATACAGACCCTACCACTACTGCTGGTATTACCATCTTCCACTGCTTACGGATCACAGCCCAGATGAGCAGCAAACCTAATTGCGGCTTAATCAGGCAAATAAAACCGACAATAACTCCTACGGCAATTTTCCTGTTTTGTAACCAGCACAAAATAGCAAGTGTGGTAAGGAAAGTGAGTAATGTTTGGATTTGCCCCAGTAAATAAGATTGTATGAGTGGGTAAAACATGAGCGTCAACAACATGATCAAACAATATAGAATGACTGGATTACATGTCTTGGTTTTCTGATCCGGTAGTCCACTGGCGCGCTTGGTCACCTGCGTAAGTAGATGTGCTGTGAGAAGACCTGTCCCAAAGACACAAATCCGGGAAATCATATTGAACATCGTAATGAGCTGCTCATAAGATAAACCACTTAACCTCGCTGGCACATCGAATAGCAACAGGCTTGTCAGGGGATACTGGAATTTTACGCCCCTTTGAAAGAGCGAATCGTAGACATCTTCCCGCATGTTGTTACCTATATATTTCAATGCCATAATCATTGGGCCCCAGGAGTCGGAATTAAATGGCTTACCGTCCAGTAAGAATAACTTGGACATAGTTAGCGTATTAGGCCAGCTGTGAATCAGGATAAGGATTGCGGAGCATATTAAGGCTGAAAGTATAATGGATATGAACCAATGATAAAAATTAATCATTTTAACTTTTTGGAGCATCGGAATCATAAAAATTGGTGAGCTTGAAATAAACGAATCAGTCTTGACTTCAAATATAATATTTAAATCAGCAGATTTTGGTGGTAACGGCAGTTTAACAATTCATTCACACAAAATAGTATATTTGAGTCATGGCAGATGGGGTTAGAGAGACGTGGCAAAAGTTTATTGAGGGTAGCTACGACGCTTTAGACGATATTTACGCCCAGCATTATCTCGGTTTGATCAATTATGGAATAAAACTTACGGGTGACAGGCAGCAAGCTAACGACTGCTTTGTAGAGATGCTTATTCAATTGTGGGAGAAACGGAACAGGTTGCCACAGGTGGAAAATGTGAGAAGTTATCTTATGACTTGTTTACGGACACTCATTTATCAGAAACTCCGTTCAGACAGACTGCGGGAGATGAAAGAAACTTACGCACACTCTTTAATTGATCAGGAGGAGATATCTTATGAGGACTATATCACCAAAATTCAAACAGATTCTGCCATCAAAGCCAAATTACAAAGGAGTTTAGAAAAACTGTCAGATCGCCAGAGAGAATTATTACAATACCGTTTTTTTGATGCTATGGACTATGACGAAATCGCACTGAAGTGCGGAATTTCCAAAAAGACAGCATACAATATCGTTTATGACGCACTCACGAGGCTAAAAGATGACCTCGGGAAAGAAAATAACGGAAATAACCTATATCTCCTGGCATTGATTTTCATTACGTTCAGCAGTATCTGTTAAATATCTTGGATTATCATCCAAGTAAATGAAGACTTTTGAAAATTTTCCAAATAATTTCAATTTTTCATAGGAAAAACCGCAACTCCAATCATCAATAGGCTAAACATTGCAAAATGGACTATTTAAAATTTGGAGTTGAAGATTTTTTATGTGACAATTCTTTTCTGGAATATTGCCTGGAGACTAACCCCGAAGCTGTTAAATTCTGGAAAGAGTGGTTAAACGAAAATCCTGGAAAAGCTCCCGAGGTAAACAACGCGCGTGAAATTTTTCATACCCTTAATGGAAATATAAGTGCAGAAAACTTCCATAATGACCATTCGGTCTTTACAAAGGCATTAAGATTAAAACTTGAGGAGGAAGGGGCAGTTCCAACACTTCCAGATTCATCGTTAATCCAAAAAAGAAATAAGGTTCGCCGGTTATGGATCACGACAGCAAGTGTGGCCGCATGCATACTGTTAGGCATCGGTTTCTTTTTATTCAGTACGGACAAGACAAAAATAGCTCAGGTCACTCCTACGCTATCCTATAGCACTCCTATGGGAAAAAAGAAAGTGATTAAACTTCCGGACGGATCAGTGGTAACCTTAAACGGCGGCAGCCATGTTCGGTTGCACCCTGAATTTAACAAGGGCAACCGGGAGCTGAACCTAACTGGCGAGGCTTACTTTGTAGTCATACACAACGCAGCAAAACCATTCGTGGTTCATACCCGGAAGATCACAATCAGGGATGTTGGTACCGAATTTAATGTGAAGGCCTACCCCAGCGATAAAATTACCGAAGCATCATTGATCAAAGGCCTGATTGAAATTACCATTCAGGAAGGAACTCAAAAGACCGTAAAATCAAAACCAATCATGCTCTCCCCTAATACCAAATTCATTTTCAGGAATGACGCTGTCAAAGAAGGGCATAAAAACAATGTCATTAAACCGGTTTTTAACGTGAGAAATATCACCACTACTGAAGACCATTCAGTAGCAGAAACCGACTGGACGCAAAATAAACTCACTTTTGTTGATGAACCACTGTCAGAAATGGCTGCTCAAATGGAAAGGTGGTACGGAGTAAAAGTTGTGATTGCCAATCCGGCACTCAACAATCTTCGCTTTACCGCAACATTCGACCATGGAGATATCATTCAAATATTAGAGGCACTTAAACTATCCGGAAACTTTAACTATAGAAAGGAGGACAATATGATAAGTATTTACTAAACCGGTAATTATAAAAAAAGGGGAATACAAAAGTATTCCCCGGGCGACTTAAATATCAATGAAACAGGCAAATCAATTGGCGTTGGTGCCTGCTTCGACCTAAACTTTAAATCATTTTAAACTTATGCAAAAAAGCACAAAAAACGGTGCACTTTTTTCCCTATGCCCTATCGGTAAAATTCCCCTTGTTATGAAATTAGCATTCACGCTGATAGTTATCAGCTGCTTATCTGTCTCCGCACTTCCTGTGCGCTCACAGGATGTGAAGATGTCAATCAATTTGAAGAACGCTGCAATCAGTACAGTGCTTAAAAATATTGAAAAAAGCACTCCTTATAAATTTGTTTACAACAACAACGTTTTTCCCGCAAACACTAAGGTGAGCATTGAAGCAAACAGCCTTTCTGTAGCGGAAATTCTCAATAATGTACTTAAAAACTCAGGTTTTACTTTTAAGCTTCTGGGCGACAATATGATTGTTGTTACGAAAGCTGACCAGCGTGTTCAGACCCAAAGGATCGCTGGTATTGTAGTAGACGAAGATGGCATTCCTGTACCCGGCGTAACCATCCGGTTCAGAAATGACAAGCGTACAAGCACAGCAACAGATGCCAACGGGCATTTCGGGATCCAGTCTGCCGACGAAAGTGATGTCCTGATTGTGAGCCTGGTCGGTTTCAAAACACAGGAATTCGCTGTTAAAAATATTCCTTCCAACTTCCGTATCATCATGCAGTCTTCAATAGGAAGCCTGGACGAAGTTCAGGTGATTGGTTATGGAACCACAACCCGTCAGCTAAACACAGGATCAGTGAGTTCAATAAGTGTGAAAGACATTGCAAACCAACCCGTATCCAATCCGCTGGCAGCTATGCAGGGTAAACTGGCAGGTGTTCAGATCACCCAGAATAATGGCTTGCCAGGTTCAGGTTTCCGCGTTCAGATCAGGGGTGTTGGTTCTATCGGAAGTGGAACACTGCCGCTCTATATAATAGACGGAGTGCCTTTTACTTTATTCAACGGATCAATACCAGCAACTGATGGCTTAAACGCTTACGGTATAAGTGGCGCTAATGGCGGTGAAGCCAGTCCTTTGGGAATGATTAATCCGGATGATATTGAGCGTATAGATGTATTAAAAGATGCAGACGCAACAGCTATTTATGGTTCAAAAGGGGCTAATGGCGTAATACTGATCACTACCAAAAAAGGTTCTGCCGGTAAGACTAAATACAGCGTCAACTTTTATCAGGGTGCCGGTACCGTAGGCCATTTCATTGACATGCTGAATACACAGGATTACCTTGCAATGCGCAGAGGTGCTTTCGCTGCATCAGGAGCAACACCAAGCACTGCGAACGCACCAGACCTTGTGACATGGGATCCAAATGCCTATACCAACTGGCAGCAAAAATTCATCGGTGGTACGGCTCATACAACAAATGCAGATTTCTCGGTATCCGGAGGAAATGCACAGAACACCTTTTTGTTTAGCTCCAATTACCGCCATGACGGAACCGTTTATCCGGGTGATTTTGGAGGAAATATCTTCTCAAACCGCCTGAATGCAGGACACAATAGCGAGGATAAGCGTTTTGGTATAAACCTCAATGTGAATTATGCCTACATGCATAATGTAATGCCATCTACTGATCTTACCTCTTTGTATAACCTTGCGCCCAACTTACCATTATACAATGCAGATGGTTCACTGTACTGGCACCCATCAGTTACCAATCCAATGGCATACCTGATGAGGCCAAACGACAACACGACAACCAACCTCATTACCAATATGGATGTGCATTACGATATATTGCCAGGATTAGTTGTCAAAGCAAACCTCGGTTACTCCCTGACAGGAGAAAAACAAACGCTGCAAACACCACTTACATCTTTGAATCCAAGCACTGTAAACCTGGCCGCGCCTTCAAATACATTGCGCTATGCAAATAATACCATTTCAAATTATATTGTAGAGCCACAGCTTGCGTACCGGAGAAAAATTGCAAAAGGAAGTTTAGATGCACTTGTAGGTTCTACCTTCCAGAGAACACAGGCCGACGGGTTGAGTCTGACGGGTACGGGCTTTAGTAGTGATGCTTTGATCGGATCCATAAACAATGCCGCTGCAATCGTCAATAATGGCAGTAATAATTCTGACTATAAATACAATGCGTTATTTGCGCGCGTAAATTATAACTGGGAGGATAAATACCTGCTTAATGGTACATACCGCCGTGATGGCTCTTCAAGATTTGGTGCCAACCGCCGCTTTGGTAACTTCTGGGCAATTGGTGCCGGCTGGATATTTACGAATGAATCTTTCATGAAAGATATCTCCTGGTTAAGCTTTGGTAAGCTGCGGGGAAGTTACGGATTAACAGGTAACGATCAGATAGCAAACTATCAGTCTGATGCGTATTACAATGCTGTCGGTTCTGCATCATCATATCAGGGCCAATCGATTATCTTTCCAAGCAACATTCCCAATGCTGATCTGCACTGGGAAACTAACAAAAAACTGGATGCGGCAGTGGAACTTGGATTTCTCAAAGACAGGATCTTTCTGAAAGCTGACTATTTCCGTAACCTGTCTTCAGATCAGCTGTTAAATATTGTTGTTCCTACACAGGCAGGAATCAGTTCGTACCTGGCAAACTTTCCTGCTGTTGTGGAGAACAAAGGATTTGAGTTTGAGCTGAGTTCAACCAATATCCAGAGTAAAAACTTCCGCTGGACTACCTCAGTCAACCTGACTATCCAGCGAAACAAAATTTTAAGTATCGACCAACCGCAAAAGCTGTTCAGCACCTATTATATAGGGCAACCTGTAAATGCTATCCAATTGTATCACTTCACAGGCCTGAATCCTGCAACAGGGGTACCAACCTACCAGGATATGAACGGAGATGGTGCGGTAACCTTCGCGGGCGACCGATCTGCGGCGCCACTGGGACATCCTTACTTTGGTGGACTGACGAACAGCTTTACCTATAAAAATTTAACACTGGATGTCTCCTTCCTTTTCAATCACCGCATGGGTTATATCAACAACAGTTCTTCATATCCGCTTGGAGTAGGGCTGAGCAATCAGAATGCAACGGCATTACAGCGCTGGATGACTGCGGGTGATATTTCGGTTTATCCTGGAGTAACATCAGTGAGCACTGCAGACTATTCAAATTACAATTCTTCAGATGCCAACTGGGGCGATGCCTCATTTATAAAGTTGAAGAATGTGAGTCTGAATTATCTGTTGCCTAATCAATGGACCAAAAAGATCGGCTTCAATACGGTGTCTGTATTTGCAAGGGGCGAGAACCTGTATACCTGGGCAAAACAGAAATACACATACGATCCAGAATCAACAGTATCAGGTGCTGCACCAGGTTTAGGTACCGGCCAGTTTATCGCGATGCCTCAATTAAGGACCACCGTTATCGGTCTTAACTGCACATTTTAAATATTCAGAGCAACATGAAAATAAAATATAATTTAACAAAAGTGTTATTGATCTGCATTGGTTCAATGGGAGTGATCTTCACTTCCTGTAAAAAATCCCTGGAACTGGATGCACCTTTAAATAAAATTGACGCATCGACTGCCTATACTACAGATGCTACGGCAACAGCCGCAATTGGTGCGTTGTATAATTATGGTATTTACGGTATTTTCAACACCTGGCTGGCCAATCTATCATTGCTGGGAGGAATAAGTTCAGATGAACTGCACTTTTCGTATACAACTACTCCGGCCATTTCGGAGTTCGAAAACAATCTGATTACCCCTGCCAATGGAACAAACGGCACCTTCTGGGGAAGTGCTTACGCAGAATTGCTTGTTGCCAACGCGGCAATCACAGGAATCACAGCTTCTAATACATTAACTCCTTCGGTAAAATCACAGCTGCTGGGTGAAGCTAAGTTCTTCAGGGCATTTGTTAATTTTTACCTGGTCAATTATTATGGTGGTGTGCCTTTAACAGGCAGTGATCCTTTGACCAGTGCTACATTACCACGATCAACTTCTGCACAGGTTTATGCATCAATTATCAGTGATCTAAAGGAAGCACAAACTTTATTGCCAGTGGCATATGTAGGAACGTTAAAATCAAGGATAAACCAACATGCTGTTACCGCCCTTCTGGCAAGGGTATATCTTTATCAAAAAGATTATGTGAATGCTGAGGCTATGGCAACTGCCGTTATTGGTTCCGGTACATATACGTTGGCCACTACCAACTCGGTATTTGTGAATACCAGCACCGAAACTATTCTGCAGTTTGCCACGTATTACGGATATTCTGCTGTGGCTACTTCTTACCGCACCGCCATAGCCACTGCAACTACAGTTCCACCAAACTATACTTTGACCACTTCGGTCGTAAACAGCTTTGATGCAGGCGACAACCGAAAAATCAACTGGGTTGACTCTACCGTAAGCGGCACAAAGTTCTACAGGATAAATAAGTATAAACTTTATACCGCCGCTACTGCCGGGGCAGGAAATGAATTTAATGTCATCCTCCGTTTGGCAGAACAATACCTGATCAGGGCAGAAGCAAGGGCACAGCAGAATAACTTAAGCGGGGCTGCAAGTGACGTAAACGTTATACGAACAAGAGCTGGTCTGGCTAATTTGTCAACAACCGCTACTGCCACACAAACGTCAATCCTTGCTGCTATTGCCAAAGAAAGAAAGGTAGAATTATTCGGAGAATTAGGGCACCGCTGGTTCGATCTGCTGAGAACAGGGCAGGCTAATACTGTTTTAAGCGTAATAAAACCTACAACATGGAATGCAAGCCGATCAGTATTATTCCCTATTCCGGATCAGCAGGTACAACAAAACCCTGCACTTACACAAAACCCTGGTTATTAATTAATACCATGCAAAAAAGACCCAAAAACATAAAAATGCCGGCAGCAATTGCGCTGCTGGCATTTACAGTCCTGCTTTCAGCGTTTCAGTTCGGTGGCGGATTTACCATTGCCGGCCATATTGAAGGTATACCAGAAGGCACAGTATATTTAAGCTATCCAAAAGGAAGCGCACAAATCACTGATTCTGCAAAGATCACCAATGGTGAATTTGTCTTTAAAGGAACATTATCAGAACCTGTAATGCTGGTTTTAAAAACCAATAAGAGCAAGACACAACTTTACTTTTTTGGAGATAATTCAGCGATCAGCATCAAAGCACACAAAGATTCGTTAAATACCGGACAGGTCAAGGGATCAATTCCGCAAGACGACTGGAAAGCGTACTTAAAAGACTATAAAACAGTGGTGAATTACGCTGGTGGATATTACCATAAATCAGATTCTGTATACAAGCACTTTAACAACAAACC
>NZ_JBEVDX010000109.1:0-67004 GCF_040513095.1 Pedobacter sp. | reverse complement strand
CGCGCTGGTAATTGATACGCAATGCATTATAAGGATTTGCCCGCGTCAGCTCAGAATTCAAATAGGCAAGCCGTGCATCGGAATTAAATATGTTGTCCTTGTCGTTATCTGCAAATATTTCTGCATTAATAATTTCTTTCATTTGTATTGCAGCTTTTTCGGCAGCCGAAGGTCCGCAAGAGGTAAGGGATAAAGCTGTCAAAGCCAAAGCGTAAAAGTTCGTATATTTCATCAAAATGAGGTCAGCACGTATTATATTAAATGAATCTAAATATGTTCAAGATAAAATGACAAGATAACCATTCCATATATTTGATCAATAGGGTCACGAATTATTTACAGAAATATTGATTAATATCGAAGGATTGCTTTGAAAATTAAGAGATATTTGTACATTTGCGGACATCACAACGGAATAGCTGAAAAGTGATTTAAGTTAGTGTGATTGCGAAAGTAGCTCAGTTGGTAGAGCACGACCTTGCCAAGGTCGGGGTCGCGAGTTCGAATCTCGTCTTTCGCTCTAAAGCCTTCTTAACCGAAGGCTTTTATTTTAACAAGGTTTTACACCTGCTCAGATGGTGGAACTGGTAGACACGCAGGACTTAAAATCCTGTGACCTTAAAAGTCGTGCGGGTTCGATTCCCGCTCTGAGTACACGAACAGAAACAGCCTTCATGTCAAGGCTGTTTTTTTTATGCTTTGGACTTAGGGTTTAAAGCGATCTCAGTGCAGCCCCTCCGGCATTCACCTCAAGAATATGCGCTGCCCCACATTTCATTGCCATATTATTTCTCTGATGTCCTACGGGAAATCCAAAACATACCGGGTAATCATACCCGCTGACCTTTTCCATAACGATCTCTTCTATGGTTTTACCAAATTCCTCTCCGGGATCGTCAGGCTTCAGCTTAAAACCACCAATGACCAGTCCTGCAAGCTGGGAAAGCTTGCCCCGGCGTTTCAGGCTCCAGAACATTCTGTCGATCGTATAAAGGTATTCTCCTGTATCTTCTACAAAGAGTATTTTCCCTTTGGTTTGGATGTCGGAGCCCGTACCTGCTACAGATTCAATTATGCTCAGGTTACCGCCAATCAGCTGCCCCTGCCCTCTCCCTGATCTGTTTGCTCCTGCAGCTGCTAAAGTATATTTAAAATCTTCGCCTGTCAGTGCTTGCCTGATAGAAAGGATGGTAGAAATCTGTACCGGCTCTGCAGTTGTCCAGTCGTCCGGAAAGCTATTGCACATTTTAGAATGTAACGTGGCAATGCCAAAATTCTGGTGAATATGGGCATGGAGCACAGTAACGTCGCTAAATCCAATCACCCATTTGGGTTGTTTTACAAAGGATTTAAAGCTGATCAGGTCTATAATCCGCACCAAACCATAACCGCCTCTGGCGCACATTACGGCTTTAATTTCCGGGTTATCCAGCATCTGCTGAAGATCGGCCGCTCTTTCCGCATCAGTGCCGCCGTAAGTAAAATCCTTTTTCCCTACACTCCGGCCTATCTGTACTTTAAATCCCCAGCTTTCCATTAGTTGTACTGAGCCCCGGATCTCCATTAAACTGATGTAACCTGCCGGACTGGTAATACCAATGGTATCACCCGGCTTCAGGTAAGGAGGGATATTTCCGGGTTTCTGATATTGTAGGGCAGGTAAAGATAAAGCGGGCGGTGGAGTTGCAGACCAGCTATCGCCTGCTGATAAAACAGCTCCGGTGGTAATCAGTGATGAGAGAAAAGATTTGCGATTCATTGCGTCAGTTTAGATCTTAGTTTAAGGACTGTTTAAATTCTACCGGACTGAGGTTTGTCCGTCGTTTGAAGAGTTTATTGAAAGACTGAGGTTGCTTGAAACCTAGCTTGTAGGCAATCTCCCCTACGGAGAGATTACCCGATGCAAGATATTCCTTGGCTTTATCAATCAGCTTTTCATGAATATGCTGCTGCGCACTTTGCCCGCTTACCGACCGGAGCATATCACTCAGGTAACGCGGACTTACATGAAATTGCTGGGCCAGGTATTCTACTGTAGGCAAACCCTCATCGAGCGACCTCCCATCTCCAAAATAATCACTCAGCAAATTTTCAAGACGACTGAGCAGATCGCTGTTTGCCGGTTTTCTGGTGATGAACTGCCTTTTATAAAAGCGGTTGCTGTAGCTAAGCAGCGTCTCGATATAGGACACCAGTACATCCTGGGTGCTGTCGTCAATAGTACTGTTTAACTCTTCCCTGATATTATCAAATATTCTGAAGATAATCCTCTTCTCTTTGTCCGACAGAAACAGGGCTTCATTGGCCGAATAGGAGAAGAAACCGTAGTGCCGGATTTTCTCTGCAAGTGGATAAGCCCGGATCAGGTCGGGATGAAACAATAAAGTGTACCCAGCCAGGTCCCTGTCTGCTTCGCCCCTTGCCATCACCTGCTGTGGGGCTACAAAAGCCATCCGGCCCTCATCAAAATCATAAGCCTGCTGACCATACCCAATTTTACCGCTGAGGTTGAGCTTATAAGACACCTTATAAAAATTCAGCAAAAAAGCTGCAGGCTGCTCATCAAATGGTCTTTTCATGTCTGCATAATTTACCAGGCTAACCATAGGATGGAGCGGTTCGGGCAATCCCAGTACCCTGTTAAGTGCAGACAGTGAACTGAATTTTTCTACTTTTTTATCCTTTTTCATTTTGCAGGAAACTTTCTGGTTCATCAAAAGTAAACATTGCTTTGATTTTTTGATAATGTGCCTCAGCACCAATTCTTTCCCTCTCGCCACAGACAGCATCTGCATCAGCGCCGGTGATATAACGAAGCTGGTCTTTACGATCTGTTGCAGCCTGATAAATTACCAAAGCAACATCTTCCGCAGAAGAAAACTTTCTTATACCCTCAACGATGCGGCCTTCGCCCATCTTTTCCTCCAATGGCCTGTAGGCCACATGCTGGGCTCCATTCACTGCATTATCACCGAAGCCGGTAGTGATTCCTCCCGGTACGATAATTTTCAGTCCGATGCCGAAACCTGCAAGTTCATAAGCCATGCTTTCAGAAAAACCGTCAAGGGCAAATTTACTTGCCACATAGACCGATCGTTCGGGGTAACCAAAAAGACCTACCATGGATGAAACATTGATGAACATTCCTTGCTTCCTTTCCCTGAAATAAGGTGTAAAAGCTTTTGTTAAGCGGATAACGCCAAATAGATTGGTATCAAACTGCTGCCTGATCTGTTCGTCATTGAGGGTTTCCAATGCTCCGGTAGTATAATAGCCTGCATTGTTCAATACAACGTCAACTTCAGTACCGGAGAGAGCTGCAGCAACAGCCTGATCAACCGAGGCAGGATCAGTAACGTCAAGTTTCAGCAGCCGAAGATCACTGGAAGCACTGAGTTCCGCCTCTTTTTCCGGATTTCTCATTGTAGCGATCACTTTCCATCCCATCGCATTAAAAAGTTTGGCCGTAGCTTTTCCTACGCCTGCAGAGGCACCTGTAATAAAAATTGTTTTTTTCATTTCCCTTTGAGTAATTAGCTGACAAAGCTGGCGAGAAAAACAAAACTGGTTGTTTCCGTAATGAGTTATTTTGTGGTCATATTGACGTGCCTTCGGAATGGCCCAGGCTTTTTTCAGGGCTCACTACATCACGGATAATCTGCTTGAGCTCTTTGATCTCAGGAAAACGGCCTTTGTCTTTTCTGTCAAAAACAATTTTGCCGTCAATACGGACGATAAATGAGCCTCCGGATTCGCTGGGCTGCAAAAGTACACCATAGACTTCATCAGTGAAGGTGGTAAGCAGCTCCTGCGCCATATAGGCAGACCTGAGCATCCATCCGCATTTGGGGCAATATTCTATACTGATCGTTGGTTTTAATGCTGACATCTCCTTAATTGAATTTTACTTTGAATGAATAGATCAGGCCTTTATTTCCTGCCAGCAGTACAAGGCTGCCTTTTTTAGCTTTTTTTATTGCATTGAAGCTTTCATCTGAAATATGATACCAGGTTTGCCCGCCATCCCTTGAAACGTCAGTTCCGGATGTGCCGGTAGCAAAACAGTTTTTGGCATCAAACCAGATTACACCTGAACGGTAACCGAAAACCGGCCGCGAAGGCTTATTCCAGGATTTGCCACCATCCCTGGTCAGCAGGATATTATTTGTATTTTCTTTGTCCTTCTGATAATCTCCGCCTACCACAATTCCCTGGCCGGCGTCATAGAAATCCATGGAGAAAACGCCCGTACTGCTTTGGCCCTGCAGGATAGGACAATCGTATTTCCGCCAGTTGCGGCCGAAGTCATCAGAAGTGTAAATATTTGATTTGGTTCCTCCGGTAGCAATCCAGACCTTACCGCCCGGCAGTGTTTTGATGGTACTGCCACTTGCTGCGAAACCGGCTTCGCCTTTTGCCATCTGAAACTTCAAAGCCTGACCCGAATCTTTCCAGCTGCGTCCGCCATCCTCTGTAACCAGCAGCTGCAGATGGTTTTGAATGGGATCACCAAAGATGATCCCATTTTTTTCGTCCCAGAAGTCCATACCGTCCAGGAAAATTGCCGAATCCACATTTTTATAGTTTTCCGTCCAGCTTTTGCCTCCATCCTCAGTACTGAGAATATATGCCGGAGAACCGGCATTTACAATCACTGCACGGTTATTGTCAAAAGCTTCAATATCACGGAAATCGAGTTTCTCATAACCTTTCGGTTTTGTCCATTTCCATTTTTTACCCCCATCGGTAGTAATGCCAATGGAGCCATTGCTTCCGCTGACCCAGGCAACACTATCAGAAACTACGGAAAGGCCCCTGATACTGGTATTGGCTGCTGTGGTTAAAGATCCCAGCTCATAGGTTTGTGCAAAACCTGAAAAAGGAAGGAGCAGCATTAAAAAAAGGAGTTTCCTCATTATTTAACCCTTTTCCAAACCTCAGATCTTCCAAGTAATGAAACCCCTATATATCCTCTCATATTTAAATCGCCATTTTCTTTAATATTCATATTGCAGCTGTAAGTTTTACCCGATTTAGGGTCATAAATTTTTCCATCCGTCCATTTGCCATCCTCATACACAAAATCCCTTAATATTTGCATACCCAGTATTGGTTTGCTGCGCAGGCTCACATCAGGATTTTTCAAATCTGTTTTCACAATCCCTTTTTCGTCCTTCTGTGTTTTCAGCCAGACGATCTTGCCATTGTATTTAACGCCGGTTTTAAAAATCTCCACATGTGCCTCGCCGGTAGAATTAATCCACTTTCCCAGAATAGCATCTTTATTCTGCGCAAAACCTGTAAAAGATAGCACTGTAAACAGCAATAACATTGAAAATTGTCTCATAAGTTTATATTTAGTTCAGGCTAATTTAAGAATAAAAAAAGACTGTACTCAATACGCTTAATATAATTTTGGCAATGGGTTGAGAACGGTATCCTGCCTTTGGTGCCAGTAAGGATAAATGGGATCAGCAGCACTTGCATCATCCAGTTTTTTCACCTGTTCTGTTGTCAGGTTCCAGCCTACTGCCGCAAGATTTTGTTTCAGCTGTTCTTCGTTTCTTGCACCAATGATGATATTTGATACGGTAGGACGCTGTAACAACCAGTTCAGCGAAACCTGCGCTATAGATTTACCGGTTTCTTCTGCAACTTCATCGAGGGCATCAACAATAGTAAACAGGCGTTCTGTGTTTAAGGCAGGGCCATGGTGACCTCCTTTTTGATCACGGCTGTCAGCTGGAAGCGGCTGGTTCCTTCTGTATTTTCCTGATAACCTTCCCGAAGACAATGGGCTCCACACAATCGTTCCAATGTTCTGGTCAAGGCCAAGCGGCATCAGTTCCCATTCAAATTCCCTGTCGAGCAGCGAGTAGTATGCCTGGTGCGCAATGTATTTGGACCATCCGTATTTTTCAGAAGCCGAAAGTGATTTCATCAGGTGCCATCCAGAAAAATTTGAACAGGCAATATAGCGCACTTTACCGCTCTGAATCAGGTTGTCCAAAGTTTTTAAAGTTTCTTCTACAGGAGTATTTCCATCAAAGCCGTGCATATGATAGATATCGATATGATCCGTTTTTAGCCTTTTGAGACTGTCTTCGCATTGTTTAACCAGCTGTAAACGCGAAGAGCCATACCCGTTTGGCCCGTCTTCCATTTTGAAAGTAGCCTTTGTAGAGATCAGCACCTGATTACGGATACCCTCCAGTGCCTCTCCCAGGATTTCCTCAGATGTACCATGAGAATACACGTTTGCAGTATCAAACAGGGTTACACCGGCATCCAGACAAAGATTTACCAGATGTTTTGCCTCATCCAGCTGGGTTTCTCCCCATGCTTTAAAAAACTCATTTCCGCCACCGAAGGTTGCTGTACCAAAACTTAATACCGGTACTTTAAGACCCGATGCGCCTAATTGTCTGTATTCCATACGCTATAAAATTTAGTTAAAGTTCATTACAGCCGGGTAGTTCAAATCCGGCTGTTGATTCAGTTTTCTTATCCAAATCTCTGCAGCCGGTTAGTTCAGTACCGGCACGTTGATTTTTTTGATTACATCTGCAAACAGTTCGTACGAATGCAGCCTCGCCTGGTGATCATAGATATGAGAAGTAACCATTACTTCGTCTACTTTTGTCTGGTCCATGAACGACTGTAAGTCTTCCCTGATTGTTTCCGGGCTACCAATAAATGAACAGCCCAGCATCTGCCCTACGGCTTCTGCTTCCTGTGCGTTCCAGATGTCATCCATACTCTCTACCGGTGGCTGTAGTAACCTTCGTCTACCTGTAACTACGCCCATAAAGAATTGCAGCAATGAGGTAACCAGGCGGTTTGCTTCGGCATCTGTATCCGCAGCCACAACGTTTACACAAGAGATCACATACGGTTTTTCCAGGTGTTCTGAAGGTTTGAAGTTCTGACGGTAAATATTAATAGCTGTGAGGAACTGTACCGGTGCGAAGTGACTTGCAAAAGCATAGGGAAGCCCTTTTTCAGCAGCCAAACGTGCGCTGTCTGTACTGGAACCCAGTATCCAGACCGGAATATCCAGTCCCTCGCCCGGGATTGCACGTACCTGGCTGCTGGCATTATCGTCCGAGAAGTAGGTTTGTAACTGATCCACGTCTTCCGGAAAATCATGTGCAGCATTGAAGCGGCTTCCCCTGATGGCCATAGCGGTTACCTGATCTGTACCAGGAGCCCTGCCCAGGCCAAGGTCTATTCTGCCCGGATATAATGAAGCCAGTGTTCCGAACTGCTCTGCAACAACCAGCGGGGAGTGGTTAGGCAGCATGATGCCGCCTGATCCTACCCTGATCGACTTTGTGCCGCCTGCTATATAACCGATCAGTACTGACGTTGCGGAACTTGCAACACTGATCATATTGTGGTGTTCTGCCAGCCAGTACCTTTTATAACCCAATTGCTCAGCATGCTGTGCAAGATCAAGGCTGTGACGAAAAGTGTCTACAGGAGTTTTGCCTGCAACCACTGTAGCTAAATCTAATACTGAATATGTAATTCCTGCCATTTTATGATGTTGATTTACCTGTAATGTTCTTTTATAACGCAAGGTTAAACCTGCGGTTTTTATAAAATTAGAGAATATATAGGGTAAAGACTGACTGAAGCTAAAGATTTGACTTTACATACAGATGTACATGATATCTGCTTCGGATTGGGTGAAGGGAGGCTAAAGTATGTGATTTGTACAGAAACAAAAAAACCTGCAAATCAGGATCTGCAGGTTTTTTTCTGACATTTACAGACGAATCTGTTTAAATGTGCCCGAAGAGAGACTCGAACTCTCAAGGATCTTACTCCAACGGCTTCTGAGACCGCAACGTTTACCAATTTCGCCATCCGGGCATTGACAAACACTTAGAGTATCCTGTCGTGGCGACAAATGTAGCATTATTTATTACATGATGTAAAATTTTTTAAAAAAAAGCTTTTACTAATTTAAAAACAAACGACTCCCATGCACTGTTCATCGTACAAAAACCGGATTTTACCGAAAATTACATTCAGGACCGGTTTTAAGAACTAAGTTTACCGATATGAACCCACCAATTTCAAAACTACAGGCCGTTATTCAATGTAAATGTCCAAGATGCAGAAAGGGGGATATCTTCTCAGGTAAGATGTATTCCTTTTCATTCAAGGGACAGACTACCAATGAGTACTGCCCGCATTGCGAACTCCGTTTTGAAAGAGAACCTGGTTTTTTCTATGTATCCATGTTCATCAGCTATGCAATGAATGTAGCGGAAATGATTACAGTAAGTGTAGCAGCATATATTTTAGGCCTGCCCTTAATTTATGATAATCTCTGGTATTATGTAGGCCTGTTATTTTTTACTGTACTGGTTTTTTCTCCATTTAATTACCGTTATTCAAGGGTCATGCTCCTACACTGGTTAACGCCAGATCTTGGTTATGTACCAGGGAGCGGTGACAAGAACGAGATGAGAATATAAATAAAACTGTTCATTCACAGTATTTTAGCTTATACCTGAAATACTGATTTCAAATATCTGGTATTTGCACCAAAATTCTCTTTGACGCTTTTCGGGTTTTTAACATCTCTGGATCTTTCGATTACAAGCCAGCCCTTCCAGTTCATTTCGTCAAGTACCGCTTTCACTTTATGCAGATCCAGGCGGGTATTGTCCTGCAGCCAGACACCATCTTCATCTGTACAGTGGATCTGGCAAATATTCTTTCTGCCCAGTATTCTCAATTCTGTAATCAGGTCCCTGCCCTGTTTAAGGGGATTGGAAAAATTAAAATAGACCTGAACCGATCTGGAACCGATGTCTTTCAGTAATTGCAATTCTTCAGCAGCTGGAAGCGCGGTTTCTATACCGATGACTACACCTGCTTTTCCAGCCATCTTTCCCGCAACCTTCAAACGCTCTACAATAGCCGGCCTCAGTTCCGGGTTTTTCACCAGGTCTCCGCTTACGCCCAAAGGTAGAAATGCAATTTTCACATTCATTGCTTTCATCGTTGCAATACAGTCGCCGATCATTTGCTGGTAGGTAGGCCGGGTGGCGAAGGACTGTGCATAAAAGCCCGTCATGGCCATTGAACAGATCTGTATATCGAGTTCTTTTGCTTTATCTAAAAACTCTTTTCTCACTGCAGGATCGGCCAGTTTGTTGTCAAAAGTATCCCGGTTGCCCAGTCCGCCCATATCCAGTTCCACACCATCAGCCCCAATTTCCTTTGCAAGCCCGATCGCGCCGAGTTTTTGTCTTTTTAAGATCATCAGGTCGATCACGGCAATCTTGTACCGCATCCCATTACTCTGTGCAGTTGCTGTATTTAAAAAATCAGGCAGTAAAAATGCCCCCGTCAGCAGTGCAGAATTTCTGATAAAACAACGTCTGTTTAAATTATCCATATAGCAATCATTTGTATACTGTGAATAGTTTTTCGAGCTGATCAAAGCCTTTGATCGCGTTCGCAGGCAGGTGCTCACCTTTTTTTCCAAAGACATATAATTCAGCTGCCGCTTCTACCTTAACCGAAGATTCATCATATTTACCTTCATCATCCTTCAGCTTAGCTCCATTCAGTTTAAATTCCTGTATAATAAAGTCATAAAGGGCCTTTCTTTTAGAAAATCCAAAATCATGTCCCTCTTTGGGCAGGTGTACGTTACGAATCCGGGGCACTGCGCCATAAAACCCATAGATTTTTTGCAGATAAGCAAAATCATGTTCCGGGAATTGTGCTGTCCAGTCGCTTCCATCAGAAACTACCAGTTGCGGTGCCGGTGCAGCCATCGCTGCCAGCTCTACCGGATTGGTACCTTTGCCACAGGAGTATACCGGCATTCCACTTTCGCAGGGACAGCCCCCATAAAAGTAGGATGACAGGGCAACTACCGGTGCGGATAAACGGATCCGCTCATCCAAAGCTGCCATCAGTACCGTGTGGCTTCCTCCACCAGAGCCTCCGCTGATGCCCACTCTGGCAGTATCCGCTTCTGGTAAAGCCAGCAGATAATCCAGTATTCTGATTGCACCCAGCGTTTGTACAGTTTGCGCCAGGCTTTTGCGGTGGTCCTCTTCTTTAAACTGCAGCAGGGATTCGCCCCAGGCAAACAGGTCATAACTAAAAGCAATTGCGCCCATCTTTGCGATCATTGCGCAACGGATCTGGCAGTCGGCACGGTAGCGCTGCTCTGCCCAGTGCCCATCCGGACTAAGGACTACAGGGATTTTTCCCCGGAATTTCTGTGGCCGGTATAAAGAACCATTGATGTACAATCCCGGCAGGATTTCCAGTGCAATATTTTCTATAGTATACCCATCCATCACCCTGTGATTGGTTATAATAGGTTTTGAATTGGGTTTCGGTGGCAATGGTGATAATTGCAATGCCCTGAACAACTGCGGCCGCAGCAACTTTTTACGTTGCTCCCAGCTGGTCTTATCCGGCACTGCCGATGCAAGTTTGTCGAGTTTTGCCCATCCGTCTGCCACATTCCAGCGGAAGTATTCATAAGGCTTTAACTTGTATACTGTTTCTTTTTCCTGGTTCACTTTTAAATCCAGGGGGCTTAGCACATTGGTAAATGTTTCAGCGAGTGTTTCCCTGAACCTCCAGGCCGCGTATTTTACGTAGCGGCCTTCTACCTGCTCTTCAGTAAACTTGATCTTCACTTTGAAATGCGCTTCGATCTGCCGGAGTACATTCGCTAAAGGCTCTGCATATTCAGTATCGGAATTTTGCGCAAAAGTATAGTCGGGAAACAACGCTGCAAACGTAGTCTGCATCAGCATTGCCGTTAAGAATAGTTTTATCCCTCTTCTCATGGTTCTTCAGATTTGCCTTCTGTAATTACAGGCGCAGCATAACCCTTCAGTGCCGGCCATTGTCCATTTTCAATTCTTTTTAACTGTAACCGCGAAGGATCAACAACTACATGCCTGATCTTTTCCCTGCGCCAGGTGAACACGAAATGCAGCATTCCGTCAGCAGTCTGGACTACGGAGGGATAAGAGTACTGGCTGATGGGTGAATCCTCCAGGATGAGGGCGGCATCCCAGGTTGTGCCGTCTTTAGAAACAGCAACATTCAGCGGCGTTCTTGCACCTTTCGCCAAGTCGCCAGGGGGCAGCACATGATTATATACCAGCACATCCCTTCCATCTTTCATGGTCAGCGCATCCGTTCCGGAATTGTTGTTTGGCAGATTTGATTTAGTTAAGGGAGACCAGCTTTCACCATAATCTTTAGAATACGAAGTAATCAAAGCTCTGTTTCTGCTTCTGGCTATTAGTTGCAACTGCCCATTGCCATGGTCTAAAATACTGGGCTGGATAGCTCCGATTGTTTTCCCTGCATCAGGCAGAAAAACTTTTCTCCAGGTTTTTCCCTGATCTGCTGTCACTTCAAAATGCAGCTTCCATCCTCCCTCACCTTCGGTACTGGAGGGGCAGAACAGGTTTCCATTGTTCAGTAAAACCGGTTTGTTTTTTACCGGCCCGATATATCCTGGCGGTAAGTGGCGGGCTTCTGACCAGGTTTTGCCATAATCTGAAGATGTTTTCATCATCCCCCACCATTCCGAAGGTTTGGGGCCAATCTTATAAAACAGCAATAAATCCCCTCCAGGCACCTGATACAGCACCGGATTCCAAGTGGGCAATCTCGGCCCTGCTGATGAAACGCCATCAGCAACACTGTAAGGTGCCGTCCATTTCCCATTCACAAGCCTGCTTACATAAATCTCCACGTCAGGATTACGTTCTTTTGTTCCTCCAAAAAAGGAGACTACCAATCCTGCAGGAGTTTCAGCAATCGTAGCAGAATGACAGGAAGGGAAACTGGCCTTATCATAGATAAACTCTTCTTTCAATAAGCCTTTCTGCCATTTTTTTACTTGCGCAAAGCTGTTAATAATGCTCAGCAACAGCAGCAATAAACACACAATTTTTTTCATACCCAAGGTTTAATTCAACACAAATTTATATTCACCTGAACCGATTTCAATCAGGGCCTGCTGCCCCTCCATTCTGATCAGCCGGACACCATCGGCATCTTTTAGCTCACTGCCACTCTCCCGGAGCTGGCTGATGTTCTTTACCGGGATATAAATTTTTGCAGAAGTATTGGCAGGCAGTGTAATATTCCATTCAAAGTGGCCTTCGCTTTTTGTCCATT
Organism: Pedobacter sp.; assembly: GCF_040513095.1. GTDB lineage: Bacteria > Bacteroidota > Bacteroidia > Sphingobacteriales > Sphingobacteriaceae > Pedobacter. The sequence goes on along the minus strand of NZ_JBEVDX010000109.1, from coordinate 54,815 downwards.
TACTTTTTACTGTGCCGTAAACAGATTGGTAACCGGCATCCACATGTGATAGGTCCTGCACAAAATCGGGCTTCATAATCAGTTCCCTGAATCCTGGTGCCGCAGCTTTGATACCAGCCAGGTTTTCATAATACCAGATCAGGAGGTCGCCCAGCAGCATCACATGGTTCTGGGAGTTCATACCCGGATCTGCAGTGTTGCCATTCCAGAGTTCCCAGATGGTTGTGGCACCATTTTCCACCATATAACCCCATGAGGGGTAAGTACGGTTTGTGGCCAGCCGGTAAGCCAGATCGGGCCGGCCATTGGATGACAGACCCCTCATCAGCCATTGGGTACCAATCACGCCAGTACTGATGTGGCTCTGGTTGCCAATCTCTACTTTATTTGTCAGGTTCTTGAACACCTCTGCCCTGTCTTTGTCAGGAACCATCCCAAAACTCAGGGGCAGCAGGTTTGCCGTTACACTGTTATTGCTGTACTGCCCTTCATGAAGAAACTTTTGATTAAAAGCGTTTTTGATCTTCTCTGCAAGGTTATCAAACGCAGCTGCGTCTCCATCCAGTTTTTGCAGCAATGCAAATTCCTTCATCAGCGTCAGCAGTTTATAATAGGTAGCAGTAGCCAGTAATACCCCATCCGTTTTACGCAGCGGATCCCTGGAAAAAATCATTTCCTTTGATTCTGGCGGCACACACCAGTCTCCATATTTGTCCCTGGTCAGCAGATAGTCCGTCATATATTTTCCTTCCATGTAGTTCATCCATTTCTTCATCGAAGGATAGTGTTTTACAATCGGGCGGAGATCGCCATATTGCTGCCATATCATAGCTGCAATGGTAAAATAGGTTGCCGGCCAGGTTACATTGTCGCTATAGTACCGCCAGAATGCGGGGGCTACATCAGGGATGCTCCCGTCCTGCTTTTGCGACTGCTGGATATCATCCAGCCATTTGGTATATAACCTGCCGTTATCAAACAAAAAACTTTCGCCATAGGCGCCTGTGGTACGGTCGCCCAGCCAGGGCTGCCGCTCATTGCGCTGCGGACAATCAACCGGCATGCCTTTGTAATTGCTCCTGATTCCCCGGTAAGCATTTTTGTAAATGCTGTTCAGCGTCGCGCTGGACGAAAGAAACTGTCCGCTGCTCTGCATATCGTCGTAAACTACCCTTCCTTCAAAATCTTTTAACAGGGGTTTGCCAGGATAGCCGCTGATCTCTACATAACGGAAACCGTGATAGACAAAGGATGGCTCCCAGGATTCCCTGACAGCGCCTTTCAGCGTATAACTGTCTGTAGATTTTGCATCTCTCAGGTTACGGACAAATAATTCCCCGCCGCCCTGTAAGGTTTCTCCGAACCTCAGTTTTACGGTTTGCCCGCGTTTGCCTGTTACGGACATCCTGATCCAGCCCGCCATATTCTGGCCCATATCCATTATGTACACCCCGGGTTTCAGCAGAGTGAGGGAGACAGGTTTTATAGTCTCCATGACTTTCATATTCTCATTCATCTGGGCTACAGGCATACCTATGGCTTCCTGAACAAACTGTGCTTTCTGCCAGCTTTGGGTATTATAGCCTGCATCAGCCCAGCCCGGCATTTCCCGCGTAGCATCGTACTCTTCCCCATCATATTCATTGTTACTCCGGATTGGCCCTTCGGCTGTCATCTTCCAGCTATCATCTGTGCCAACTACCTCTTTTGTACCATCGCTGTATTCAATATCAAGGTTCAGCAGCATTTTCGGATAGCCAAAGGTTTTTATTTTATAGGGCTTGTAGGCCTGCCTCATGGTATAAAAACGACCGTTTCCCAAAACTGTTCCAATGGCATTGTTTCCCTGCTTCAGGTAATTTGTGACATCGAAGGTATTGTACTTTACGGTTTGATTATAATCTGTAGGTCCGGGAGCCAGCACCTGATCGCCCATCTTTTTTCCATTGATATACAACTCGTACAAGCCGAGGCCAATGATATACGCTGTAGCAGATTTAACCTGTTTTGCTGCTTTGAATTCTTTTCGGAAGTACCGGGCGGAGAGTCTGGAGAACTGCGTTTCGCTGTCTCCTTTTGCAGCGTGGTCCATCCCGATCCAGCGACCTTTCCAATCAGCCCCGTTGAGTAATCCCGTGCTCCAGAATGCCGGGGCAGTCCATTCACTGCTACCTTTGTTTGTCCAAACTTTCACCTTCCAGTAACACTTTGTTCTGCTCTTTAAGGCTAAACCCTGGTAAACTACGTTTGCCGATTCCGGGGACCTGATTTTTCCTGAATCCCAGAGATCCCCTTTATTTACTGCAAGCTTCTCCTGAGAAGAGGCAACCAGAATCTGATAATCCGTTTGCACCGTGCTTCTTGAATTGCTCTCTATTCTCCAGCTGAGCGCAGGTTGGAGTACATCAATTCCCATTGGGTTTTCCCTCATTTCGCAACGCGGAAAACTTAGCTGTACCTGTCCTTTAGCAGTAACAGCCAGGGTTAAAATAATAAACAAACCTATTGCAGCTTTAGTCATTCCTGAGCTCCTTTCCAGTAAAATCGAAATATAAAACCAGGTGTTTGGCTCTTAGAGGCTCCTTCTCATAATCATAAAAGATGTTCTTCATCCCCATTGGGCCGGTAGTTTCGGGCTTCTGGGTTTTGGTTCCGATACCGGAGATCGCCTGCATGAAAGATATATCCCCCGATGGGAATGTAGGCTGCAGATTATCATACTGATCATCTGATTTCTTTGGACTGAACAACCTGAAGAACATATCCTCCTGGTCAGTTACCACGGTAAATGGCTGCCCAGTGGTATTAAAGGTGATCCAGTACATATTGGAATGGTAGCCTTTAAACTCCGGATAGGTACTGGGATATTCTCCTGTTGCTGCATCATTGTAAGCTTTGTTCCAAACACCAAAAAGGTTTCCTTTCATTCGGTTCTTCCAGACGCGGTTAGGCCCGTTACCCATATAGCGCACTCCTTTGAGCTGCTTTTCCGGGAAGGAAAAGTTAACCCCGGCAAAGTTGGTAAAGTAGGCACCCGGGAAATAAACAACTTCCATTTTTACCCATCCTGAAGGATAAATTGTCCATTTCAGGGTATTATAGGCAGTCTTTCTGTTAAACTCCGAGGAAATCACTACTGTCTCACCCTCTCTGCGGGAACTGAAATTCCGGAAGTTATTCAGTCCCTCCTGTAATATTGGTCCATTTGTAAAAGGAATATCCCCTTTTCCGTTACTCAGCTTTTCCAGAATTCCCGAATCTCTGCTGACAGATATCCGGAGATCTTTAACTGATACCTCAAAACGTTTATCAGTTGCCCTGACTACTACTTTTCCGTTACCATTTTCGGGTACCAGCAGGCGGGCAATTTCATCAGGTCTTTTCACAGGGAAACTCCAGGTGAACAGTTCCCTGCCATCAGGACCTTTGATTTTAAGGTATAAGACTGTATATGTATTCCAGTTTTTGGGCAAATCCAGTTGTAGCTTTCCTTTCGCGAGGGGCAGAATATCCGGAGCTACCGCATTACCGGAATCTGCGCGTAATACATCAGTATTTTTGACCAGAGCACTGGTCCCGCTGTTATACCGGGCCAAATTTTCCAGCTTCCAGCTGAAGCTGCAGTCTTTTAAATTTGTAAAGTCAAAGCGGTTTTCCAGGTTAAAGGTACCGTCAAAATCATTGCTCAATTCTCTGTGTTCTACGTATACCGGGCTCCAGATTTCTTTGATTGCAAAATAACTGCCTTCCTTTTCGTGAAAAGGCCCTACTATCCCATCCGCGCCATGGTTTCCATCAGTATCTATTCTGCCTTTCTGATCGGTACGTAGCACACCCTGATCGGCAAAATCCCAGAGAAAGCCCCCGGCAGATAACGGATTTATCCACATCGCTTTCCAGTAATCTTCGAGTCCGGCACCATGGCCACCGTCAAAGAGCCCATGCAGCAATTCTGTAGGCATGACAATATTATGCCCATGGTCATAGTTGCCTATTCCATAGTTGTATTCGCGGTAATGCTGGGTATCAAAACCTCCGAATGCCATCCATGGATGGATAACAGGTCTGTGCTGCAGATCCTGCTCTGCAAATAAAGTATCGAGTTCCAGGTTATGCCCCCCTTCATTCCCGTTCGACCAGAAAATTATTGAGGGATGATTTTCATCATGGGCAATCATTTCCGGAACCAGTTTTGAACCGGTTGGTGTATCATACTGCCCATGCCATCCGGCGAGTTCATCCATCACATAGAGCCCCAGTGAATCGCAGACATCCAGGAAGTGTGCATCAGGCGGGTAATGCGACATCCTTACCGCATTCATGTTCATATCTTTCATCAGCAGCACATCTGCCACAGATATTTTTTTGCTGGTGGTTCTGCCCGATGTTGGCCAGAAAGAATGGCGGTTTACCCCTTTGAATTTGATTTTTGCACCATTGACATACAGACCATCACGCTGTTTTACAACAATACTGCGGAAGCCTGTTTTTTGCCGCAGGCTATGCAGCAGTTTGCCATCTTTATAGAGGCTGATAATTGCAGTATATAAAACAGGTGATTCGGCAGACCATTGCTTTGTGCCGGTGTATTGTGTTTGAAAGAGGACTTCGGAAACACCTGACCCCCACTCTTTTTTATATATATTGCCCAGTTGAGTACCATCAGCCGTATAAAGAGCTATGGAAAGCTGATTTGCTTCTCCTTTGAAGGCGATTCTGCCCTTTAATGTTCCATCCGCTTTTGCATCAAGCGCTACCCTTTCCAGATGGTCAACAGGTAATGCTTCCAGAAACACAGGTCTGAAGATCCCTCCAAACAGCCAGAAATCGGCTTTGCGCTCTGCTGCATTCACTGATGGATTTGCAGAGTGTTTTGAAACTGTCACTTCCAGCAGGTTTGTTTTGCCAAAGGTAACCAGCTTGCTGATATCATATTTAAAAGCATAAAATGATCCCTGGTGAATTGCTCCGGCAGCAGTGCCATTTATCTTCACTTCCGTGTCCGTCATCGATCCCTCGAAAACGAGATTGATCTTTTTACCTTTCCAGGCAGCTGGTATTTTAAATGTGCGTTTATATAATCCTTTTTCTTTTCCACGCAGACTGTCTGGCCTGAAACCATAGTCATATTTGCCAAACCCCTGTAACTCCCAGTTTGAAGGAACTGCAATTTTTGTCCATTTGCCTGAATTGCGGCCGGCAGTACAGAAGAAATCCCATTTAATGGTATCGTCATTTCCTTTTCCTGAAAGAAAGAGTATTTCGGTTTCGCTGGCTGCAGCAGTTTTTATTTGCTGCGCATAGCCATGTTGCAAGCCGTATAGCAAAATACACAAGAATAATATAGCTCTCCTCAACATTTTAAAAGGATTGGGTTTTAAATGATTCGATAAAATAAAGCGCTTCGGGATCAGACGCACCTGCATCCTTCAGATCAAAGTCCTGATCTGTTTCAGTGTCAGCATCAGGGAAACGGCGTACCTCACCTGTTCTGAAAGTTACCCTGGCAATCTCGGATACAGGAGCAAAAAATATTTTGGTTCCTTTTTTTTCTCCGTTTACAGTTACATCGTATGACCGGCTGGTGGTATTCAATTCCACTTTAATTGTATACTTTCTGTTCTTTTCGTACCGGGTAATCCCTGAATAGCGATAACCTGCTTTGGTTTTCAACAGGCTCTCTGCATCAAATACCAGCCGCACAGCGGCCTGTCCCCGGCTATCGGTAAATTCTATATGCAACACGCCTTTGTCCGACTGTGCGGGAATGACGCTGAATTCAACAGCAACATGTTTTGCTGCCGGGATTACCCGCTCAGCCTTCGCATAATCAAACTTATCATGGTCGCGCAGCGCCAATGCCCTTTTACCATCAGGTAATTTTTCAATCTGGGCAGAAGCCCAGAGGGGGCTGAATAAATTCCAGTAACGTAATTCTGTACCCGCTTTCATTTCTGCAAACACTTCATTTACGGGTTCAGCAACTGTAGAAATAACCGGAGTCGGGATAGCTGCCAGCCAGATATCCTCTTTGTTCATACTATAGGTCACCCACATGTTTCCATCTCCGGGATCGCCATCGCCCTCCTGGATCCCACGGACATATTGGGGGCCGTAGGATTTGAAATTTCCGCCATACCTCATGGTCGTAATCTCGCCATTCAGCAGCAGCAAATCTTTATAATTTAATCCGTCATCACTGGTAGAAATTGCCAGAGGCCAGCGGAATTCTGATGGATTATATACCGTAGCATAACCTCCGCCGGGCATTCTCTGTCCCCAGATTTTCGCATTGCTATTCACAAAACCAGGCGCCCGCAGGGGATTGAAAACCCAGGTCTTTCCTTCGTCTGTACTTACCGAGGTCAATGCGTTTTTCCATAAGCCTACTACCCTGCCATCGGCCAGGTGATAAAAACTAAATGCCTTGATAGGTCTTTTTAAGGGGATAAGCGGATCGTTCCGGTCGGCCTCTTCTACCCATTGCTGCATCATCAGCGGCTGTGCAAGGAGTTCGTTGCAGGCGGCAATAAAGCCCTTGTCCTTGCTGCTCGTATAAAACGGATAGGCTGACCTGGATTTATCCCAGGATGCATTGTTCCTGATAAAATAGATAGGTCCGTATTTTCCGCTGGCATAAACTTCCCTTACTACCCTTCCAATACCGTTACCGTCGTTGGGATCATCTTTTGCATCCATGGCCACGCCATAATACGCCAGCGCCAGCAGACGTTTATTTTTTGCAGTATAAAAGCCGATACGCTGGTGCATCACGGCATACAGGTCTTTGGCGACTCCAGGGTAATCTTTCTTTGTGAAGCCATCAGGCACTTTATATGGCGGAAAGATCGTTTCGGGGGCCGACCAGTGATAGCCATCTTTAGAGGTAATCATTAAGGTTTTTCCCGGCGGGATGTGCTCCCCCGCCGGAGTACTCAGAAATTCAAGGTAAAAAGTATTATTCCAGTACGCCAGCATAGGCGCATGATTGTATGTCCAGTTATGGCCACCTGCAAGTTCAGGGTGTTCCCTGTTGGCGCGAAAGGCCTGGATATTATGTACCCCAACAGCAAGGCTCAGCTGCCCGTGGTGGTAATCTACATTTGAAAGTGTACTGCCAGTATAACGTACAGTATCCTGCGCATGAACATTACGTTGGAGCATGCAGGCAGATACCATCAAAACCACTTTTAAAATTCTTTTCATGCTATTTATTCTTTTCCTGTTGGTTGCACAATGGTATTCACATTTGCTGCTTTCTGTTTTAATCCTTTAAGGATGCCTCTGGTAGATTTGAAAATCGTCCCGTGTTTATGCCCTGCGGGGACTTCGATCTCAGCAGAGCTATCAGTGAAAGTTTTGAAATCACGCGTGCGATAGGCAGCGTAACGTTTTTCTCCGTAGGCATCATAATAGATCAGCCAGTCCTTTCGCACTTTTACAACCGACGGTCCTTCCGTCAGATTGCCGCTGAATGGGGCAGATATGTTGCTGTATGGTCCCAGTACATCAGTGGCAGCAGCAACTTTCAGGTTTCTGTTTGCACGGGTATTATCTTTTAATACCAGCACATAATCATTTGATTTCTTTTGCACAATAACCGCATCAATCACACTAAAACCCGGATCAAGAAAAAGCTGTGCCTCAGAAAAATGTTCAAAATCTTTAGTCAGCGTAAAATACATCCGGTGATTATTGTTCTCTTCCTCGGTGCCTTTTGGAAAGCGGTTTGGGATGGTTGATGCCCAGATGATGATAAATTGTTTACCCTTACCGTCATAAAAGATTTCCGGTGCCCAGACATTCACCGTTGCGGTTTCATGTTCCATCACGTTTATCATTTTTTGTGGCGACCAGTGTACAAGATCTTTTGAAGATGCATAGCCAAATCCTTTGTCGCCTTTCCAGCTGGAAGTCCACACCAGGTGATATACCCCATCCGGTCCCACCGCAATCGAAGGGTCCCGCATTACTTTTTGAGTACCTGCTTCCGGTTTCAAAAAAATATACCCCAGGTCTTTCCATTTGTAACCGTCATCACTATATAAAAAACGCAGCCCTTCGTTGGCCGGCTCATGAAAAGAAGTAAAAAGATATACCTCTTTTGAGCAGGAACAGCAGCACAGGATCAATATGTAAAGAAGGTTTCTCATCTTAAATACTATCGAGGATCAGTACCCAGTCGTTTCCGTCCTTTTTCTCCCCCGGAGGATTAAACCGGGCAGTTCCCCTGTTGGAGATCTCCCCAAATACCCTTGTTTTTCCGCTGCGGGGATCAAACCAGGATGCTTTGACCTTCTCACCCGGAATTTTCCCCATAATGAGGGAGAAATTTATGCCTGTATAGGTATAAGCCATCACATAATTCTTTCCGCGGGTCACAGCGATCCGGTCATATTTTTCAGGCTGTGCAACTGAAAGCAGTTTCCCTGCCTCCGGCGCAACCAGCGATTGATCAGGTACCCTGTCAAAAAAGGAACGTGACAGCAGCAGATTTTTCAGGTAAAGCATTTGAGAAGCACCGGGCGCATTGATTGCAGAGGTCCAGAGTTCATCTGATCCATAAGCACTTTCCTTATCTTCTTTTCTGTGCATCTGCATGACAGAGTTCTGCCCGTAGGTATAGCCAAATGCGCCTGCAAAGACCGACCAGTAGCCGTACCTTCTCACATCAGCAGCAGTCCAGCGTGGCTGTGTAATATCATGTAATCCCTGTGGAATACCCTCATAAGAGGGCTCTGCATCTATTGTGGGCTTAATGGGTTTCAGCTTGTAATCCGCCTCTATATATTTCCAGTTATCCTCTCCGTAATGCAGGGTCTCTTTTCTGGAGGTATCCTGTTCGTACCGCTGATGGCCTGATTGTACCATATTGAAGTCGAGCCATGGGGCCGACTGAAACCAGAATGAGGATTGTGACCTTCCCCGGGGGTGAAAAGTGATCAGATGGTTTGGATCATTGGCCCTTAGTGTTTGCCCGATATTTTGCCATACCCTGATAGAATCACTACCCTTGATGTCGCCACCGTTCATCCAGATGATATTCGTTTTGTCCCGGTAACGTTTTGCAAGGAATGCTGCGTATAGTTTTGCCTGTTCAGGATTTACCTTACCACTTTTAACCGGAGATCCCCATACAGGGACCAACGCCATATACAGGCCTTTCCTTTCTGCCGTTGCTACCATATAATCAAGATGGTCCCAGTAGTCATATTGTGTTGAATCTGCCGGCAGATTGCCTTTTGTAGTATCTGGTTTACTTATATCCCCATCAATCAATGCTCTTCTGCCATAAATATTTTTTTCAGGTATGGTATGGAGCACCATTACCTGGATTACATTGAATCCCTTTTTTCTGCGGTCTTCAAGGTATTGATCTGCCTCTTTGCGGTCGAGCTTATTCAGCAGCAACCAGCCGGTATCACCCAGCCAGAAAAAAGGCTTTCCGTCAGCAGTCATCAGGAACCTTTTATTCTCTGAGACAGCCAGTTTCTGCATTCCATCCGGTTTTTTTTCAACCTGGCAGGCAGTGATGCACAATAGAAGAAGGGCATTTATAAACTTATTCATCTTCATAAACTTAGTTTTTTGAAATCCATATTACCTGCTCAATCTTTGATTGATTCTGATAGTCAAACGTGGTATTCCCTTTGATCTGTCGTTCCTTCTTTTCGATCTTGCCGTCTACCGGGTTGATTGTCCTCAGCTTATAATTTCCTGCGGGGAGATTCAAACTGGCGGATTTACCTCCAAATAAATAAATCAGGTACGATTTACCTTTACTGGCAAGCATGTATTCATTTTCCGGCGCCATTGCAGCAAGCTCAGCACTGAAACCTGCGTTCCCTATTTCCGGTATTACAGACAAAGATCCTCCGGCCATCAGGGCAGCCCAGCCCAGATGATCAAAATTATCACCTGAGTAAGTGACCGCCTTATCCGGGAATTTTTGTTTGTATTCCTTTACCGCCCTGTAAACCTGTTCAAACGATGTTTTTTTGGGTTTATACAATCGCGCCTGTTGTCTGGGTGCCAGGCTTTGTCCTCCGGGGGGAGCATACGCCTTCCCGTCAGTCTGGTAATGCCAGTAACGGATATCGATCATATCTACCACCGCAGCCCTGTCCGGATCCGCAAGAATAGCGTCCTGCACATCTTTTGTGGTGCTCAGGGCAATCAGCGCTTTCTTTCCGCTTTCCTTTTCCCAGGCTTTGATCGTATCGATCCAAAACTGTACAAAATGCAGCGGGCCGGTAAATTCTGCGCCAATAAACTGGATCACTCCTGTATTGTGTTTAAAGTTTTCCAGACACTGGCGGATATAGGCTTCGTGTATCTTCCGGCGCTGAGGATTGCTGATATCATAGAACTGCTCAGCCATAAATATCCGTTTATCACCGGCATAGGGAACAGGTTCAGGGAACCCTGTGTCATTTATGTTATTGGCCGGGCGCCATGGGAAATCTGCATAATGCGCACCGGCTTCGATAATATTGTGCTGAAAATAATTCTGGTGGAGCAGCAGCAGGCCTTTCTGATCGGCGAGGTCGGCAAACTGCCTCAACCTTGCCCAGTACCATTTATTATACTTAGTGAGGTCATATTTGCTGAGCCCGTCATAGGCTGTACCCTGCCCGCTTCTGGCAAATGGCAACTCATAAAAAGGCGGCCATACATCCCCGTCTATTCTTCTGATCCTTTCATGGTCATCACGCCGGCGCTCATACCACAATGCATAATTATGGTCTATCGCCACAACATGATCTGCCCGCATACTATCTGTTACTGCATTCAGATCATCTGTTAGCCCTGTACCGGTTTGCCCCGGTACGAAGCGGGTTATATGTGCTTTCATGCCTTTCAATGCATAAGGACGGGCACTGCCTGTCCACCATTGCACATCCTGCCGTCTGCCGCTGATAATGCTTTGTCCGCGTACCAGCCAGCCATTTCTGACAGCCATTGCCGGTGCTCCAGGGCTGGAAGCAACTTTCTTCAGCCCAATCTGATCGATTGATTTTGCACCTTTATCCTCAGCAGGTATTGATGTACGTGCGGATGCCTGGTCTATAAATTCTTCGAGTGTGAAAGCTGGTTTGACAGACAATTTTATGAGCTGTGCAGCCGCTTCTGCCGTAGGGCTGCTGGAAGCTTCGGTTGGTGTGGGCATCAGATAAACAGCAGGTGTTTTTCCCAGGCGGTCCTGTAACTGCGCGTAGTACAGACTCCGTGGTTTAATCTGTTCGTTTGAACTGTCCCAATAGCCGTCTCCAGCAAACTCTGCCCAGCTGCCAAACGACCAGTTTTGGGCACCCGGCGGTTGGTAGCAATTAATTCTGGATGCTGAGCATTGCCAGAACACACTGTTAGCCGCTGCCCATCCTGCCCCCATACCTTCCTGTCCGCGGTTCATAAAACTCAATGCCGCCTGTCCGTCGATATTGACAATATCAAACAAAACCCCTGATGCCCAGCTATCGGTTGCCCCGCTAAAACTATACGGCATATATGCTTTACACTCTACAAAGGCATTGGGTCCTGCAGCTGCAAAACCTGTAGAGAAATCATGGTAGCCATAAGCAGAATAAATCCGCTGGAACAATGTCTGCTGCCCGGTAGTTACAAATGTATTTCGCCGCTGGCCTCCGATCTCAGATACGGGATCAAGTGATTTACAGTCTTCCACGGTAATTCTTCTGGCGCTGGCGAGTATTTCTACTGCTGAACCGGCAAAATGTTTAAAATTCACCTGCCTTACCCAGGCATCCTTTACATTTTCTATAGTAATTGCCATCCAGCGATGGGCTTCGTCTTTAACATTTGCGGCATCAAAAGCAGAAGCCAGTTCCAGGTTTTCTATCCCGGTATTGGCAATTCTGCCTTTCCATTGATACACGGATATATATCCACCACCGTAATTGCTATCCAAAGCAGTTGTCAACGGGGCATCCAGGATAATCAGCTGGCCTTTTATCTCTTTGATTGTTCTGTCCCAGAACAGGTCCCGCGTGCCTGCCTTCCATCCCAGAGCGGTAATTCCACCGCCAAAATGATCAGCACCAATCTGGCTGATCCAGGCTGCTGTTGAAGGCCTGCGGACAGTTACCTGATCACCCAGCCTGAATTTTGAAGCATCCGGCACTTTAAACCCCGAAGAGTTTACAGTTACATAGGCTTCATCAATTTTCACTTCTTTATCTTCTCTTTTGTTGTTTGTTCCGGCAACACTGATCAGAGTCTCACGACTTGTGCCCGTTCCCATGATCACTGTTCCTGCCGGCCCTGTTCCGGATCCCCGCAGGACCACGCCAGAGGCATGAATAGACAGGGTACCACTGATTTCATACAGTCCTTTTTGTAGGAGTACCGCACCACGTAAACCGTCCTTTCCTGGCGGCAGCCCAGAAACATAATCGAGAGCCGACTGAACCGCATTTGTTGCATCACCATTTCTGGGCGGCACAACAACTTTGATTACCGCATCAGGAATGGGAACCTCTCCCGCCCTGTATCCGCAATAAGAAAAATCAGGGATCCTGTTTCCCATAGCGTCTGGTGTGTAGGCCAGCTTGCCATCTTTCTCCAGGTATACCGGAGCTTTGGGTATCACTTTCTTTTGCCCCAAAGCAATAAAAGAAGTACAGACAGTTATGACTGATAACAGGAAAATCTGTTTATACAGGATGCGACAGCCGGATTTGAAAAAGTATCTGATCAAAACGTTTGGTTCTAAATTTATACTGGTTAACTGATACTAAAATACCTGTTTAATTCAGCAATTCGGTAAAGCGTACAAGCTTTGTTTCTTAAGCTAAATAAGGGGGACACCGTGTCCAAGCGGCGCCCCCCATTCACACTGTAACCAAATAATATTTTTAAGGTTTTACGGTCTTTACAGGTACAACGCTGTTCAGGTAAACCTCTATGTTTGCATAACCCGATTTTGTGATTGCCGCAGCATCAGCAGCATTTTTAGGGTTAAGGCCATTTTTAATTTCATACGCATCAGGCAACCCGTCCTTATCAGTGTCCTTATAGGGCGTACCTTTATATTCGGGATATCCTCCAACCTGGCTGATATCAGTGATGATTCCCATTTTATACGAATCAACCGGCATACGGCGGTGCTTGAAATTGGTTTCCGGAAGTTTCACGTTCTCTTTCGCATTGATTTTACCGGTTTTTACCTGTTCTATCACTCTCGTATCTACAGGATCCCGCAACGGAAGTGTTGCTCCAGCATTGGCCAGGACGTAGGTACGGGCTTCAAGCGCTGGTATGATAGTGACTGCAGGCATTGGCAAACGCTCCTTCACACGCATGGCCGCGAAGTACTGTTCTGCTTCTTTCTCTTCAAATACCTTTCCGTCTTTCCCTTCAATCTGGATACCTCCGTCCCAGTTATTTTTTGTTACCTGCTCATTCCCTTCCACAATGTTGCCTTCTACGTGAGCGCGTCCGAAAACAACATATTTCAGCTTGCTCCTGCCCGACTCAGGTTTGAGGATACGGTACCTGATAGGTTCATTTTTTGGGGTAATAGGTCCTGGCTGGTAGTAATTATTGATAATGTTATACAAAGCGGTATAATCGCCACCATCTGTAGAACGGTTATACCAGTTAAAAACGACATTATTTGCAAAATTGAAGATCCCGTTCCATCCTATAGAGGGGTTTCTGCCGGCATTATTGGCCCACAAATTCCGCATAAATGTACAGTTCTCTCCGCCCAGCGTACTGCCAAAAGCATGGTTCCAGGTATCCAGGGCTTCAGAAAAGATGGAATTCTGAATAGTGATATTTACCGTACCCAGTTTCTGCTCTGTCTTTCCGGTACTGTCATTGAACATGTGCCTGTACATCGACATATTCTCGTCCAGTCCCCAGCTGGCAGAAACATGGTCGATCATGATATTACCTACAGGATTTCCACCGATGGCATCATCCCTGCGGCCAACATTGGTTTCTCCCCGGCGGAAGCGCATAAAGCGCACGATCACATCATGTGTATTGATCCAAACGCTTTCACCCGCTACACATACCCCGTCACCGGGAGCAGTTTGTCCGGCAATAGTAATATAAGGTGCCCTGATAATCAGAGGACTTTTGATTCGGATTATACCTGAGACATTGAAGACCACAATCCTTGCGCCGCCCTGTTCACATGCTTCCCTCAACGTTCCCGGACCACTGTCCGCCAGTGAGGTAACAACAATCACCCTACCGCCCCTGCCGCCAAAAGAATGTGCACCACCACCTTCAGCGCCCGGAAAGGCAAGCAGGGGTGATTGCGGAAGATCTGTGGGACGGGCTGCCCATGGGATATACGGTTTTCCTTCTCTTGATTCTTTTTCAATTTCCGGAACAGCTTTCAGCCATGCAATATCAGATAACCTCATGGTTTCTTTCATGAGTGCATTAGTTTGCTCCTGGATATCTTTCGGGATATCAGGGTATTGCGCAAATGAGGCTTGAGCGTAGGTCAGTAAAATGGCAAATAAAAATGGCAAGGTTTTTTTCATGTCTGTATAGTTTATGTCGGGTGGGCTTCAGCTCCCTACTTCAGGGGATCAAATGGTCCGCCCCAGGTGTTATTTTGTGTAATTTTAGGATTGTTGGCCATAGTGGAGTTCGGTATACCAAAGAAATAGTATGCTGGTTTCCAGTTAGGGCTATAGCGTGTATCAAGGTCTTTGAATTCTACACTGAAGTAGTTGGCATAGGCCACATCGAGGTTCACTTTATCCCTGTAATTTGCATTATTGGGGTCAGCAAATTGTGCTGCCGTTGGTATTCCGCTGCCTGTTTTCAGGTTGATGACCACCCCTCTCCTTTTTATACCGTTAATGGTGCTTTCAAACTTCTTCCAGCGTCTGAGATCCCAGAACCGTTTCCCTTCAAAGGCAAATTCGATCTGTCTTTCATATAAAAATGCTGTGAAGAGATCGGCCCTGCTCATGCCCGAACTAAGTCCGTACAAACCATTTGCACCTGCTTCGATGCCAGCTCTTTTTCTGACAGCAATAATACTGGCATAACCCTCATCTGCAGTACCTGTTTTATTGATCCCCACTGCACTTTCGCCCAGATTGAGCAGCACCTCTGCGTAGCGGATCTCCATCCAGTCGGTACCCGAAAACTGCACATCACTGGTAAGCACTGTTGGGTTAATCGCCTTACGGGTATAGAAACCTGTATTTGAAGCCTTAACCTCTGTGGTTTTGCCAGCAGCAAAGTATGTCCACAGGCGGTATGTGGTATTGTTGTTCAAAGGCCAGAGAGAACCGTTGTAGCCGATCGTCTGTTCAAACCGCGGGTCTCTGTTTTTATAGAATGTCTGATCGGCATACGTGTATACCGTTGAACTGCCAGGTCTTTTACCATCTTTCATCGGATATGATTTGACCAGGTCCCATGAGGGCTGATTAGATCCGCCGCCGGTACCTGTGTACGATGGCCTCGTCGCATTGTCATAACCATTGTTCTTTTTGGTCTGATCGCCCGTTGCCGTATTGAAACCGGTGATCATTACTGCTTCAGGGTTATTTACCTCTGTAAACCACATATCTGCATAAGAAGCGTTGAGGCCAAATCCGGCAGCAGTTAACAGATCGCGTGCCTGCAGGTTAGCGCTGTATGCCGCCTGCCAGCGGTCCTGAAGATCGTCCGGATTGAACTGCGGACTTGCATAGGTAAGCAGGACCCGTCCTTTCAAGGCTGCCGCAGCTCCCCTTGTAATCCTTCCCCAATCGGCTGATCCCGGCCATTTTCCCGGCAGGTACTTAATGGCCGTATCAAGGTCACTTGTAATCTGTCTGATACATTCCGAAGTACTGTTTCGGGGCAGCAGGGCCAGATCTTTGGCTTCCTGGCCTACACCATCAAGCGGCGTAAGTACCAGCGGAACGCCACCATAAGTACGTACCAATTCAAAATACCTCCATGCCCTGAAGAAATAGACCTGTGCTTTCAGCCTGTTTTTTGTACCCAGAGGAAGTGTTCCCGCATCTACGTCGGCCATCATCATATTGATGGTGCGGATTTTGCCATAGTTATTGGTCGCACTTAATGTGGTTCCAAAATCAGTAACGTCACTCTCAGTAAGCGTTCCCTCCAGAAATTTGCTCTCCCCATATGATTCATCCGTCAGTGTACCGCCGGCTGTTGTAGCTGTAAGTGTGTTCACTCCGGAATTTCCTCCCCAGCTGGGCAGGTTCTGATCATAGATGTATCCTACATTAAGATTAACCAGGGTGGAATCGTTGTAGACAAGATCGGTTGGTATACTGCCCAGATCGCCTTTATCCAGTACTTTTTTACAACCTGCCAGAACAGCGATGCTGCAAAAGGCTATGTATAAGTTTATTTTTAATTTCATCGTTATCAAATTATAAACCAATATTTAAACCAAGTGAGAACGTCCTTAATTGCGGGTACACGTCAAATGCGCTGGTATTGTCCTTGTATCCGTAAGGGTTGTAAAAATTGATCGGATTGGTTCCTACCAGGAATATTTTAGCTGATTTCAATCCGGCTTTTGCTGCCCATTGTTCCGGCAGGCCATAGGAAAGATTAAAGTTTGTCATCCTGAATGTAAAGGCGCTGACGAACCAGAAATCTGTTGTCCTGTCGTAATTATTGGTATAATACGGGTTAGGATATTTGGCATCCGTGTTTTCAGGGGTCCAGTGATCCGCCCAGAAATCCGGTCGGTTTGAGGTGGCAGTTGCTCTTTTAACAGCTGCACTTTCAATGGTTGACTGGCCACCCCATGAAAGGCCCATCACTACAGAGAGGCTAAGTGATTTGTAGTTTCCGCCGAAATTGAATCCAAGAGCGTAATGGTTGCTTGATTTTGGCGTCAGGTATTCATAATCCACATTCTCCGTGATCACCCCATCAGGTGCAGTAAACTTGCCATTGGCATCCTTGGGCCCTCTGATATCCTGATACTTGATCATACCTGGTTTTGGAATTTCGCCAAAGGCCCTGTAATTGGGGTTCTTTGCCATAAAATCATCCACCTCTGCCTGCGTTCTGAAGATGCCAAGGCTTTTGTAGGCAAGTACACCCCTGTCGCTGGACAAGCCTGTGTTATCAAGAAAAGTCCCGATGTTACCTATAGGCTGGTCGAGACGAATAAGTTTGTTGTCGCTCCAGGAAAGGAAAGTATTTACGTTGTATCCCCAGTTCTTACCGATCTTATCTTTCCAGGCCAGTGACAGTTCATATCCGAAGTTATTGGCTATACCATAGTTCTCAGTAGGAATTGCTGCACCGATCAGCAGCGATACGGACGAGCTCAGCGTTGTTAACTGATTGTACCTGTGGTCCAGAAAACCATCTGCTGTAAATGACAGCCTGCTTTTGAGGAACTGCGCATCAATACCTATGTTGTATTTTGTGTCATCGTCCCATTTCATGTTGTTATTGGCAAGTGCGATGTTGGGGTTGATTGAAAGCGGGCGATCAGAGTTTCCGCCAAATACTGCGCCTTTTCCGGTAGACAGTGAGAAGTTCCTGTTATACTGGAAACTTTTGGTATTGTCGATTCCAAGTAAGCCCACCGAAGCCCTGAACTTGAGATAGTCTATTGCTTTTACTTTGTTTTTAAAAAAAGATTCTTCTGAGATTACCCAGCCCAATGACAGGGAAGGAAAGTAACCCCACCTGTTACCTGGCGCAAAGTAAACACTGGCATCACCCCTGTAGGAAAACTCCAGCAGATATTTATCAGCATAGCTGTAGTTTGCCCTGGCGGCAAAAGCCAGACGCCCGAACTCTGTCTGTGTCTCATCAGAGAGGTTGGTGCCTGTGGCATATTGCTGGTTTGGCAAACCTCCAAGCAGTACACCTTCCCGGGCAGCATTTACCAGATCGCTTTCGCTTTCTACCTGCTCATATACACCCAGTAAAGAGATGTCATGCTTGCCGAACTTGCGGGCATAATTTAACGTACCGTTCATCTGATAGCTGTCCCGGTATGAAGGACTGATCCTCACCTTATCTCCGTTGCTTATACTGACAGTTTTGATTACATCACCACCGTAAATATGCTTTTTATCGCCCAGCATGCTGAACTGGTAAACATTATACCGGGTACCAAACTGTTTGCCAAAGGTGTTATCCAGGTTTTTACTGTAGTTGAGTCCGGCCTTCAGGCCTTTGATAAAAGGTACTTCGTAATTTAAGGTAGCCTGTACATTCAGGCCATTTGAGCGGGTATCAGTAAAGTTATCCAGCCGCTGTACTTCAAAAAAATGGGTACCGTCAATCGTTCCGGTGTTTCCGGTGGTAAGCAGCGTAGGCAGGCCGTTTACATAATAGGGAGTAAACTGCGGCGTTCCGATCAGTGATTTCACATCATTATCAGCGCTTTCAGATCCCTGTTTAAACCAGAAACGCTTGTTCTTGCTCAGGTCGCCACTCAGAGAGAAACCAAGCGTAAGTCCCTTGTTCAGTTTAACATCAGAACTGGCCCTGAAAGTCCATTTTTTTGTATTGATGCCATCAAAATTTGAACTCTGGTCGATATAGGATGCACCAGCAAAATAGGTTGCCCTTTCACTGCCGCCACTTACGTTTAGCGTGTGCCGGACAGTATAGGCAGTCTGCCATGCTTTTTCCAGCCAATTGGTGCTGTTATTCTTAAAATACTCCAGTTCATCAGGAGAATACCAGGCCGCATCCGCCAGATAACCGCTGTTGCCATCGGCTACATAATTTTTTGATGCACGTGTATAATCGTTCAGGTAGGTAGCCTGCTGTATACCTGTCATCATTTTCGGCAGCATGGTTGCGTCGGCAGCCCCGACAGATACACCATAATTAATTTTTGGCGCACCGGCTTTACCTCGCTTTGTTCTTACTACTACCACACCATTTGATCCCTGAATACCATAGATCGCGGCGGCAGCATCCTTCAGGATCGAAATATTTTCTACTTCGGAAGCATCAAGTGTATTGAAATCGTCAGATGTTCTAAAAATATCATCAATGATATACAGTGGCTCAGTCCGGCCTCCGTCTTTTACCGCAAAGGTTGGGTTCCTGACAGTAAGAACGGCATTATCTCCCGGCCTGGCAAAGCCGCCTGAAATACTTACCCCGGGGATCTGTCCTCTTAGTGCGGCGGTTAAACTACCAACAGGGATATCCTCAATGGCTTTCACATCAATAGTTGCAATAGAGCCTGTAAGATGTTTTTTCTCCTGTGTACCATAACCTACCACAACAACTTCTGTTAAATCTGAGCTTGATTCCTGCAGTTGTATTTCTATCTGGTTCCTGCCGTTCATAGCAACTTCCTGAGTTTTATAACCAAGGTAACTTACAATTAAAGTTTCGTTTCCAAGCGGAAGATTAAGACGGAACACACCCTCAGTATCTGTTGATGTCGCGGTATTGGTTCCCTTTATTTTTACGATAACTCCCGGCAGAGGTTTGCCTTGTGCGTCTTTTACCGTGCCAATGATATTTTTTCTGGAAGACATTGCTTTTAACGCTTTAGTTGATTCCTTCGGCGCATCTTCTGCAAATGCAGCAGAGCCCGTTAAAGTCAAAGCGATCATTACATGAGTACAGGCGATTTTCGGCCATTTACCCAAATAATTTTGCGTCTTGAAATGTGACTTCATATTTATACTTAATTTATATTTGGTATTCTGGTGGCCAGGCTACAGCAGCATAGCTGGCTTTTTACATAAGAACGGGTGATAAAATATCATATTCACCATTCTATAATAAATCATACGGTATTCAGGCTTTTAGTTAATTGTTGCCGGGTACGATATTATTAAGCCAAATATATCGTTAGGATAAAACTCTTTTATATACCATTTTCCCTAGCTGTTGTATGATATTATCTTAAAGGAATTAAGCTTTGTATCACGATTTTTTTCCACGGGCTTTAATCCTCTCCTGCCATGCTTCTCCTTCTTTTTTCATATCAATACCGGCAGCCGACAGGTAATTATTTATCCTTCCCTTATATTTTTTAAACCAGCCATGTTTTTTTTCTGAAGATTCTGCATCCATAGCTCTTTCGCGGGCTTCCGTAAGCCAGATCATGATCTGTTTTTTCTGTGCTTCAGTTAGCTGGGGTAGCATGTCCAGGTAAGCTGTATAGGTAACCGGCAGTACTCCGTAGGTAAGCCCATCTTTTATTTGTATGACCTGAGCCGGATTGAGATAAACTGATAATTGTTTTAAAAAAGGGGCATGCAGCTTATTTACGGCAGAATCCGCCAGAGCAGCGCTTAGTTTGGCACTGTCTCTTTGTGTGTATATATTATTAAGATCTATATAATGAGCGGCAACTATATCACTGACCTTATGGGCTACATTACTGTCCGGCAGATTCAGTTTCTGCACAATTTTCCAGGACCTGCCCTGGATCATTTTATGGTAGGCTTCCGGTTCATTTTTTGTTTGTGCCATTGATGAAAATGAGATTAAAGCAATCCCGGCACTGATCAAAAAGGTTTTTATTTGGTTCATATCAAATGATAACATGGTACATATCAATACAAATATGTACAATACCCTCACATGATTGTTACCAATTATTATCAACTTTTTATACCATGTTATCTTCACAATTTGTATTATTGTGCAGCTTAACACGCTAGAAACCAAATATAATTCCAGAAAAAACAGAACAGGATATGAAACCACTTTTTCATAAAGTCCCGATCAATATACAAAGCTCCTTCGGGATCAAACACAATATTGAATCAAATTTCGGCAAGATATGGCATTACCATCCGGAACTCGAACTTCATTATGTAGTTCGCGGTGAGGGGGTAAGGTTTATTGGAGACAATATCAGTAATTTTTCGTCAGGAGAGATTATTCTCCTGGGAGAAAACCTGCCACATACCTTCAGGTGCAGTGATGAATACTACATCAATTCCAATGAACTGGAAGTAGAAGCTATCGTCATGCAGTTTCTGCCCGACTGCCTCGGGAGGGAGCTCTTTAATCTGCCGGAAGCTTATCTTATTCCCAAACTATTTGAAAAAGCCAAAAAGGGAATGGTGATCTCCGGTGCTACCAGGAATAAACTGGCAGACCTGATGAAACAGGCAACAGTAGCTTCACAAATGGAAAAAGTGATTCTTTTCCTGTCGATACTGAACCTGCTTGCAGAAACCGATGAGTATGAACCGATCACTTCTGCCTATGCTTTCTACAGGTCCAATGAGTCAGACACCATCCGCCTGAACAAGATTTACTCTTATACGCTGACTAACTATAAAAAAGAGATCAGCCTGGAGGAAATTTCTTCGATCAGCCACCTGAGCATTACTTCCTTCTGCCGGTATTTTAAACTGATGACCAAGAAAACATACTATGATTTTCTGATCGAAATACGCATCAGCCATGCCTGCCGTTTACTGGTGGAAGACAAGATCCCCACAGAGGTGATCTGTTTTGACTGTGGATTTAATAATGTATCAAATTTTTACCGGCACTTTAAAAAGATTGCCGGCATGACACCGATGGATTATAAAAGAAAGTACCTGCTAAATTGATTGTTATAAGCACAGGTTTCAGCATCAGAAGCCGATCTGCTGCTGAAGCCTGCTATAGTCTGCGTACAGCTGCTCAATCCCTTTTGCATTGGCCGGAGAAAAATGTCCGACTTCACGGCGCGTGAATGTGGATATCTTTAATCCCTGCTTTTGCAGGGCATATTTTGCAGCATAGGGATAAACGTCATGCATTACATCCATGTTCAGGATAAGGAATTCCTGCAAGGCAGTGAGTTCTGTATTTAAATCAGGATTGTTATAGTTTTCACAGAGCCAGACGATCAGTTCAGGGAAGTAATTCCCCTGTATACAGGAGAGCCCTGCAGAACCAGCCCTCAGCGAGGCCAGTGCGTGTACCATATAAGCATCATATAAACCAAAACCCCTGCGGTTTGTTACAGCCAGCTTGGCTTTAACCTGATGAATATCCAGGCTGGTATCTTTATGATAGGTAACCCTACCTGTAGAAACAAATGTTCCAAGCTGCTCAGCCGTCAGCACTCTTTTAAAAGGCACCGGGCATTCATAAAAGCCTACGGGGACAGACGGTGTTAGCTGCAGCAGCTGCATCACCTTTTCATTGAACTGCTCCTCGGTTTCAGTTTCTCCTGCAATGAGGCTGGTGATCAGGATTACGGCGTCGATCCCCGTATCATAAATCCTTTTAACAAATTCTGCCTGCTCAGCAATTGACCCGCCAAAAGTACCTGTAGCCACTACGGGGACCAGTCCATTTGCTGTTTTCACTACCCTGGCCGTCAGGGAAATCCTTTCCTCATTGCTGAGTTCAAACATCTCACTGGACAGACAATTGGCAAATAAACCCTTCACTCCAGCACTAAGGTAATGTGCTGTAAGCAGTTCCAGGGCCTTATAGTCTATTTTTCCATCGTCACTAAAAGGCGTAAGCATGACAGGGATAAAACCTTTCTCTGATTTTTCCATCGTATTATTCTCTGTTATAGGTTTATTAAAACTATTCAGCAGCCACTCTCCTTTTAAAACCGGTGAGGACCAGGCCTGATAAAAATATGGTCAGTGTACCAATCACAACAATCATATTGCTGTGCAGCATATTTCTTAAAAAATCAAAGTCTTGGGGCAGTGCTGCAGAAAAAGTCATCCACAGGATCACCAATACGCCAATGCAGGTGGCAGTCAGTGCTTCTGCATTCCCCGTTTTCCTGCTGATCATCCCCAGCAGAAACAAACCCAGCATCCCACCGGAGAAGATGCCTGAAAGCTGCCACCAGATGTCCAGGATACTTTTAATCCCGATCATCAGTATCCCTGTCGCCATTCCCATCAGTCCGAAAACCGCAGTACTGATATACAACAGCTTCATCAGCTGCTTTTCGTTCATTGCAGGATTAATATATCTCTTATAGATATCGACGGAGAACACGGTAGCGGAAGAATTCATCCCCGAACTGATGGTACTCATTGCGGCCGACATGATAGCGGAAATGATCAGACCGGCAAGACCCGTGGGAATTTCATTGACCATAAAATGAGGCATGATCTTGTCCCCGTAATCTGCCGGAAGCAAGCCATCCATAGTAGCTTTAACCGTAGCCGCAGTAGCTTGCAGCGGCAAACGTTCTATGGCTACCTGGTGTTTTACGCTTTCGATCAGCTGGGGATTTACCTGGTAGTAGGCATAAAGAGAAGATCCTATAATAAAAAACAACAGGGATACCGGCAAATAACAGACTACACAAATCCAGAGTGAGCGCGACGCCTGCCTGGAAGTAGTTGCCGTATGGTATCGCTGAACATAATTCTGATCAATACCAAAATTATTAAGATTGATAAAGAAACCGTAAAAAAGGACAACCCAGAAGGTAGACTCCTTTAGGTTTGGAGATAAACTGCCCAGACTGAATTTGTGATCAGCGCGGCCGATCTCAATGATCTTACCTGCCCCTCCGGGGATGTTTTTCACGATCAGATAAAGGATCAGGAAAGCTCCAAGTGTTTTAACTACAGCCTGCACAACTTCTGTCCAGATAACGGCTTCAATGCCTCCCAGTACAGTATAGATAATGATGCAGGTACCCACAACTATCATAATGGATTGCATACTGTAACCTGTGAGTGCCTGTAAACTCAGGGCGATACCAAAGAATATGGAACCCATCCGTGCCAGCTGCGTAAGTAAAAAACAGCCCACCGCATAAGTTCTTGCCCAGGGGCCAAATCGTTTCTCCAGATGCGTATATGCCGACACCTCTCCTGTTCTCCGATAAAAAGGAACGAAATATTTAGAGGCGATCCAGGCCGCCAGGGGCATAGCCAGGCTAAAGACAAAATTGTTCCAGTTGGAGCCAAAGGCTTTGCCCGGCACGCCCAAAAAGGTATTGCTGCTCAAAAAGGTAGCGTAAATAGACAGGCCTATCGCCCAGCCCGGTATAGAACCTGCAGCTTTGGTGAACTGCTCAGAACTTCTGTTTTTCCTGGAAAAATAAAAACCCACCAGGATCATACTGACTAAATAAATTGCAATGACTGCCAGATCCAATACAGGTAAACTTTTCATATTTGCAATTTAAGCGCCGCATTGCAAATCTATCCGACTGAACACAGCTTTCCTTATATCATTTTCTCTTCATTTTATAGCATTTTGCCTATAGCGCTTATCTTGCCGGGCGGCAGGATAAGCGCATTCAAAATTCATCAGCAAAGAGATAATTGCCTATTTATTGTACATTCTTACAATTGCCTGTTCCAGTCCGCGGAGTTCTGCAAGGCCTTTTAACCTGCCGATACCGGAGTATCCCGGATTTACCTTTTTCTTCAGGTCATCCAGCATTCTGTGTCCATGATCAGGACGCATCGGAATACTCAGATTTCTTTCCTGCTGGATCTCCACCAGTTTTTGTACTACGGCAAACATATCTACATCACCTTCCAGGTGGTTGTCCTCAAAGAAGTCTCCGAATTCATTTCTTTTTGTACTGCGTAAATGCACAAAATTGACCCTGTCTTTGAATTGCTCCAATATGGCTACCAGATCGTTGTCTGCTCTTACACCGAGTGAACCTGTGCAATAACATAGTCCGTTGGACAATGAAGGTACTTTAGTGAAAAGTTTTTCCAGCTGGGCGGCGGTACTTACAATCCTTGGCAAGCCAAAGATGGCATAGGGAGGATCATCAGGATGGATCACCATTTTAATCCCATTGGCTTCTGCCACAGGCATAATTTCTGCAAGGAAGGTAGTCAGGTTGGCGAACAACTGCTCTTCACCGATTCCGTCGTAAGCCGCCAGTGCGTTGAGAAATTCTGCCAGTCCGAAGCTTTCTTCGCTTCCCGGCAGACCGGCAATAATATTACGTTCTATCTTTAGTTTTTCTGCCTCATTCAGCTCATTGAAATAAATTTCGCCACGTTCCAGTTCTTCTGCAGCGTATTCGCCCGCTGCGCCTTCGCGTTTAAGGATGAAAACATCGAAAGCTACCAGTGCTGCTTTATTGAAAAGCAAAGCTTCGGCACCGTTAGGCAACTTGTAGTCCAGGTGAGTCCTGGTCCAGTCGAGCACAGGCATGAAATTATAGGTGATTACTGTAATCCCGCAGGCGGCTAAGTTTGCAAGGGATATTTTATAGTTTTCTATGTATTGCTCATAATTACCTTTTCGAACTTTAATATCTTCGTGCACCGGAAGACTTTCTACCACAGACCATTCCAGGCCGGCATCCCTGATCAGTTTCTGATGGTTCTGAATATCTGCAGTGCTCCAGACCTTTCCATTTGGAATATGGTGCAGGGCAGACACTACTCCGCTGCAGCCGGCCTGTAAAATATCAGCTAAACTAACGGGATCATTGGGACCATACCAGCGCATGGTTTGTACTAATTTGTTCATACAGCTTAAAATAAATTTGAAACGGGAATTTAAGGATTAAAAAGAAGATAGCAACTTGTTTTCGGGATAAGTTAATTTAGAACTCTTCCTGTTGCCGTTAAAAGTAACGTGAAAAATATTGGTCTGGTCATCAAAGCGGTCATAAAGCACTGTACTGGTAGTTTCCATTTTTCTGATTCCTTTGATTACTGCCGACTCCAGGTAAACGACCACAGCCTCTTTATCATTTTCAAAGCCCAGATAGTTCAGGTTTACAGCTTTACCGTTTGCAGCAAGCTGAAAATGTGCAGCCATATATTTGCCGACAAGCACTTCCATTTCCTTATGCCTTGCAGCAGAAGAAAGATCTGGTTTTACTTTATATTTTTTATCCAGCGCCTCCTCGAAATCGTCGGTAAAGATCCGGCAGCTGATTTCCACCGTATTGGTTTTAGGATTGCAGTTCAGCTCCGTGGAACTGAGATGCAAGGGATGCCGGCCGGCACTTTCTTTTAAGTTGATGGTTTCCGGTTTTGCTGAACCAAAAATTAAGTAACAAATTAATAGAGATTGGTGTAAGAAAGGCATCATGGCGATATTTTATTTTTTCCCTGCAAAAAAACGTTTAAATTTAGACTTCCAACAAAAAAGTTTCAAATGAATAAAGCTCTACCTATCTTAATGCTGCTGGGCTCCGCCCTGCAGTTTTCCTACGCTCAGAATATCCAGAACAATCCCGGCAGTAATCACGGAAACAAGTTCGAGCAGTTAGGAACTATTCTTACTACCCCAAATGAACAGCGCACAGCGAGCGGCGCCCCCGGAGTAAAATACTGGCAGCAGCGCGCCGACTATGACATCAGGTGCAGCCTGGATGAGCAAAATCAACAGCTGACAGGATCTGAAAAGGTTACCTATTTCAACAACTCACCTGATGTGCTTACCTATATCTGGTTACAGCTTGATGAAAATCAGCACAATAACCTGACAAACGCGAATTACCAGAGCAGCACCACTCTTCCTGAGATCGCGACTACCAGTACTATAGACAATGCAGTTATCAGCGATACTGATAACGGTAACGGGGTTAAAGTGCTTAAAATCACAGATGCTCTCGGTAAAGAGTTAAAATATACAGTAAACAAAACAATGATGCGCGTGGAGATGCCTGTACCTTTGAAATCAGGCCAGCAGTTCATTTTCAACGTAAACTGGAAATACAAAATAACAGACAGGCTGAAAGAAGGCGGTCGCGGGGGTTATGAGTACTTCCCGGAAGATGGCAATTACCTGTTTACCATGACTCAGTGGTACCCGAGGTTATGTGTGTACAGTGATTTCCAGGGCTGGCAGAACCACCAGTTTGCGGGCAGGGGCGAGTTTGCGCTTACCTTCGGAAACTTTAAGGTACAAATGACAGTTCCTGCGGATCATGTTGTGGGCTCGACAGGTGAATGTATCAATTACAGTGCAGTGCTCTCTCCTGCTGCACTGGCGAAATACAACCAGGCGAAAACATCAGCTGAACCGGTAGAAATTGTAACGCTTGATGAGGCTAAGAAAGCTGAAACAGAGAAAAGCAAAGCGACAAAAACCTGGGTATTCCAGGCGAATAACGTGCGGGATTTTGCATGGACTTCCTCAAGAAAATTCATCTGGGATGCAATGGGCCAGAAGATTGAAGGCAAAACGGTCATGTGCATGAGTTTCTATGGTAAAGAAGCTTATAACTTATACAGAAATTACTCTACCAAAGCTGTTGCCCATACGATCAAGACATATTCACATTTCACTATTCCCTACCCGTATCCTGTAGCCCAAAGTATCGAGGCTTCAAACGGAATGGAATACCCGATGATCTGCTTTAACTACGGACGGACAGAAAAAGACGGAACCTATACTGAGACCTCTAAAAATGGAATGCTGGGTGTAATCATACATGAGGTAGGACATAACTTCTTCCCGATGATTGTCAATAGCGATGAACGTCAGTGGACCTGGATGGACGAAGGCTTAAACTCTTTTGTGGAATACCTGACTGAAGAACTGTGGGACAATAAATTTCCTACAAAAAGAGGTGCTGCCTATTCTATCGTTGATTATATGAAGCTGCCTAAAGATGAGCTGGAACCAATTATGACCAACTCTGAAAACATTGAGCGTTTTGGCCCGAATGCCTATGCTAAACCAGCTGTAGGCCTCAATATCCTGAGAGAAACCATTATGGGCAGAGAGTTATTTGACTATGCTTTCAAAGAATATGCAAAAAGATGGGCTTTCAGACACCCTACTCCAGCCGATTTATTCAGAACAATGGAAGATGCCAGCGGAGAAGATCTTGACTGGTTCTGGAGAGGCTGGTTTTACAGCACTGATGCATGTGACATCTCCCTGGATGCCGTTAAATATGCCAAAGCTGATGTAAATTCCAAGGTTCCGGCTTCTAAAGTGGTGATGACTAAAATGGATCCTCCTTTGGTAAATGCATTTGATGATATATCAAAAGTGAGAAACAGGGAGGATAAAACTATCCAGTTCTATACGGATAAGGATAAAGCTACACAGGATTTTTACTGGAGATACGACCGTGGCTTAGAGAAATATGATGATAAAGAATATAAGAGAGAAGCAAAAACTCCATATGAATCCTTATCATCCGAAGATCAGGCAAAATATGCGGGCAAGTTCTTTTACGAACTCTCTTTCAGCAACAAAGGCGGACTGATAATGCCCGTTATTGTCGAATTTACCTATGCTGACGGAACAAAGGCTATTGACAGGATCCCTGCACAGATCTGGAGACACAATGAGCAGCATGTAACTAAGTTCTATGTTCAGGACAAAGAAGTTGCGTCGATTAAACTTGATCCTATGCGTGAAACAGCAGATATTGATGAAAGCAACAATACATGGGGCGGTAAAGCCCAGGCTTCCAAATTCCAGTTGTTTAAACAAAAAAGCAATGTTATCCGCGGACAATCTGCCGGTGGCAACCCGATGCAGAATGCAAAGGCTACGAAGTAATATTCAGATAGAATTATCAATTTTTTGAGAAGAGAATGTAGTTTTGATACTACATTCTCTTTTTTTATGCGGCTAAATTGATAAAGCCCAAAATACTGTCCCTTTTCCAAAAGTGAATAAAGTCATACAGATATCAAATTAACCCCGATCTTGGCCCTGAGAAGGCCATTATTCCACTTTTCATTTATGGAGATGTACATTTGGACAAATTAGACAGGATGCGGGGGTTATATGGCTGAAAATTTGTTATTTTGAACCGTCATATATTTGAAGTAATGCTCATTAAAAACGAAACATGTCAAGCGTAGCAAAAACAGAAGAAAACACCCATATCCTATCAATTGATATTGGCGGTACAAGTATCAAGGCTTGTATCTTAACAGAAGATGGTGATTTATTCTCCGAATACACTAAACTCCCTACGCCTAAAAACTCAACCCCCGAAGCAGTACTCAAGGTTATCCATGAACTCGTTACGCCACTGGCACCGTACAGCAAAGTAGCTATTGGCTTTCCCGGTTACGTAAAATGCGGAATTGTAGAAACTGCCCCTAACCTGGCAAAAAACAGATGGGCTGGTTTTCCGCTGGCACAAGAGGTTAGCGATTTGCTGCAAAAACCTGTAAGGCTCATTAATGATGCAGATCAGCAGGCATTGGGTATCATCAGCGGTAAAGGTTTCGAAATTGTACTGACCCTGGGAACAGGCTTCGGTACAGCGCTGACCTTTGACGGCGAATTGCTGCCACATCTTGAACTCTCCCACCTTCCGGTAACGAAAAATAAAGATTATGATGACTACGTGGGCGACAAAGCTTACGTAAAGGAAGGAAAAAAAGACTGGAACGAAAGGGTGGAACGCGTTATACAGATCTACAAAACTGTATTTAACTATGATACACTCTATCTTGGCGGAGGAAATGCCAAACAAATCGAATTCGAATTAGATCATAATATACACATTGTCTCAAACAGGGATGGAATAAAAGGTGGCGCCAAATTATGGGCTGCCCAGGAAAAATATCACGTTTTCACAACCTATCCAAAATTAAATTCATCAAATGGAAAGTAAATACACTTTAGGAATGATAGGCCTCGGCACAATGGGGCGCAATTTATTGTTGAACATGGCTGATAACGGCTTCGCCGTTACCGGTTACGACAAGGACCCAAAAATGATCGAGAAACTGAAGGAAGATGGCTCAAAACATAATCTTACAGCTTATTCCTCATTAGAAGATTTCGTGGCAAGTCTGGAATTACCAAGAAGGATCATGCTTCTGGTACCTGCGGGACCAATCGTTGACAGCGTAATTAAAGAACTCCAGCCTTTGCTCGAAAAAGGCGATATGATCATTGACAGCGGA
Organism: Pedobacter sp.; assembly: GCF_040513095.1. Lineage (GTDB taxonomy): Bacteria > Bacteroidota > Bacteroidia > Sphingobacteriales > Sphingobacteriaceae > Pedobacter. The sequence continues at coordinate 25,041 of NZ_JBEVDX010000109.1, read as the reverse complement.
AATTCACACTTCACTGATACGAGCAGAAGAGCAATAGAACTTTCTGACCTTGGCATCCATTTCTTCGGAATGGGAATCTCAGGCGGCGAAGAAGGTGCCCGTTTCGGCCCGAGCATTATGCCGGGTGGTGATAAAACGGCTTATGGCAATATGAAAGAAATCCTTGAGGCAGTTTCAGCCAAAGTGAACGGTGATCCATGTGTGGCCTATATTGGCCCCGGAGCTTCAGGTCACTTTGTAAAAATGGTGCATAACGGTATCGAGTATTCCATGATGCAATTACTGGCTGAAAGTTATGATATCATGAAAAATGCGCTGGATTACTCTAATGAAGAGATCTACAGCGTTTTTGAGAAATGGAACAACGGACGTCTTCAATCTTTCCTTTTAGAAGTAACACGGGATATTTTCAAGGTTAAAGATGAGCAGACCGGTAACTTCCTTTTGGATATGATCAAGGATGAGGCTAAATCCAAAGGTACAGGAAAATGGACTTCACAAGTCTCAATGGACCTGCAGTTGCCTATCCCTACAATCAACGAAGCAGTAAGCACCCGAGACCTTTCAAAATACAAATCACTGCGTGTGTCTCTGTCAAAAGCTTTCGGTGAACACAATACCTTAGCGGAAAATAAAGAACAGTTTATTGTTGAATTAGAGCAGGCTTTATATTTCTCTGTGATTACTTCCTATGCACAGGGCCTTCACCTGTTATGGCAGGCATCAATTTCTTATGAGTATGAACTGCAACTGCACGAGATCGCACAGATCTGGCGTGGTGGCTGTATCATCAGGGCAGAGTTCCTTGAAGATATTTATCAGGCTTACAAAAAACAACCGGATCTTGAACACCTGTATGCTGATGCAGGAGTCCAGGAAAAAATGAAAGAGATCCTTCCGGGAATGCGCTCGGTAGTTAGCCATGCATTACAGAGTGGATTGGCTATTCCTGCATTTGCATCCGCCCTTACTTATTTCGATTCATTAAGGACAGAAAGAATGCCTTCTAACTTAATTCAGGCACAAAGAGATTTCTTTGGCGCACACAGATTTGAACGTACAGATGCTGAAGGAACTTTCCATGCGATCTGGAATCCTATAAATGCTAAATAAATACAAGCAAGATGAAAACAAGTAAATGCCTCAATCCAACCATATTTGTCATCTTTGGCGGTACTGGTGACCTAAATTTGCGCAAACTTGCGCCAGCGATTTACAATTTATATTCTGATGGCTTCATGTCTAAAGAGTATGCGATTATAGGGACAGCAAGAAAGAAATTGACGGATGAGGAATTCCGTACAACGATCATGGATGGCGTGAACTCTTTCTCCCGTTCCGGAAAAGTAAAAAAGGAAAAATGGGATGACTTTGCCCAAAATGTATATTATAACTCTGTTGACGTTTCTGCACCTGATACTTTCGCAGTACTGAAAACAAATATCGAGAAGTTAAGAACAGATTTCGGACCTAAAACACAAGTGATCTATTACCTTGCTGTTGCTCCAAACCTATTCCCCCTGATTGCACAATGCCTCGCTACTTACGATCTGGTAGGTAATGAAGACAATTGCCGCATCGTGATCGAGAAACCTTTTGGTCATGACCTTGAAACTGCTAAAGAGCTGAATAAATTGCTTACAGGCATCTTCACCGAAAAACAGATCTACAGAATTGACCATTACCTGGGTAAAGAAACTGTTCAGAATATCATGGCCTTCCGCTTTGCGAATTCATTCCTGGAGCCACTATGGAACCGTACCTATATTGACCACGTTCAGATCTCTGTAACGGAGCAATTGGGTGTGGGCGACCGCGGAGGTTACTACGATGGTTCAGGTGCCCTGAGAGATATGATCCAGAACCATATCCTGCAGTTATTGTGCCTTATTGGTATGGAGACGCCCATCAATTTTGATGCTGATGAGATCAGGAATAAAAAGGTTGATGTACTGAAAGCTATGCGCCCATTTTCACCTGAAGACATCCGTATGAGCACCGTTCGCGGACAGTACTCCAAAGGATGGGTAGAAGGTAAAGAAGTTCCTGGTTACAGGACTGAAAAAGATGTAGATCCTGCTTCCAATACAGAAACTTTTGCTGCAGCCAAATTCTTTGTAGACAACTGGCGCTGGCAGGGCATCCCTTTCTATGTGCGTACAGGAAAGAGATTATTCCAGACTTCATCTCTGATCACTATACAGTTCAAAGATGTACCTCACCAGGTATTTCCTGCAGGTGTGACGGAACACTGGCAACAAAACAGGCTGATCATCAGTATACAGCCCGAAATGAGTATCCGTTTACAGGTACAGGCGAAAAGACCGGGACTGGATATGGTGCTTAATCCGGTAGATATGGTTTTTGATTACAAAGGTACTTACAATGCTCAGGCCCCTGAGGCTTATGAGACGCTGTTACTGGATGTAATGATTGCTGACCAGACACAGTTTATGCGTGCAGACCAGGTAGAAAGTGCATGGGAACTGTTAATGCCTGTGATCAATGCCTGGGAAAGCAAAACTTCACTCAGCTTCCCTAACTACCCCGCAGATTCATGGGGGCCGGAAGATGCTGAAGCGCTGATCGCAAGAGATGGTTTCCACTGGTTTACATTACCCTTAAAAAACAAGGATTAACATGAATTTACTCATCTATAAAACAAAAAGTGAGCTGCTCAAAGACCTGGCAGAGTACATTATTACAATTGGTGAAAAGGCCATTGCCGAGAACGGTTGTTTTAACTTTGTGCTTACCGGTGGCAATTCCCCAAAAGAATTGTATACAATGCTTGCTGTGGATTACAGAGAGAAACTGGACTGGACAAAGGTCTATTTCTTTATCGGTGATGAACGTAATGTTCCTCCCGGACATGAGAGCTACAATGGGCTGATGGCCAGGCATTCGATCATTGATCCCCTGAATGTTGCTGCTGACCATGTTTTCTTTGTGGATACAACCCAAGCTCCTCAAAAGGCTGCTATAGAATATGCAAAAGAGATTTCCACGCATTTCAAAGGCGCTGATCTGACATTTGACCTGATCCTGCTGGGCATGGGCGATGATGCGCATACTGCTTCCCTGTTCCCCGGAACTGAAGTACTGGGCAACAAGGATGTAACTGTGGATTCTGTTTATGTAGAAAAACTTGATACCTACAGGATCACTTTCACTGCTCCCTTGATCAATAAAGCAAAAAATGTGGCCTTCCTTGTTTTTGGGGAATCCAAAGCTGAGGCAATCAAACATGTCATTGAAGACCAGACAAAGAATACCCAGTTGTATCCTTCACAGCTGATCGATCCCATTGATGGAAGCCTTACCTTCTTTATTGATAGTGAAGCTGCCAAATTACTGGAAAACTAGTTAAAAGGTTTATATCTATTGAGCCCTGTTCTGCCATGTTGCGGAACAGGGCTTTTTATAAACTTTTTTATTTTGCTGCTGTTGTACAAGCACAAGCCCCACCTTTTATAACTATGCACGCTGAAACAGATATTTTAATTATTGGGGCAGGGCTCGCCGGCTTAACAGCGGCATTACATCTCCAGCGAAACGGGCTGAATGTCATTCTGATTGAAAAATCGGCATACCCGCAGCATAAGGTATGCGGGGAATATATATCCAATGAGGTTTTGCCTTACCTGCAATGGCTTGATGCAGATCCCCGTATTCTGGGTGCAACCGCAATTACCCGGCTTCAGTTTTCTACCCTTTCAGGAAAAAATATCGAAACACGTTTACCGCTGGGGGGATTTGGGATCAGCAGGTTTAGCCTGGATAATTTCCTGTATCAGCTCTTTAAAAGCAGAGGAGGCAGCGTTATTCAGGATACGGTAACTGCAGTACAGTTTACTAACGAACAGTTCATTGTCACTACCATAAGTGAAAAAAAGATTGTTGCCAGGCAGGTAATCGGTGCTTATGGCAAGCGTTCTGCTATCGATATTAAATTAAAACGGTCTTTTGTACAACACAAATCGCCATTCCTGGCTGTAAAAGCGCATTATTCAGGAGAATTCCCTGACAACCTCGTTGGTCTGCATAATTTCCGCGGCGGCTATTGCGGGGTTTCAAAGGTAGAAGAGCAAAAGATTAACATCTGTTACCTTGCCGATTACCGCAGTTTTAAAGCATACAAAAATATCAATACCTATCAGCAGAACGTGCTTTATAAAAACAAACACCTTCTGGCCGTTTTTGAAAACTCAAAATTGCTGTTTGACTCCCCGCTAACGATAAGCCAGCTTTCATTTGGAGCAAGGGAAGCCGTTACGGACCATATCCTGATGATTGGAGATACCGCCGGATTAATTCATCCGCTCTGCGGAAATGGAATGGGAATGGCCATACACAGTGCAAAAATCTGCGCAGAACTGCTTTCCGGATTATTTGGCGGAACAATTAGCAGCAGGGCTCTGATGGAAAAACTGTATATTTCCTCCTGGGATAGGCAATTCAGATCACGGCTAAGGATGGGCAGTATCCTCTCTTCTGTTTTGAGCAGAGAAAGCCTGGCAGAAGGTGTGATCGCCGGAATGATACGTATACCCTCATTGCTGCCCCTGATCATCAGAAAAACCCATGGTAAGATTTTAACTGTAGACCTGTAGATGTTTGTAAATACAACGCGCCGAAGTACCGCTCCTGAAATCATGGACGACTTTCAGATGGAAGGAGATATATTAAGGGATGCGCTTGATAAAATAGCCAGTATCAACCAGTTGCTGGGAGGGAATAAGGTTACTTTGGGAGGCGTTAAGTTCCTGCTCAGGGAGCAACCTGAACAACAGCCTGTCCGTATCACTGATATTGGTTGCGGAAATGGAGATATGCTGAGGGCACTTGCTGATTACGCTGTTAAAAATGGTTTAAATTTTATACTCAACGGTATAGATGCCAATCAGTTTACGGTGAACCATGCACGCAGCCTCTCATCAGGTTATGAGCATATAAGTTACGAATGCGCGGATGTTTTTGATCAGCAAACTCAACTTCAAAACTGCGATATCGTACTTTGCACCCTCACCTTACATCATTTCAGCGATGAAGAGATCATCGCCTTGCTGCAGCGTTTCCGGGAAGCTGCAGCACTGGGCTTCGTAGTCAATGATTTACAGCGCAGCGCTGTGGCCTATCATCTCTTCCAGGTGTTGTGTTTTGTATTCCGTTTAAACTACATGTCGCGTGAGGATGGACTGGTTTCCATACTCCGCGGTTTTAAGAGAGCAGACCTCCTCTCCTATTCAAAAAAACTAAAGCTAAAAAATTCTTTAATCCGGTGGAAATGGGCATTCCGCTATCAATGGATAGTAAAATTATGAGTGTAAAAATAAAAGCTGTAAGCAAGACGCTGCCCGGTTATTCAAGGGATACTAGTGAAATTATGCCCTTTCTGGATGTATGGCTGCATGGACAGGAAGACCGGTTCATCAGGAAAGTGAAAAAAATATTTGAGAATGCAATGGTAGACCGCCGGTATTCAATCATGTCGCCCGAGGAAGTCTTCAGCGACCTCAGCTTTGAAGAAAGAAACGGGATTTATATCAGGGAAGGAATCAAACTTGGTGCAAAATGTTTACAAACTGCACTCGATAAAGCAGAATGGCAGAACCAGGACATCGATTTCCTGATCACAGTGAGCTGTACCGGTATCATGATCCCCTCTCTGGATGCCTACCTGATCAATATGCTCGGGCTGCGGCAGGATATTGTGAGGCTTCCGGTAACGGAAATGGGCTGCGTGGCTGGTGTATCAGGAATGATCTATGCAAAAAACTTTCTGAAAGCCAATCCCGGGAAACGCGCTGCCGTTATTGCTGTGGAGTCTCCTACGGCTACGTTTCAGCTCAAAGACTATTCTATGGCCAATATTGTAAGTGCTGCAATCTTTGGTGATGGGGCCGCCTGCGTTCTCCTTTCTTCTCATCCTGATGATGAAGGACCGGAGATAGTTGATGAACAAATGTATCACTTCTATGATGCGGAAGGTCTGATGGGCTTTAAACCAACCAATACCGGTCTGCAGATGGTACTTGACATTGGCGTACCTGATGCAATTGAAAAACACTTTCCTGCTATCTTGCATCCTTTCCTTGCCCGCACTGGTCTTGAGGTCGGCGACATGGATTACCTGATCTTTCATCCCGGCGGAAAAAAGATCATTCAGCTTGTAGAATCATTATTTAATGACCTGGGCAAAAACATTGATGAAACGAAAGAGGTTTTAAGATTGTACGGAAACATGTCCAGCGCCACAGTATTGTATGTACTGGAACGGATAATAGACAGTAAACCAGCCTCAGGAACACATGGGTTGATGCTGAGTTTTGGTCCCGGTTTTACCGCACAGCGACTTTTATTGCGATGGTAAACGATTTTTGTGTTTACTTTACAAAAAATAAAATTTTAAGATAACAATACAAATGACAGCACAGGAAATAGTAGCAAAATTACCCTATACCAAACCTTTTCTTTTTGTAGATGAGCTTTTACAAATCGATGAAAACGGATCCGTTGGAACATTCACCTATGATAAAGACCTTGATTTTTACAAAGGTCATTTTAAAGATTCGCCTGTTACACCCGGTGTAATCATGACGGAAACCATGGCACAGATCGGTTTGGTATGTCTGGGCATTTATCTTTACGGCAACAGCAATGCTGATATGAAAGCACATGTAATGCTGACTTCCGTAGCAGTGGATTTTATGAAACCGGTATTCCCCGGAGAGAAAGTTACGGTAACGGCAGAAAAAGTATATTTCCGCTTTAAAAAGCTAAACTGTAATGTAGTGATGAAAAATGAAGCCGGAGAAACTGTTTGCAAAGGCAACATCTCGGGTATGGTGACCGCAAAACTGCATGAATAACCGGGTTGTCATCACGGGATTAGGCGTAGTTGCCCCCAATGGAACGGATCTGGCACAATTCAGGAACGCAATCAGAAAAGGCATTTCCGGAATTAAGCATGACCTGCAACTGGAGAAACTGCTCTTTTCCTGCCAGATTGCAGGAAAACCTGTGATTGACGACGAGCGTTTGAAACAATATTTCAAGCCACTGGAACTCCGGGGACTGGAAAGCACTGGTATCGTATATGGCGTAATTGCCGGAATGGATGCCTGGAAGGACGCCGGCCTCAAACCTGTGGATGCGAATGGTACGCCAGACTGGGACAGCGGTTCTGTCTTTGGTACAGGAACCTCCGGAATAGATAAGTTCCGGGAAGCCATTTATAAAGTTGATGACCTGCAAATCCGTAAACTAGGAAGTACCGTGGTTGCCCAAACCATGAATAGTGGTGTAAGCGCTTACCTGTCCGGTAAACTGGGACTGGGAAACCAGATATGTACCAATTCATCTGCCTGTGCAACTGGAGTAGAAAGCATTCTGATGGCTTATGAACGCATCAGGACGGGTCGTGCTACAAGAATGCTTGCCGGCAGTACAAGTGACAGCGGAGCCTATATCTGGGGCGGTTTCGACGCTATGAAAATCTGTCCTTACCAGTACAATGAAAGTCCCGAAAAAGGCTGCAGACCCATGAGTGCAACAGCCCGCGGTTTTGTACCAGGCAGTGGAGCCGGTGCAATGGTGCTGGAAACAATGGAAAGCGCCCTAAACAGGGGCGCACATATTTACGCAGAATTACTGGGCGGCCACGTCAACTCTGGCGGACAAAGGGGATCAGGTACCATGACCGCCCCTAACAGTGATGGTGTACAGCGCTGTATTACGATGGCTCTGAAGGAATCAGGAGTAAAACCTGAGGACGTGGATGTCATCAATGCACATCTTACTGCCACCTCAAAAGACGTTACAGAAATAGAAAACTGGGTTGCCGCACTCGGACGTTCCGGACAGGCATTTCCCTATATCAATTCAATTAAGGGAATGATCGGGCATTGCATCAGCGCTGCTGGAAGCATCGAAAGCGTGGCCTCGGTCTTACAGCTTTCAGAAGGCTTTATCTTCCCGAATATCAATTGTGAAGACCTGCATCCTGATATTGAAAAACTAGTTGATCCAAAACGTATTCCCACAGTTTGCCTGGAACAAAACTTTAACATTCTCGCCAAAGCCAGCTTTGGCTTTGGAGATATCAATGCCTGTATAATTTTTAAAAGATATTCAAATGAATAAAAACGAATTCATCACAGAACTGAAAGCTATTGTTACGCCTTATGCTCAGGATCCTGAAGCACTGAATAACATCACTGAAGACACTGATTTTATTAAAGACCTTAAAATCAATTCTGCAAACCTTGTGGATGTTGTACTTGATGTAGAGGAAAAGTATAATATTGAGATTGACAACGACTCCATGTCCAGAATGCTTACTGTTAAGGCTGCAATTGAGATCATCGAGGATAAACTGGCTGCCGGTGCTGGGAAATGATATTGTAGACCTTAAAAAGGCTGCAGAAGACAGCAACTGGCGGAGAAAAGGATACCTGAATAAGATCTGTACAGCCCCCGAACAGCACCTGATCCTTACAGCAGACAATCCTTCAGCAATGCTTTGGTTAATCTGGTCGATGAAGGAAGCAAGTTATAAGGTGATCAACAGGCTAACTGGAATCCGCAGCTATTCGCCACGTTCATACGTATGCAGTAACCTGAGACTGAATGGATCGCAGGCCTCTGCATCAATTACTTTCGGGCACTGCACAATGTTTAATACAGCTGAACTGCGTGAGGAAATGATCCATTCAGTTGCAGTGCTGAAAAAAGAAGAGCAGCAATATGTAAAAACCTATCCTCTCAGCAATTCTGCCGGATACATGGATGATTTCAATCAGGCTTGCCCGGAGTATCTGCTTTCCAAAACCCCGGCCGGTCTGCCACAGATTACTTATCTCCCTGCATCCCGCACATCCGAAGCATCAGTAAGCCATCATGGCAGATATGCAGCTATTGTTTATTCAGATTTTCCTCGATAAGGAGATTGATAATTCCGTCAGCCATACCTACCCTGGGTACGTAAACCTGTTTTATACCAGTCCATTTCATCAGCGTAATAAATATCTCTGCAGCAGGAATGATCACATCCGCACGGTCCGGGTTTAAACCAAAAACCTGGATTCTCTCCTTCAGGGAATGACTGTTAAGCTGATTGAACAATGACTTCAGCTTGAGAAAGGTCAGTGGCATCCCCTCTTTTTCATTTGCCATTCTGTAAAGTTTGTTGATATTACCACCTGTACCTATACCAGCAAGGTTTTTGTGATATTTTGTCTGTTCTTTTACCCAGAGCTTCATTTCTTCCCAGGTTTCTTCTTTATCCTGGTTATCCAGAATGCGGATTGTGCCTATATCAAAGGACTTGGAAGCTACCGGTGCCTTATTTACAAAGACTGAAAGCTCGGTGCTTCCGCCGCCTACATCAATATAAAGGTAATTCTTATTGCTATCCAGGTTATCTTCGATATGATTGGCATATATAATATTTGCTTCTCTCTGACCTTCAATAATCTCCAGGTCAACACCCGACCGCTCTTTGATCAGCTTGATAATATCTTTACCATTACCAGCCTCTCTCATTGAGGAGGTAGCGCAGGCCAGGTATTTAGTGACCTGATAAACATCCATCAGATTTTTGAAGGCCGACATAGTTTTCAGCAGGTCTTCAATCTTACGCTCAGAAATTTTGTGATCTAAAAAAGCGTCGTCCCCTAAACGCAGGGGAACCCTCACAAGGGTATTTTTTTTAAAGCTTATACCATTGTCACTTTGGGTTATATCTGCAATAAGCAGTCTAACAGCATTGGAGCCTACGTCAATTGCAGCGTATCTGAGCATAATTTAATGATGTTTATTTTTTAAGTAGTTATAGGTCTGAACCTGTGCCCTCACCTTAGTGCTGATACGGTTTTTGTGGTATTTATTGTTGTTCATCCGGGTGATATCCCTCGCTTTCACATTGTCCTGCAACTGGAAGTCAATAATGTCCCGGATTTCCTGTTTCACTTCCGCGTCAAGCACAGGAAAGCCCACCTCAACCCGGTGTTCAAAGTTCCTGCTCATAAGGTCGGCCGAGGACAGAAAAATCTCTTCCTTACCGCTGTTTCCAAAAATAAAAACACGGGCATGCTCCAGGAATTTATCGATTATACTGATGACAGTAATATTTTCACTAAATCCTTTAACACCAGGGATTAAACAGCATATTCCACGTACAATAAGTTTTACCCTGACACCTGCGTTGCTGGCATCGTACAATTTATCTACGATACCCTCGTCGGCAAGGCTGTTTACCTTGAAAATGAGATATGCCGGTTTGCCGGATTTGGCAATCTTTATTTCGCGGTCTATCAGCTGGTAAAATCTCTTTCTCGTATCCATTGGTGATACGATCAGGTATTTAAACCCTGTAGCTACGGTCTTCTTATTCAGGGCAGCAAAAAGTTTAATCAGGTCATGTGTGATCTCTTTTTTAGCCGTAAAAATACTGTGATCACAGTAGAGACGGGCAGTCTTCTCATTAAAATTACCAGTGGCAAGAGTGGCATAATATACCGGCCTGCCTTTTTCCATGCGGGTAACGAGGCAGATTTTAGAGTGTACCTTGTAATCAGTTAGCCCGTAATTTACCTGAACCCCTTCTTCTTCCAGTTTGTTTGTCCAGAAAATATTCGCCTGCTCGTCAAAACGTGCCTTCAGTTCCACAAGGCAGTTTACCTTTTTACCATTTTTGGCCGCATTGATCAGTGCATTGATCACCCTTGAATCTTCTGCAAGCCTGTATAAAGTAATATTGATAGCTGTCACCTTCGGATCAATCGCGGCCTCACGAAGAAATAATATAATGTAATCATAAGACTGATAAGGCAGGTTGATCAGGTAATCCCTTTCTGCCAGCTTATCAAAAATACTCTGGGTACGGTGCAAACCATGTACTTTCAGGGGGACCGTTGCTGCATATTCCAGGCTTTTATCTCCGACATTGGGAAAACGGATGAAATCACCAAAGCGGTGATACCTGTTTCCCGGAATCAGGCTTTCTGCCTCGATCTTCAGTTTAGCAACGAGCACGCCCAGCATATCAAAAGGCATTGCTGTATCGTACAGCAAACGCATGGGCTTGCCTTTTTTCCGTTTATCCAGGCTGGCTTTGAGTTCGTCAATAAACTTCTCACTTACGTTCTTATCAATATCCAGTTCTGCATCTCTTGTCAGCTGAATGGAATAAGCATCCATCTCATCATATTTGAATATATAAAAGATATCATCAAGGCAATATTTGATAATATCCTCTGCCAGGATAATAAACTTGAGTCCATTGGTTTCAGGCAGTACCAGAAATCTGGGAAGATTGGGAGGCAATTCAATCAATGCATACTTCTCATCCTTCTTGCCGGTTTTCTTTTTTAACCGCACAAAGAAGTAAAGGTAACGGTCTTTCAGTTCCGGAAAGGGCTTATCAGGATCTACCATCACCGGCACAAGATTGGAAAGAATCTTATTCCGGAAATGCTCCCTTACAAACTCTCCCCTGGATACGTTGAGCTGTGTGTCATTGAGTATAAAAATACGGTTCTGGGCAAGCTCGTTAATGAGGGTAGCCTGGAAAAGCTGCTCAAATTTACGTTCCTGCCTGACTACGATATTTTTTATTTCATTGAGGATCTTTTTGGGATTGAAGCCCAACAGTTCTTTTGTCTTGTCGTTTAAATTAGACAGCCGCATCATCGTGGCTACCCGCACCCGGTAAAACTCTTCCAGATTGGAGGAAAATATAGAGAGAAATTTAATTCTTTCAATCAGAGGTACAGTTTCATCAGCCGCTTCCTGTAAAACACGTTCATTAAAATATAACCAGCTGATTTCTCTATTTAAAAATGGTACCTTCTTCTTAGTCATGGATCAGAATCAAAAAATTCCCTGGGTGGAGCGGATGGTCAAAACTGCATATTCTATTGTTAATTCCATGTTAATTATTAGGATGTTAACAACAGATGAAACGTCTTTTATTTACGATCGTCGTTTGTTTGTTCTGCCGCAGGAGCTTCCTCCGGTGCCTGTTCCGGAACAGTTATTTTTGCAGTGGGTGCTTTTTTAACAGCAGCGGTCCTGGTTTTTCTCACCGCCGGAGTTTTTTTCACTGCGCTGGTTTTCGCGGTTGTTGATTTCACAGGTGCCGCAGCAGTCTCAGGTGCTGGTTCAGCAGCATCGGCAGACTTAACTACTTTGACCTCAGTAGTTTTAGCAACTTTTGCTGCGGGAGCAACAGACTTGACGGCAGGAGTAACTGATGTATTAGCAGTAGTCTTTACTGTCCGTTTAGCTCTTTGGACAGGAACAGCGGCAGCAGCTTTCGCTTCAGCAGGAACTTTTTTAGCAGATCTGGAGATAGCATCTTCCGCTGTTTCAATTGCAGGCACCTTGATACTGCTCACTACCGGATTTGGTTTCGAGACAGCCTTTTCTACTTCTTTACCAGCCTTTTTAGTTCCTTTAACTGCGGATTTTTTTATCTTTTCTGCTTTTACAGCAGCTTCCTTTTTGGTAGTCTGAAATTTCTTCGCCAGTTTAGCTGCAACCGTTTTAGCCGCCTTTGCCACATCACCACCAATTTTCTCTGCATCGTGTCCAAGGTTGGTTATCACCTCATGGAATTTTTGTGCAAGACTTACTTCTAATTCTTTTTTAACTGCTTTTTTAGCAAGTTTTTTTTGCACTTTTGGTTTTCTGGTTTTCATAATATATTTTTTAGCCTGAACGTTAAAAGATGAATATTTAAATCTAATATTTTTTTTATTCTAAAGCTATAATCATGCCCACTTTCGATATCGTAAGTAAAGTAGATGCGCAAACATTGGACAACGCAATGAACAACGCAAAAAAGGAAATTCTCAACCGTTATGACTTTTCCACCTCTAACAGCACCATTGACCACGATAAAAAAACCAACGTGATCACAGTTGTTACTGAAGATGATATGCGTTTAAAAGCGATTGAGGATGCTATCATTTCAAGAATGGTAAAGCAAAATCTGGATCCCAAAAGTCTGGATTTTGGAAAGGAACAATATGCTTCCGGCAATATGATCAGGAAAGAAATTTCGATCAAAGAAGGAATTGATAAAGAAGTGGCCAAGAAAATCGTTGCCAAGATCAAAGCCAGCGGATTGAAGGTTCAGCCTTCCATGATGGATGATCAGGTAAGGGTGCAAAGCAAAAACATTGATGACCTTCAGAAAGTGATTGCACTGTGTAAAAGCGAAGATTTCGGTCAGCCTCTCCAGTTTATCAACATGCGTAACTAATGGAAATCAGGGAGAGCGGATTTATCTTTTCAGACGACAAAAACCTGATAGATGCTGCTGCTGTACATCACTACCTGAGTACTCAGTCTTACTGGGCCCTTGAAATTCCTATGGAAACGGTACTGAGGTCAATTGCCAACTCAATATGTTTTGGCATCTACAGGGACGGCCGTCAGATAGGTTTTGCCAGATGGATTACTGATGCTGCAACCTTCGGTTACCTGGCGGACGTTTACGTGGAAGAAGAGTTCCGTGGACTGGGCTTATCAAAAAAGTTAATGACCATTATGCTCTTCCATGAAGACCTGCAGGGGCTAAGGAGATATATGCTGGCCACGCAGGATGCGCATGGCCTGTACAGTCAGTTTGGCTTCGAGCCGCTCGAAAATCCTGAAAGCATGATGGCAATTATCATCAAAAACGCATACACGAAGCACGAAGATTAATCTAATCTTTGTGCTTTCACCCCTTCCTTGGTGATCACTACTGGTTTGATCAGCCCCTTTTCATCAAATGACATCACATCAATACAGGTTTCCCTGTGGTTACCATCTGTTTCTGTTAATGGCCTGCGGTGGTATACAATGTACCAGAGATCCTTTTTCCTGTTATAAATCACAGAATGATGCCCGGCGCCCCTTGCGATCCCGGGATCCTGCTTCAGGATTTTCCCGATCCTTTTGAATGGTCCCATCGGAGAATCTGCTATCGCATAGGCAACGGAATAATCAGGGCCTGTCCAGCCACCTTCTGACCACATGAAATAATACTTTCCGTTTCTGACAAACATATATGGACCTTCCACATATCCTTCAGGAGTGATTTCTTTGTAGGTAATCCCGTCTTTAAAAGGAATAAGCGTTTTAAAATCTGTACTCAGCCTTGCAATATTACAATGCTGCCATCCTCCGTAAATGATATAATACTGCCCGTCTTTATCTTTAAATACGAACTGATCGATGGGTTGTGCACCGTTATGAAAGCTATCAATCAGCGGCTTGCCTATATGATCTTTGTAAGGCCCCTCGGGACGATCAGCCACAGCTACACCTATCCCACCGCTCTCTTTGTCGCTCTGGATATCATTTGCGCCAAAAAAAAGATAGTATTTCCTGTCTTTTTCAACGATCGCAGGTGCCCACATGGCCTTGTTAGCCCATTTTACGCCTGCAGTATCCAGCACATGCGGATGTTTTTTCCAGTTCAGCAGGTCATTTGAGCTGAAGGCATCAAGAAAGACCTGTTCTTTGTAGGGCGCTGAATAGGTCGGATAAACCCAGTATTGTTTATTGAATATGACAGCTTCAGGATCAGCATACCAACCCTTGAAGATCGGGTTGCCGGAATTGATTTTTTGCTGCGCAATCGCAGCTGAAGCAGAGCTTAGTGCAAAAAAAAGAAGTGTTCTCAGAAATTTCATATTGCCCGGTTATATAAGTTTTTAAACAGAATCAGACTGTTTTCACATCAGTGTCAACGTAGTCTTTAATGTCGGTAATATATCCATTCAAAATTAAAAAATCAAACAGGGGCTTTGCATCAGGTGTAACAGGCATATTTGCCGTGGTGATCACTTCGTTCGTTTTTTTATCCAGGAAAGGATAGGCAAAAAGCTTTACATTTTTCGTGAACATGTCACTAACGTATGTCAGCAGCTGACTGGTATAGTTTCCCCCGAAGTTACTGGAGTTAAATACAAATTTCAGGTTATTGATGTTTGTAGATATGCCAACGCTTTTGGGTTTGCACCTGTCCAGATACTTCGCAAGTTTATTGTGTCTTGCAAAGTTTGAAACTATCACAAGATTTCCTGTCTTGAACATCTCTTCAGCACGTATGGCCACAGCATTCAAATCAATATCTTCCGGCACTTCGTCATCTGCTGTAAGCACGTTTGACATTAATACTTCAATCAGTACGCTGAGATTTTCCTTGTTCACGTTTTCTGTCCTTTTGAACTGATCCACAGCATTATTGAACATACTGAAATTGGGCAGTGATTTCTGTGCATATTTTGTTCTCAGGATCATTATATCTTTCTTGTACAACAGATCTTTAGCCAGACAGGGATTACCCAGAGAGTCAAATATTGCAGCATCAGAGAAATCCTTTACAACCAGGTATAAGTTGAGCAGAACGTTATTGATACCTTTAAACGCCGGTCCATTCACAGAAATCAGGTCAATCTCTACAGAACCAACTGTAAGGTTTTCTACCAGGGATTCAATCATTCTCTTAGGATCATCATGGTAATAGAATGCGGCATAAACCAGGTTTACACCTATAATCCCCAAAACATTCTGCTGTAATGCGGCATCGGTATCGAGCAAGCGTACATGGAAAAACATTTCATTCGGTTCTCCCCCCGGTTCGGTCTGAAACTTTACTCCTATCCATCCATGAGGATCATTGGATTTGTTATAATTCAGGGTTGTAACTGTATCTGCAAAAGCGAAAAAAGTTCTTTCATCATATTTTGCACCACATAATCTTTCTGTAAGCAGATCGAACTCATGGTTGAGCATTTTTTTTAAGCGGGACTGGCTTACATACCGTCCTGTTTCTTCTGCACCATATATGGCGTCACTGAAGGTCATGTCATACGCCGACATGGTTTTTGCAACTGTGCCTGAAGCCGCACCCGCCGTAAAAAAATTACGGGCTACTTCCTGTCCTGCCCCGATCTCAGCAAAAGTTCCGTAAATATTAGGGTTTAGGTTAATATTCAGGGCTTTACGCTTGGTATCAAGAATTTCTCTTTCCATTCCGCAAAAATAGCACAAAAGCCCGGATTTGAGGGATATTTTTAGCTATATTGGTCTTGTGATGTTAAATGTAACCGATCTGAATATTCAGTTTTATAACCAGGAAGAACGGGCCTGGATCACCGCAGTAAAGAAGATCAGTTTTCATGCGGAAAAGGGTAAGGTGCTGGGAATAGTAGGCGAGTCCGGCTCAGGAAAGTCAGTGACTTCCTTTTCTGTAATGCGCCTGCATGACCCCAAATACACAAGGATCGGAGGGGATATCATCTTTAACGATGTGAACCTGCCGGGACTTTCTGAAGAGGAGATGAATGCTTATCGCGGCAACAGGATTGCCATGATTTTCCAGGAACCGATGACATCCCTTAATCCGGTTTTCACCTGTGGCTATCAGGTACAGGAAGCAATTATCCTGCATCAGTCGCTCACAGAGGAAGAAGCCAGAGAAAGGACAATCGCCCTTTTTAAAGAAGTACAGCTCCCGCGGCCGGAACAAATGTTCGACTCCTATCCGCACCAGCTTTCAGGCGGACAGAAACAAAGGGTAATGATCGCTATGGCCTTGAGCTGCAACCCTGAACTGCTGATTGCCGATGAACCAACCACGGCGCTGGACGTAACGGTTCAGAAGACCATCCTGCAGCTGCTCCTTAAAATCAAGGAAGAAAGGAACATGGGGATGATCTTTATATCGCACGATCTGGGTGTTATCAGTGAAATTGCCGATGAGGTTGCCGTTATGTATAAAGGAGAAATTGTGGAACAGGGAACTGTAGATGAACTTTTTCATCATCCCAAACATCCCTACACAAAAGGATTACTGGCCTGCAGGCCATCACCACTGTACCGTTTAAAAAAACTACCGGTGGTGGCGGATTTTATTGGAGAATCAGCCGCACAGCCTATTGCACATTTACTTGTTACCAACAGTTATACGCAGGAAGAAATTGACGACCGGCGAAAAAAATTATACAGTGCCCCGCCCCTGCTTGAAATAAAGAATCTCTGCACCTGGTTCCCGGTTAAACACGGACTGTTTGGCCAGGCTACTGATGTAGTTAAGGCGGTTGATGACGTCAGCTTTAAGCTTCATCCAGGTGAAACGCTCGGGCTGGTGGGCGAATCAGGTTGTGGCAAAACTACCCTCGGAAGAACAATCCTTCGGCTGGCAGAACCTACATCCGGATCTATCATCTTTGAAGGACAGGACATTACGCACTTAAAAACCAGCGAACTCAGGAAATTAAGAAGGGAAATCCAGTTGATTTTTCAGGACCCTTATTCTTCCCTGAACCCCAGGTTAACTGTAGGCAATGCCCTGATGGAGCCACTCCAGGTACACCAGGTATTCAACTCGGCGACCCAGCGTCTGAACCATGTTCAGCACCTGCTGGAGCTCGTAGGCTTAAAACCAGAGCACCTCAACAGGTATCCCCATGAGTTTTCAGGTGGCCAGCGCCAGCGGATAGTAATAGCCCGGGCTTTAGCTTTACAGCCTAAACTGATCATCTGTGATGAATCCGTATCTGCCCTGGACGTTTCTGTACAGGCACAGGTTTTAAATCTGTTACGGGCATTGCAGCAGGAACTCGGTCTCACGTATATTTTTATTTCGCATGATCTTGCTGTGGTGAAACACTTATCAGACCGTATGATCGTGATGAACAAGGGTAAAATCGAAGAGGAAAACTTCCCGGAAATCATCTATAACGATCCTCAGACGGAGTACACAAAAAAGCTGATTGCAGCTATTCCGGGCAAGATTGCTCTCTAATATAAACCATAAAGATAATTTTTAATTAAATTATTAACTCAAATATTGTTTTTATGAAAATAATGGTTAATTTTGTTCTATAAAAATAAGATGAACTGATTATGAACGCTATAACTAACAATCAATTAAATGCTGAGGATTTAATTCATACTGCACTCTCAGATAATAAAAAACGATGGTATGATCTGGATGAACTGGCAGTCGCAACCGGGCTTCAGGTTACTCAAATTTTAAAGACTATCAAACAATCGGGCCGGTTTGTGGGTGCTGAAGATACGATGCATATGCCGGTATATACAACACGGGAAAGGTTCAGAAAGGAAGAGCCATTTATCAATAAACTTATAGGTGCATTTAAAAACCGAATTTTATGAACGCGGAGGCAATCTGTATGTCTGCAGCAGGAAGCCTGTGCGTTCAGCTACTGAGTTTAACTGAAATCGGAAAACTCACAGAAGAACACAGACCCGATTTTAAAGACCTTGCTTACTATCTACCTTTTATACTATTCCCGTTTATCTCGGGGATTGCTGGCTACGCCTATTTTGATGAAATATCACCCGTCAACAGATTGCTGGCCTTGCAGGTAGGAGCATCTTCGCCACTGCTGTTTAAAAGTTTGACCAACTCAATTGCACCGGGTTTAGTGCACAGGTAGGCAGAAGATCACGCTTTAAGCTGGATCTTCTTCTACTGAACTTCAGGGGCAGACAACCTGATTACTGCAGTATTCAGCGCTCTCCTAATCTCCCTTTCTTTGAGTTTATCATAGTTGTTCAGCAGCACCTGTACTTTGAACCGCGCTACATCCTTACTGATAGCAAGTGTTTTAATGGTTAAACCACCTGAAACGATGTAGTCAGTAAACTTTCCTACAGATGTATTCAGGTATTTTTCAAGGTAATCGGGCGAATATCCAAATTGAAGCGACAGCTCAAATTCTATACTGAGTTTCTTGATGTTCTGTTTCGACTGGTTGATAATTACGGAGCTAAAGATTACAGAATTGGGCACGATCACCATATCATTATCTTCATTCTGAAGAATCACGTTGATTAAAGTAATATCCAGGATCTTGCCTTCAGTGTCCTGCACCTTAATATGGTCGCCCAGGGAAAGCCTGTCTGAAAACATGATGATCAGTCCGTTGATCATATTGGTAATATAGTCTTTAAACGTAACAGCGATAGCCGCCGCAACAATGGTTATGCTGGTCAGAAACTCCATCGGATCGATCCCCATAAAGATCATAAAAGCAATTATTCCGAAAGCAGTGTTCAGAATAGACACGATCCTGTTGATCCCAAGGATAAAGTTATCTTTGATATTCGGCTTTAACCGGTGCTTGCGGATATACCAGTAGATGATGATCAGACGAAGAAATGAAACAGCAGTACTTGGTCCGAGGAAGACAATCAGTGCCCCGTTTGCGCTTGCTATCCAACGGTAATTGATAAAGAATGACGGCTGGTTGATTTTCGCATAGATCAACAGCATAAAAACTATTGTCTTCACCAAAATCACAAATATTTCACTTTTTGTTTTTCTTTGTTTTTCCTCAATCATTTTTAGCAGAATATATCTTTTTCAGCAGTTGACAGCCACGAACAACAGTTGATTAGCTTGTTTTAACCCATAAATCATTTCAAAGTGTTACCTTCGGAATATTGACAAATATACTATGGCAAAAAAGAAATCTTCTCAAATAAAACTCGTATTAACGCAGTTAATCAGCGACGTTTTAGAGAATAGCAATAATGAGGCCTTGAATTACAAACAGGTTTCAGCCAAATTGAACATTACAGATAACGAATCCCGGGAAACCATTCTGGAGATCCTTAAAGAACAAGCCCAGAAAGGCGTTTTTTCTGAGCCTGAAAAAGGTAAGTTTAAACTGAAAGACCTGAAGACCTTCATCACGGGTAAAGTTGATATGACGGCAGACGGCGCAGCTTTCATCATCCCCGACGACGAATTTGAAAAAGATGTGTTCGTATCTTCACGCAAGCTGCACAATGCACTGCATGGCGATAAGGTAAAGGTTTACATCTACGCCAAAAAAAGCGGACGGAAGAATGAAGGAGAAGTTGTAGAAATTATCCAGCGCCTGAAAACCGACTTTATTGGCGTGATCAAAATATCCGACCGCTTTGCATTTGTAGCAATAGATGACAAAAAAATGCTGCACAACATTTTCGTACCCTTAAGTGATCTTGCAGGAGCGAAAAATGGGCAGAAAGTACAGGTAGCTATTACCGACTGGCCTGAAGGTGCTAAAAACCCTATTGGAAAAATCATCAATATTCTGGGTACACAGGGTGAAAATGATACGGAAATGAATGCCATCCTTGCGCAGTATGGTTTCCCGCTCTCCTTCCCTCCTGAAGTAGAGAAAGAAGCCAATGAGATCCCTGAAGAAATCAGTGAAGCCGATCTGAAGGACCGCAGGGATTTCAGACAGACCACCACTTTCACGATAGATCCCGCTGATGCAAAAGATTTTGATGATGCCATCTCCTTTAAAAAACTGGAGAATGGAAATTACGAGATTGGTGTCCATATTGCCGATGTATCACACTATGTACAGCCAAAAAGCTGGCTGGATAAAGAAGCTTATTCGCGGGCAACCTCTGTTTACCTCGTAGACAGGGTAATACCGATGCTTCCGGAAAGATTAAGTAACGGAGTATGTTCGCTGCGCCCCCACGAAGACAAACTCTGCTTTGCAGCAGTTTTTGAACTTGATGACGCTGCCAATATCATCAACGAATGGTTTGGAAGAACAGCTATCCATTCCGACAGGCGTTTCAGTTATGAGGAAGCGCAGGAAGTTATAGAAAATAAAACCGGTGATTACGCAACCGAGCTGACTAAGCTTAATGAACTTGCCTATATCCTGCGCGACAGGAAGTTTAAAAACGGCGCCATCAGTTTTGAAAGCACGGAAGTAAAATTCCAGCTGGATGAAAAAGGAAAACCTGTTGGTGTTTATGTAAAAGAACGAAAAGATGCCCATAAGCTGATCGAGGATTTCATGCTGCTGGCCAACAAAAAAGTGGCCGAATTTGTAGCGAAAAAAGGTAAGGGCAAACAGAAATATACTTTTGTTTACCGCTCACATGATTCTCCAAACCTTGAAAACCTGGGCAACTTTGCGCTTTTTGCCGCTCGCTTTGGTTATAAAATCAATATGAAATCCGATAAGGACATTGCTAAATCGCTAAACTTCCTGATGGAAGATGTAGAGGGCAAAAAAGAGCAGAATGTATTGACACAGCTTGCAATCCGCTCTATGGCAAAGGCAGTCTACACTACAAAAAAAACCAGCCATTACGGACTGGCATTTGATCATTATACTCACTTTACCTCTCCTATACGCCGATACCCTGATGTAATGGTGCACCGCCTGCTTGCAGCTTATCTGAACGGAGAGCGTTCTGCCAGCGAAGATGAGTATGAAACTGCATCTTCTCATTCCTCAGCAATGGAAAAACGCGCTGCCGATGCAGAACGGGCATCCATCAAATACAAACAGGTAGAATACCTGGAAGAAAATGTAGGTAAACTCTTTATGGGAATTATTTCCGGCGTTACCGAATGGGGAATGTATGTGGAACTCATCGAGAATAAGTGCGAAGGAATGATCAGACTGAAAGATATAGCAGATGATTTCTACGTACTGGATGAAAAAAACTACTGTATCGTCGGCCAGCGTAAGAAAAAGAAATATCAGCTGGGTGATGAGGTAAAAGTGAAAGTGAAGAAAGTAGATCTCTCCAAAAGACAGATAGATTTTTCATTGGTACAAGACTAAACACAGCATAACAATCAGGTTAACTGAAATTTTAGAAAAACACTACACAACAATAATGCATTCCATTTTAGAGTTACAAGACATCATAGAAAAAGCAATTACAAAAGTACAATACCCAAGCCATCCTGCCCGGCTATATGAACCTATCAGTTACATCATGAGCCTGGGCGGCAAAAGAATCAGACCCGTGCTGTTATTGCTTTCCAGTGAATTATTTAATGATGATGTGACCATAGCGATCGAAGGTGCCCTGGCAATTGAGACCTTTCACAATTTTACCCTGATCCATGATGACATTATGGATAATGCTCCTATACGCAGGGGTAAAGATACTGTACATGTAAAATGGGGCGTGAACAATGCTATCCTTAGTGGAGATGCAATGATGGTAGAAGCAAACAGGCACCTGACCAGACTGGACACCCCCGTATTGAAGGATGTGCTCACCTGCTTTAATGATACAGCAAGCGGTGTTTGCGAAGGGCAGCAGCTGGACATGGAATTTGAACAGCGCACAGATGTAAGTATTGAAGAGTACATCAGCATGATCCGCCTGAAAACAGCTGTCCTGGTGGGAGGATGTATGAAGATTGGTGCCATCATTGGCGGTGCCGGTAAAGCTGATGCTGATCTGCTTTATGATTTCGGCGTAAACTTTGGCCTCGCATTTCAGCTGCAGGATGATATCCTGGATGTATATGGCGACCCCCTTAAATTTGGCAAACAGGTGGGAGGCGATATTATCTCCAACAAACAAACTTACCTCCTGCTTAAACTAAAAGAGCTGGTAAATACTGAAGATCTGCAAACCCTGGAAAATCTTTCGGCAACAGCAGATTATCAGAAGAAAGTTGCTGCAGTAACCGCACTTTATAACCGCTATAACATCAGGGAACTGGCTACAGCAGAAATGGAACGCAGGGCTGATATAGCTTTCACCTCACTGGATAAAGTCAGCATCAGCGATGATAGAAAATCTGAGCTGAACCTGCTTGCCAGATCACTGATCAACAGGGAACATTAAAACGATCAGTTATCTACAAGGTGTTTAATTTTATCATAGGTTAAGGGCTTCGTCAGGAAGTCTTTAACTGACCTGAAGGATTGGGCCCTGATGCGCTCAGCCGGATCAATAGTTGAGGAAATGATCACTACATCAATTGTAATATTGCGCTCCTCCAGGGCCTTTAAAAAGGCCCAGCCATCCATCTCCGGCATATTCAGGTCGAGCAGGATCAGATCCGGCTTATTTTTTTCCAGATAATCAAGCGCCAGAAGCGGACGGTCAAACTGTACAACCCGCTTATTTTTATTGTGCTTGGTGATGATCATGTGGTGCAGCTTGTTGGTTAAAGAATCATCATCAACCAGCATAATGTGTTTGGAATCACTCAGGGTCGCGTCAGCTGCAAATACTTTAGGTGCCTCCCCTTTGTTGATTAAACGGTTTAGCATCTTAATGATGTCATCAAGTTTTTCAGCCTGGAAGTTGATATCCTTCAGTAGTTCCCTGATCTTAGCGGTATCAAATGCATCCATTTCAGGATAGTTGAGCAGACTTGACAAACTCAGGATATTGGTGATAGGAGCCCGCAGGTCATGCGAAGCCAGATGTGAGTATTCATCCAGCAGTTTCATCTGGTTGGTCTTTCTGTTGCTGTCAATAATTGTACAGGAAACATACTCCTGATCCGGACCGGTAAATACGGGCGATAAAACAACCTGCATCAATACATCTTCCTCATCCTGAACCTTCAGGCGGTTTTCAATGTTAAAAGATTTACCTGCGAAGCACTCTTCAACCAGTTCAGAAAATACCTTTACATATTTTTGAGATATGAATTCCACAAATGATTCCCCAATAACAGGATTCCTGTCTAAAAAATGCCCTATCTTTTCTGTGGAGTGGATCTTAAAAAAAGTAATCTGATTTTTTTTATTGAACAGGAAGTATGAGTTATCAGCATAACAATCACAATGAGCACTAAGCTTCATAGCTGATTTCCATTAGTATGACACAAATACAAGCATTCATTTTATTTTTCTTAAACATTTAATCATATTTTATAAATCCAAAAACTCCTCATCAACGTAATTACCAAGCAATGATCACGGTAATGGATCGATAATTGCCTTTTTACACCTATAGAATAAAGAGACAAACCAACAAAAAAAATATTATTTATGCAAGAAATTCTGTCAAAGAAAATACTGGGGGAGCGAATTAAGTCTTTAAGACTCGAGAAAGCTTACGCCCAGGCTTATGTAGCCGATCTTTTAAATTTGTCCAGAAGTAACTATTCTCAAATTGAACTGGGTAATCAATACCCAACATATAGTACATTAAATGCCATATCAAGGCACTATAACAGAAGTTATGAGTGGCTTCTGCATGGAGAGGAAGAAAGGCAAATCAAGGAGATCAGGCAATTGAACCTGTCCTTTGTTACACTTGCGAATGATCTGGAGTCTAATCTTAAAAACTTCTCAGCTTCCCTCAAACAATTAAAAGAAGAGCTGGAAAATTTGAAAAATGAGATCATCATATCCTAAAAAAAGGACAACAGCAAAAGGGCCGCAACGATTATCGTTGCGGCCCTTTTGTATATCTGAGAAAATTATTCTGCCGGAGCAGCTTCAGTTTCTGTAGCAGTTTCAGCTTCAGCATCAACTTTAGCTTTTTTCGCAGGTGCTTTTTTAGCAGCGGCTTCAGCTACAGGAGCTTCAATTTCAACTTCAGCCTGAGCAGCTTTCGCAACCGGAGCAGGTGTTTCTGCAACTGGTGCTGTTACAGCAACAGGTAAGATTGAAACATAAGATTTGTTATCTTGTTTCTTTCTGAAGATTACAGTACCGTCTACAAGAGCAAATAAAGTATGATCTTTACCAATACCCACTCCTTTATCAGGATGGTGTTTAGTTCCGCGCTGACGTACTAAGATGTTTCCTGCAATAGCTTCCTGACCACCAAAAATTTTGATACCTAAGCGTTTACTATGAGACTCACGTCCGTTTCTCGAACTACCGGCTCCTTTTTTATGTGCCATTTTGTTTTATATTTTATGAATAAACAGTTTGACCTGCTTATCTAATGTTTAACAACTAATTATAAACTGATACCAGAAATCTGGATTTTTGTGAAATACTGGCGGTGGCCATTTTTCTTTTTGTAACCTTTTCTACGTTTCTTTTTGAAAACGATCACTTTATCGCCTTTTAAATGAGACACGATTTTAGCTGAAACGATTGCGCCTGCAAGTGAGGGAGCACCAACAGAGATATTACCTCCGTCTTCAACCAACAATACATTGTCAAATTCAATACTAGCGCCTTCATCTCCTTGCAAACGGTGTACAAAAAGGTGCTGGTCTTTTGCAACTTTGAATTGCTGTCCTGCTATATTTACTATTGCGTACAT
>NZ_JBEVDX010000108.1:0-11816 GCF_040513095.1 Pedobacter sp. | reverse complement strand
TCAAATTGAGCGGGCCTTTATGTTATATAAGGGTTTTTGAACAGGAGGGATGCCTAGAGTTCAGGCCAGCTCTCCCCTTTCAATAACAGCTCTCCTGCAACGCTGTCAACCGTTACGGAAATAGCCATTTTATCTTTTATTACAGAATCTATGGCACTGCACATATTGAATTCTTCCTTTACAAATTCCAGCTGTATGCCAGCAACACCAGATTCCCCTACACTTATACTGCCCGGAATAACGGCAACATTGCTGACCTTTTCTTTAGGAAAATAAGCCTGAAGCATATACCCGATCTGCGCAGCATGCTCATGAATGGCAGCAGCCAGCAGTTCTGTAGAGATGTAAGGATGCTGTGCCAGCGATTGCTGTTGTGCAGCAGTTAATTTTAAAAGATACGACGATTCCATAATAGATATAAAATTACTGCATTAAACCAAAGTAGCAAGGGCTTCTTTGGTAAAGCCTTTTAATTCATCAACCCGTTCATTTTGAATTTTCTTCACCCAGTCAGCATCAGCCAAAAGAGGTCTTCCAACAGCAACAAGATCAAAATCTCCCCTGTCCATTCTTCTAACCAATTCATCAAGTGATGCTGGTTGTGAAGCTTCGCCCCTGAAAGCAGCCATAAATTCTCCGGTTAAACCAACTGATCCCACGGTAATAGTAGCTGCACCGGTAAGTTTTTTAGCCCATCCAGCAAAATTCAGGTCAGAACCTTCAAACTCTGCTTCCCAGAAACGGCGTTGTGAACAATGTAAAATATCTACACCGGCATCTACCAGCGGATTCAGCCATGCTTCCATCTCCTGTGGTGTGTTTGCCAGTTTATAATTATAATCCTGGGGCTTAAACTGCGACAAACGTATGATCACAGCAAAATCTTCACCAACCTGTCTGCGAACTTCTTTGATCACTTCGATACCAAAACGGCTGCGTTCAGCCAAGGTAGCACCACCATACTGATCAGTACGCTGGTTTAGCGCATCCCAGAAAAACTGATCGATCAGATATCCATGGGCACCATGTATTTCTACACAATCAAAACCTAGTCTTTTAGCATCAGCTGCAGCCTTTCCATAAGCAAGGATCGCATCTGCTATGTCCTTCTCAGTCATTGCTACACCTTTTTTCTCGCCCGGGTTTACAAAGCCCGACGGTCCTTCAAACTCAGCAGGTGGCATCCATCCGGAATGGTGGTTAGCCATAATGCCCATGTGCCAGATCTGCGGTCCCATCTGTCCATCAGCGCCATGCACACCTTTAATCACATTATCCCAGCCGGCTAGTGCCTGATCACCGTAGAAGTGAGGAATGTTGGCATCATTTGAGGATGAGGGGCGATCAATTACGGTTCCTTCAGAAAGGATCAGTCCTACATCTCCTGCTGCCCTTTTGCGATAGTAATCAGCAACGTCAGCAGTAGGAATTCCCTCAGGTGAAAAAGAACGTGTCATGGGTGCCATCACTATTCTGTTTTTCATATTCAATGTTTTCAGCTTAAATGGCTGGAACAGGCTATCTGTATTCATATATATTTAATTGTTAAAGTTCTTTGTTGATGAGCTCCTTCAGCCGCTCAAAAGCAGCTTCATTTCGCTTGTAGTAAGTCCACTGCCCTACCCTTGTAGATTCTATCAGTCCGGTTCGCTGAAGCAGTGACAAGTATTCTGAGACGGTCGATTGTGTTAGTCCCGCTTTCTGCTGGATCTGTCCCACGCAAATGCCAAACTCATTACTATGGGATTCATGATCAGGAAAATGAGCTGCCGGATCTTTAAGCCATTCCAGAATTAAGAGTCGTTTTTTATTTGATAATGCTTTGAATATATCAACCTGATCCATACCCAAAGATA
Source organism: Pedobacter sp. (assembly GCF_040513095.1). Lineage (GTDB taxonomy): Bacteria > Bacteroidota > Bacteroidia > Sphingobacteriales > Sphingobacteriaceae > Pedobacter. The sequence continues at coordinate 9,960 of NZ_JBEVDX010000108.1, read as the reverse complement.
CATCGGGATTTCCCGATACACCAATATATGCAGTAACATGACGGCGGAATGATAATGCTTAATTGGGAAGCAATGAATTATTCGGAACTGATAAACCTGTTCTGCAAAGCAGTAGCAAATGATTGCATAAATGGCAGCTTTTTCAGGCTCTTCATGATGAATATGTCCTGTAAGATTGAGGTTTCCCCATCCAGGAAGGCAAAAATCCTGTATGCGGGAGCTTTTTTAAAGAGATCGCTGAACAACTGATGCCCCTTGTACTCATTCTGGGCTAAAACATCCAGTAACGTGGCATCATACAACTGCTGTTTCAGACCTGTATTTTCCTCTTTGAAAAAGGGATGACCCTCAGCCTGGAAACTTAGCAGGATTTTGCCAATCGTCTTCTGGGTATTGGTAAAGGTATAACCGGTACTCGCCCGGGTATCTCCCCCAGCTGTTCCGATATGAATGATATTCCCATCAAATCTTTTAAAAAGGTGGTCAGTCATCGGGATTATCCCGTATTCATTTTCCAGTACTTCATACTGGTCTATATGGAGAATTTCACGGATATATTTCTTTATCTGCTGATCATATTCATCCATGGTCAGAACTGATTTGGAAAAAAGGGTATACTCCACGAACAATTCGTCATCTGCCATGGGCAGGGTATAAAAAAAAGTAGTCCCGTTTTGCTGTCCTGTTCTGAAATCCATCAGCCAGGCTTCCGAAAGCGGGGGGATTGCATTGCGTGTTTTAATTTTTACGCCTTTAAAATGCTGAAGAAAATACTGCCCTTTTGGGCTTGGTTCAGGCTGGTGATAAATGGAATTAAAAAGATAAGTAGCTATATAAGTATGTTCGGCAGTATTTAATATACATTGATCACCTGATGATACAACTGATGTAATGTCTGACTGAACAAAGGATATACTGGAGAAGGTTCGGAGGTACGAAAGGACATAGTTATAGAAGTCAATACTTCTGATACTATTATAAGTGTAACCCCCGCTGTTGAGTGCGACCCTGCTGCCATCATTGGAAAAGAAAACCAGCTGATGCCATTTATGAAGGATAAGTTCTTCGAAACAGGAATCATCCTTTTTCCAGAAAGACCAGGTCTTGTCGTTCGTTCCCTTGTCAGAACGGTCAACCACAATGATGCGCTGCCCTTCCCATATACCTGCTTTCATTGCCCGGTATAAAAGGCTTAAACCGGCCATCCCTGCTCCGCAGATCAGGATATCACATTTTATATGCACTGCCATACGGTGTCAACAAACCATTTTTTATGGTCCAGGAAATGATGAACTGTTTTAAAACCTGTCTGACTGGCCATGGTTTCGGTTTCCTCCAGACTATATTTTTGGGAGATCTCCATAAAAATGAATTCATTCTCTTTGAATAAGAACTTTTGTCCCGAAATAGACACTTCCTGTTCACTTCGGCTCACCAGATAGCTTTTGCAAGCACCGCTTGCGGGGTCATAGGTTGGGTAATGTTCGAACTGCTCGGTATCAAAATTGCCATCCAGTTCATTGTTTATGCGGTGTAAAAGGTTGAGGTTGAAATCCCTTGTAAATCCAGCGGCATCATTATAAGCTGCCAGAATAGTACGCGGGTTCTTTTTCAGGTCGAACCCAACCAGCACCAAATCACCTTCCTGTAAACATGATCTGATTTTGCGGCAGAAACCAATGGCATTCTCAGGGGTCTCGTTCCCTATATTACCCCCCAGCAGCATCACAACTTTCTTTCTGGCTGAGATCTGATTTGCTTTTTCCAGCATTTCGAAATACTCACCATTCAAGCCTTCAACTTTAAGGCCTTGAATCTGTCCGGGAAGTGTTTGTTCCAGATGGCTGATCATTGCAGAGGAAATATCTATCGGCATATAAGTAAAGTCGGCCTTCATATCCACAAGTTCTTTCAGCAGATAACTGGATTTGGTGGCGTCGCCCGCACCCATTTCTACCAGGTCGAACGTATTGAAGCCATTTTTTAGCGTAACTGCAAGATCTCTGGTATGTTCCCTGAAAATCTCCATCTCACAATTGGTAGGGTAGTATTCCGGGCAATCCATAATTTCCTGGAACAGCTTGTCGCCTTTCCCATCGTAGAAATATTTTGAGTTCAGTGTCTTTGGCGTCTGACTGAGATCATGTAAAACCTCATTTAGAAATTGATTCATATTTATTTTGCGAGCCTGATTCCGCTAAACATCCAGCGTAAATTGGGGTGAAAAAAATTGCGGTAAGTATTTCTGCTGTGCCCGGCAGGTGTTGCCACTGATGCACCACGCAGTACTTTCTGGTTAACCATAAATTTACCATTGTACTCTCCTAATGCTCCTGCAGCCTTAGAGAAACCGGGATAGGGAAGATAAGCGCTTTCTGTCCATTCCCATAATTTGCCCCAGTCAAATTTGCCGGATGCAACTTCCCACTCAAATTCGGTAGGCAATCGCATACCCTTCCACTGAGCAAATGCTGCTGCTTCGTAATAACTTATATGAGAAACAGGCTCATCAGGTTTCAAGGGTTCAAGGCCGGATAAACTGTAACGATGCCAAAGGCCATCTACCTCATACCAGTACATTGGTGCAGTAATGTCATTTGTATTTACCCAATCCCAGGCTTCGGCATGCCATAAGTTAAAATCCTGGTATCCGCCAGCTTTGATAAAAGCAAGGTATTCCTCATTGCTTACCAGCTGAGTAGCAATACTGAAGTTCTGAATGTAAACCTTGTGCCTGCCCAACTCGTTATCAAAGTGAAACTGATCGCCCTGATAGCCAACCTCGTAGACACCTTCATTGAAATCAGTCCAGCCCTCTGCGGTACTAACAAGACCAGATTCTATATTGTCTGCATCGTATTCAGGAAACAAAGGATTGTGCCCTAATATGTATTTGATATCGTACCACAGTAATTCCTGGTGCTGTTGCTCATGGTTCAATCCAAGCTCAACTAGCTCCAATACCGTCGGATCGCTCAATCCTGGCAGGTATTTTTGCATAGCTTCATCCACATACGCCCTGTAATGAAATACATCATCTACTGTTGGTCTGCTCAGGTTACCCCTGTCTGTACGGATTACCCTTGCGCCGATATTTTCGTAGTAGCTGTTAAATACATAATTATAATCAGGGTTAAAGGGCTGATAGGCAAAAGCATTGGGAATAAGGATAAAGGTTTCGAAGAACCATGTCGTATGTCCCAAATGCCACTTCGGCGGACTCACATCCACTACCGGCTGAACTACATAGTCTTCTTTCTGAAGTTTTGAACATATCAGGACGCTATGCGACCTAACTGCTGAGTATTTCTCCCAGAGTGACATATTATTTTTGATTTAGATGTTTTGTTAAGTCTGTTATGGATTCGATCTGCAAACTTTGTGCCTGTTCTTTTCTCATCATGAGTGCATAACTGTTATTAAAGCCAATTGGTTTTAACCATTTCAGGTCATACTGCTGTTTAAATGCCTGACTCACATATTGGTAAACATCATCCCTGTTGCCATTTAACCTGTTCATGGTTTGAATGTCAGGTTTTAGCAGCACCAGGAAACCTGTTCCGGTATACTCTGGATAGAAATCAATCTGATTATTGGTGAGGGCATCAAAACATATCTTGGTACCCCCGAGACCAGTTTTTGTAGCTACAGCAAGGTCTGTATTGCCCAGAATCAATATTTTATACATCTGTACCAATATGTACTGCTCACCAAAGATCTTGGAGCCTATCCTTATGGTTCCTTTAGTGCCCTTCCTGGCTGGTTTATAAAGCTTTTTATCAACCATGAAATCCATTGCAACTTTTTCAGGGCTTTGTTTGAGCTGGTCAACTTTATAATTGAGGGCTGTCATGATTGAATCATTGATAGATCCGCAGAGCAGATTGAGTGTTGGTTCAAGTTCCGGATATTTGGCCAGCACATCGTTTCTTACCACAGGAGCAGCATAATAAGGCGGAAAAATATGCCGGTCATCTTTCAGTGTAATCAGGTCATATGCTTTTAACCTTCCATCTGTACTGTATCCGCTGATCACATCCAGCTTATGCTCAAACGCAGCTTTATACATGACCGCATCGCTGATCACTACTGTCTCTATACCTAATTTATAAACACGTCTTAAACCCAGGTAACCATCTTCCCTTCCCATAAATTCCGGGGTAAAACCGCCCAGCATCCTGCCTCCGATCTGAGTAGGCAGCAAATAGAAGGAACTCATTGAGACAAAAATAAAGGGCAGTATCAACCAGGCTACCCTTACACTTTTCAGGTTGATTTTCTGAACGAGTGACAACAGGAAATCCAGCACAATGGCGAGCAAAGCAGCCGGAATAGCCCCTGCCAGGATCATATTTGAATTGTTGAGGGCAATTCCGCCAAAAATAAACTCGCCCAAACCTCCGGCAGCAATATACGCAGCGAGAGTAGCTACCCCCACATTTATTACTGTGGCTGTACGTATGCCTGCCATTAAAACCGGGAAAGCCAGGGGCAATTCTACTTTAGTAAGTATCTGCCATTGACTCATGCCCATTCCCCTTGCCGCATCTACCACAGCGGGATTGACCTCCCTGATTCCTGTATAGGTATTCCTGATGACAGGTAAAAGTGCATAAAGAAACAGTGCAAGAATGGCTGGTTTTGGTCCGATACCCAGGAAAGGAATCATCACACCCAGTAAAGCGATGCTGGGAATGGTTTGCAGTACACCTGCAAATCCGAGTACCAGACCGGATAATTTTTGTTTCCTCGAGATGAGTATACCTATGGGAACGGCAATGATAATTGCCAGGATCAGGGAAATCATGGTCAGGCCAATATGTGCCCAGGTCTGGCCCCACAATTTATCAGATTGCTGCGCTACAAATTGCCAGAAGCTTTGTGTATGATCCATTCTTACCTGTCTTTATAGCTTGAAAATGCAGTCATTAGTTTTCCTATCGTCAGTTCATGCTGTGCTGCACGTTCGTTTACCTGATCATCACCTGTATTTTTATTTTGCAGCAGGCTCTCCATTTTGTCCCACACGGTTAAGTTTTCATTGCCCTTACCCGGGAAAAGTTCCCTCAGGGCTACCGATTTCAGTTCCAGCTGGAGCCGCTGTTCATCAAGAAAATCCGCTACAAAATCATTTGCCGGATGAAAAAGCAGCTCCTCAGGAGTGCCGATCTGTTTGATTTCGCCTTTGTCCATCAGGCAAATCCTGTCGCCCATTTCAAAAGCTTCCTGCACATCATGGGTAACCATGATGATAGTCTTCTTTACCAGCTCATCCAAAACCCTGAATTCCTTGCGGATACTGATCCTGGTTAAGTTATCCAGCGCACCAAAAGGTTCATCCATCAGCAATACCGGCGGGTTTACCATAAGGGAGCGCGCAAGACCAACACGCTGCTGCTGCCCGCCACTCAGTGCTGCGGGAAATTTATCTTTTAATGATGGATCGAGGTTAAGCTTTTGAAAAAGTTCATCTGCACGTTTTTTTATTATTTCGCTGTCCCATTTCAGCAGCCTGGGCACAATTGCGATATTTTCTGCTACTGTATAATGAGGAAATAAACCATGGTTTTGCAAAACATAACCTATGCCACGCCTTAAGACCTCAGGCTGCTGCGTCCTGATGTCCTTCCCATTCAGGAAGATAGTCCCGGAATCTGGTTCGATAAGCCTGTTTACCATCCGCAAAGTGGTGGTCTTGCCGCAACCGCTTGTGCCCAGCAAAATGAGGTTTTCTCCCTCCTTCAGCTCGAAACTGATGTTGTTTACGGCAGCGGATGAACCAAATTTCTTGACCAGGTTTTCTGCTTTTATCATTTAGGCAATGGACATAAATAAATTATTGAGCGACTCTGCATATAAAGGATGGGCAAAAATTGTATACCTGATTTCTTCATAAGTGATCTTTCCCATCATCGCCATTTGTATGATCGACATGATTTCTCCGCCCTGTTCCCCGATGATCGTTGCACCGAGTATTTGTTTTGTTTTTTTATCTACTACAGCTTTCATAAAACCACGCGTTTGCCCGGTTTCGATTGCCCTGGCCACATGAGCCATAGGTAATTTAGCCACAAGATAATCCAGTTTTGCTTCAATCGCCTGGCTTTCAGTAATGCCGATTCTGCCCAGCTGAGGATCAATAAACATGCAATATGGAATCATACGGTCTTTGATGCTCATCTTACCATCGTCAAGCAGGTTCGCCGCCACCACTACATAATCATTGTATGAAATATGGGTAAATGCCGGTCCACCTTTCACATCGCCAAGCGCGTAAACGTTTTTGACATCGGTTTCCAGAAATTCGTTGACCAGTACGTGACCTTTTTCATCACATTTTACGCCTGTATTTTCCAGACCTAATGCTTCTGTCTGAGGTTTTCTTCCTGAGGCAAGTAACACGTGACTGCAGATATACGTAGTTTTTTTACCATTGTGGTCTGCTGTAACTTTTATTTTGTGCTTATCCAGCTGTTCAAATTTGACTACTTTAACTTCAGTAGATACGTCGATACCGTCCTCTTTGAAAAACTCTGATACAACTTCACAGACATCTGTATCTTCCTTAGGGAGCAGTCTGTCACCATGTTCCAGCAGGGTTACTTTCGCGCCGAAACGGCTGAACATCTGTCCGAACTCCAGCCCTATATAGCCCCCTCCAACTATAAGCAAATGTTCCGGAACTTCTTCCAGTTCCAGGATCGTTGTAGAAGTCAGGTATTTAATATCATGTATTCCTTCAATATCAGGAATTACAGGGCTTTCTCCTGTGTTGATAAAAATGTGTTTGGCGGTATAGTCTTCAAAACTTCCGTCATTCCCATTCACATGTATAGTATGGTCACCGGTAAATTTGGCCTCACCGTAAACCAGTGTCAGGTTCTTGGTGTCTTCAAGCCCTTTGACAGATCCGTCATGAGAATGTTTCACAATAGCTGATTTGCGGGCCATTACCGCCTCAAAATTTACTTTAAAGGAGGGAATTTCAATCCCCAGTTCAGCGCTGCTGCCAGCCATAAAGGCCATCTTCGCAGAAGCAACCATCGCTTTTGTGGGTGTACATCCGTCATTAACGCATGTGCCTCCAACCAATCTTTTTTCTATTATTGCTGTTTTCCAGCCTGCTTTAGCTAATTTCCTTGCCAATGGCGTTCCTGCCTGGCCAGACCCTATGATGATTGCATCGAATTCCTTCATGATATGTTTTGTAATGTCAATCAATAACAATTAATAATTCAAAATGGCTATAGTTTTTTCAAGTTCTTCCGGCGTGTTGAAATAATGTGCTGAAAATCGAATGATAGCATCGAGGTCCTTCTTATTAAAATCTATGCGTGCAAAGTCACGGAAACTCATTGAAAAGTAAACGTTATTGTCCCTCAGCAACTGAGCTGTATCCTGCAGCGGACGGTTGCTGGTTGTAAAGGTGAGAATATTGCTGAGATGGCTTCCCTGGTCATGCAGATCCAGTCCGGGAACCTTTTGCAGTTCCTTTCTGAACTGTTGCATCAGATTTACATTGTACAGCTCAATATTTGAGATCCCAATACCATTTATGTATGTTAAAGCCTCTTTCAATCCCAGTTTGCCAGCGATTGAAGACTCCCAGAATTCGAATCTTTTCCCTGTTTTTGCCAGTCTGTATTCGTCATTGCCTGTCCAGTCGGCGCCCTGCATATCAAAGATCAATGGAACCATCTGTTCATCCAAGACTTTATCAGATACATACAGAAGTCCTGTGCCTCTGGGGCCACGCACAAACTTTCTACCTGTGGCAGTCATAAAATCACAGCCGATTCTCTGAACATCCACTACCCGCTGCCCTACCGACTGGCAGGCATCAAGTAAATATAGAATATCATATTTTTTGCATATACGGCCGATTTCTTCTGCCGGTTGGATCAATCCTGAATTGGTAGGTATATGGGTAATGGCCACCAGTTTTGGCTGATGGCTGATGACAAGTTTTTCAAATGTATCCATGTCAAGGTCTCCGTTAGGAAGGTTATCAGCTCTGATAATGCTGATACCGAAACGGTTCTTTAAGGACAGGAAAGACAGCTGATTGGAAATATAATCATCATCTGTGGTCAGGATGACATCGCCTGCCTTAAAATTTATTGCTGTAATTGCCTTTGCATAGGCATCAGTGGCACTGGTGGCGTAGGCTATATTTTTCGGCGCACAGTTAAAAAGTAATGCTGCCTGTACATACAGGTCTTCAATTTCAGTTTCGTACTGGTTCGCCAGGGCATAACCGCCTGTTAATGCCTCCATTTGCAGGTAGCCGACCATTTTGTCTGTCACACTCTGCGGAACAAGTGAGGAGCCCGCACTGTTCAGGAAAATTTTATCCGTACATCCTTTTGTTTGTTTCCTGATCAGGTCAATATCCATATCTGCAGCCATTTATTTAAGGGCATTAAGATAAAGAAAATAATCTTTGCCTGGAACGCTTAAAAGTTTAATTTAACCCAGCTGATCCAGGGGTTTCCTGTCACCAGCGGGCTGTGCTTTGTATTTACTTGGCGGCATACCTGTCACCGACTTAAATTGTGTAGAAAGATGCGCACTGCTGCTATACCCCATTTTATAGGAGATTTCGTTCAGGTTCAGTTCACCATATTCAAGCAGCTCTTTCACCTTCTCTACCTTTTGCTGGATAATATATTTTTCAATCGTGACTCCCTCAGCATCAGAAAACAGCCTGCTGAGATATACGTAGTCCCGGTTCAGTTTCTGCGCGATGAGGTTCATCAGGCTTTGCTGTACTGCACTGAGGTCAGAATAATGTACGATCTCAATCACCTGAGTCTTGATCTGCTCAATCAGCTGGTTTTTTTCCTTGTCGATCAGTTCAAACCCTAAACCCTGCAATGCAGCAGACACTTCCTGAAGTTTGAGCTGATCAGGCTCTGGCGAAACTGAAACTTTTCCAAGACTGATGGTATCTGCACTCAGACCAAGCTGGTCCAGTTGCTGTCTGACGATCAGAATACAGCGGTCGCACACCATATTTTTTATATGTAGCAGCATAAATCAGATCAGTTCAGCGTCGTAACCCGCCTTTTTTAAGGTATTGATAACTTCTTCAGTAAGCGCATCTGCATTTCCAGACACTGTCAAAACTTTCTCCGGCGCTGTGGTATCTACCGTCCAGGAATCAAGGCCGGCTACGGCATCCAGATGAGGTGTAACTGTTGCAATACATCCTCCGCACTTAATATTCGTTTTAAATTTCAATGTTTTCATAAGTCATGTGTTCATATTTTCTACTGTTCTTACTCAAATGCAATCAAAGCCTGATCAATTTTAATCTCAGGCTATTGCTCACGACAGATACTGAACTCAGTGCCATCGCTGCCCCGGCAATCATAGGATTGAGCAAAAATCCGTTTACCGGAAATAATACGCCTGCTGCCAAAGGTATGCCAATCAGGTTATATATGAATGCCCAAAACAAATTCTGGCGTATGGTTTTAACGGTTGCACGGGATAATTTCAATGCTTTAGGCACCTGTCTCAGATCAGATGAAATCAAGGTTAGTTTAGCCACATCCATAGCTATATCAGATCCTTTGCCCATAGCGATTGAAAGATCTGCCTGGGCGAGGGCCTGACTGTCATTGATGCCGTCGCCGATCATTGCCACTACCCTTCCTTTTTGCTGCAGGTCTTTGATAAAATCCGCTTTTTCTGAAGGCAATATCCCCGCACGATACTGGTTGATACCAAGTTCAGCAGCAATAGCAGCAGCCGTAAAAGCATTATCTCCCGTAAGCATATAAACGGCTAAACCCTGTGCTTGTAGCGTCTGTATGGCTTCCTTTGAACCTGTTTTGAGTTTATCCGCTATTGCAATTACTGCAAGTACCTCTTTGGTATTCCCGAAATAGATTACGGTCAGCGCCTGTTGATGGAAGCCATCCACCAATCCTGTAAATTCATCCGCCAGCTTAA
>NZ_JBEVDX010000107.1:0-18945 GCF_040513095.1 Pedobacter sp. | reverse complement strand
TATGGTGTAGAAGGTTTCGTACCAACTAAACACATGGCTAAAGAAGATGGTACTACTATCAAAGCTGAAGAAACCAATGACTTCAAAATCATTGAATTCAACAAAGATGCTAAACGTATCGTTGTGTCTCACGCCCGTATCTGGGAAGAGGCTAAAGCTGAAGTTGCTGCTGAAGAAAGAGCATCTAAGAAAAAAGAAGCTAAAGCATCCAGCAATGCAGTTAAAAAAGTTAAAGATTCAGTTGAGAAATCAACTCTTGGTGATCTAGGTGTTCTTGCACAATTGAAAGAGCAAATGGAAGGCGAAGAAAGCAAAAACAAAGCTAAATAATCTTAAAGCTTATATATTTGGAAAGCATCCCCTAACCGGGATGCTTTTTTGTTTTATAACATTTGTAAGATCTTCCGCAGATACTTAAGACCGGCACTCAGCAAGATGAAATAAGATTCTGTCTGGCGGACCAGAATTACAAAAACTTCGCTTTCAAACCGGCGGTAGGCACCATGCAGCTTTCTTCTCTGCCCCAGATGCTGTATCTCCTTTTAGCAATCTGGTCATATATAATATCGCGGATAAATGCAGGGACAATAATGAACCCATACAATAAGTTCCAGCCAAAACCCAACCGCCGCGCAATACGCAATGCGGCAGTTGAACGTTTATAGATCTTCCCCCCTTCCAGCAGAATGATCGAACCCGGAGCTGTATTCTCAGGCGTATCTGCAACATCAATATACTGCCCTGCCGTTTCACCCTGTAAAGGCGCAAACCTGAAGCAATCCTTCCGGTCCCTTTTGATCACAAACTTCACCGAGCTGGTACACAGATTACAAACACCGTCAAAAAAAATTATAGCATGCTGCATGCCTCAAAGTTAATTAATTAGCATAAGTTTGATACCGGTTTAGGATGCCGTTCTCAAATTAATTGAAATTGCATCCCCGTAATTCAATCCGATTTTTTATATTTGCCTAATCAATTTGTCAATGCAAAAAAGAACCCTGCTAGACGGTAATAAGTTCCAAATCACAATTAAGCGACTTTGTCATCAATTAATTGAGAATCATACCGATTTTTCTAATACCGTACTTATTGGCATTCAACCCAGGGGCAGCTACTTCGCCGACAGGGTAAAACAAGAACTCAGTCAAATTCTTAAAAATGAAACCATCCGGAAAGGTAATCTTGATATTACTTTTTTCAGGGATGACTTCAGAAGAAAAGACGGAATTGTTTCCGCAAGCAGTAACACCATAGATTTTATCATTGAGGGATGCAATGTGATCCTGATAGATGACGTCTTGTGGACAGGCCGCACCATCAGGGCCGCGTTAGATGCATTGCTCGCTTACGGAAGGCCGGCAAAGGTTGAACTCATGGTATTGATCGACAGGCGGTTTTCAAGACATGTGCCAATAGAACCGGATTATATCGGGCAACAGGTAGACAGCCTGGATTCCCAACTCGTGAAAGTAAGCTGGAAGGAAACTGAAGGCGAAGACAAAGTAATTTTATTATCAGAACGAAATAAGTAAGAAATGGCAGCAGAAAAACTATCAACACGACATCTTTTAGGCATCAAAGATATTAACCTGAATGATATTGAATTGATTTTTGAAACTGCAGATAATTTTAAGGACGTGATCAACAGACCGATCAAGAGAGTTCCTTCCCTGCGTGATATCACAATCGCCAATATCTTCTTTGAAAATTCCACCCGTACCAAACTATCTTTTGAACTTGCTGAAAAAAGATTGTCTGCCGATGTAATCAATTTTGCAGCCTCGTCTTCATCTGTAAGCAAAGGAGAAACCCTGATTGATACGGTAAACAACATCCTGGCCATGAAAGTGGACATGGTAGTCATGAGACATCCATATGCAGGAGCCGGCGTGTTCCTGAGCAAACACATCAACGCGCAGATCGTAAATGCCGGAGACGGCGCCCATGAACATCCTACTCAGGCATTGCTCGACGCTTATTCCATCCGTCACAAACTCGGAGAAGTAAGAGGCAAAAAAGTAGTAATCGTAGGTGATATCCTCCATTCGAGAGTTGCAATTTCAAACATACTCTGCCTGCAAAAACTTGGTGCCGAAGTGATGGTCTGCGGTCCTACTACATTAATCCCGAAACATATCGAAGCACTGGGGGTTAAAGTAGAACACAACCTGATCAAAGCTTTAAACTGGTGTGATGTAGCCAATATGTTGAGAATCCAGATGGAAAGACAGGACATTAAGTATTTTCCTTCCTTGAGAGAATATGCAATGATGTACGGTCTCAATAAACAGATACTCGATAACCTGGACAGGGAGATCATTGTGATGCATCCCGGCCCGATAAACAGGGGTGTGGAAATTACCAGCGATGTTGCAGACAGTAAACAATCGATTATATTGGATCAGGTGGAAAATGGTGTAGCTGTAAGAATGGCAGTACTCTATTTACTTGCTTCTCAGAGAGATTAAGCTCTTTGTAACTTTCCTAATACCATTCTTAAGAACTTTACGTTAAACAGTGTTATTAACACTTGTTAACTTCTAACGTTAACAAGTGTCTCTACAATTTTTATATTAGCACCAATATATTTAAACCAAATGCAGAAAAAATACCTTTTTATTCCGCTTTTATTAGCCGGTAACCTGACCACGGGTTATGCTCAGGTAAGTGCGTTAGTAAACCTCAATAAAAATTATCAGACTGGCCTCGAATTACTCGATAATGAAAAATATGTTGCTGCCGCTCAACAGTTCAGACTGGTTGAACAACTCAGAACAAAACCAGGAACCCAGCAGGAGAGTAATTCAGAGCTTTCCTTATTAAAAGAAAATGCAAAATTCTACGCTGCTGTGTGTGCTCTGGAACTGGGCAACAATGATGCAGAAAGTCTTTTTCAAACCTTCATCAGGGATTACCCCCTGAATCCAAATACTAAACTGGCCTACTTCCACGTGGGTAAATCATATTTTGATCAGAAGAACTATGTGAAAGCATTGGAGTGGTTTGAAAAAACAGACCCCTCGACCCTCTCAAAAAAGCAACGCACAGAATATCAGTTTAAACAGGGCTACTCCTATTTTGTACAAAATGATATCGTCAAAGCGGAACCACTTTTTGATCAGGTCAAAAATGAAGAAGGACCTTTCCAGGAAAGTGCAACCTATTACTTTGCCTATATTAATTACCTGAACAAGGATTATAAAACAGCCCTGACAAACTTTGAAAAGTTAAAAGGCTCTCCTACTTACGAAGCAAGTTACCCGTATTATATCACCTCCATGTATTATTTGGATAAAAGATATGACGATGTGATCAGCTATGCTGTACCAATCCTGAAAAGTACAAAACAACAATTCGAAGCAGAAATGCTGAGCCTGATTGCAGCCTCATACTTTGCCAAAGCTGACTTCAAAAATGCTGAGCTTTATTTCCGTGACTTCTATTCAAAAGATAAATCTGAAAAGAAAAACAACCTTTTCATCTACCAATACGGATATTCACTGTTCCAGCTGAACAAAACCAAAGAAGCTGTAACTGTGCTTTCACAGCTAAATACAGATGATGTATATCTGCAAAGCGGGATGTATACACTGGGCCGCGCCTTTCTCAAGCTTGCAGACAAAGAAAAAGCTAGAAGCGCATTCTTCAGGGCTTCGCGGTTAGAATTTGATAAAGACATACAGGAAGAGTCCTGGATCAATTATGCGCGTTTAAGCTATGAACTTGATTTTAATCAGCAGGCTCTGGAATCTACACAGAACTTCCTGAAACAGTTTCCACGCTCAGCGAAAATCAATGAAGCCAAAACTTTGCTGGGTGAGATCCTCCTTACCAGCAAAAACTACCAGGCAGCAATAGATATCCTGGAGCCTATAGTAAAGAAATCTCCCGAAGCCGAAGAAGCTTATCAGAAAGTAACCTATTTCAGGGGACTGGAATTTTATAACGAACGTGCATTTCCAAATGCATTATCTATGTTCATCCGCTCAAATACATATCCCGATGATAAGGAGATTTACGCATTGAGCACCTATTGGATGGCCGAAGCCATGTACGAACTCCGCAAATTTGGAGAAGCCGTAAAAACCTTCGAAAAATTCCTTAGCATGCCGGGTGCCGATAAAACGAAAGTGTATAATTTTGCCAATTACGCCCTGGCCTATGCAGCATTTGAAGATGAAAAGTATTCCAAAGCCGCCAACTACTTTGAACGCTTTCTGGCAGGTGATGACAAGGATAAAAATACTGTAATCGATGCTACTGTCCGTCTGGCGGATTCTTACTTTGTAAACAAGAACTACGGTAGTGCCCTTACTTATTACAACAGGATTATCAGTGATAAATCCACAGGCGACGACTACGCCCTTTTCCAAAGGGGAATGATCCAGGGTCTGCAGGATCAGAACGACACCAAAATTGCCACCATGCAAAGCCTGCTGCAGCAATTCCCATCTTCAAACTATGCGGATGATGCAGGATTTGAAACAGCATACACCTATTTTAACAAGGGTGAGCTGGACAAATCAAAAACAGACCTGACAGCCCTCATCAGCAAATACCCAAACAGCAGTTACGTACCAAGAGCACTGGTAACAATTGGTCTGGTTCAATACAATCAGGATCAGGACGACGCTGCACTGGAGTCGTTCAAGAAAGTGATTACTGATTACGCAAGTACTGAAGAAGCTAAACAGGCTCTGGAATCGATAAAAAATATTTATGTAGACCGTGGAGATGCAAATGGCTTTATCGCTTATGCTGGTACCACCCCGATCGGTAATTATACAGTGGCGGATCAGGACAACATTGTCTTCCAGGCAGCAAACACAAGGTATCTGAAAGGCGATGCGCAGGGTACAGTAGAAAGCGTTAATGCTTACTTCGACAAATATCCGAAAGCGATTCATGCGAAAGAAGCCAAGTTCATCAGGGCAGAATCACTTGTTAAGCTGAACCGTCCGGATGAGGCTATACCTGATTACGAATTTATCCTGAACGACTGGACGAGTGACTGGACAGAACGTTCCCTGATCAGTATATCCAAATTGTTCCTCGACCAGAAGAAATACAATGAGGCGATTGTATACCTGAAAAGACTCGAAACAACAGCTGATTATAAATCACACTATTCTTATGCCATCAATAACCTGCTGAAGGCCTACACTGCCCTGAACAGTCCCGATGATATGCTGAAATATGTACAGCTAACCAAAGAGTCTGAAAAGGCCTCAGAAGAGGAACTCAACAGCGTAGACCTGTATGCTGGTAAAGCATACCTGCTGAAAGCTGATACGGCATCCGCTGTAAAAGCATTCAGTGGTGTTGCAGCCAAAACCAAAACAATTGCAGCAGCGGAATCGAAATTCACGCTGGCTCAGATCCAGTACAATAAGCGTGAATACAAAACTTCGCAAAAAACCTGCTTCGATATCATCAACAACATGCCTTCTTACGATTATTGGGTAGCTAAAGCATTCATCTTACTGGCAGATAACTATGTGGCTCTGAAAGATAACCTGCAGGCCAAAAGTACACTGCTTAGTATTATTGACAATTATGACGGTAAAGACGAAATCGTAGCTACCGCCAAAGAAAAATTAGAAAAAATTAAATAAGACCAAGCATCATGAGATTGAGCAAATTATTATATATATCCATATTCTTCCTTACTGCAGGCTCACTTACACTGAAAGCGCAGGATAAAAAAACGACGGATAAAAAGACTGACAAGAAAACCGAACAAAAACCGGAAGAGAAAAAAGACGACAAAGCTGTTACGGAAGAGATCGAAGTAGTAAGACCTTATAAACCCATACTTGCAGAAGCTGTAAAGCTGAGAAGAAGTCCTGATCTGAATGACGTGAAGTCATACAAAGCGCGCTTTAATTATGCGCTAACAGACAGGAAACTGATGCTGAATTCAGATATCGACAAACTGTACGCCCAGGATGTTGCCGCAGAAAAACAGGCTGAACTGATCAACAACTATGTAAAGGGAGGCCTTGGTTCTGCCAGCACGATCTTAGGCGAAGCATATATTAATATGGGTCGTGATGAAGCCTTACAGGCAGGCGGTTTTTTCAGGCACTTCAGCCAGGACGGCAAACTGGAAGGCCAGAAGCTCAGCCAGCAGCAGGTAAGTGTCTTTGGACGCAGTATCGGCGAAAAGGCTGTTTTGAGCGGTCGCGTTAACTACGAAAGAAAAGGTTTTTACTTTTATGGATATGACGAAAATAACCCCCTGAGAAATCTGACCCCGGCCAAACAGGCATTCAATTTCATTGAGGCCGAAGGCGAAGTGGTAAACAAATATACTGAAGATCCGGACGCATTCAGCTATGCGGCCAAGATCAACGGATATGTTTGGGGAGACCAGCTCAATGCCAAAGAAAACTCAGTTGTGATCAACGGATACCTGAACAAGAGAATCAGCAGTTTCAATTTGGGCCTTGCTGCATCTACAGAATTTGGAAATACAAAAGATGAATTCACAAATGTAAAGAACAACCTGCTGCGTTTAAACCCATACATAAGGTTAGAGGCAAATGGAATAAAGATCAACGCCGGTATTAACTATGTACAGGAATTTGGAACTGTTTCGGCAGGGCACATCTTCCCGGCAGTAACAGCAGATTTTACGCTGATCCCTGATTACCTGCAGATCTTCGCAGAACTGAAAGGCGATGTCAACAGGAATTCAATGAAAGACCTGACAGATGAAAATCCATTCCTGAACAGCAATATCGCGATCAAAAACTCAATTGAGAAATTAAGTTTCAGTGCGGGTATCAAAGGTACCGGAGGCCCGGGCTTTGGTTATAAAGTAAGGGTTTACCGCAAAGAGATTACAGATATGCCGCTGTTCGTAAACAACTTTGCTGATCCTACAAAATTTGATGTGATTTACGATTTCGGAAATACCAAAGTATTGGGTCTGGAAGGTGAATTATCTGTACAGGTGAGCGATCAGTTGAAATGGACAGGTAAGTTAAACCTGGAAGATTACAAACCTGCATCTGAAACCTACAGCTGGTTTAAACCCCAGTTGCGCATCAGCTCTAACCTCTTGTACAGCGTGACTGACAAAATTGGTTTCAACGCTGCTGTATCGATCCAGGATGCAAGCAATGCCAAGATTTACACATCAGCACCTGCGAGTCCTTATGTGATCCCTAATACTGCAATCGAAACAACAACGAATGTAAAAGGTTATGTTGACCTCGGTATTGGTGCCACTTACAAGATCAACAACAGGTTCTCGGCCTTTGCTAAAGCAAATAACTTGTTAAACACAAAATACAGCAGATATCTGTATTACCAGGTAATCGGCGTTAACGTTTTCGGTGGAATCAGCTACTCATTCTAAGCAAATCGATTTTATAATTGGTTGATACGGAATTAAAATTTATTTTTACCAGAATGGATGTCTTGTCTTATCTCTCAGAGCTTATTCAAACGCGTAAAGCCGTTGGGATTTCCGGTTTGGGAACCGTGTTTAAAAAGAAAATACCGGGAAGGTATGATGCAGAAGCGCATTCATTCATCCCGCCCAGCTACACGCTTGATTTCACTGACGACATAAAGGAAGAGACATTGCTGGCAGCTTTTATCGGCCGGAAAAGAAATGTTTCCAGTGATACGGCAACGTATTTTATCAATGAATTCAGTTCTGATACATTGAGAAGACTAAATAATGAAGGCTCGGTAGCTTTGGGCGAACTGGGTATCCTGGTGAAATCCGGGGACCAGATCAGGTTTGAACCTGCCGAAGCCATCAATTATGGATTCGATTTTTATGGCCTGCCTGCAGTAAAAGACGAGCAGGAACAACCACCGGAAGTGATTTCACAAATTGAGGATGTTGAAGAACCTGCAGCCGCTCCGTCAGAAGAAATAGTACCTGATGAACCAGAAGAAGCACCTGTAACCGAAGAGCCAACGCTAGAATCAGTTATTGCTGACAATGAAAGCACTGAAGAGAATCCCGGTACAGCTGAGCACATAGATGAACCTGCCGCATTGGAAGAAGAAACAATACCCATTGTAACCGAAGAGCCAACGCTCGAATCAATTATCGCTGACAATGAAAGCACTGGAGAAAATCCCGGCGACGGGGAACCTGTAGCAGCTCCTGAAGAATTATACGTTACACAGGAAGCTCCGGTTGAAGAAGCTCTGACGGATGAAGAAAAACCAGTAGAAGAAGAAACTCAGGTAAATCCTTTTGCACAGTATAAAAAGAATGAGCAGCAACTGCGCGAGGAAATTGAATCCTTAAACTTTTACCGCTCCAAATCACCTTACCTGAAATCTACAGGACCTGCAGACGAAGAGGTGATCATGAAATTGAATAAAATTACTGCCAAAGAAGATACAAGCGAAGAAACTCCGGCAATAGATCCTTTCCCTGTGTACCCTACGCAGGCAGAAGAACCCAAAACAATGCCGGCCTATCTGAAAATTTTGATCAGCGTAGGTATACTTGCATTGATGATGGGCATTGTGTACCAGATCAAACCGGATATCTTTAACGACTTGACAGGTAAATCCCCAGGCAGGAAATCAACGGCATCAGCTGCCAAAACGCCGGTTGCAACTGCAGCAGGTGATGATTCGATAACGACGGATTCTATTCAGAAAAGTGGTGCGTCCCTTTCTCCAGCAGACACACTGATTAAAACACAGCCTGTTGAACCTGTAGACACAGCGACAGTGTATGAAATCATTGGTGCGTCCATGCATGATCAGAAAGAAGCTGATAACTTTATCGCGCTGATGAAGAAAAGCGGGATAGAGGCCAAAGTGGTAACCAATATGTCCGGAAGGAGACTAAAAATGAGTATCGCTACGTTAAAAGATGAGAAAACAGCCAAAGAAGAGCTGGACAGACTATCAAAAAAATTAAAAATACCAGGAATATACATTTACAGAAACAAACAAAAATAATATGACCACATTGCTTCAGGTTACTGCAGATACAGTAAAACAATTAACGGATACCGCTAATGTTGCGAACCAGGCTGTAGCTGCTGCACCTCAGGAACTTCATTTCTTCGACTTGTTAATTAAAGGCGGATGGGTAATGGTTCCGCTTGCGCTCCTTGCCTTTGCCGGGCTTGTCATCTTCGTAGAAAGATATATCACCATCAGAAAAGCATCCAAATCAGAAACCAATCTGATGTTACAGATTAAACAGTATATCCACGACGGTCGGTTGGAAAACGCAATCGCACTGTGCAGAAATACAAACTCCCCACTGGGAAGAATGCTGGAAAAAGGCATGAGACGTATTGGAAGACCAATCAAGGATATTGAAGCCGCTATTGAAAACGTAGGTAAACTGGAAGTTTCCAAACTGGAGAAAAACATAAGTATCCTCGGTATCATCGCCGGTATTGCACCGATGCTTGGTTTCGTAGGTACGATTGTGGGGGTAATTACAATTTTCCATGATGTATCCATTAAGGGAGCCATCGAAATTGGTACGATCTCTGGTGGTCTGTATACTAAAATGATTACATCTGCCAGCGGACTGATCGTAGGTATTATCTCTTATGTATTGTACCACATCCTGAATGCAATGGTAGAAAGAATAATCCTGAGAATGGAAACAGATGCATTAGAGTTTATTGATCTATTAGAAGAACCAGGTAAATAATGAATTTACGCAAAAGAAATAAGGCAACTGTTGAAGTCCATACTTCGGCACTGAATGACATCATGTTCTTCCTGATGCTGTTCTTCCTGCTTGCTTCGGCAGTAGTAAATCCACAGGTGGTAAAGTTGCTGCTTCCCCGTTCAGAATCAGGACAGCAGTCTTCGGCACAGAAAACTGTCACCGTATCTATAGATGAGAAACTAAATTATTTTGTAGAAAAACAAGCGGTTACACTGGAATCGATGAAGGCAAGTATCGAAACTTACCAGCGTGCATCTCCCGACCTGACGATTGTATTGTATGTAGCCAGAGGCGTTTCCATTGAAAACACTATGGCCGTATTTGATGTTGCCAATCAGTTGAAACTTAAAGTTGTACTGGCAGTAGAACCGAAAAAATAATGACTCCATATAAAGAGGAAAATAATTACCCAAAAGCAGTGGCTATCTCAACGGCAATTTTAGCCGGTTTGCTGGCATTGAGCCTGTTTATCGCCATCGGCACCTTCCAGCCTCCTGAAGAGGCAGGTATGGGCGGTATGGTGGTTAATTATGGTACTTCTGTCGAAGGAATGGGATCTGACTATACCAGTGTGGAAGAACCTTCTGCTGATCCCAACGCAAATAACCAGCCACCGGATAAAGTAGTGCCGGATCAAAAGGTTACACCAGAAAAATCTGTTGAAAGTGCCGACAAGGAAATCACCACACAGAATACAGAAGAAGCCGTAAGCATCAGCACAAAAAAAACGAATAAACCTTCTACCCCAACAGCTGCAAAAGTTGAAGATAAGCCGGCAAAACCGGCAATCAACCAGAACGCTCTTTACAAGGGAAAATCAAGTAAAGGTACTGGCGGTGGCGACGGTACAGGTACGACCCCGGGCAACCAGGGATCAGTAAATGGTGATCCATTGGCCAATAACTACGGTGAAGGTGGCTCTGGCTTTGGTACCACCCCTATCGCCCTGCGGCGTTTCACCAATCTGGTTACACCACAGGATGACGGACAAAAAACGGGTAAGATTGCTGTACGTATTACAGTGAATAAACAAGGTATTGTTGTTGAAGCAACCCCGGGTGTTAAAGGCACTACTTTGCAGGACCTGGACCTCTGGGCTAAATGTAAGGCCGCAGTAATGGGCGCACGTTTAAACCAGTCGGAATCCGCCCCTGACCTGCAAACAGGTGTAGTGGTCTTCAATTTTAAGGTGAAATAATATCCTGATTTGATACGTTAAAGTATTAGATTTTTGTTCTATGAACTATTCACAAACTCTCGATTACCTTTACAAAAAACTGCCAATGTTTACACGCATTGGTGCTGCCGCGATTAAAAAGGACTTAGACAATACCATATTGTTGTGCGAGCACGTCGGCAACCCACATCAAAAATTTAAGAGCATCCATGTAGCAGGCACAAACGGGAAAGGATCTACCTCTCACATGCTTGCTGCAATCCTGCAAAAAGCAGGGTACAAAACCGGCCTGTATACCTCGCCCCATCTCAAAGATTTCAGGGAACGTATCAGGATCAACGGAGTAATGATGCCGGAGGATGCTGTTGTAGATTTTACCGCAAGGGAACAGGAGAAAATAGAAGAAATCAGCCCTTCTTTTTTTGAAGTCACTGTAGCTATGGCATTTGATTATTTTGCGGCAGAACAGGTGGATATTGCAATAGTTGAGGTAGGCCTTGGGGGCCGACTGGATTCCACCAATATCATCACCCCGGAACTTTCAGTGATCACTAACATCAGCTTTGACCATATGAACCTGCTTGGTAATACCCTTCAGGAAATCGCATATGAAAAAGCAGGAATCATCAAACCGGGAATACCTGTTGTTATCGGTGAAAAACAGGCAGAATCTGCTTCTGTATTTGTAAGTAAAGCTAAAGAAACCGCGAGCGACCTGGTATTTGCCAGCACTGAACTCCGCCTCGATGATATCCGTAATGAAGGCACTCAGCTGGTTACTTCTGTCTATAAAAATAATTCGAGGATCTACAAAGATCTCAGAATGGATCTTACGGGTCGCTACCAGCTCAAAAACGTGCTTACTGTTATTCAGGCAATCAATCTTTTAAACCGCAACGGTTTTTCTATACCTGAAGAAGCGGTTTACAGCGGACTGGCCCATACTGCAGAAATTACAGGCCTGCAGGGCAGATGGCAAACAATAAGCCGCGATCCCCTGGTAATTTGCGACACCGGACATAACATTGCCGGTATTCAGGAAGTACTGCAAAACATCCAGGCCACGCCTTACAAAAAATTGCATATCGTGATAGGTATGCTCAAAGATAAGGATGTTAGCAGTGTACTCCAGTTACTGCCTGCAACAGCTACCTATTACTTTTGTGAACCGTTGCTGGAAAGAGCACTTCCTGCAGCAGAACTTGCGCAGCAGGCAGAAAAATTTAATCTGAAGGGCAAGGTATATGGCACTGTCGTTTTAGCACTTGATGCAGCCAAACATAATGCAGACCACAATGACCTGATCTTCGTTGGCGGAAGTACTTTTGTTGTTGCAGAAGCAATTTAACAGGTTTCTTAATATTAATTTTATGTGTTTACCATTATATTTACCGCAAACATATAATGATGACATCGTTGTGCGCCTGATTTCTAAATCAGTTTAAACGTATACTGTCACAACTAATAACACTAAAATGAAAAAAACCTTGTTATTCGCAGGTCTCTGCTGTTTGTGCAGTTTAACCTTCGCACAAAAAAAAGCAAAGGGCCAATCTACCCCGGCCTCTTCCTCCACTACTCTTGATCGTCCAAAACTCGTTGTAGGCCTGGTTGTTGACCAGATGAGATGGGATTACCTGTACCGCTATTACGACAGATATGTACAAGGCGGTTTCAAACGGATGATCAACGAAGGATTTTCTGCCGAAAACACATATATTCCATATACACCTACCTATACAGCCGTAGGCCACACCAGCATTTATACAGGCTCAGTTCCTGCAATAACAGGAATCATTGGTAACAACTGGTTTGATCCGCAAACAAAAAAAGCTGTCTACTGTACTGATGACAGCACAGTTACCGGTGTAGGGGCTAACAATGCGGCTGGGAAAATGTCTCCCAAAAACCTGCTGAGCAGTACGATCACTGATGAGCTAAGACTAGCTACTAACTTCCAGGGAAAAGTGATTGGCTTGTCTTTAAAGGACCGCGGCTCAATCCTCCCTGCTGGTCATACACCAACAGGTGCTTACTGGTATGATGGTGAAACGGGCAACTGGATCACCAGTACATGGTATATGAAACAGCTCCCTGCATGGGTTCAGGATTACAATAACAAGAAGATGGCGAATAGGTATTACGACATGGACTGGAATACTTTATATCCTATCTCAACCTACACACAGAGCACCTCTGATAACAAAGATTATGAAGGCATAACAAAAGGTGAGCAAACACCAACCTTCCCCCATCCCCTAAAAACATATAGTGGTAATAACTACGACATGATCAGAAGCACTCCATACGGAAATACCATTACGCTTGATCTTGCTAAAGTTGCGATTGAAGCTGAGGGATTAGGTAAAGACAACATAACTGATTTTCTTGCAGTAAGCTGCTCATCTACCGACTATGTGGGTCACCAGTATGGGCCAAATTCAATCGAGGCCGAAGACACTTATCTCCGTCTCGACAAAGATATCGCCACCTTCTTTGACTACCTGGATAAAACTGTAGGCAAAGGCAAATATCTGGTATTCCTTTCTGCCGACCATGGTGCTGCACACGTACCAGGTTTCATGAAAGAAAATAAAATGCATGGCGGATTGGTTGACAATAGAGCTATTGTCACGGGTTTGAATACTTACCTAGAAAGCAGGTTCAAAATAAAAAAACCGGCATTGATGGCAATGAATAACCAAATCATATTTGACCGTAGCAATAAGGATCTGATAAATATAGATTTCAGCGCCATGAAAAATGCAACTATAGACTACCTTAGAACTTATGATGGTATTGCCAATGCAGTAGACCTCACGAGAATTGCTGAGAGTACCTTACCTGCTATTCAAAAAGAGATGATTACCAACGGATATAATGCACGGTTAAGTGGAGATGTTTACTTTATCCTGCAGCCAAACTATTTTGACGGTGGAAAAACAGGAACTACACATGGTGCATGGAACCCGTATGATTCACATATCCCCTGCGTTTTCATGGGATGGAACGTGAAACATGGTAAAACCAATAAAACACATCACATGACAGACATTGCCCCAACTATCGCGGCCATGCTTCATATCCAGATGCCAAGTGGAAATGTTGGCGAGCCTATTACAGAGCTCACTCATCAATAAAGAACAGCAAAGAATTACAAGCCGCAGAATCTGCGGCTTTTTTTATCTTTACATACCAAATATAATTCAGGTATGGAACAGGTAAAGAGCTACCAGCCAAAACATAAGATACGTTTTGTAACAGCAGCAGCATTGTTTGACGGGCACGATGCAACAATCAATATCATACGGCGGATCCTCCAGTCGTCAGGAGCAGAAGTGATCCACCTCGGCCATAACCGCTCAGTTGAAGAGGTAGTAAATTGTGCCATACAGGAAGATGTTCAGGGTATAGCAATGACCTCCTACCAGGGCGGTCATATGGAGTATTTCAAATATATGTATGACCTGCTGCAGGAACGCGGGGCAAACCACATAAAAATCTTTGCAGGAGGGGGCGGTGTATTCTTACCGCAGGAAATCGCAGAACTGCAGGCATATGGCATCACCCGGATTTTTTCTCCAGATGACGGGCGCACTATGGGATTCCAGGGCATGATCAATCACATGCTTAAAAAGACCGATTTCATTACCGCTGACATCATCACTGATGAATTGGAGCTCATTCCCTCAACGGACATCAAAAATATCGCCAGGGCAATCACCATTGCAGAAAATGATCCAGCTTCAGCGCAGGAATTTGTTGACCAGCTGAAGGAGTTCAGTTTGAAAAAGCAGGTACCCGTACTAGGCATAACCGGTACTGGAGGATCTGGTAAGTCTTCCCTCGTAGACGAACTGGTAAGGCGCTTCCTGCTCGAAGTAAGGGACAAGTCATTAGCTATTATTTCCGTTGATCCATCCAAAAAAAAAACCGGCGGTGCATTGCTGGGCGACCGGATCAGGATGAATGCAATTGATCATCCACGGATTTATATGCGCTCGCTGGCAACGAGACAAGCCAATCTGGCGCTTTCTGTTAATGTTCAGGAAAGCATTGATATCTGTAAGGCTGCAGGCTTTGACCTCATCATCGTAGAAACTTCAGGCATCGGACAATCAGATACCGAGATCACCGAACATTGTGATGTGTCCCTTTATGTGATGACTCCCGAATTCGGGGCGGCAACACAGCTGGAAAAAATTGATATGCTCGATTTTGCAGACCTGGTAGCGATCAACAAATTGGACAAAAGAGGTGCTTTGGATGCCATGAGGGACGTGCGGAAACAATACAAGAGAAATCATCAGCTCTATGATACAAAAGATGACGCAATCCCTGTGTTCGGCACAATGGCTTCACAATTCAATGATCCCGGGATGAACCAGCTTTTTGCAGCCATACTACAAAAAATCAAAGAAAAGACCGGGACAGATTTCCATCCTGAACCGAATATGATAGCTGGAAATTCGGAGAAAATCTATATTATTCCACCAGACAGAACGCGATATCTGGCCGAGATTGCCGAATCAAATGAACAATACAATGATTGGGTGAACAGGCAAACCTCTATTGCCACTCAACTCTACCAGTTGAACGGGATAATCAACATGGCCACAGATATAAGCGCATCCCTACAGGAAGTATATAATCATCTGGAAGAACAACTTGATGGAAACTGCAGGCGAATCATCAGAGAGTGGCCCGAAACCATGAAAAAGTACCAGCAGGAATATTTTATATATCAGGTACGGGACAAGGAGATAAAAAAATCACTCTTTTATGAATCCCTCTCGCAATTGAAAATCCCTAAAGTTTCACTGCCCCGTTACAAAGACTGGGGAGATATCCTCCGTTGGCTGCTCACTGAAAATGTACCAGGAGAATTTCCCTATGCGGCAGGAGTATTTCCCTTGAAACGCGAAGGCGAAGATCCCACCAGGATGTTTGCTGGTGAAGGTGGCCCGGAGAGGACCAACAAGCGTTTCCACTATGTTTCTGCAGGACAGCATGCGCACCGTTTATCAACGGCATTTGATTCAGTAACACTCTATGGTGAAGATCCACGCACAAGACCTGATATCTATGGGAAAATAGGCAATTCAGGCGTAAGCATTGCCACACTTGATGACGCAAAAAAACTGTATTCAGGTTTCGATCTGTGCTCCCCTACCACATCTGTATCCATGACAATCAATGGGCCTGCTCCTATGTTGCTCGGATTTTTCATGAATGCAGCAATTGATCAGCAATGCGAAAAATATATCATTGCCAATAATCTGCTGGATGCGGTGAACAAAAAAATAGCTCACATCTACCGGAAGAAGAACATGAAAAAGCCCCTTTACCATGGAGAATTACCTCCCGGGAATGACGGTTTAGGCTTACTTCTACTAGGTGTTACAGGCGATCAGGTTTTACCAGCAGAGGTATACCAGCAAATCCGCGACCGCGCGGTCAGCTCAGTGCGTGGAACAGTGCAGGCAGATATACTGAAAGAAGACCAGGCGCAAAACACATGCATATTTTCCACAGAATTTGCCCTGAGGATGATGGGAGATATCCAGAAATATTTCATTGACAAAAAAGTACGCAACTTTTATTCAGTTTCGATCTCAGGATATCATATTGCAGAAGCTGGTGCCAACCCTATATCCCAGCTAGCATTTACACTGAGTAACGGCTTTACCTTTGTAGAATATTACCTGAGTAGGGGAATGCATATCGATGATTTTGCCCCCAACCTTTCGTTCTTTTTTTCAAATGGAATAGATCCGGAGTATGCAGTGATTGGTCGAGTAGCACGACGTATATGGGCTAAGGCAATTAAAAATAAATACAAGGGAAACGACAGGTCACAAAAGCTGAAATACCATATCCAAACTTCAGGAAGATCATTACATGCACAGGAAATAGATTTTAATGATATCAGGACTACCTTGCAGGCACTATACGCTATATATGACAACTGCAATTCACTGCACACAAATGCATATGATGAAGCCATAACTACTCCTACCGAAGAATCAGTACGCAGGGCGATGGCCATACAGCTGATCATCAACAGGGAGCTGGGACTAACAAAAAATGAAAATCCCTTACAGGGGGCTTTTATAATAGATGACCTTACAGACCTTGTAGAAGAAGCTGTAATGATGGAATTCCGGCGGATCAATGATCGGGGTGGCGTACTTGGTGCGATGGAGACGATGTACCAGCGAGGAAAGATCCAGGAGGAAAGTTTGTACTATGAAACACGCAAACATTCGGGAGAATACCCAATTGTAGGCGTAAATACCTTTTTAAATAAAAGTGGCTCTCCGGCTATCGTACCAGGCGAGGTAATCCGTGCTACTGAAGAAGAAAAGCAGTATCAGATCCAAGCACTCCATGACTTTCAGAGCCGCAATACTGATGAAACAGAAATAGTACTTAAGCAGCTGCAGAACATTGCTATCAAAGGAGAAAATATATTTGAAATGCTGATGGAAGCCTGCAAAATCTGTTCCCTTGGGCAGATATCCAGGGCACTTTATGAAGTTGGAGGACAATACCGGAGGAATATGTAAAGAAACTTACGATGGAAAGCAGTATCATTTAAAG
This sequence comes from Pedobacter sp., assembly GCF_040513095.1. Taxonomy (GTDB): domain Bacteria; phylum Bacteroidota; class Bacteroidia; order Sphingobacteriales; family Sphingobacteriaceae; genus Pedobacter. The sequence continues at coordinate 1,483 of NZ_JBEVDX010000107.1, read as the reverse complement.
ACCTGGATAGCGATACTATCCGATCTGTGAATGACAGCCTGATTACATTTAACTTGAGTACTGATACGGTTCGGAATGGCTGTTAAACAAAAAAAGGGAATAACCAATTGGCTATTCCCTATTATGTATTTGATATCTGGATTATGCGTGTATCCAGCTGAATTTATAATCTATTGTTGGGTTTTTCATTCTTTCTGCAACGCGTAACAGTCTGCTTGGTAAAGCCATAATATAATCACGTGCCTTCTCACCGGCATCATTTAAATCAACCATACTTTCAAGCTTCCATTCGTCGATAAGCTGTTGCATGATCTCAACATAATCTACAGCTGTATAAACGCCCAGTCGTTGTGCGGCATCCGTAAAGTGACCAAAGGTCTGTCCCATTTTCATGCCCATCTCCCTTAAGAAATGTGCAGGCATAACAATTTTCTTGCGCATCATGTCCTCAAAAGCAATCATCGCTTCATTTGGATCAACTTCAAAGATCTTAGACATAAAATCTTTGTATGCTTTGGCATGTCTTGCTTCATCAGATGCGATTACTCCACAGATTCTGGAAAGCAAGGTATCACCATCTTTTTTAGCCAGAGATGCCACCCTGCGGTGTGAAATATTTGTTGCCAATTCCTGGAAACTTGTATATATAAAATTGCGGTAAGGATCATGACCTGTACCTATATCAAACCCATCAGCAATCAGATATTGTGTAGAGATCTCCATCTGTCTCATGTCAACGCGGCCAGACAGGTAAAGATATTTATTTAATAAATCACCATGTCTGTTTTCTTCAGCAGTCCAGTGACGGTTCCATCTCATCCATCCCCCCTCTTCTGCACGGCTCACTCCATCAACCATAGCTAACCATGATTCGTATGTAGGCAATGCTTCTTCTGTAATAGTATCACCGATCAATACAGCAACCAGATCATAGGAAAGGTCATTTGCATTTTCACGAAGAGATTTAATATCCTGCAGAAAAGTTTCACTTGTAGAAACTGGCAGGAAATCAGTAGGCTGCCAATTCGTATCAATTGGTTTAAGATAAGAATCCATCATCTCAAGCATATAGTGCTCGATATGAAGCATCACTTCTCTTCTTTTTTCAGCAAAAAAACTCATTATATGTGTGCTTTAGTTTAAGGACAAAGGTAACCAAAAATATTTCAAAATGCTTTTTCAAAGCTATTTAAATAACGAATTACTGGTACTAAATGTAGTGTTTAGGAAAAAAATAATTTCTGAATATTGTCCACAACTAGAGAACAATAAAAACCTGCTTGTGTTTTAGAAAACATGGTTTCCGGAGAATTCATTTGCAGCTTATATGATAGTATTGAAAATACGATATATACAAGAAAAGCCTCTCAGTTTCCTGAAAGGCTTTCTTTAAGATTTGGCACCGACCTACTCTCCCACGTGTTACCGCAGTACCATCGGCTCTGGTGGGCTTAACTTCTCTGTTCGGAATGGGAAGAGGTGG
>NZ_JBEVDX010000106.1:0-41378 GCF_040513095.1 Pedobacter sp. | reverse complement strand
CATGCAAAGGAAGCAGCTATACAAGATAAAAAAGTAGAATTTGTGCCACCGGTTCTTTTCCGTACCGGGATTTCTTTTGGTAACAAAAGGTTCAGCAGCTCGCTGCAGTATTCTTTTGTGGGAAAACAATACTCTGATGCTACCAACGCAGAAATAACACCGACAGCTGTAGATGGTGCAGTTCCGTCTTATCAGGTGATGGATTTGAGCATGAGCTACAACTGGAAATGGTTTACTTTGTCTGGAAGTATCAACAATCTGCTGGATAAAAAATATTTCACCAGAAGGGCAGATGGTTACCCGGGGCCCGGAATTCTACCCTCAGATCCAAGGGGATATTATATGACATTGCAATTTAAACTGTAAGGTGCCTTATACAACAAGCTGATGCACTATTGGTCAGCTTGCATGAATTTCAGGATGAATGAAAAACCTGAAATGCTGCCTTATGCAGGCAACGATGATGGTAAATCGATCTGAAAGGTATGCCTGCCATCGCTGTAAGCATAAACGATATTCCAGTGATGAACTACGCATATCTGGTGCACGATTGACAAGCCCAGGCCATTTCCCTTGTATCCCGCAACAGTTTTCCCAAAGCGGCTGAATAGTTTGTCCTGAGGAAAACCCAGCGGATTCCCAGCATTTGAAAATACCATATGCTGTGCTGAAAGCTGGATGCTGACTGTGCTGTTGGGCTCACCATGCTGCAGGATGTTGGACAGAAGATTAGTAATAAGAATCTCCAGCAAGTATGGGCTAGCATGTACAGTTTTTTCCCGGATATCTGAATGAAGCGCCATCTTACGGTGATCAAACAAATCCTCCATCTGTCCTAACATAGTTAGAATGACCTGATCCAGCTGCATTTCCTGTTTGTCCGGGAAGACATTATTGTCCAGCTTCGCCAGCAGCAGCAAGCCCCTGTTAATTTTGCTGAGCCGGTTTAGGGCCTGTTTCGTGTCTGACAGGTAATTTGCAAACCGGGGATCCAGCGTAAACTGGCTCATGCTTTCGAGACGGGATTTAATAATGGCCAAAGGTGTCTGAATCTCATGTGACGCGTTTTCTGTGAACTCCTTAAGGCCGCTGTATTCTTGTCTCGCCCTTTCAGCCAGATCGGTGATGACCTTATTCAGTTCTTCGAATTCATCAACGGAAGAAGGAATAAGGTCCAGGTTGCCCGGTGTAGAAACAGAATAGACCTGTACTTGCTTCAGGTTGAGCAGAAACGGATTCCAAATCTTTTTATTCATGAAATAATTGATTGTACCTCCTCCAAGAACAAGCATGCAGGCAGATACAACAGATATCAGAATTATGACTTTTGAAATACCCTCTGATCCAATACTGGTGGTCATGACCGTCAGCGTAACAGGCTTACCTTTAATTGTTTTTGTTTGCCTCAGGTAATAGTATCCTTCATATGCTTTCTGGATGTAATCATAGATCACCGTATCCTTAAATACGGGTTTATGATCGGGATGTTGGTTAGTGGTAATCCTCACCAGTGGATAATTTATCGCGTGCCCCGCATTCAGTTCTGCCGTTACCATGTCAGCCTGCAATTCCAGCTGTTCCCTTTGTTCTTCCGAATCTGATTTGAATAGCAGAATGAACAGCAATATCCCGGTAACGATAAGGATAGTTACACTTACCCACAAATAGTTTATACTGGTCTTTGACAACAATTTCATCAGACCGTGAATTTGTAACCCATCCCGTACACAGTTTTGATATAATCTTTCCGGCTATGCTGATTTAACTTTTTTCTGAGATTCATCAGGTGTACATAGACTGTATCAAAGTTATCAGCCTGATCGAAGAAGTCGCCCCAGAGGTGCTCTGCAATTGATGGCTTGCTGACTACACGATTTTTGTTGACCAAAAAATAAAGCAGTAACTCATATTCCTTTTTTGTAAGGTTGATAGCACCCCCATTATGCGACAGAGTTTTTGAAAGCGGATTTAACTTGAAATTATCAAAGCTGATCTTATCAATTCCCTTCAGTGTCTTTCTCCGGTAAAGCGCATGGATGCGCGCATTGAGTTCTTCCAGGTAAAATGGTTTGGTCATATAATCATCAGCACCAAGATTTAGACCTTCCAGCTTGTCCGGCAGAGAATCTTTGGCAGACAAAATTAAAATGCCTGTATCAATATTATGTTCACGGATAGAAGAGATCAGATTCAGGCCTCTGCCATCCGGCAAACTAATATCTAAAACTATGCTGTCGTAATGGTAAGAAGTGATCTTGTCATGTGCCTGTTTCAATGTATTTGCCTGTTCACATATAAATCCATGCGACCCGAAGTAGGTAACCATTTCTTCTACTATAACGGGCTCATCCTCCACAAATAATAATTTCATATGCCTATTTTAAATAGTTAATCATATTTTCTGAATTCTTTAGAATTTCTTTAGAATTAGCATGAATCTTTGCGCAATAATAAGGCTTATTTAGACTTGATACAAATTAATGTATGTTTTTTATCCCTTAATCTTTTGATTAAAAATAACTTGCACTATCCAGGTCTTCAATCTGTCAATAAAAACAAAATCCAATAATTCACAAAAACACGATGAGAATACTTTACAAATTGTTAGTAGCTGTCATTGCCTGCTGCCTATTTATGGCAACAGCGAATGCACAAAACAAAAACGGCAAAATTACCGGTGCCCTGAAGACCAGTGACGGAAAACCCGCTTCATCTGTAAGTGTAGGTGTGGTAGGTCTTAAAAAAGTAACCACAACCGATGACGATGGGAAGTTCGTTATCAATAATGTTAAACCAGGTTCATATACCTTGAGGATTTCCTCGGTTGGACTGAAAACTGTTGAGCGTACAGTAACAGTTACCGAAGGAAAAACAAACCATGAGGAATTTATCCTGGATGAGAATTCTGCCGATCTGAATGAAGTGCAGGTAACTGGTGCGCAAACGCTTAACAGAAAGGTTTCTCTGGGAAAAGCAAATATACGCCCGCTTGATCTGCCACAAAGTACAGGTGTAATCAGCAGTACTGTAATTGCTGACCAGCAGGCTATTCGTCTGGGTGATGTGGTTAAAAATGTGAGCGGTGTATCCCTTACGCAAACACGTGGCGGAGTAGCTGAAACATTTTCTGCGCGTGGCTACAGCATTGGTATTGCAGGTTCCGGTGGAAGCATCTTTAAAAATGGTGTGATTACCAACACCATGGGCTTCCCTGATGCAAGCACCTTGGAATCTATCGAAGTTTTAAAAGGCAGTTCCGCCCTGTTATACGGGAATGTTTCCGGCGGTGTAATTATCAATATGGTAACCAAGAAACCAAGATTTGACTGGGGAGGATCGGTATCAATGCTGGCCGGCAGCTATGACCAGTACAAACCAACGGTTGATATTTATGGCCCGATTACTAAAAATCTGGCATTCAGGGTTATTGGTACTCACGAAAATGCAAATAGCTACAGAGATGTTGTCAATACCAACAGAACTTACGTAAATCCTTCATTACTTTATAAAATCGGAGAGAAAACTGAAATTTTGTTACAGGCAGACTATCTTAAATCTGACATCGTTCCAGATGCAGGAGTTGGCGTTCCAAATGCACGTATTACCATTACTGAAGTGCCTGATGCACCCCGTAACCGCTTTATATATCCCAAATGGGCTTATAACAATACGGAACAAAAAGCTGGTTATTTAACCATTAACCATAAATTTAATGAGAACTGGAAACTGACAGCTATTGGTTCAATCCAGAATACAGATGTTGAAGGATTCAGCGTAGGTGTACCGATGCAAATTGCAGCAAACGGCGACTGGACAAGATCACTAAGTGCGGTTAAAACGGCAGAGAAAGACTATACGGCTCAGGTAAATCTGAATGGTACGTTTAATACAGGATCCTTGAAACACCAGTTTCTCCTTGGGTCTGACTTTACCCGCATCGTAACTGAAAGCAATACTTTTAAATATACAACTGCGGCGGGTGTAGTGGGTACTGCATATGACAGGATAAACATATTTGATCCCTCAACATATTACGTACGTACTGATGTACCGTCAAGAGCTGATACTGCTTTGACAACTACGCCGCAGAACAGGTTTGGGGTATATGCGCAGGATTTAGTGAGCCTGACAAGCAAGATTAAATTCCTTGCCGGTGTACGCTGGACCTACCAGAAAGCTTTCCATACTACAATCTTTAATTATGACAGACAGCAGGAAAGGAATGGAACAGCACCTGATAAAACAGACAATGCTTTTTCACCAAAATTTGCCCTGATCTATCAGCCACTGCATAACACTTCAATCTACGCCAGTTACACCAACAATTTTACGTTTAACACAGGTACTGACATCTACGGAAATAACTTAAAGCCCTCGATCGTAAATCAGTATGAACTGGGCCTGAAAAATGAATTCCTGGATGGCCGTTTATCTGCCAACCTGAGTGTGTACAGAATTCAGAACAGCAATTTCGCACAAACCGCCTTATTGGACCAGAATGGTAATCCCAATACCAACAGTAACCTCAGGGAATTAAGTGGAGAAACTACCAGTGATGGTTTTGAGGTAGACGTGAATGGTACGCTTTCTAAAAACTTTTACTTTATCGCAGGTTATGGGTATAACAATATGCGTTATACAAATACAACCGGCTTACCGGGCTCTCAGGTAGAAGGGGAAAGACTAATAAACAATCCAAAACAAACAGTTAATGGATCGATCTTTTATACCTTCGATGAAGGCACCGTGAAAGGACTTAAGCTTGGTGCTTCGGCGTTCTACACAGGGGAGAGAACTGGTGGTGTAAATAACCTGGTTGGTGCTGATCCGGGAGAGTTGAACAGTGTTCGTACTACGTCAGCAACAGGAGTAGTAACAAAAACTTCATCGTATAATTCATTGGTGCCATTAAAAGGCTTTGCAACGGTAGACCTTTCTGCCGGTTACAGCTTTCAGCGCTTCTCTTTATTAGCGAAGGTTTCAAATATATTTGATACGTTAAACTACATTGCACACGACCGTTACAGTATCAACCCAATTGCGCCACGTATGTTCGCCGCAACATTGACTTATAAATTTTAAGTTTTTCTTTACATTAGCAGAACCGCCTGGAAGCTTAGCTGCCAGGCGGTTTTGTTATACCCGGCAACTCATGAAAAAAATACTTTTACTGCTTCTATGCCTTCCGTTTTTCGATGCCAGCGCACAGGTGCTGCGCAAAAGAACTACAAAATTAATGGGTAGCCGCTGGCACATTACGATCGTGGCTAAGGACTCTGCATCTGCAGAACGTAACATAGATACCGTTATCGCAGAAGTGACAAGAATAGAGAACCTGATCTCTGACTGGAAAGCGGAAACCCAGATTTCGCAAGTCAACAGCAACGCGGGTATCCGGCCGGTAAAAGTAGACAGGGAAGTTTTTGACCTCACCAAACGGGCCCTTGCTTTGTCTGTAAGTACCGGCGGAGCATTTGATATCAGCTTTGCAGCAATGGACAGGATCTGGAAGTTTGACGGCTCTATGTCTGTTATGCCTGCTGATAGTACGATTAAGAGATCAGTATCAAAAGTTGGCTTTAAAAATATTATTCTTGACAGTATCAAATCTACGATATTCCTCAGGTTGAAGGGAATGAAAATTGGATTCGGTGCTCTGGGCGAAGGCTATGCTGCAGACCGGACAAGAAGAATGATGATTGCAAGAGGAATTAAAGCAGGTATAGTGGATGGCTCCGGTGATATGAGTACCTGGGGCCGGCAGACAAATGGCATGAACTGGACGATAGGGGTTACTAATCCACTTCAGCCTGATACCATAATGGCTGTAGTGCAGTTAAAGGATAAGTCGGTAGTAACATCCGGTAGCTACGAAAAATTTGTAATGTTTGATGGGAAACGTTACTCGCATATTATCAACCCAAAAACCGGCTACCCCGCAACGGGATTAACGAGTGTAACGGTATTCGGACCAAGCGCAGAGGCTGCCAATGGGTATAGTACTTCAATGATGGTGCTGGGAAAAACCGCAGCAATAGCATTTATCAATAAATCGCCCGCCTATCACTATATAATCATTACTGATGAGGGGGATATACTTTCATCGCCAGAGCTCAAAATTGGCAAACGGAAATTGCCCTAAGAACTGATTTAATAGCAGTCCGTGAGGATCTGGTTGTGTGATTGAAAGTAGCTGATACTCTTTTTGGTATATTCCAGGCTAATTACATCCAGCAATTGCATGACGTCCGTCTGCATGGCGAGTGAACCGCAAATCATGATGACCCCACCTTTATTTAGTACTCCGCCTATAAAATCAGCATCTCTGGAAAGGATCTGGCTTACATAGTGTTTTTCGCCTTCTCTTGAAAGTGCCGGATGCAGCTGTAAAAGCTGGCGCTTGGACTGATGTTCCTTTAAGAAGGACTTATAGCTCCCGTATGATAAACTATCCCTGAAGCCACAATATAAATGGACAGGAACACGTCGTGTATTCTGACTAAGCATTCCTATAAATGGAGCAATACCTGTTCCGTTGGATATCATGACAACCTCAGGTGCAGTATCCGGAAAATGAAAGTGGTGGTTGTCAATGATCTTTGCAGGAATTTTTTCGCCAGGCACCAGCTGTTTTAAATAAGTCGAACCTAATCCCGAGGGATGGAGTCTGATACTTAACCGTAATTCTCCATCAACTATACCCACAGAGTACAGCCTTTCACGGTGATCGTTTGCAGGGTAGAGGGCAAGCAGATCTCCGGATGTTACTTTTAACTTTTTGCCAGCCTTCAAAGCGATATTAAAAATGCCTTCTGTAAATGCTTCGTTTGCTGTATTACTGATCACAGTAAGCTTCTCCAGGTCTTTTACACGGGCTGCCTTTAGTTCGGACAAAACAGAAAGAGTTATTCCTGTTTGCTGCGACCAGGCTTCGGCCCAGATGCCAAAATCAGCTGGTGATTTATCATCAACCGTATGAATGTCCGTAAGAGGGACGGCCCAGGACTGTTTGGAAAGCGTATGATTTACATCGAATGCGAATTTACAGAAGTCGGGGTAGGACTGTGACCCAAAACCAACCACTGAATACTTTAATGGCTGAATTTGAGGATATTTTCCAATCAGCTTTGCAAACTGCGATGAATTGGTAGGTGCATCTCCCAGCCCGTATGTAGCAGTCATTACAATCAGGTATTCTGCTTTGGGAAAAAAAGTAAAAGTGTTTATTTCAGCAACAAAAGATTTTTCTCCAGCCTTAAGCAGTTGCTTATGCAGCAGCCGGGCAAAGCCAAAGGTGCTGCCATTTTCTGATCCTACTAAGATGATAAATCTGCTTTCCTCTGCCTTGTACTTGTTCTTTGTCCGGTTTGACCTGCGCCGCAGCGTCATAGCGAAACCGGAATAAATGAAAAAAAATATATTTGCAGTAGCAACAGCCAGAACAATTGCCCAGATGCTGCTGGCACGGCCGGTATGAACATCCAGGCTTAGATTAGTCAGCAATACAGCGCGGGGATATTTCACTTCAGCAAGGACCTCTCCTGTAAGTTGGTTAACCGCAATTTCCCGGTCTTTTAGTTTGAGGGTAAAATAATCTTCTGCATCCTCTGAGAAAGGGTATTCTATAGCATCAACATCAGTAAGTCTGATGCTCCTGAAAACTTCCATATCGGCTATTTTCTTGAGCGGAGCTGATTTGATCTCCTCAAAATTTACCTTTAAGGTCTTCGTTTTAGTGTCGAATAATTCAAACCTTGCCAGTGATAAATAGGTGCCGCTTAAGGCGATGAGCGATATGGGCAGGAGCGACCACCGTCCCAATACGACATGATAATACTGTGCGAAATTTTCCCTGACTATCCCTGAAAAGAAACGCCTGATTCCCCGTTGTCGCTGGATAATCAGCATTGTTCCGGAAAGCGTGATCAGCAATAACAGAAAGGCATCAAGGCCAATAAAAAACCGCCCTGTTTCATGCATGAATAAGGAACGGTGCAATGCAGTGACCCACTGGAAAAACTCGTTTGCCGGTTGCGGGGATCCCAGGACTTTCCCCGTTTGCGGATCGACATAGGCCAGTAATTTCTTCCCGCCGGCATCTGTGCCTTTGACCTGTACAAAACTGTTTTTATCTACAGTCAGGTCGCTCAGGTCGGGATGAGTTTTCTTAAGGACACTTAATGTCTGTGCAACAGTAACGTCTGCAAAATGCTCAGCTCGATAGGGCTGGTTCCTGACCAGCAATGGCTCAAAAGCTAATATTATGCCAGTTACTGAGGCCAGCACAAGCAACAAAAAAGAGGATACAGCCAGTACCAGGTGGCTGTATCTCCAGACTGAAATTGTCATCTTTAAGAATAAATATTAATTGGCGCTAAAACGCACGTAACGGATATATCCGCTGCCCTCTGTTTTCGCAGAGAGTCCCTCAGCAGTTAAAGGTACTTCAACGTCTTTTACATTATAGTTTTTATCCTCAACTGCAGATTCAAAACGAAGTTTATAACCTGCATTAATTTTTGATTTTTCAATATCAATTATACTCACGCTGCGGTCACCGGCAGTTACCGAAGCGCCGGTTATACCACTGATTTTTGGCTGTTTCAGATAAAATTTATTCCATTCCTTCAACGTTTTATACCACTTTTTGTCAGAACCAAGCACATATAATGTTTTTTCATAAGCACCTTTGGGATTGATCAGCGAAATGACAATATAAGCACCATCACCCATGTAACTGCTCATTTGGACCATGCATTTATATTTGGATGTTGACTGGGCGCTGGAATTTAGCGGAACAGCAAATAAGATTAAAACGAAAAGGCAGGCTGCTTTAAAGAAATTGGATATCATTATTTTAAAAAGTTAAGGTTTACATTATTTTTAGTGAGTGACTCGTTTTCGCTGGCCAGGTCAAAGGCTGACTCTTTGTAATTGGTAAGGGCATCTTTTGCTGCTCCCTTAGCTACCAGATATTTTAACAGCGTGTCATTTTTAGCGACCAAAGCAGCTTTATGTAAAGCGGTCAGGCCCTCTTTGTTTTTCGCGTTAATATCTATCCCCAAGGGTTGGATACGCTCGAAAAGCGCGGGGTTATTTTTTGCGACCGCGAGGTGATACAATGTATTTCCGTTTTTTTGTGGCACAGTAAAGTTGAAGCCTTTCTCTTTCAGAATGGCCATTTTATCATCAAAATCCGTATTCCCTTTTACTCCGGCTGGTCTGCCTCCCTGTCCTGCTCCCGCCTGTCCCGCTCTGGCTGGCGCAGCAGTGAGGCCTGCTTCCTGTGGCGCCTGACCAGGGAATCCCTGCATAGTTCTTGCCCCAAATGATTCTATCAGGTAGTAGCCGAGATTATAGCCTTCCTTATCCAAAACATTTACGTCTGCACCTTTGCCAATCAGGTAGCGGACAACTGTCGGAGAATTGCTTTTCATTGCTAAAGCGAGGGCTGTAGCACCTTTTTGATTACCCTGATTGATATTTTTCACCTTTGGAATGATCAGCGCAAGAACTGTTGTGTCACGGTTGGCTGTCGCTGCATTGATCAGAACAGTGTTGCCATCCTGATCTGCCTGATTCACGTCTGCACCTTTCGCAAGAAAATATTTGATGATCTCCGTCTGGTCAGCCCTTTTTACAAGATAATGCAACGCGTTCTCCCCGCCTTTGTTTGTGGCCGCAGGGTTGATGTTGAGGCTTTCCAGATACTGGTAGAACGCCAGGCTGGCGCCCCCTCCACCACGGCGGCCACCGGCACCCTGTGCAGCCATCAGCATTGCTGATGATTGGGGCTTTACACCTTTTTGTAAAATTGCTTTCAGCAGGTCTGCATCACCTGATTTGGCTGCATAGCTGAAAATTGTGTTCCCATCAGCATCAACGCTGTTCAGCGATAGCCCTTTCGCTACGAAATAATCAGTCAGGGATAATTTTTTATCATTTGATACTGCAAGGAGAAGCACATTTGCACCATCCCCGTTAAGGTCTGTTTTTAATGAAGCACCTGCAGAAATCAGTAAATCATAAACAGCTGTATTCTGCTGTCCGCTGCTTGCTGCAAATGTCAGGGGAGTAGTACCATGACTATCCTGAATATTTACTTTTGCGCCTTTGCCGATAAGATACCTGAGCAACTCCACATTTCCGCGGTTCGCGGCCCAGTGCAGATATGTTCTGCCATCATGCGTGAGCTTATCCACACTGTTGCCTTTCTGCGCCAGCAAATATTCAATAGTTTGCTCTGGCGCCTGTGCGTTGATGGCCATAACTACGGGATCCATGCTCATAGCATTCATCTGGGAAGGATTTGCACCATTATCAACGGCTGTTTTAACAGTATTGACATCCGGTGAGCCCTGCCAGAAAGTTTGAGTAAGCAGTGTGTTTTCCTGGGCATAAGCTGAAAACGAAATAAAGGTTGAAATTGCTAAGAGAAGTTTCCTCATGGTGTGTTGAATTGATGCGTTTTAAGCCAGATACGGCAGGCACGAATTTAACAAGAATAATTCTAAATAAAAAGGATTATCGTCTTCCCGGGGGTTAATTTACACTATGCAATTATATGCCTATGCCTATTCCTCCATTCACCATACCATAGCTGTCGGCCAGCCCGTATGATGCAAATATGGTCAGTATCGGAAACTTCAGCTGGAAGCCCATATCTGCCCGCATGCCTTTTACATGGGTGAAGTTAATTTTCACCGGATCAGTGTAAGTTGTATAGCTGAGCTGATCTCCTGAAATACCTGTGGGGATCGGGAAATTACCCTCAATCCCAAACTGTGTTTTTGAGGTATTGTATCCAAGTGCGATATAAGGTGTAAAAAAAGACAGTTGTTTCGACACGATCATCTGCACCAGATAATTGTCAAAGTTACCATATACTGCCTGGGTACTGAAATCTTTCAGCTGATCCGGGTCTTTCGGCACTGAACCTTCCAAAGGTTGTAAATTCAGCTTCTTCTGGTACCGTACTCTATTGTAACTTGCTGCGAAGGCCAGATCGAAGGGTTTGCGCGCTCCTTTGCCACTGGCAAAGTCGTCCATAATATTGTGTTTAATACCAAATCCAGTCAGGGACACAGATCCAAAATCATTGTTGAGCACGATTTTGGGCGCCCAGCGAACGGTTACATCAGTATTCAGGACCAGGCCCAGGGTCACCTGTAGCTGGGGCGAAGGCACAAAACCTTTCAATACTCCCGGAGGCAGATCAAACGAAGTTATTTTATTTCCATAATCATCAAACAGGTTCATCAGCGGACCGTTCTGACCGGTATTCCCACTGAAAGTTGGCGACATGACCTCATTAGGGTTTGCGGGTTGTAAATGCGATGAAAGGCCGATTTTGGTAACGTCAAATGCCCGCGCATAGGAAGGGACAACTACTGCTGTTCCCGTCACCCTGATATCAAAATGAAGAAATCCAAGTGTTTTGGCTGTGTTGGTCCAGCCACTGTTCATGCCGAGTCCAAAACCTTTGAACAAAGGGTCACCATAAGAGCTGACTAAGGTTGCGGCATCAGCAGGGCCGGCTTTTAATAACTGTTCAAAGCCGATCTGTGAGTAGGAACTAAAGGATACAGCTAAAATAATAAGGATCGAGAGTAGTAATTTTTTCACGTTTTTCAGATTATGTGTTCAGACAACATTATCTTTGTTATTTTGTTTTCAGCTAAAAATGCTGGGGATATTTTGCATTTTAGCCTCCCTTAACCGATGAATAATGAAAGTTCTCAGCAAAAATAAAAGCCGCATCCTCGTAAATACCCTTTTAATCATTGCTGCCGGTTTTGTAGGTTTAAGCTGTCTTATCTTTTTCTTTCCGTTATCATCTATTGATCTCCGTATATCCCACTTCATTCAGAGACATCAGAATGTAAGGCTGGACCATTTTATGTATTTTGTCAGCTTGTTTGGTACTATGCCTTACTCAGCGGTTACAGTTGCTGTGGCTTCATTTGGGTTCCTTATATCCGGTTACAAAAGGGAAGCATTGTTCAGCCTGCTCAGCGCATTATCCGGTTTGGTGAGCGCACTTACCAAGTTACTGATCAACCGGCCCAGGCCCGCAAAAGACCTGGTAAAGATTATGGAAATTACCAGGGAACAAAGTTTTCCAAGTGGACATACCTTATTTTACACTGTGTTTTTTGGCTTTATGATCATCGCGATGCGCAACCTGAAGTCTGTAAATCAAATTGTTCGGATCATTGTAACCAGCATATCTGCGGCTATGATCCTGCTGGTTCCGTTCTCAAGAATATACCTTGGGGCGCATTGGTTTACGGATGTTTTGGGAGGGGCTATGTTGGGTGTCTTGTGTTTATCACTTCTGGGGTATTTCTATCTGCCAAAAACAGCAAGGCTTCATGATGTATAAAAGTAAAGCATAAGTTTTTGATTGGGAATCCACTTGAGAGGCCTCTTTCAGCAGCTTGCTTATACCTGATGGAATTCTATTCAAACACTATCTTTTACGTAGTGTCTGAATAGAATTCTCTTACAATTAAGTATTGACTGTAACAATGTTGTCTGCACCGGAGTGTTGAGATTTCATAAAATCGATCAGCGCTTTTGCTGTTGGCCCTGCAGATAGCGGGTTTTGGCCGGTGATCAACAGTCCATCCTGTTCTACATGAGACAGGAAGGGAGCAATAGCTGTTTTCACTTTTGCACCAAGTTCCTCAAGCCGTGTTTGAAGCTGGTAAGGTACATTTCCACTGCGGCCAACCATTGTTTCTTCAGTATTGCTAAATGCGGAGATGGTTTTGCCAGCCAATAGACCAGGTCTTAATCTTTCTGCACTGATCAGCGCAGCTGGGCCATGGCATACGGCAGCAACAGGCTTGCCTGTGTCCAGAAAATCCAGAATCAGTAATCCACTGTTGTTATCTACTGCCAGGTCCCAGATCGGGCCGTGGCCACCTGGATAAAATACTGCGTCGTAGTCGGCAGGATTGATGAGGTTCAATACACTTGTATGTGAAAATGCGGCCTTTGCAATCTCATCCTCCTGGAAACGGCGGTTTGATTCTGTAATGTTTTCTGTCAGTTCACTTACCCAGTCAACCGGGGGTCTGCCGCCTTTCGGACTGGTTAGTGTTACGGTATAACCCGCATCAATGAATTCATAGTAAGGATCAGTGAACTCACCAAGCCAAACCCCGGTTTTGCTATCGGTATTTTCCATCGCACTATGCGAGGTGATCACCATCAGAATTTTTTTCATACCTGATATCATTTGATGTCTTCGGGTTTAACTTCATTACCTTCCTCATCTACCTGCTGGTGTTCGCTGCCATTGGTTTCTTCAGTTGCGGTATCTTTTTGTTTAGTTGTATCGGGGGTATTAGGTTGTACCTGTTCATCTTTTTCTGTGTAATTTTCCATGGGTATCTTTGATTAAGTTAAACCGATAACAACCTAATTCTGCAAAGGTTCTTTAAAGTTGAATTCATTCAGGGTCGTTTACTAAACATGATGTCAAAAAACGTTGCTTCTTATCTTAGTTGAAGGCGGAGATAAAAGCCAGAGCCATGATACAAAGATAAGCATCCAGGGAGCAAAACGTATTGATTTTCAGCTACGTGTCCGCTATAGTCCTGTAAGTTCTGCAGACGTCCGCTATTGTCCGGTGTGACCAGCCATTTTTTTTCTCTCTTCGCGAAAATACATATTGCTGCAGGTAAACCTATCTCAAATCTATTGAGCATCTTCCCCTAACAGACTCTGGTCAATCCCATGCTATTGTCACCATAACGCTGTTTAATCTGGTTTTGCATTCAGACTGTTTAGAATTTCTTTAGAATTGAGCCGGAACTTGCGGCCTTTAATTGATAGCTGTTACCGGTAGAAGATGGTTACGTTCACATAGTAGAAATGTATTGATGCCAACTGCGAATTTGAAATTTAGTTTAAAAAACGGCTCTTTGCTGGCATTCGTGCTATTATTCCCGGTTTTTTGCAGCGCCAGCGCTTACTGGATGGACGTGAAAGGTTCCGGGAAAGTTAACCAGCCGGTCCTGATAAAGATATATTACGGAAATATTGAAGAATCAGGTGTTCGTGTACCCGTTAAAGGAGTTGAGCTGAAGCTCACAGGTGAATTCAGGCTAAGTGTTCTGAATGAAAAAGGAAAGGCGACAAATATCTCCATCTCATTAAAGGGCGATGGCTGGGAAGGATCTTTCATCCCGAAGGAAAAGGGAGTTTATCAGATTCTGGGTATCAACGATACTCATCCTGTAGTAGATCGGTCAAAAACCGGTGGCATCAATATACGTCCTGTAGACTACCTGTGTGCTGCTTACAAAGTTGAAAATGATGGCTCCGTAAAGAAGCCTGTTCAGTATCTGGATATACTAACTGAACAGATCGGGAAGCAGCTTATTGTAAAACCTTTCAAGAACGGTCAGCCTGCAGAAAAGCAGACCAAGCTTCGTGTTTTTAACCCGGAAAACTGGGAGAAAGAACTATCTGTGGATGAAAATGGGCAGGCGTCATTCGTGTTGACAATGAAGGGATTATATATTATAAGGGAAGATTGGAACGATCCTGAACCAGGTTCATATAAAGGCGTTCCATATGTGAGCATAAGGCACAGATGTAATTATTTTTTGCTCGAAAAATAAAAAAAATGAAATACTTCGTGTCTAATTAGATTGATTATAAACAATAATTGTATCTTTGGCAGTGTAATACTTACACTAACACATAGCTCAATTATTGATGAAATCTTTACTACTAGTTCTTATCGCCTGCATCATGGCAGGCCCCCTGAACTCTTTTGCCCAGACCACCGGAAAAATTTCCGGAAGAGTTACACTTGTTGACGGCCAACCCTTTGGTTCGGCATCGGTTGCAATTGTCGAAACCAAACAGACTACGCTGACAAGTGATAACGGTAATTATGCCTTTGCCAACATCCCCGAAGGCGCTTACACGATCAGGATACAGGTACTTGGTGCCGCACAGAAAGACCTGAAAATCACCGTGACAGCAGGGCAGACAACTACAGCGAATTACCAGCTTCCTAAAGAAAACGTGCAAGCGCTTCAGGAAGTCATCATTGGTGGCAACAACACAAACAAATTTGCTAAAAAAGAGAGTATCTATATAGCGAAACTGCCCATCAAAAACCTCGAGAACCCACAGGTATATGCGTCGATTCCAAAGGAACTGATCCAGGAGCAAATGGCTGTGGATCTGGCCAGCATCGCGAAAAATGTTCCTGGAGCAGGTATACCAATGATTGCTAACCAGGGCAGGGTAACTTTCCGTTCACGCGGTTTTGATACAGAACCTAATGCAAGGAATGGTGTGGCCGGTGCTGCGTTTGCTATGCTCGATCCGGTAAATCTTGAACGTTTGGAAGTGATCAAAGGCCCTTCTGCAACATTATTTGGCACCAGCATTTCAAGCAGTTATGGTGGTTTATATAACCGCGTTACAAAAAAACCTTTTAATGGTGTTGGCGGTGAAGTGGGCTTTACCGGCGGAAGCTGGAACTTTAACAGGCTTACCTTTGATGTAAACTCACCTATTAATGAAAGTAAAACAGCTTTATTCCGTTTAAATGGAGCTACCAGCTGGGAGAAAAGCTTCCAGGACCAGGGTTTTACCAATACACTGACTCTTGCCCCGAGCTTCTCTTATCAGGTGAACGACCGCCTTTCATTATTATTTGATATAGAATTCGGACAAGCAAAAGGAACATCAGTAGTACGATTCAATGCTGCTTCTACACCTGGTAGAAAATCCATCGCAGATATGGGCTTTCCATATAACAAAACCTTCTTAAGCAATGATTTGCCGTATACAACTCAGATGCTGAATATTTTTGCTCAGGCAAATTATAAGATCTCTGAAAGCTGGACTTCTCAAACGGTTGTATCCCGTGCCCGCTCATCAATCGGCGGATATATAACGGCACTCAATGGACGTACAGATTCTACCTTACGCCCGAATGTGATTACCGGTTACACTCAGTTTATCGCTACCAATATCCAGCAGAATTTTATTGGTGATTTTAAAGTTGCAGGGCTGCGGAACCGTCTTGTAGTAGGACTTGATTTTTACAATAATTACAACGACTTTGACAGGGTAACTATCAATACAACTGCAGGAACTGCGGCTTCTCCGGATCTGAAATTCAGCAATCCTTACGCTGGCCGTATCAGCAAGTTTAAAGTAGACTCATTAGCAAGCAGGGGCGGAACACTGCGCAAAGAAACTAACCGCGACAACACCTACTCAGCTTATTTTTCTGACGTGATCAATCTTACTGACAGGTTAAATATTATGCTCAGCCTGCGCGCAAACCGTTATAAATTCGGAGGCGTTTACAACATTGTTACAGGAGTTACTGCTGGCGGACTGAACGGATCAGGAACCCAGACAGGACCTTATAACCAAAACAATTTATCTCAAAAACTGGGTGCAGTATATGAAGTATCGAAAGACCATCTATCGGTTTTTGGTAACTATATGAATGGCTTTTTTAATAAAAGCGGGCAGACATCCGATGGCAGTGCGCTTAAACCTGAACATGCCAATCAGCTTGAGTTTGGTGTGAAGGCGGATTTGTTTGATCACAAATTGGCCGGTACAGTAAGTTATTATGATATTAAAGTTGCTGACGTATTACGTGACGACCTTTCCAGTGCCAACGGTTATCAGATCCAGGATGGAACTCAGTTAAGCAGAGGTGTTGAGGTTGACCTGACCGCGAATCCTATGCCGGGGTTAAACATAGTTGCCGGTTATGCCTACAATGACAGCAAGCTCACTAAAGCTTCTCCGACTACTACCGGC
The DNA here is from genome assembly GCF_040513095.1 of Pedobacter sp. Classification (GTDB taxonomy): domain Bacteria; phylum Bacteroidota; class Bacteroidia; order Sphingobacteriales; family Sphingobacteriaceae; genus Pedobacter. Next base: position 24,560 of record NZ_JBEVDX010000106.1, on the reverse strand, counting down.
CTGCGCCCGGGAGTATCAGGCCCGCCACGTTCATATAACTTCTGGGTAAGCTACAGAATTCCTATGGGTGAACTGCAGGGATTGGGTGCGGGTTTCGGAGGTAACATTGCCAGCTGGCAGTACTACGTAAACACTACAACCAGCCAAATCATCATTCCTTCTTATGCAATGTTTGATGCAACTGTATTTTACGATCAGCCTAGATACCGTATCGGTATAAAGGTAGACAACCTGACCAGCGAAAAAACATGGTCTGTAAGGTTAACCCCACAGGCTCCTGCAAGGTTCCTTGGTAGTATAGCACTGAAATTCTAATGTTTGAAATCTGAAAAACTTATACCATGATGAAACGTATTTTGTTAATTTTTCTGGTTGTCTTATCCGGTATACTGACAACTAAAGCTGATTCTTTATGGATCGAAGCAGATGCAAAAGGACAGGTTGGCAAAGCCCAGACGATAAAAGTGATTTTCGGATCATATGGCTTATACAGACTTCAGAAAACAACCACAGAGGATTTTCAGCAGGTGAAAGATTTTACCTGCTGGGCGATCAGTCCGACCGGTAAATATATCAGTTTAACCTTCTCCCCGAAAGATACCGACTATCAGGCAAAGTTTACACCCGAAGAAAAAGGCATCTATGTGTTTCTTCTGGAATGCAAACAACGCAGGGTAGAAGATTGGAGTCAGTCAACTTCAAAGATCGGCGTGGCTAAACAGCATTATTATGGAAGGACTACAGTTCAGGTGGGGGATAGTGAAGCGATTGCCCCGTCTGCATTATCAGATTTGTCACTTGTACAGGATATGGGAAGCAAAGCTGGTGCTGATGTAACCCTCCAGGTTTTGCTGCATGGAAAACCTGTGCCCAATGCAACATTGTTAATGCGCCACCCTGAAATGCCCGAAGAGAAACTCACAACAGACGAAAATGGAAAAGTATCTTTTCATGCGCCCAAAGCAGGAAGATATTTTGCTTTGGTTACACTTAAGTTTGAACAGTCAGGTACATTCAGGGGTGTACATTATGACGTGTTCAGGGAAAAAGCTTCAGCAACTATGCTTTTAGAATAAGCAACCTGAGTATATAAGTTATTCAAAGAGAGCCGTCTGTCTGTTTACACAGGGACGGCTTTTTTGATATCTGTATTTGCTGTAATAATATTTGAAACAAGCCTCTGATAACTGCGTTTAATATATATTTACAAACAAACCTTAAAATTATGATCACTCCGGAAGATAATACCTCATTTAACGAAGAAGAAGCAGACGAACAGTTTAGTCAGCAGGATGTACAATCTGATGGAATAGATGCTGTCCCACCAACTGAGGAAGACAAAACTGCATCTGAAATTGATAACTTGACTCAGGCTGATAAAGCTTCTGAATCATCTTTTACTTTAGACGTTGATAAAGGCATTGCACCAGGAACACCGGACAGAAATTAATATACTGTCTGGTACCTTAAAATGAATATCAGTACGTTTAATGCCTTTAAAAGCAGAAATTACAGGTTGTATTTCAGTGGCCAGTCGATTTCGCTGATTGGCACCTGGATGCAAAAGACCGCAGTAAGCTGGGTCATCTATTCGGAAACACACTCCAAATTTATGCTGGGGCTTACCCTGTTTGCGAGTATGTTTCCGTCTTTTGTATTTTCTTTTCTGGGAGGCATTGCGTCCGACCGTTATGACAGATTTAAGCTACTGCTTGCTACGCAGTTTGCCTCCATGGCACAGGCTGTCATCCTTACAGCACTCATCTTCTTTAAACATTACAATGCCTGGGAGATTATCGCCCTGAGCGCTGTATTGGGATTGATCAATGCTTTTGATGTGCCCGCAAGGCAATCTTTAGTTTATGAGATGGTCGAGGATAAAGCTGATCTGCCCAATGCTCTCGCTTTGAATTCTTCGATGGTTAACCTTTCCCGGCTGATCGGGCCGGGTTTGGCGGGTCTTGCCCTGGAGAAATTTGGCCAGGATGTTTGTTTCGGATTAAATGCTGTGAGTTTTATCGCCGTGATTGGATCATTGCTAATGATGAAACTGCCAAAATACATTGAAAAGCCAATTACCAAGAATGTACTGGGAGAACTGAAAGAAGGATTTGAATACATCAAAAATACTCCTTCAATTAAGTTTGTACTGATTACCCTTTCGCTTGTCAGCCTTCTTGTTTTACCTTATTCCACACTGATTCCTGTATATGCAAAAGACATCTTTAAGGGAACTGCCTCTACATTTGGAGTGATTGACAGTGTGATAGGACTTGGTGCCTTTTGTGGTGCCATATTCCTTGCTTCTTTGAAGCCCGGCCGGAATCTTAAGAAAATCCTGGCTACCAATACCATTATCTTTGGTGTGGGATTGATTTTATTTTCCCATACCACCTGGTATCCGCTGGCATTGGTTTTCGCCACCGTAGCCGGGTTTGGAATGATGTCACAGATTACAATCAGCAATACCCTTATCCAAACTACTGTTGACCCCGCTATGCGTGGCAGGGTAATCAGTTTTTATGCAATGGCGTTTTTTGGCATGCAGCCGCTTGGTGGTTTACTGGTAGGTACACTTTCCAAATTTATCGGTACACCTGATACTGTAATGGCTCAGGGGATCATCACCGTTGTAATCGGTATTCTACTCTTCCGCTTTCTGAGAATTGATGCAGAGAAACTCGCTCATGCGGCAAAACCTGTGCCCGCAGAATTATTAAAAGATTAAAAGATCCATTGACTGTAGCGTTTCAATAGTCGCCCGCGTTTTATTGTCAGGTGAGGGTTCAGGACCATTACATATGAATTAAGTGTCCGCTTTGTTCTTTTGGTGTGTTTTGTTATTGTCTTCCTTAATGTGGTGTTTTAGGAAGACGAAGAATGAGTTTGCATATTTATTATATGCTGGTGATTCTGAATTAATGGGTTAAATAATTTGTCACACACAAATGGACGCAATAGTCCCCCGGTCTCAGGATTGGGGGGCTTTGTTTTTTTACTGAATCTATTCAATTGCAAGAGTGCTACTTCAGCAAAGGGCTTTCTGGCGGCCCCAGATAACTGTAAGGAATATTTTTAGCGCTGATCACCAGTTTTTGCAACACAACTCCCGGGCTTACCATCCAGAACTTTAATGTGTGGACTCCAGTGTTTTTCAGCTGATGTACTGATGTGAGTATATTAATGTTCTCGGCTACATTGGTGCTCCAGTCTCTTCTTTTATTTGCGTTTATATTAATCAGCTGTGGATTTTCATCATCGATGGAAATCGCATAAAACAACCCTTTTGTATTGCTGAAATCAAGTGTTGGTGAGAGATAGGTACTAACGCTTAGGCTATCCGCTTTTGTTGCACTAAAGAGATATTCAAGCCTTGGGCTGTCTGCATTAATTTTTTGTACAGCTGCGGTCACAGGGAAAGCAGTTACAGCGGCTCCGGTCCTGCCATGATCCGGCAGGATTTTCCATTTCACATCCTGACCGTCAACAGCCCTGGTAAAATGTTCTGCAGCAATAGATATGTACCCGTTCTCCTCAAGAAATCCTTTCTGTCCCCGGATACTCTCATTCAATACTGTAACCATAACGGTTGCCTTTTCGCCATTTTCTGAGCTGATCAAAACCGGCACAACTGACCGGCCTGGAGGAGCCTTGGCAAAATCAACTTTCACTGCCAGTCGCTCCTGGCTGCTGATGATCCCCCTGGAACGACTTAAGTTTATCCAGTCTTTTGCAGGCACCGCTGTATATTGAAATGGCTTTTTGCCCCTGTTAAATATTTCGATATATGCTGAATCGCTGCGGTGATTGTATAATGCGCGCAGCTGCAGGGCCTTAATGGTTTCAGGAAACCATTCCTCAGATCCTTCCGCCGCTACGCCCATAGCTGGGGCTTCCGGTATATTTAATTCCCTGGTTTCAGGAATCTTATTGACTTCAGGCTGTTGCCAGTAGGTATAGCCTATATGTGTCTGGTCCATCATATGGTTCCATTTTCCACCGGATAATTTGGTGTTGTAATAGGCTGTGATGGCCTGGTCATTTGCATATAAAGCTTTTGCACTATCCGCCATTGCGTTTGTTGCTGCCCGCGCCTGACTGGCGTATAATTTATTTCTGGCGACTGCATAATAGAGCCTGTTGAGATTAGCATAAGCAAGTACAGGATGTAATATCAGCTGGTAATAGGCATCTTTAGCATCTGCCGGTATGAATTTGGAGATGGTTTGTGCATCTGCTTCCAGTTGATCATAGTCGGTAATGACCTGCTCAAACTCCCTGTAGTTGCTTAGGCTGTAAGTTTGTTCATTGAGTAGTTCTGGTTTTCTTCTTGAACTATATTTCAGGTATCTGGACAGAACGGATGCGATCTGAAGGGCATATGCTTTGCCAAATTGTTTCTCTGCCCACAATACAGTGTAATCATTCAATTTATCTGCAGGCCATTTATCAGGTGCCCAGGCATAATCAAGAAAGAATTCAATGGGAAATTCCATCGGTTTCAGATCGCCTACATTGACGATCCAGATTTGTTTTGCGCCGTATTCATAGGCCAGGTTCATCTGTTCCTGCACTCTCGGAAGGGGATTGGTATTTAGCCACTTGTAATTCCTGGGATCTCCTACATAGTCAAAATGATAATAAATTCCATATCCGCCAGTCCTGGGTTTATCAGTAAGTTTGGGTAGTTTACGGATGTTGCCCCAATTATCGTCGCAGAGCAACAGTGTAATATCATCCGGTACCCGCATACCCTTGTCATAATAATCCTGTACTTCTTTGTACAGGGCCCAAAGCTGCGGCGTAGCTGTAATATCCTTTTTCGTTACCTCAGCTATGATCTGCCGCTGATCTTTCACGATCTTTTCCAGCAGGGCGATATTACTACCTTCAGACATAGGCTCGTCGCCGTCACCTCTCATCCCAACCGTGACAATACTCTCATTTGTGCCCATTCTCTGTATTCCTTTCGTCCAGAATTTTTTGAGTGAATCGGGATTGGTACTATAGTTCCAGGCGCCTTTGTTACCGTATCGTCTCCATTCATCATGCGCCCGCATCAATGGCTCATGATGGGAACTACCTATCACTACTCCATAATCTTCTGCAAGCTGCGCATTCATCGGATCGTCATCATAGAAGGCATTTCCCCACATGGCCGGCCAAAGGTAATTTCCTTTAAGCCTCAGAATCAGCTCGAAAACATGGGTGTAGAATTTGTGATTGAAACCGCCGAATTTCTCTTTTGTCCAGCCGGATAGCGCAGGAGCTTCATCGTTCAGGAAAATACCCCGGTATTTAACGGCGGGGGTGCCCAGTGTGTGTATGCCGGGCATAATGTAGAGTTCTTTTTGTTTTACAGCGGGCACATCTGCCCACCAGTACCAGGGAGAAACGCCTATTTTAGAGGAGAGGTCGTATATACCAAAGATAGTCCCTCTTTTATCACTACCGGCAATGACCAATGCCTGATCTATTCCCGCAGAGGGGTGATCCACAGTCTGTATGATAAAAGTTTCCCATTTGCCTTCAATAGCTTTTACAGACAGCTTTTTGTCTTTAACGAGCTGATCAATTTGTGGGCTTTTGCCTATGGTACCAATGATGACGACGGTTTTAGCCGCCGCAGTTTTATCTGTAAACAGGGCAGGAGCATTGCCTGTCACCATCTTCAGATCAGCCTGCAGGTTTTTCGCGGCCAGCAGGACTCCGGGAAAATCAAGGGTGCTTACCTGCAGTGCAACTTGTTTGCCGGTTTTAGCTAATGCAAAATAGCCTTTTCCGTTTTTAGATGATACATAGGTATGGTCATTCTGGGCAAAAATATGAGTACAGTTGCCGATGAGCAGAAATAACGTACAGATTAGAAATGATGTTTTCATAGTTTAAAATTTTACCACCCTGTAATAGGCCTGTTTTGGTTGCAGTTGCTGATCGAATAGCAGGGGATAATTTTTGCGTCCCTGCACAGGATATTCATCAAGCCAGGTATGCCTGTCAGACACATTCCAGAATGTAACTCCTGTAATGACACCGCGCTCGTCCCGCAGGACTTTGAATATTTCAGCATATTTATCTGACTGTTTTTGCTCCATTATTGACGTGTAAGTTGTATTTTCTCCAGGATGAAGCGCCCTCTTTTCCTTTTCCCAGGGATAAACGGAAATATCCATTTCCGTAATTTGTACTTTCAGGCCCAGCGAAGCATATTTCTCAATGGCGTCTTTTAAATCTTTGGTATCAGGTTCGAAAAGCGACCAATGTCCCTGTAATCCAATACCGTCAACCGGGATATGCGCCGCCTTCATTTTTTTTAACAGTTTATAGATCCTGTCTCTCTTTTCGGGTCGCTCGGTATTGTAATCATTGTAGAAAAGCTGTGCTTTTGGGTCTGCCTGGTGCGCATACTCAAAAGCTTTGAAGATGAAATCTTCACCGCAGATCTGGTACCACGGGGAATTGCGAAGAAAGGTATGCTGATCATCACCGATAGCCTCATTAACTACGTCCCAGGCATATACACTTCCCTGGTACCGCTTTACAACTGTGAATATATGTGATTTAAGCCTCCCCAGAAGAACTTTTTTTGTAACACGCCGGCCTTGTTTATCTTTAAACATCCAGTCGGGCACCTGTTCATGCCAGCACAGGTTGTGTCCCCGGACCTTCATGCCGTGTTCCTTTGCAAAATTTACAATGTAGTCGGCATCTTTCCAGAAATATTGGTTCTCAAGAGGATGGATCACGGCCATCTTCATGGCATTTTCCGGTGTGACGCTGTTGAACTGTTTCCTGATCAGTACTGCTTCGGCACCATCCAGAGATTTTGCTGATACAGCTACTCCTATAGGGAAATAGGACCCGTAATAATCTTTCAGTCCGCTGTTTTCCTGCTGCGGAACGACAGGCGCAGAACGTTGAAGGATAAAACCCGTAAAAATGCTGATGCATGTTCCTGCTGCCAGTTGAACAAGCAGGGTTTTTAGTTTTTTGTTAGCTCCCATATTCATCAGATAATGCAATCGATTTCAGCTTTTTCAAACTGTTTTCTTTTTGCAGTTGCCTACTTATTTACAATGTTTATAATTTGGTTATTCACTTTTTAGAGCACTATATTTTAGATGTTGTCACGCTATAATTGCCTTTAAGATAAATTCCAGCCTGTAATGTCTTCAGGAATCAGGATTAGTTTTTCGTTTTTCGCTGATGATCACCAAAGTCAATTCCCTCCAATAAAAAAATAAATTTAGGAAAAAAAATTACAATCGATTGCAATATTCAAAATTCTTTCTACATTTATCGTCGTAACCAAATATATCAGCCTGTGCTTCAATGAAACCCGATGATATCTTCTTTATGAACCGGCAGCTGCTGATGCGCTGTCATAATTTATTGTAACCAGTTTTTATCAGAAATAAATATGCCCGAATAGTTTTTTACCCTCTTAAAAAAAATAAACCAAATATTAAACTTTTGTTATGCGAAAAATCAAACTCACAAAATTGTATCATGCGATAGGGATACTATTGCTCATTACTTTTTTCCCGGCAATTGTGTTTGCCCAGAATGCTGTTCTGAAGGGAAAAGTCACCGATGAAAAGGGGGCGCCTCTTCCGGGCGCCATTATCAGGGTTAAATCAGGCAAAGGCAGCACCTCGTCTGACAATAATGGTAATTTCTCATTAAATATACCCGGTACAGCAGCGACACTTATAGTCTCTTACATTGGTTATACCGCGAAAGAGGTACAGGCGAGCACTGTACAGCCGGTCAGTGTATTTTTGCTGCCGGAATCCGGTAACCTGAACGAGATTGTTGTCGTAGGTTACGGTACACAACGTAAGAAGGATGTGACGGGTGCAGTCGCATCTATCAGTGGTGCTGCACTTGCAGAAATTCCGGCTACCAATGTTGTAAACCAGCTGCAGGGTCGTTTGGCAGGTGTGGATATTCAGGCAAGCGGTACCCAGCCGGGAGCCGCCGGCCAGATCCGCGTTCGGGGCGAGCGGTCACTCGGAGCTACCGGCAGTGCCGCAAATGCACAGAACGGCCCACTGATTGTGCTGGACGGAATCCCTTTTATCGGCGGTAGTATCAATGATATCAATCCCGATGACGTGAGTACCCTTGATGTGTTAAAAGATGCTTCGGCAACAGCAATTTACGGTTCAAGAGGTGCGAGTGGCGTAATCATCATTACCACAAAACGCGGGAAATCGGGAAAAGCTGTGATCAGTTATAACGCTTACTATGGTATCAGCGACAGAACCTCTTCCTACAACTTTATGAACGGGCAGGAATATGCTGCTTTTAAGGAGACTGCAAAAGCATTGAACAGTGTAAATCCGGGTACCAGCGCTTACAACTTAACTGCTGCAGAAGCTGCAGGTTTGGCCAATGGCACCAATACGGACTGGCAGGACATTATTTTCAGAACAGGGTATGTGAATAATCAGAACCTGAGTATTACCGGCGGAACCGAATCAACACAGTTTTCATTGAGCGCCGGTTACCGTAAGGAACAGGGTATCGTTTATGGACAGGACTTTACACGCTACAGTTTAAGGGCTACACTCGATCATCAGGTGAGTGAACGTGTAAAAATCGGGGGATCGGTAGCGCCGAATCTGGCGGTTACCAATGGTGCCGACCGTTTCCCGGTGGGCGGAGTAATCCGGCTTAGCCCTCTGGTTTCACCATACAATGCCGACGGATCAGTTAATCTGTTTCCGCTGGTGGGTTCTGTAGATGCGGCAACAGTAAACCCGCTAACGATCAGGGATACCAAAACAAATACCAACCAAAGCCGGAGATTAAGTTCTGTTAACACATTGTATGGCGAACTGAAGATTATCGACGGTTTAAAGTACCGTGCAAACGCCGGTCTGAGCTATTACTCCGGAAATGGTGGTTCTTATAGCGGACCAAATACTTTTTACAATCAGGCCACATCCTATACACAGGCCAATGAATCTGTTAATTCCACTGAGAATTATACCTACACCATCGAGAATTTGCTGACTTATGATAAAACGTTTAAGGAAAAGCACCATGTAACTTTTACCGGTCTATACAGCATTGAGCGGGACCATTTTCAAAACAACAGCTTTAACGGCGTAGGTATCCCGGCAGATTATATTCAAAACTATAATTTACAGCAGGCCGCCACAGTGAGCGCTGGTGCAGGTGGATATTCTGAAACACGCCTGATCTCCTATATGGCTCGCCTGAACTACGTATTTGATGGTAAATATTCTGTCACGGCTACAGTAAGGGATGACGGATCATCTGTATTCCCGACCAAAAAATATTATGTCTACCCAGCATTCGGTGCTGCATGGAATATCGACAAGGAGAGTTTTTTCAGTGGCATTAAAAATGTAGTTTCCGCGCTGAAACTAAGGGGCGGTTATGGTAAAACTTCCAATCAGTCGGTAAATGCCTATTCCTCGGCTGGAAACCTTTCCAGTAATTTCTACAATTTCGGGCCTATCGGCAGTGCGGGCTCTGCAGCTAACGGATATTTGCTCAGCAGTCTGGCCAACCAGAACCTTACCTGGGAGTTTACCAAACAGCTGGATATCGGTTTAGATTTTGCCTTATTCAACAACCGGATTACCGGTACAGTGGATGTCTATGACCAAAAGACCGACCACATTCTGCAGGTGGTGAACCTGCCCTATACAAATGGGGCCACTTCATATACGGCCAATGAAGGTAAAACCAAGGGAAGGGGACTTGAAATAGCCCTGAGTTCAGTGAATATCAAAAATCAGGATGGTTTTAACTGGTCCACTGATTTCAACATCTCACTGAACAGAAGCGAGATCGTGGCCCTGCATGATGGAATACAGCAGGACCTGGGGAACAACTGGTTTGTGGGACAGCCCTTCAATGTGATTTATGATGTGAAAAAGGTTGGGATATGGCAAACAAATGAGGCTGCCCAGGCCGCTGTATACGGTCAGAAACCTGGTCAGATTAAGGTAGAAGATGTGAACAATGATGGTAAAATCAACGCCAGTGACTTACAGATACTGGGGAATTTTCAACCTGATTTTACAGGAGGGATTACCAACAGGTTCAGTTACAAAGGAATTGACCTTTCCTTTGTCGCGGATGCACGTGTAGGACAAAAAATTCTTGCACCTTACCTCTCGGCTGACGGTAGCGCACAAGGCTATCCCTTCTTCGGTAACAGCCGTGTGAACCAGTGGAAGGTAGATTACTGGACACCAACAAATCCTACAAATGCCTTTCCCGCACCGGATGCCGCCAATGATAAGCAGATCTATGCTTCAACTCTCGCTGTACGCGATGGCTCATTCGTTAAAATGCGCAGTATCAACCTCGGTTATACCTTTAACTCAGGGATGCTGAAAGGCTCCGGACTGAGCTCACTGAGAGTATACGCTACCTGTTTTAATCCTTTCATCATTTATTCTCCACTGGTTAAAAGTGGTTATGGAATTGATCCGGAAGGCAATGCGACAGGCGGGGCTGTTTCTTCAACTGTTGCGGGTACAACACCTACAGCAGGTGGTGGTACTGCAGGAACTACAACAAGCCGTGCAATTACTGCCAACTTAAATAATCCGCCAACACGTACTTATCAGTTAGGTGTAAGCGCAAGATTTTAATTTTAAATAGTATTCAGATGAAATTATACAGTAAGATTTCTATAATTATAGCAGCAACAGCCACACTCAGTGCTGGTGGCTGTAAAAAAAGTTTTTTAGATGAAAACCAGAAGACGCAGTTAACACAGCAGTCTTTTAGTACGCCGGTTGGTTTAATCGGTGGCATAACAGGTGTTTACGGTTCGTTGAGAGGGCTCTGGGGAACTGAAGGTTTTACCAATCAGCTGGTTGCCGGAACGGATGAGACACTGGCCGGAGGCAGTACGAGTAATATCGGACTGTTCACCTACGCAAACATAGGTTTGGATGATTTCAGGTATATCGTACAAAATGCATATACCGATATCAATACGCTGAATGGTGTAATTGAAAATGCAAACGTATTCACAGATCCGGTACAGCGTACACAGTATGTAGCCCAGGCCAAGTTCCTGCGTGGAATGTTATATTATTACATGGTTGTGAATTTCGGTGAAATGCCTCTGCATATCTCTCTGATTACCAATCCAACTACTTCGGATTCCCGTGCTCCTCTGGCGGATCTGTATACACAGATGATTAAAGACTTTAGTGAGTCATCCAAAGAACTACAGCTGAAACCTGCACAGCCTTTTGGTGGCAAAGCTGCTACCCAGGCTACCGCTTTATACTTTCTTGGCAAAACATACCTTACAAGGGGCTGGTCAAAAGCAGCGCAGACGGGTGATTTTGCTGCTGCTGCAACAACGTTCCAGGGGCTGATAGATAACCGTGCTGCTTATGGTATTGACCTCTGGCAGGATTTTGCAGATGCGTTCAGGCCTGCAAATGATTATGGCAAAGAAACACTGTTTGTAATTGACGAAAGCAGTGACACAAAATATGGGAATTACGCACCCGGCGGATCAGGTGGTAATTACAATGTAACAAATTACCTGTTCCGACCAAATTATCCTTCCATCACAGCAAATTACCCAACTGCTACAGGGGCAGCACTGATGACACGTGATATTCCCAATGGAAGGCCCTTCATCCGGATCAGGCCCAATACAGATTATATGCTCCGGGTTTTTGCTGAACGGAGCAGCGACAGCAGGTTTGATAAAACCTTCCAGACAACCTGGATATCCAATACCGCCGGTGTGTCTACACCACGGGGGGCTTTAACAGTTGGTGTGGACACTGCAATATGGACCCCGCCTTTTGATCCGGGAGCTGCAAAACGCGCTACATTCAAGGGGGTGATCTTACTGCCGCCTGCTGTAGCCGCCGGAACAACAGCTAATCCTTATACCCCGATAGTGTTCCCTTCGTTAAAGAAATATGATGATCCGAACAGGGCTGCAGTAAACGATCCCTCAACGCGTCCTTTTGTACTGGCCAGGTTTGCGGATGTTTACTTACTGGCGGCCGAAGCCCTGTTTAAAGCCGGCGACCTTCAGAAATCAGCAGATATGCTCAACGTTATCAGGTCGAGAGCGGCTTATAAAACGACAAATACAGCTGCACAAAATACCGCAGCCGCGGCAGCGATGCAGGTAGGCCCTGCACAGGTTACACTGGATTTTATCCTGGATGAGCGTTCACGCGAAACCTATGAAGAATGTACACGCTGGTGGGATCTTACCCGTACCCAGTCATTGGGCCGCCGCCTGCAACTCTACAATTCAGAAGCTTATCCGGGATACTCAAAAACCAGTCCTGCCGAAGCGTATTCGTTGCGTCCTATACCTCTTTCACTAATCAACCTGGTTACAACGGGGCCAGCATTGCCACAAAATCCCGGATACTAAAATCAGGAAATGATGAAACGCAACTGTTTAGCGGTTATTCTTATGAGCGGTTTGTTATTGGCCGGGCATGTTTGCCTGGCCAATATACGTCTGCCGCAACTGATCAGTGATGGTATGGTGCTGCAGCGCAATACACAGCTCAAAATCTGGGGCTGGGCATCTGCTGGTGAAAAGATCAGGCTCCGCTTCAGGAGCAGAAATTATACTGCCAAAGCATCAGCCGAGGGCAAATGGATGCTGCTGTTACCTGCGATGGAAGCCGGGGGGCCTTATGATATGGATATAGGAGGCAGCAACCACCTGGTAATTCATGATATCCTGATCGGAGATGTCTGGTTTTGTGCCGGGCAATCCAATATGGTAATCAATATGGAGCGGGTAAAAGAAAGGTATCCGGAAGACATTAAAACAGCCAACTACCCACGGATCCGCAACTTTTTTGTCCCTACGGCAGCTGATGTAAGCGCATTGCATGAGGATTTACCTCCGGGGAAGTGGATGAATGCAACTCCTGAGAATGTGTTAAACTTTGGAGCTGCATCTTATTTTTTCGCCAGAAAAATCTACCAGCAGTACCATGTTCCCGTAGGCATTATCAATTCCAGTGTTGGGGGAACACCTGTTGAGGCATGGACTAGTGCTGAAGGGCTCAAACACTTACCTGAATACGCAGAGAAGCTGAAAAAATTTCAGGATAGTGCATACATGCAGCAGATCACCCGCCCCTTACCCTTACCGCAAAAAAGCACCGGGCCAACTGCGGAGCAGGAGGGCAGGCAGGGAGAAAATCCGGACGCCGGGATGCGGGGGACACTAAAATGGTATGATCCTGCCTATGTGCCACGGGACTGGCATCCTTTCTGGCTGCCTGGTTACTGGGCAGATCAGGGCGTAAGGGGATTGAATGGTGTGATCTGGTTCCGCAAGGAAGTGGAACTCCCTGTTACGGAACAGGGAAAAACTGCAATGCTGTTTATGGGGCGGATTGTAGACGCGGATATGGTTTATGTCAATGGAGTGTTTGCAGGATCTACTTCCTATCAGTACCCCCCAAGAAGATATTTAATTCCTGCAGGGCTATTAAAGGCGGGCAGGAATATAATTGTGGTAAAAGTTGTGAGTAATACCGGTAAAGGTGGTTTTGTACCCGATAAACCTTATCGGCTGGTCATAGGAAATAAGGAGGTTGATCTGCGGGGCGACTGGCAATATAAGGTAGGGCAGGTGTTTGACCTGTTAAAAAACCCAGCCCCGGGTCCTGGTTTTATGATGCAGAATGAACCGTCCGGATTATACAATACGATGGTTGCCCCTGCAGTTAATTTTGCTGTCAAAGGTGTACTTTGGTATCAGGGAGAAGCCAATACTTTTCAGCCTGCCGCATACGGTTATTTGCTGCCTGCACTTATTGCAGATTGGCGCCGGCAGTGGCATCAGCCGGATTTGCCATTCATATACGCACAGCTGCCAAATTTCATGGAAGTCCAGTATTTGCCATCTGAAAGCCAGTGGGCAGAATTGCGGCAGGAACAACTTAAAACGTTAGCAGTGCCAGGTACGGCAATGAGTGTAAATATCGATGCCGGTGAATGGAATGATATCCATCCAACCAATAAAAAGGATGTGGGGGAGAGGCTCGCCTTGCTTGCGCGAAAGCTGGCTTACGGTGATAAGAAATTGGTTGCTTCCGGCCCCTTATATGAGTCGGCCCAGGTAGAGAAAGGTACAATCAGCGTTTTCTTCAGCAATACAGGAAGCGGATTAATGGCCAAAGGAGGAGGAGAGCTGATGCAGTTTGCCATTGCCGGTGCTGATAAAAAGTTTTTATGGGCAAAAGCCCGTATTCAGGGGGATAAAGTCATCGTATGGAATGACGAAGTCAAACAACCACTTTATGTAAGATATGCCTGGGCGGATAATCCCGAAGGAGCTAATCTGTACAATAGGGAAGGGCTTCCGGCTTCCCCGTTTATGACTGGTAAATAATAGATACTGAGGTATAAAAAATAGCCCCCTGCTTGTGCAGGGGGCTATTAAAAGCTGTCTATACCTGTACTACCAGAAGATAGTATAAAGTGCAACAATCACACCCATGATCAGCACTGCGCCAACCGTAAATCCAGGTGTGGTTTTAAACATCCCACGGTCGATCTCCAGACCTTTAGGATTTACTCCGTTCCTGTTCTCAAACAGGCTGATGATATACATCGCAACAATACAGATGACGAATACAAAACCCATCCTGTCAAGGAAAGGGATCTCGTATAACATGCTGCCATCTTTCTGCTCTACCAGTTTAGAGAAACCCATAGGGTTTAACCACTGAAGATTTGCAAAAGAAGGCAATACCTTAAATCCTACAGACATCAGGAATCCTCCTATGGTAGCAAATAAAGCTGCATTGGAAGTAGTCCTTTTCCAGAAGAAACCAAGGATAAACATAGCAAAGATACCAGGTGATACAAAACCTGTATACTCCTGAATAAACTGGAAACCTCCTTTTTTATCTATACCCAACTGTGGTGCAATAATGATCGCGAGGATCATAGCTACAATCACAGTGATGCGTCCAATGATTACCTGTTTGTTCTCATCGGCATCTTTATTGATGACCTTTTTGTAAACATCAAGTGTAAAGATCGTAGCAATACTGTTTGCTTTCCCTGCCAGTGAGGCAACAATAGCTGCCGTAAGCGCTGCAAAAGACAAACCTTTAAGTCCTGCCGGGAGCAGGTTAAGCAACACCGGATAAGCGGAATCCGCATTCAGCGAACCGTCCTTCATCATATCCATCTGGAATGATCCGGCACCTTCCTTGTACAGTACATAAGCCGCAATCCCGGGTAAAACTACGATGACAGGCATCAGCAACTTCAGGGCAGCTGCGAACAACAATCCGCCTCTGGCAGTTTTTAAGTCTGCACCCAGTGCCCTTTGCGTAATGTACTGGTTACATCCCCAGTAGTTCAGGTTCACAATCCACATCCCGCCAATCAGTACTGATAAGCCGGGCAGGTCCATGTAATGCGGATTTTCCTTGTGGAAGATCATCTGGAAATGGTCAACTGCTTTCTCTTTGATCAGTCCCAGCCCGTTGAGCACCCCTGTAGTACCAAAGTGTGCTGATACCAGCTGTAAGGCAAGGTAAGTTGTAGCCAGTCCGCCAAGAATCAGAAAGAAAACCTGGATCACGTCTGTATATCCAATCACTTTCATTCCCCCAAGGGTGATAATCACCGCAAATATGGACAGGATGTACATACAGGCTGTAGTATTGATTCCTGATATACTGTTAATGGCCAGTGCGCCCAGGTATAATATTGATGTAAGGTTGACTACCACATACAGGAGCAGCCAGAAGATCGCCATGATCATTGCCACCGTACTGTTGTAGCGCTGTCCCAGGAACTGGGGCATAGTGTAGATCTTATTCTTGATATATACCGGGATAAAAAACGTAGCTACTATAATCAGCGTAGCTGCGGCCATCCACTCGTAGGTTGCTATAGCCAGGCCCATGGTAAAGCCAGATCCGCTCATGCCAATAAACTGTTCCGCAGAAATATTTGAGGCAATGAGGGAAGCGCCGATAGCCCACCAGGTCAGGGAGTCCTTCGCCAGGAAGAAATCTTTGGAATTCTCTGCCTGTGCCTGCTTTTTACGGTAAACTGTCCAGCCATAAAGGGCTACAACAAGGAAGTAGACCAGGAAAACGACATAGTCGTATGTGCCTAATGAATGCATAATCTGATAGATTAAATATATCTGTTAACGATATTTTCCAGCAGTTCCTGTTTACCGCTCAGCGTTTCAGGCTCACCTTTTTCAATCGCATAAGCTGTCAGATCTTCCAGGCTAAGTTTGCCGTTTTCAAAATCTTTGCCCGCACCACCATCAAACGAAGCATATCTCTCTGTCCTTATCTTTTTATAATCAGATTTTTGCAGGATGTTATCTGCAATGATCAGTGCCCTTGCAAAGGTGTCCATTCCGCCAATATGCGCATAAAACAAATCAGCTGCATCTGTAGAATTTCTTCTGATCTTTGCATCAAAGTTGATTCCACCGCCCTGTAAACCGCCTGCTTCCAGGAAGATCAGCATAGTTTCTGCCAGTTCATTGATGTTATTAGGGAACTGGTCAGTGTCCCATCCGTTCTGGTAATCACCCCTGTTGGCATCCATAGAACCCAAAAGCCCTGCATCCGCTGCGACCTGAACTTCATGCTGAAAAGTATGTCCTGCAAGCGTAGCATGGTTTACTTCGAGGTTCAGTTTAAAATCGTCCATCAGGTTATACTGACGCAGAAAGCTGATTACTGTAGCTGCATCATAGTCATACTGGTGTTTGGATGGCTCACATGGCTTAGGTTCTATCAGGAAGTTACCTTTGAAACCCTGTTTACGTGCATAATCTTTTGAAGCATGTAAGAACTTAGCCAGGTGTTCCTGTTCACGTTTCATGTTGGTATTCAGCAGGCTCATGTAACCTTCGCGGCCACCCCAGAATACATAGTTTTCTCCGCCAAGCGCGATAGTTGCGTCCAGTGCAAATTTAACCTGTGCAGCACCATGGGCAAGCACGTGGAAATTCGGATTGGTGGATGCACCGTTCATGTACCTGCGGTGCGAGAACAGGTTGGCAGTACCCCATAGCAGTTTTACGCCGCTGGCTTCCTGTTTCTGTTTTGCATACTCAACAAGTGCCTGCAGGCGTCTTTCATTATCTTTTACATCGTTGGTGTAATCAACCACATCCACATCGTGGAAGCAGTAGAAAGGGAGGTTCATTTTGGTAAGAAACTCAAATGCAGCATCCATCTTATCCTTTGCCCTTTCAACGGCATCAGCTTTTTCATTCCAGGGATGGATGATTGTTGGTTCGCCAAACGGATCTCCTCCTGTGGCCACAAATGAATGCCAGTAAGCGCCGGCAAAGCGCAGGTGATCTTTCAATGTTTTACCTGCAACGATCCTGTTTTCATCATACCAGCGGAAAGCCAGTGGATTGTCTGATTCAGCGCCTTCGAATTTTACCTGTCCGATGCCTTTGAAGAATTCTTTTTCTCCCGTAATTACATTTGTCATATGATTTGTTTATATTTTAGATTAATCTTGTTTGTTCAAAAGACTGAGCCATTCCTGGTAAACGGGCTCATAGGTGTCGCTTACAGTAGGTTCTATTACCTGAAGGCATTTGATATTGCTGAATGCTTCTGCAGGAGCCGAGAAGGTTTTAGCACCTATCCCTGATCCGAGTGCTGCCCCAACGCTGCCATCATTTTCATACAGTTCTACCGGAACTCCTGTGCTGTTTACAAATGCTTCGAGAAAAAGGTCGCTTAAAAACAGATTGGCTTTTCCGGCGCGGATTACATTCGGGCTCATGCCGTTTGAGCGCATGATGTCAAATCCGTAACGGAATGCAAAAGCGATGCCCTCCTGTACGCCACGGAAAAGATGGGCCTGCGAATGCAGGTTTAAGTCGATATTTTGAAAATGTACACCCACAAGCCTGTTGTTTAGCATACGTTCTGCACCGTTTCCAAATGGCAGTACTCTTAGTCCTTCAGCACCGATTTTCACTTTGCCTGCTTCAGCGTTCATTGCGGCGTAACTCATAGAAGATCCGAATAAGTTTTTTGTCCAGCGGTTAAGGCTTCCTGTGCCGTTGATGCAGAGCAATACGCCTAAACGTTTTTCTTCTTCTGTATAGTTTACATGTGCGAATGTGTTAACCCGCGACTGGTCATCGTACGTCAGCTGATCACTTACACCGTAGATTACGCCCGAGGTGCCAGCTGTTGCGGCAACCTCACCTGGTTCCAGTACATTCAGTGAAAGCGCATTATTTGGCTGGTCTCCGGCTTTATACGTTACCGGCGTTCCTTCTTTCAACCCCAGCTGAGCTGCAATAGCTGCCGATACCCTTCCGTGTTCGGCAAAGACAGGTTTTATCTCTGGTATAAGTGCAGGGCTGAAACCATAGTAATTCATCAGTTCTGCTGATAAACTATTGGTTTGAAAGTCCCAGAAGATTCCTTCCGATAACGCAGAAATGCTGGTGGTAATCTGAGAAGTCAGTTTCATAGCAATGAAATCCCCCGGAAGCATAACCTTATCGATTTTAGCATACAGTTCTGGTTCATTGTGCATTACCCAAGCCAGTTTCGAAGCAGTAAAGTTGCCCGGTGAATTGAGCAGGTGCGACAGTGAAAAGTCATGCCCCAGGGCATCGAATGCGGCATTGCCAAGTTCTACAGCCCTGCTGTCACACCAGATAATGCTGTCTCTCAGCAGTTTTTGCTCCCTGTCTACCAATACCAATCCATGCATCTGGTAAGCAATACCTATTGATGAAATATCCTGCGCATCAAATTTGCCTGTAGCCTTACAAATGGCAAAGGCCTGCTGCACATGATCCCACCACATTTCTGGTGACTGCTCAGCCCAGCCCGGCTGCAGTGCGGTGATTAAGCTTTCTTTTTCCGGAAATTGTGCTGAGCTGACAACTTGCTGAGTTGCTGCATCTACAACAGCTACTTTTATAGAGGACGTTCCAATATCTATTCCTAGTAATAACATATATGTGGTTGTTATTGCAATTGTTAAGTTTATACCCGGTTACGGAAAACGAATTTAGGTTAATATTTTTATTATGCAATCGATTGCCCGATTATTTTTTACATTTTTGTATTTATAATGAAACGCCAGAAAAGAACAACTATCTATGATATCGCCCAGAAGCTCAATTTAGCAGCTTCATCTGTTTCCCGGGCATTGAGCAACAGCTCAAAAGTAAACGCTGCAACCAAGGCATTAGTACTGAAGACTGCTGCGGAAATGAACTATCAGCAAAATGCGATGGCTTCCAATTTAAGGAAGGGCAATAATCCTACGATAGGGGTAGTGGTGCCGAGGATCAATCAGAATTTTTTTTCAAATATTATCGCCGGACTGGAAGAGGTCACTTATAAAAAGGGATATAACCTGATCATATGCCAGTCGAACGAGCTCCACGCCCGTGAAGTTGATTGCGTCAATGCGCTGATCAACCAGCATGTAAGCTGCATTATAATCTCCATTGCTGCCGAAACAGGCTCTTATCAGCACCTTCAGCAGGTGCTGGACAGGCATATCCGTCTGATCCAGTTTGACCGTGTAGTGGATGAACTGGATACTTTTAAGGTAATTAACGACAATGAACGTGCCTCGCAGGAAGCAGTGCTGCACCTGGTAGCACAGGGGTACAAAAGAATTGCCTTACTGGAAGGACCGCAGGATATAGATATTTTCCGTCAGCGGAAAGAAGGATATCTCAGCGCAATCCGTAAATCTGGATTTCCGGTTTTAGAGGAGCTGATGTGTGAAAATGCCTGGACTAAAGAACTGGGTGCAAAGGCCACATTGGAATTGCTGAGCCTGCCTGATCCACCTGATGCCATATTCGCATCAACCTCCGATTTCTCTGCCCTGGGAGTGCTTGAAGTAGCTACTGATAAAGGGATAGCCGTTCCGGAAACACTTGGCATATGCGGTTACTCCAATGAGCCTTTTACTGAAATTACCAGCCCTTCGATCACAACTATAGATCAATACAGTATAAGTATGGGTAAAACGATTGCTAATCTTTATTTCCAGGAAATGGAAGCTTTTGACTATGGTGTGGAGCCAAAAATTGTGAGTATAAAACCTAAACTCATCGTCCGTAAATCGACCAGCAGAAGCTAAAATACAGTTTTTGTAAAGCTGTGGTTTTCTTGATGTTTTAATAATGCAACGGATTGCATTTTAGTAAAATTTTACTACTTTAGACCCTGATTTAGGTTGTCTATATATGAAGGCTGAGAAGATTATTACTATTTATGATATCGCTGAGCGTCTGAAACTGGCTCCATCAACCATTAGCAGGGGCTTGCAGGATAATCCTGCAGTGAACCCAAAGACCAGGAAAAAGATATTTGATACAGCGAATGAAATGGGTTACCGGTTCAATACTTTCGCAAGAAATCTGCGTAACCAGAAAACCAATACAATAGGGGTCATTGTACCAAGGTTAAACAGTTATTTTATCTCAGCTATACTTGCCGGAATAGAAAAGGAGCTTAACAGTGCCAACTATAATATGCTCATCAGCCAGTCGCTTGAACTGGAGGAGAATGAAATAAAATATGCAAAAGCCATGCTGCACAACAGGGTGGACGGGCTTATTGTCAATCTTGCGGCCAATACGAGAAGCCTGGATCATTTCGATGGCTATATCAGGCACAGTATTCCCCTGCTTTTTGTAGACAGGGTAATTGAAAATGACGATTTTAATAAAGTTGTGATCAATAATACAAAAGCCGGATATGACATTACTTCGCATTTGATTGAACAGGGCTGCAGCAAGATTGCGCATCTTACGGGAAGCCTGATGCGAAACGTATACCATGACCGGAAGGCTGGTTATATGAATGCGCTTGCAGCACACCAGATCCCTTATGATGAGCAGATAGTATTTGAGACAGACCTGACTGAAGAGTCGTCAGTCAGTGCTGCCAGGGAGATCTTAAAGATGAAAGTGAGGCCCGATGCACTGTTTGCTGCGAACGACCTTTCAGCCGTAATCTGCATGAAAGTGTTCAAGGATGCCGGGCTTCAAATACCCGGAGATATCGCTGTGGCCGGCTTTAACAATGATGTGATCTCCCGGATTTCTGAACCAATGCTGACAACCGTCAATTACCCCGGTGAAGAAATGGGGAAAATCGCTGCCCGTCACCTGGTAACCCATATCAGGGGGGAAAGTGATGTTGCACTGGCTAATACTATCATATTAAAATCGCAACTGGTGATCAGGGAATCATCATTAAAAAAGAAGTCAAATGACCAATAAAAAGAGAGTAGCCATTGTTACCGGGGGTGCTGCAGGCTTAGGCCTGGCGATCACAAAGAAGCTGGTGGCGGAGCAGATCACTACGGTAATGATCGGAAGAAACGAAGAAAATCTCAGGGATACTGCCGCAGAACTGGGCAGTTTATGCAGTTACAAGGTTTTGGACCTGCAGCAGATTACATCTATACCTGCCCTTGTGGAGGAGATTACCGCTGAATTTGGCCAGATTGATATCCTGGTAAACAATGCCGGAATCAATCATAAGAAGCCCTTCCTGGAAGTGACGGATGATGAATTTTTACATGTGATCCAAACCAATGTACTAGCTGTTTTTGCAATAAGCAGGGAAGTGGCAAAAGTCATGAACAGTGCCGGCAGCGGGTCAATAGTCAATATCAGTTCGATGGCAGCTCAGTATGGAATACCGAAAGTGATTGCCTATACGGCAGCCAAGTCTGCAATTGAAGGAATGACAAAGGCTATGGCTGTTGAATTGTCACCACTGGGGATCAGGATTAACTGCGTTGCTCCCGGTTTCATCAAAACAGACATGTCTTCCAAAGCACTTGATAACGATCCTGAGCGGAAAAACAAAGTATTGTCGCGCACACCGATGGGGCATCTGGGATTACCTGAGGACATCGCTGATGCAGTTTATTACCTGAGCTCTGAAAGTGCCAAATATGTGACAGGAGTAGTCATTCCGGTTGATGGAGGTAATTCTATCGGATTTTAATGAATAATTTGACAATCGATTGCAAAGCTCATGATACAATTTGAACAAAGTATGCGCTGGTTTGGTCCCTCTGATCCGGTAAGCCTGCAGGATATCCGTCAGGCAGGATGTACGGCCGTAGTTACTGCGTTACATCATATTCCCGTAGGAGAAATATGGACCGTTGATCAAATCCTGCTGCGTAAAAATGTCATTGCAGATGCCGGGATGGAATGGAATGTAGTTGAAAGTCTGCCTGTACATGAAGCTATAAAGCGGCGTGACGGCAATTACATGGAACTGATTGAAAATTATAAAGTAAGTCTGCAGAACCTGGCGGCAGCGGGGCTGAAAGTAGTAACATATAATTTTATGCCTGTGCTCGACTGGATGAGGACTGATCCGTCATTTACTTTGCCTGATGGCAGTAAAGCCCTCCGGTTTGAAAAGGCTGCTTTCATTGCATTTGATCTTTTCATTCTGCAGAGGCCAGGTTCAGAAAAGGAGTACAGTGCAGAAGAGACCAGCTTGGCTAAGACAAAATTTGAGTCCATGAGCACAGCAGATAAAGATTACCTGTTTAACAGTGTTTTATTGGGTTTGCCCGGCTCTGATGTACAATTTACACCTGCAATTATCCTGGAAGCCCTGAAAGCCTATGCAGCTATAGATGCTGCGGTTTTACGGGAAAATCTCAGTTTCTTTCTGAGGGAGGTCATTCCTGCGGCAGCATCAGCAGGTATTAAAATGGCTATCCATCCAGATGATCCACCATATCCTATTCTCGGCTTACCCAGGATAGTCAGCACCGAGGCAGACCTCGATTTTATTACAAACGCGTGCCCTTCAGAAGCGAACGGACTTTGTTACTGCACTGGATCGCTCAGTGTGCTGCGGGAAAATGACCTTCCCGGAATTATCTCCCGTTATGGCAAGCTGATCCATTTTGTGCATTTACGGAATACAACCCAGGATGTGGAAGGCAACTTCTATGAAGCCGCGCATTTGAGTGGGGACGTGGACATGTTTGCAGTGATGAAAAAACTGGTGATACTGATGCAGCAAACCGGCGTGCCGCTGCCGCTGCGGCCTGATCATGGACACCAGATGCTGGACGACCTGCATAAGAAGACGTACCCGGGCTACTCTGCTATCGGGCGTTTAAAAGGCCTGGCAGAGCTGAGGGGACTGGAATTGGGAATAGGAAGGTCGCTTGAACAATAAATAACTATAGAAAAACCAAATATGATGTATAAACTGATGAACAAGGAACTGCTTCTGCTGCTTAGCCTGCCTCTGCTGGTACTGACAGCGTGTAAGGAAAAAAAGAAAACTGCAGCTCCTGCAGACAGCACTGCTTTTAATGGAGCGATCTCAAAGCCACTGATTACTAAAATGTACACTGCCGATCCTTCTGCGCATGTTTTTGAGGATAAAATTTACATTTACCCTTCGCATGATATTGACGCAGGCATACCTGAGAATGACAATGGTGATCATTTTGCAATGGATGATTATCACATTTTCTCAGTTGACAGCATTGGCGGACAGGTAACAGATCATGGTGTGGCTTTAACAGTTAAAGATATTCCCTGGGCCGGAAGGCAGCTCTGGGCACCGGATGCCGCTTTCAAAAATGGAAAATACTATCTTTATTTTCCGCTTAAAGACAAAAAGGACGTTTTCAGGATTGGGGTAGCAACAGCAAGCACACCCGCAGGGCCATTCACAGCAGAAAAAAAACCAATAGAAAACAGTTTCAGCATAGACCCGGCTGTATTTACTGATACTGACGGAAGCACATATATGTACTTTGGTGGAATCTGGGGCGGACAGCTGCAGCGATGGAGCAATGGACAATACGCGGCGAATGGCTCCAAGACAGATTTGGGGAAAGATAAAGAACCTGCGCTCACGGCGAAAATTGCTAAACTCAGTCCTGATATGAAGCAGTTTGCCGGGGAAGTAAAAGATGTGCTGATCCTGGATAAAGATGGTAAGCCCTTACTGGGCGGAGATCACGACCGCAGGTTTTTTGAGGGCTCCTGGATGCATAAGTACAATGGCAGGTATTATTTTTCTTACTCCACCGGTGACACCCATAAGCTGGTGTATGCAATAGGGGATTCGCCCTATGGCCCCTTTACCTATCAGGGAATTATAATGCTGCCTGTAGTGGGCTGGACAACCCATCACTCCATTATAGAATACAAAGGAAAATGGCTTATTTTTTATCATGATACGCAATTGTCAAATGGCAAAACGCACTTAAGAAATATAAAGGTAACTACCCTCCAACATGAGGCTGACGGGACAATCAGAACGATCAGTCCGTACAAAAAGTAAAAGCAGGGCGCCAGGAAATGGCGCCCTTAAGAATTTATAATGCTTTAAAAACAACCGTTCCGTTATGTCCGCCGAAACCAAAAGTATTACTCATAGTTACTTTTAACTTCGCAGGAATAGCTTCTTTAATGACAATATTCAGATTGGCGGCGATTGCCGGGTCAATCTGAGTCGTATTGATCGTTGGTGCAATTACGCTGTCTCTCATAG
>NZ_JBEVDX010000105.1:0-12120 GCF_040513095.1 Pedobacter sp. | reverse complement strand
CCTTCCCTCAAAGAGAAAAGGGGCTGGTAGCCTAGGTCGGTTTTGATCCTGCTGATATCAGCGAGTGAGTCATGTATGTCGCCCGTTCTCGACTGCCCGTAGCTTTGTCCCGGGTCAGTACCGTTCAGCTCTTTTAACAGCTCCCATAACTGGTTCAGGGAAATTCGTTCTGCACAGGCAACATTGTAGACCGTGTGCGGAAGAGGATCCGGGAAAAGCATTGCTTTCACATTGGCCTGAATCACATTTTCGATAAAAGTGAAGTCGCGTGTCTGGCTGCCATCTCCGTTGATCAGTGCTGGTGTACCCTGGAGCACCGACCGGATGAACAATGGAATAACTGCTGCATAGGCTCCGCCGGGATCCTGGTTGGGGCCAAACACGTTGAAGTATCTTAAGCCGATGCTGTCGGTCTGGTATGTTTTGCGAAAGACATCAGCATACAATTCATTCACCAGTTTGGTTACCGCATAGGGAGAAAGCGGGTTTCCAATTTTGTCTTCCCTTTTGGGGAGCTCAGTGCTGTCGCCATAAGTAGAAGAGGAAGCTGCATAGACCATCCTTTTCACCTGACTGTCCTTTACGGCCATCAGCATATTCAGGAATCCATCAATGTTAACCTGATTTGTACCTACAGGATCGTAAATAGAGCGCGGTACGGAACCCAAAGCTGCCTGATGACTCACATAGTCGATTCCGTCACAGGATCGCTTACAAGTCTCCGGATCGCGTATGTCTCCTTCAATGAATTCGAATGAAGGGTCTGCAAGAAACGGAGCGATGTTTTTTAAAAAGCCTGTGGACAGATTGTCCAGGACCCGGACTTTGTTAGCGCCATGTGTCAACAGATATTTTACCAGATTAGAACCGATGAACCCTGCTCCCCCGGTGATCAGGAAAGTTGTATCGCCAAGAGTCCGGGTATGGTATGCGTTTTCCTCCATGTGCTTAAATTTTCCGGCGGCCTTTTACAACCGGCCATGAGTAATTTCTGGGTCAAACATCCCTTTGATATCATACACCACGGTATTTTCTTTGGAAAGTGCGGCGATATCTACAGATTCAAACTCCTGGTGGGCCACTGCTCCGATCACGGCATCGAATCTGCGGCCGGTGACCTGTTCATTCTGGCAGGTAATGCCATATTCAAGCAACACCTGCTGCGGATCAGCCCATGGATCCTGGATGCAGATCTTTACGTGATATTCCCTCAAGCGGGTAACAATGTCGATCACGCCGGTATTTCTAACATCGGGGCAGTTCTCTTTGAAAGTGAATCCAAGGATCAGCACCTCACTGTCTGTCACCTGGATTTGTTTACGCACCATGAGTTTGATCACTTCATCTGCGATATATTGTCCCATGCCGTCATTCAGCCTTCTGCCTGCAAGAATAATCTCGGGGTGGTATCCAGCTTCCTGTGCTTTCTGTGCCAGATAATAGGGATCTACGCCAATACAATGGCCGCCTACCAGGCCGGGTTTGAAATTGAGGAAATTCCATTTTGTTCCTGCTGCCTGCAATACCTCATGGGTATCGAGCCCGATCAGATTAAAGATTTTGGCCAGTTCATTTACGAATGCAATATTGATATCCCGCTGTGCGTTTTCAATCACCTTGGCAGCCTCGGCCACGCGGATGCTTGACGCAGGGTAAGTGCCTGCGGTGATAATCGTGCGGTACAACCTGTCCACATTCTCCGCGGCAACCGGGTTTGAACCTGCAGTGATCTTTACGATCTGCGTAAGGGTATGTTCCTTATCACCCGGATTAATGCGCTCAGGGGAGTATCCGCATGAAAAGTCTTTATTGAAGAGAAGACCTGATTCTTCCGACAGCACCGGTGCACATTCGTCTTCGGTTACACCGGGATAGACAGTAGACTCATAAATGACGAGATCGCCTTTTTTAAGGTATTGCCCAACGGTTCTGCTTGCACTGTACAGGTGCTGCAGGTCTGGATGGTTGTATTTGTCGATCGGAGTAGGAACGGTGATGATATATACCCTTGCAAACTGTATATCCACTGGGTCACTGGTGAATGAAAGCTGATGGCTCAGCTCTTTCAACTGGTCTTCACTGATCTCCAGTGTGCTGTCAAAGCCTGCATTCAGTTCTGCAATGCGGCCCGGTTTGATATCGAACCCGGTCACCTTAAAATACTTGGCAAAAGCCACTGCAAGTGGCAGACCCACATAACCAAGTCCGATTATGGCTATGTGTGTGTCCTTGTTAATTTCCGTCATTTATTTATTCTGTCAACAATCGGCTTGCAATTTATCGAAATAAATCAGAATCTTGATTTTTATTCAGCAGGCATGAAACTGATACCTAAAAAAGAATTCCCCTGCTCCGGTCAGGAACAGGGGAAATATCTTTGTGTCTTTTTGAAAAGAGTAATCCTGCCCAGGCAGGACCTGCATTAGTTTTGTACGAACTCAGTATTTGCATTAAGTGCAATTTCATCGCTAAGCATTGCATTGGGATATTTTGTACCCAAAGCGAAATCTGCTCTTTTGATTGTTCCTGTTACTTTGAAACCTGCAACAGTTTTTTTAGCCTGATTTACAGTAGTACCTCTCAGGACTGCATCTAAAACAACAGCTTTAGTTACGCCATGAAGAGTTAACTGACCTGCTACCTTGTATTTGCCGGCAGCTACTTTTTTTACTGACGTGCTTTTGAAAGTAAGTTTAGGGTATTTTTCAGCGTCAAAGAAATCAGCACTTTTCAGGTGGCCGTCTCTTTTGTCATCTTCAGT
Organism: Pedobacter sp.; assembly: GCF_040513095.1. Taxonomy (GTDB): domain Bacteria; phylum Bacteroidota; class Bacteroidia; order Sphingobacteriales; family Sphingobacteriaceae; genus Pedobacter. Next base: position 9,359 of record NZ_JBEVDX010000105.1, on the reverse strand, counting down.
GTTTACAGAGGCGATATCTGCGCTTAGGTTAATCACTGCATCGGTAAAATCAGCTTTTGAAGAAACGATAGTAGATTCGAATGTTTTGAATGAACCTTCAACATCACTCACCATCATGTGGGTAATGCTGAAACCTAATTTCGAGTGCGCTTTATCAGCAGTCCAGGTTTGTGCAGATGCGTTAAAAGAAGTAAAAGCTGTAGTGGCAGCAAATAACAGTACAAATAATTTTTTCATGTCTTTGAATTTTTTAATAAATCAAAGTTGTAACAAATATTTGGATGTTGTCTTGATGTATGGTAAGAAAGCAGGTGTTTTCCGGAAAATGTTTTTTTCTAAAACAAAAGGCCCTGCCATCTGTCCATACTTTCAAAGAATATTGAACCTATGGAAACGACGGAAAGAATAAAAGACTCAAAATTTTATGCACTTTTTAAAGAAAGTCTGCAAGATATTTACTGGGCAGAACAGGCACTTACACAGGCATTACCAAAAATGAAAGATGCAGCAACAAGTACCGTGCTTGCTGATGCTTTCCAAAAACACCTGCTGGAAACGCAGGAACATGCCGGGCGCCTGGAACAGATCTTTGGCATATTAGGCGAAGAAGCCACGGGAAAGAAATGTGAAGCTATGGCCGGACTGATCAAAGAGGGCAATTCGATTATTGAAGATACCGATGAGGATACTGCAGTACGTGATGCAGGATTAATTATGGCAGCACAGAAAGTAGAACATTACGAAATTGCTACTTATGGCGCGCTTAAATCCCTGGCTAAAAGGATGGGCAGCAGCGAGATCAGCTCTTTGCTGGATCTGACGCTCAAAAATGAAAAGGAGACTGATGATGCGCTCACTGTTCTTGCAGAACAGGAAGTGAATGATCTTGCAGCTTCGGAATAGAAGCTGTTGTTTAACATCAGATTGCAGGCATGCTGAACAGAGTTTGCCTGCAATTCATGAAAATAGGTATTAATTCTACACATATTAGTGTAATAAGGGGTCTTTGTTTTTTGTAGTTTAATATATTTTTGTAATTGGAAACTTTAATGAGTATTTTACTCTTAAATGTTTTGAGCTATAAAAATGACGCAACAAACCAAATTTAACGGGTCGGAAAAGCCTGGAGTTACTTTTCCTATTATAGGAATGGGTGGATCCGCAGGTTCCTTCCATGCTTTTGAAAAATTCTTCATGCACATGCCGATCAAGTCCGGGATGGCATTCGTAATTATTATGCATCTGGACAAATCCCATGTCGTAGATGTTGCTGCAATTCTTCAACCGATTACATCAATGGCTATCAGAGAAGCACATGATGGTGTAACCGTGCAGCCGGATCATATCTACATTATTCCTCCAGGCAAAGATATGGGCATCCATAACGGGCAGTTGCTGCTGATGGAAGCATCAAGATTTAAAGGTGCACATATGTCTATCGATTACTTTCTGCAGAGTCTTGCTGAAGACCAGCAGAGTAACGCCGTCGGGATTATCTTTTCAGGCATGGGTGCAGATGGCGAAACAGGCATCAGGATGGTCAAAGAAAAGCTGGGCCTTGTAATCGTACAGGACCCGCAGACTGCTGAGTACGAAAGTATGCCCAGCACTTCCATCAAGACAAATATGGTAGATTATGTGCTGGCACCTGAGGATATGCCTGTCAAGCTGATTCAATACCTCAACCATCCTGCAATCCGGGAACCACAGGCAGAATCTGATTTTACAATGAACCAGACCAATCATACGCACCTGCAAAAGATACTCATGCTGCTGCGCTCCAATACGGGCCATGATTTCACTTTATATAAAAAAAGTACGATAGTCAGGCGGATTGAAAGGAGGATTGCATTTCACCAACTCAATGACTATGTGGATTATATCAACTACCTCCGGGAGAACCCGAGCGAAATCATGCTCCTGTTTAACGAGCTGCTGATTGGGGTAACTAAATTTTTTAGGGACAGGGATGCCTTTGAAGCTTTAAAAAGCAAACTGTATCCGATACTGGCACTCAAAAAGGAAAGTGATCCGATCAGGATCTGGATTGCCGGTTGTTCAACGGGAGAAGAAGCCTATTCTATTGCGATGCTGGTGATTGAATTTTTGGATACTGTCAAACTCAGCAAAGTGCCCAAACTACAGATTTTTGCAACAGATCTGGACCCACAGGCCATAGACCATGCACGGTCTGCCAGCTACTTCTCCAATATTGTGTCAGAAATTTCACCGGAACGGCTGAACCGCTTTTTTATCAAGGTAAATGAAGGCTATGTAGTAAAGAAGGAAGTGAGGGAAATGATCGTATTTGCCCAGCATAACCTGATCAAGGACGCTCCGTTCACACGTTTAGATCTCTTGTGCTGCCGCAATGTACTGATCTATCTGACCTCAGAACTGCAGAAAAAGATTATCCCTGTATTTCATTATTCTTTGGCTACCAATGGTTTACTGTTTCTGGGGCCGGCAGAATCTGTAGGTACATTTGGGGATAGCTTCGCAAGTCTTGATAACAAGTGGAAGATCATGCAGAAAAAGGAAGGAACAGCGGCTCTTGGCAATATGCTGGATTTTCCTTTCCACGTAGCCAATCAAACCAATAAAAATCTGAAAATACATTTGCCTGTTAAAAGCCTGAAAAGTCCGATGGCAGAAACCTTTCACAAAATATTGCTCGAGAATTTTACCCCTACCTCATTGTTATTAAATGAACGTGGTGATATCCTCTACATCAACGGACAGACCTCGAGGTTCATGCAGATCAACTCCGGCGAGGCAATCTTTAATATTCACCGCCTGGCGAAGGAAGAACTCCGGTACGCAGTGGGCAATGCCCTGCATCAGGCCTGGGACAAAAAGGATAAAGTGGAGGTCCCGGAAATTAAGGTAAGGGACGGCGACCAGACATATCTGGTAGGCTTCAGGGTAGATTATATAGTTGAAGTGCCCCTTCAGGATATGTTGCTGATCACCTTCAACGATTATGGCCCTGTAAAGAAAAGGCGTGGCGATAAAGGAAAGAACATAGACCCTTCCAGACAGGGCGCTGTTGAAGAACTGGAGAAAGAACTGATCTATACCAAGCAGCAGCTGCACAGCACTATCGAACAGATGGAAACTTCGCTGGAAGAACTGAAATCAACCAACGAGGAGCTGCAGAGCACCAACGAGGAATTACAAAGCACCAACGAAGAAGCGCTGACCACCAAGGAAGAAATGCAGTCGCTCAATGAAGAGCTGATGACCATCAATCTGCAGTATCAGAATAAGGCTGAGGAACTCACCCAGCTGAATAACGACATGAAAAACCTGCTGGACAATACTGAAATAGGAACCATATTTTTGGATAACCAACTCAATATACTCAGGTTTACACCCCAGGTAACCCGGCTGTTCAATGTCATTCCGGGAGATGTTGGCCGATCAATTACCCACATAGTCTCTAATTTTGAATATCCCTTTCTTGAAGATGCAATCAGGGAAGTCATAGAAAAGCTGGTTGGTAAAGAGCTGGAGGTCAGCACCAAAAAAGATGAGTGGTATAACCTGAGAATCATGCCATACCGTACCATGGATAATTTCATCAGCGGTGCCGTGGTTACTTTTACAAAGATCACACCGGTGAAGGCAATGGAGAACAAACTGACCAGTCTGATGGATTATGCAAAAAACATGGTCAATCTTTCGCCGGATGCAGCACTCATTTTAGATAAAGACAGGAGAGTACTGGTCGCAAATACTGCTTTTTTAGATCAGTTTAAACTGAAAGAAGAAGAGATCATTGAAGAGCCGCTGATGGAAATCATCCATAATAAGTGGAAAACCAATAAACTGGATGATCTGTTAAGTTCCGCTGATCCGGAAGATGTTTTCATACAGCAGGAATTCCAGGGTCTAGGACTCCGGAGTTTCTTTGTGAAAATGGAGGACATCAGTAAAGACGAAAAAGGAAAAATATTGGTTTCGTTACTCACTTTTAAAACTCAGAACAGTGAATAGGAATACTAACCGCCCGGCAAAGGAAAAGCAAAGTTCAGCCCCTGCAGCTACTGACCTAAGTCCGGAAGAGATCAATATCCTGCTGAATGAACTGCAGGTATATCAACTGGAACTGGAGATGCAGAATGATGAGCTTAAAGCTTCATATGCTACGCTGGATCAGGAGAGGGCCAAATTTGTTGGCCTGTACGACCTTGCTCCGGTGGGTTATTTTATTCTGGACTACCTCGGCGTAGTGGAAGAGGCAAACCAAAATGGCGTAGATCTCCTCAATGTGTCAAAACAGAGCATTATCCGCCGAAGATTTCAAAGTTTTATAGCGCCGCATTCCTGGCAGGACTTCTATAATTTCCTACACCGTATGCAGCATGGGGACGGCAAACAAAGTGCAGAGATCAAACTGCTGCTGTCCGACGACCAGATCGTGTATACGAGAATGGAAGGAATTGCCATATCCAGTATGATGGCTTCGGAAATCAAATATTATATCACCCTGATCGATATTACCGAAAGCAGGAATGCACAGATGGTACTGAAGGAAACGAAAGAACGTCTGGAGATGACCTTAAAGGCCTCTGCTACCGGAACCTGGACTATAGAATGCGGTGCAAATAAAGTGTTTCTCGATACGCACAGTTTCAATATCATGGGGATCAGCAGCTCGAAGTTTGACGGGACCATCGAGGACCTGGTCGAACTTGTTCATCCCGATGACCAGCTTCAGGTAAGACACCATCTGAGAAGTGCACAAAACGGCCTGAAAGAAATCGATCTCGAGTTCAGGGTAGAGATCGATCCAGAAAAGGTAAAATACATTGCTGCCAAGGGTCATGAAATTACTGTGCTGGATGATAGAACATGCTTTGCAGGCATTCTGATGGATATCACTGACCGTAAACAAATGGAAATGGAGGCCGAAATGCTTAAGAACGGGCAGCAGAAACTCATCTTGTCAGCTACGTTAACAGCACAGGAAAAAGAAAGAAACACGATCAGCAGGGCTTTGCACGACAGCGTTTGCCAGCTGCTGTACGGTATCAGGCTCAACATTGAAAGTGTGCAGCGCACGCAGCAGCTGCAAGGCGAATTTAAGAATGTAAATGAGCTGCTTGATCAGGCTATTAAGGAAACCCGGCAGCTATCCTATGAACTTACACCTTCCGTTCTCAAGGATTTTGGTTTTGTCGCGGGCGTGAAAGAGATGGCGCAGCGTACAAGTACCCCTGATTTCAAGATAGAAACTTATATTGATAATAATGCGGATGCGCTGAACCCTGAAGTACAGCTCTACATTTTCAGGATGATACAGGAAATGATCAGCAACTGTATCAAACATGCACATGCGAGCCGTGCTGAAATTATGGTAAGTTTTATCGGCAAACAGGTCATTATTAAGGTATCTGACAATGGGATAGGCCTGAAGACTGACACGGAAGAAGCCAGTAAAGGTGGTTCAGGACTAAGTGGAATCAGGAACAGGGTTTACCTTTTAAATGGAAAAATGAGGTTTAGTTCTACAAAAAAAGGTCTTACAGTGACGATTACACTTAACTTACCTGAAATGACACCTTAGATTTTTATTTTTTATACCTATGAAAAGTGAAACTATAAAAAACATCATTACTATCGGGACCTCTGCGGGTGGGATATCCGCTGTATCCCGTTTGGTATCTACCTTTCATGAAGACCTGGATGCAGCTGTCTTCATAGTGATCCATGTATCCAGGAACTCTATGACCGATGTAATCTTAAACACTATTCAAAAGAAAACGTTGTTAAAGTGTGTATTACCCGAAGATCAGGACCTGATTGAGAACAGAACTATTTATCTTGCACCCGCAGATCGGCATATGCTGCTGGAAAGAGGGACAATCAGGATTACCAAAGGTGCCTATGAAAATCACTGGCGGCCTTCTATAGATGTACTGTTCCGCTCTGCTGCGGCAGCTTACAATGGCTGCGTAACAGGTATTGTGCTTACCGGATTGCTTGATGACGGAACTTCGGGAATGTATGCAATTAAGCGGAGCGGGGGGCGCTGTATGGTTCAGGAACCTGCAGAAGCTGATTTCCCGGACATGCCAAACAATGTCCTGGGTAATATGGAGGTCGATTACAAGGTTTCTATTGATGAAATGGGACACATTTTAACTGACCTGTTTTCAAGGTCTTCCTGCGAAGAAACGGTCGTGCCTGATGACGTCCTATTGGAAGCTGAGATTGCCAAACGAATGAGCAGCAGCGTTGAAGACCTGAAAAAACTGGGTGAAATTACAACTCTTACCTGTCCGGATTGCGGAGGGGTGCTTGCCAGGGTTGCTGAAGATATAGTACCACGATACCGCTGTTATACAGGCCACACATTTACAGAGAAATCTCTGGAAGATGAGCAGGTGAAAGGAATTGAGGATTCACTGTGGGTAGCGATCAGAATGCTTGAAGAAAGGAAAAATCTGTTGAGAACGATGACAGGTAATTTAAGCGACCCGCCGGGAAATCAGACTGATCAACCAGGTAAACGGCGATCCGAGGAGATTCAGGTACACATAGACCGCTTGAAGATGATGCTGATGGATCTCGGAGATTCCGGCAACCCACCATTTCTAACTAACGAATTACACTTATGATAAATTTGATATTAGCAGAAGATCACAATATTGTCCGTAACGGAATCAGCCTGCTGCTTGGCGCCGACAAAGAGATAAATATAAAAGGAGAGGCAGTAAACGGCCTGGAGGTGCTTAACATGCTTGCTAAAGGTATTCAGGCAGATATAATACTGGCAGATATCAATATGCCGGAAATGGACGGGATTTCACTGATCAGGGAAATCAAACTGAGCAGCCCGCAAACAAAAATCGTTATACTTTCCATGCTTGATAATGAAAAATACGTGGCGCAGGCATTTGCTGAAGGTGCTTCAGGCTATTTGCTGAAGAGCGTCAGCGCAGATGAACTGTTGTTTGCGTTGAAACATGTCAACACCGGAGGTAAGTACCTGTGTTCAGAACTTTCTATCCGTTTGCTGGATAAGCTCCTCCATACCGTGAATACCCCATTTGACAAAGCCCTCCACGAAATAGATTTTTCATTGAGGGAAGTTGAAATCCTGCATCTCATTGCAGAAGGGCTCACTAACAATGAAATGTCTGACAAGCTATTTATAAGTAAGCGAACCATCGAAGGGCACCGGCAAAGCCTGATCGAAAAGACAGGATCGCGAAACACAGCTGCACTGATAAGATTCGCAGTATTGAGCGGAATAGTACAATAAGTATATTTTTGATTATGATCATTGCTGAAAGCACCATTTCTATGGTGCTTTTTTTATTGTATCCAGTTGTTATTTAGTTCATTATAATTAATTAAAATTTTATTTGGAATTATTCTATATTACTCCCTATACTTGTATCATTATTTAAACTTATTCTAAATAGATACATTAATGAAAATTGTGCTGCTCCTGTCCGCTGTGTTTGTCTTCACCGTAAACTCTAATGCGCAGGACAAAAATGGAAGTAGTAAACGCAAAACTGACTCTCTTGGAAACGCCCTGAAAGAAGTCGTGGTTACAGGCCAGTATCAGCCGCAATCTCTTAGAAATTCTGTATATCAGACCCGAATCATTAGCGCTGAACGTATTCGCCTGCGTGCAGCTACCAACATCCAGCAGGTGCTGAATACTGAGCTTGGATTCAGGTTTTCAAACGATCTTACTCTGGGAACAAGTGATATTCAGATGATGGGGATGACGGGCAGGAACGTAAAGATCCTGCTGGACGGCGTACCCATGGTAGACAGAAGCGATACCCGCGAAAGCTTAAACCAGATTGACATCAATACGGTTGACCATATTGAGATTGTGGAGGGGCCGCTTTCTGTTTCGTACGGTACAGACGCACTTGCAGGAGTAATCAATATCATCACCAAATCGCCAACCAAAGAAACTATAAATATCAATGCCCGCGTGCAGGAAGAAACCGTCGGTGATTCTTATTCTCCATTTACCAAAGATGGTTCACACCTGCAACATGTTGGAGCAGGCTGGCAGAATAAAGGCTGGAATATTCTTGGCGGGCTGACACATAATGATTTCGGCGGTTTCAATGTTCCCGGCCCCTTAACCACCGCTGACGAGATCTCGGCGAATACCAACCGCTGGAAACCAAAAGAACAATGGCTTGCAAATACAAGGTTTGGATATGCCAGGAGCAATTTTAACATCTGGTACAGGCTGGACTATGTGGATGAGACTATTGACAGTAAGGGTGGGTATAATCCCAATAACTTTAAAGCTACCAATCAAAAATATATCACGAACAGGTACAGCCAGCAGCTGCATGGCGATTATTCAGTCAATGACCGTTTGCAGCTGAGTGGAATCATAGGTCTTTCAAATTTAAAACGTACCACTAAAACGGTTGTACATGATTATACTACGGGCGCAGAAGAGCTTTCAACGGGCGCAGGGGAGCAGGATGTTTCTAAATTTCAGTCCACCAACATCCGTACTACTGCCCAATATAAATTAGCTGAAAAGGTTTCTTTCCAGCCGGGTGTGGAAATTAACCTTGATGATGCCAGCGGTGCCCGTATTAAAGGCTCACCCTCGATTAACGACTATGCATTTTTCATCTCTTCAGAGCTGAACCTGATTAAAAATGTCACGGTCCGACCAGGATTGCGTTTCATCAGCAACTCCGTGTATGACGCTCCGCCGGTGATTCCTTCAATCAACACGAAGATCAGGTTAAACAATCTATTGGATTTGCGTTTTGGCTATGCCAGCGGCTTCCGTTCTCCTGCACTCAGGGAATTGTACTACGACTTCTTTGATGCAAGTCACTCGATTATGGGAAATGAGAACCTGAAAGCAGAACAGTCCAACAGCTTTACCGGTTCATTGTCCCTGTCAGAAACTGCAGCAGATGATCTTCGCTTCCGTTCTGTACTGAGCGGCTTTTACAACAATTTCCGGAACAGGATCGATTATGGTATTTATGCGGCAGATCCTACTATTACTACGCTGATCAATATTGCAAAATACAAAACTACCGGGGGAACATTTGAAAATACACTTTATCTGAGGGACTGGCAGGTTTCGCTTGGCTTCTCTTATATCGGTACTTATAACCAGTACAGTGAATCTGTAGAACAATATGGGGAATCACCGGAATTTGTATGGTCGCCCGAAGTAAATTCTAATCTGACCTACAGCTTCCGCAAAACTGGTACAACTGGAAATCTGGCTTTCAAGTATACCGGTAAAAGACCTACCTATGAACTCGCTACGCTGGACAATCTTGAACAGGTGAGACTGGCGAAAGTTGGCTCATACAGTACGGCCGACCTGATGTTTA
>NZ_JBEVDX010000104.1:0-12981 GCF_040513095.1 Pedobacter sp. | reverse complement strand
AGGTTTTGGAACAGGTTGTGCCTGAGCATCTGCTGATATATATCTATCAGGGAACAATGAATATCACTACCGCTGAAGGAAGTTTCAGGGTAAATAGTGGAGAATGTGTCCTTTTGGGGCGGAATCAGTTGGGTAAGTTTAATAAGGTGCCGGAAGATGGAAACCCTTATAAAGCAGCTACAGTTTTCCTGGACCGTACTATTTTAAAAGGATTCTACTCCGGTCATCCTGAAATACGGAAGCCAATGCTGCAGCGAACTATTACCTTCAAAAGACATCCTCTGCTGGAAAACCTCTTCAGGTCAGTTTCTGTGTTCTCAGACCTTGGAGAAGGTGTGGTGCCGGAGGAGCTTGCGCGGTTAAAGATGCAGGAAGCGGTCACCCTGATCAGAACGCTGAATATTGCGGCGGATGATCTTCTATCTGATTTTTCAGAACCACATAAGGTCGATTTAAGTGATTTTATGCAAAAAAACTTTATGTTTAATATTCCAATTTCAAGGTTTGCTTACCTTACCGGGAGAAGCCTCGCTGCGTTTAAGCGGGATTTCAGGAAGAACTTCAACATGCCGCCCCAGAGGTGGCTAACAGCACAGCGGCTGGAACTGGCGCATTTTCTGATTGCTGAACGCGGTATGAAAGCTTCTGCAGCATATGTGGATGCAGGATTTGAAAATTTCTCTCATTTTACTTTTGCTTTTAAAAAACATTTCGGCTACAATGCCTCCGCTGTGATGAGCCGTCAAACACATAAAACTTGAGCTGCTTAACAAAATATTTTCATGAAGGGGGGGATAACTTTGTCCCGTTATTCAAAAAAAAATATTATGAAAATCCGCAACAAAGTTGTGCTGATTACCGGAGCATCATCCGGTATGGGTAAGGAAACAGCAAAATTACTGGGCAGACAGGGATATATTGTTTATGCCGCTTCACGTAGAATAGAAATGATGGCTGAGCTGGCAAAGTCTGGCGTTACAACCCTCAGAATGGATGTAACTGATGAACAGTCCCTGAAGTATGGGGTGGATCTGATCATTGAAAGAGAGGGGAGGATTGATATTTTAATTAACAGTGCAGGTTATGGACTTTTGGGACCTGTAGAAGAAGTGACGACCGAAGATGCCAGGTACCAGATGGAGGTGAATGTTTTTGGGCTGAACAGGCTCACTCAACTCGTGCTTCCTTTTATGCGAAAGCAGCAGGAGGGCAAGATTATCAATATCACTTCTACATCAGGGAAGTTTTCTGCGCCATTAGCCGGATGGTATTCCGCTAGTAAGTACGCAGTTGAGGCGCTAAGCGATAGTTTGAGGATGGAGGTGAAAGCCTTTGGAATTGATGTGATCATTATTGAACCCGGGGGTGTTAAATCGGAATGGGGAGAGATCGCCAGAAAAGGACTTCATCTGATCCGGGAAAAGAGTCCTTATAGCAGCATGGCGCAAAAAATTATTGATTTTTCAGCAAAAGCGGAGCCTAAAAATGCAGAACCGGCGGTGATCGCTGAACTGATACTGAAGGCTATCACTGCGAAACATCCGAAGACAAGATATCATGGAGGGCATATGGCAGGAGTAATTTTGTTCCTCAGAAAAGTACTGAGTGATAGTCAGTTTGATAAGCTCATGCTCAGCCAGATGAAATAGATAATTGAGAGGAATTTTGAGAGCTTAGGGGAGAAAAATCACGTCAATATAATAAAAGATAATTTCATCCTTTATTATATTTATAATATATATATTTGCTCTATAAAATACTGCAGTAGCTGAATACCCTCTTTAAATACTATTAAAGTATCAAAATAAAGGATAAAAAGGTATTTATATATTGCTGGTTTTATTAACCCTTCATTCAAAATAAAAGAAAATGATTATTCATCAGGTATTGACATCAATGGAAAACGCGACCGATCCGGTTGTTCAGGTTTTCCGCCAGAACGAACACTTCAAGGTAATTACTGTAGGCTTTAAAAAGGGAGTAGTACTTAAAGATCACCAGACAAGTATTAAAACAGTATTGTTGGTGGTCAAGGGAGTTGTAACCTATAGAGAAGCTGATCGCTCAGTGAATCTCTATCAATATGATGAGTATGAAATCCCACTGAATGTAACCCATTCTGTCCATGCAACTGAAGATAGTATTTGCTTTTTAATCCGTGGTTAGGACCTAAACCTTACGCTATGTTAAACCTAAATTATTTGCCCGTCGCAACTGTTGTTCCCACTGAAGCAGGTTCCCTGATCTCGGCTCCCGGTATTATCATTACACTGGTCCTGCTGCTGATCCCTATCGTGGTACTGGTGGGATTGTTATTGCTGAAAGCGAGCCGGCTGTTCAGCACGCTGCGCAAAATTCCGCGAAGAGAGGTGATAGAGCAGCCCGGTATGTTGCTGAAGAATGTAAGTGAAGAAGCAAACATTCATTTTGTAGCCTCTAAGCGGAAAGCAGAAGTAACCCCTTATACCGATCCGGAACTGACAGATCTTATCCTGTGGTACATTATTACAGCTGCCTTCTGGCTGGTGTTTGGAACTTCCATTGGCGAATATGTTGGGATCAAATTCGTTGCTCCTGATGTTGATCATTATTCGTGGTTAAGCTTTGGGAGATTACGCCCGGTACATACCAACGCTGTATTTTGGGGATGGTCTTCCTTAGGCATGCTGGGACTGGGTTATTATGTGGTGCCACGGGTAAGCAATACACCGCTGCTAAGCATAAAATGGGGTTGGTGGAGTTTATGGCTGATCAATGGCGCAGTGGTAACCGGCAGCATATTTTTAATGGCTGGCATCAATAACGGGGGAGGCGAATTCAGGGAGTATATCTGGCCTGTTCAGCTTCTGTTTGGAATTGGCCTGCTGATCACTTTTTTTAATTTCTTCGGTACTGTTGCCAAACGTGAAACCAAAGAGATTTATGTAGCAAACTGGTATATCGTTACAGCGGTCATGTTTGCTATTGTACTTACCATTGTTGGTTATGTCCCCACCTGGCAGGATGGGCTGGGTGAAACGATTACCCAGGGTTACTACATGCACCAGGGCGTAGGGATGTGGTTCATGTTGTTTTCGCTTGGCCTGATGTATTATTTCCTGCCACAACAGTTAAACAGGCCTATATATTCTTATAGTCTTGGAATTCTGGCCTTCTGGGCACAGATATTTTTTTACACTTTAATAGGAACCCACCACTTTGTTTTCAGCGCTATACCATGGTCGCTGCAAACCATTGCGATCATCGGCAGTGTGGGTATGCTGATTCCTGTGATCTCGGGCACAACCAATTTCCTCATGACCTTCAAAGGGGCCTGGAATAAGGTAACCAATAGTTATACTTTACCGTTTTTCATTATCGGTATCCTGTTTTACTTTACAGGCTCCATGCAGGGTACTGCAGAAGCTTTCCGCTATACCAACCTGATGTGGCATTTCACAGATTTCACCGTTGCTCACTCTCATTTAACCATGTACGGGATTATCGCCTTCATGTTATGGGGATGTATCTATACCCTGATACCGCGTCTGACCGGGGTTGAGCCGCCGCAGGCAACTGTAGGGCTGCATTTCTGGGCTGCATTTATTGGATTACTATTTTACGCGGTACCGCTGATGGTCGGTGGTACGTTAAGGGGCTACATGTGGATGGGAGCTAAGCCTTTCATTGACAGTGTGGTCATGATGGCACCCTATTGGTTATGGCGGGCCATTGGTGGTACGATGATGTGGGTTTCTCATCTGGTTTTCGCCTTTAATTTATACAAAATGATAGCCAACAGGCAAGTACAGCAGGCAGCATCTCCTGCCCAAAACTCACTTATCCAAATTACTACCGATGGACTACTTCAATAACCACAAGCGGTTATACCTCACCGCACTAAGCCTGTTTTTATTCCTGACAATCATGGTTGCCATTCGTCCCGCGCTGACCAATCAAAAGAATAATGGCCTGCTCCCGGGATATGAACTGCCTTCTGATGACGAGGTTGCAGGGAAGGCATTATACATTTCAAACGGATGTGTGGCCTGCCATACTCAACAGGTGAGAAATGTTGCAATGGATCAAACCTGGGGCTCGCGGCCGGGACTTCCTGCAGATTATGCAGGTATACACCGTGAGGATTTCTGGCGAAACACGGCTACCCTGATGGGTACGGAGCGCACCGGACCAGACCTGACAGATATAGGAAACCGTCAGCCCAGTAAAGACTGGCATCTGCTGCATCTGTATCAGCCCAGGGCAGTAGTAAAGGAATCCATCATGCCAGCGTTTCCCTGGCTTTTTACCGAGAAAGATAGGGTGGAGCGCGGAGATACTGAGATCCAGGTACCTGAAGCCTTTAGAAATGGTATAAAAGGTAAAATCATTGCAACCAAAGAAGCTTTACAGCTGCTGGCTTACATTAAAAGTTTAAAACAAATCAAACTCTATGAAAAACCGGTGAAAGTGGATTTTCTGTACAAAGGGAAGATAAGTGCAAAAGGGGCGGCGGCTGATGCAGGTTCGGATGAGGGGCAGGTTCTTTACGCTACCAACTGCCAGAGCTGTCACCAATCAAACGGAGAGGGCTTAAAAGGGGCATTTCCTCCTTTAAAAGGCAGTCCCATTGTATTAAATGATAATCCTGAACTCTATATCAACATTATTATGAAAGGCTATGATGCCCGGGAGGAATATGGTGTAATGCCGCCGGTTGGTACCAACGCCAATTTAACGGCAGAACAGGTTACGGCAATCATAGGTCATGAGCGTTCCAGCTGGGGAAATAAAGGACGTAAGATATCGGTGGCGGAAGTACGTAAGATCATGGATCTGGTAAAAGCCGGTAAGTAACAAGCGACCAATTATTTGACAAGAATCTTAAAATTAAATCTGATGAAAGCAATATTAACATCGTTGGCAGCAATGCTGCTCAGTTTAACCTCATTTGCCTGTGAGGTATGTGAAAAAAGACAACCTGCCTTTTTAAGGGGCATCACCCATGGCGCGGGGCCTGAAGGCAAGCTGGACTATGTAATTGTTACAGTTACTATCCTTGTTGTACTGGCCACATTGTTCTATTCTGTAAAATATCTTGTACGCCCAAGGGAAGAGAACGGAGACCATATTAAAACACTGATCATAGATTAAAGGTTATGGAAGCTAAAAGCTCGGTTGCAATTTTCATCGATGATGGAGATCAGCCAATAGGCATCTACAACTCGCCAGTAAATTTTGAACTCGATACTACCAGACTTGCTGACGGAGATCATATCCTAAGGGTGGTCAGCAAAGATCCCTCAGGAAAAGAAGGCCTGCGGAAAATACCTTTTAAAGTGAGAAACGGACCGGATATTTCTATAGAGGGCATCAAAGATCATGAAACTATTGATGGGGTTATTCCCCTGATGATCAGCGCCTATGGTAAGGGCGATCAGAAAGTTTTTTTAATTGAAGGAAGCGAAACACCCAGAAGCATCCCCGGCTGGGTATGGATCCTGCAGCTGTTGTTTGGTGGCTGGGCCATGTATTATTTAATTACTACGTGGTTACCGGGTGTGTAAATTCCTGCTAAATACTAAATATTATGGACAACGAAAAGCCATTGAAAAGGAATGTAAATATACAGCCCTTATCACGCGAGCATCACTTTGGACTGCTATTCTGCTGGAAAATTAAAACCGGCCTGAAACACCATGTAGATCCGGAACGGATGATCAGCTACCTGAAATATTTTTGGGAGAATCACCTGAAATCTCATTTTGAGGAAGAAGAAGAACTGCTGTTCAATAAGGCAGAGCATGCGATAGTTGATCAGGGAGATGAAGAACATGTACAGCTTGAACATTATATATCAATACTGCTCAACCATCAGACAGATGAGGCAGAAGATATACTTCTAAAAATGGTCACCTTGCTTACTGCACATATACGCTACGAAGAAAGGGTTTTATTTCCTTTTCTGGAGCGGCACTTAACTGAGCAGCAACTAAAAGAAATTGGGAAACAGCTTGAGGCTGAAGAGGAGTTTGTGGATGAATATAGCGACGAGTTTTGGGTTATTCCGCGACAATAGAAGATGCACAGATCTTTTATTGTTTCGTTTCTTATATTTGTTGCAGACATTATGGGAGTATTTTCAAAAACATGTGAATACGCAATGAGAGCCGTTTTTTTTATTGCACACAGAACTGCCTCTGGTGGCAGGGTAGGGATTAAAGAAATCTCCACGGGAATAGATTCCCCTGAAGCTTTTTTGGCAAAGATCCTCCAGGAACTGACAAGGAAAGGCATCGTAAACTCTGTTAAAGGACCGAACGGTGGTTTCTATATGGACAATTATAATTTAAAACTGCCCTTATCCGATGTTGTGAAAGCTGTAGACGGGGATGGTATTTTTACCGGCTGCGGCATGGGTTTGCAATATTGTTCGGCCGTTAACCCCTGTCCGCTGCACAATGAATTTAAAGAAATCCGTAACAAGATCCAGGCACTCATGGAACAGACCAGCATAGGCGAGTTTAATGATGATCTGAACCTGGGTATCCTTTCGCTGAAAAAATAGTATCGATTTGATAAGTGTACAGTCATTTATCATAATAAAAGACAAAAAGGTATTAATATAAAGACGTTTGATAATGGAAGATATTAGAAATAAAGATGACATTCGCTCATTTGTAGATGAGTTTTATCGCAAAGTCAGACAGGACACGCTGATAGGTCCTGTATTTGCAGAAGTGATTACAGGCGACTGGCAGCCCCACCTGGATAAGATGTATGCTTTCTGGAATGGCGTTTTGTTTGGCGTTCCGGGATTCAAGGGCAACCCATTTGCCAGGCATGCACCGCTGATTATAGGGCAGGAGCATTTTGACCAGTGGCTGATCCTTTTTACTGAAACTATTGAAGCCGGGTTTTCCGGACCCGTTGCAGAAGAAGCGGTAAAACGCGCACACCTGATTGCACAGGTATTTGTGAGCAAGCTTACCTACAGAGGGGAATGACAGCCGGGACAGGTCGCCACAAAATTGTGGTATCCAAAAAGCGGTCTATAGAATATGCTCCTCCTCCATAAATTAAAACAATCCAGAGCAATGCCAGGAGCAGTACAAAATATTCTACGCCTTCGCCCTTTTTTTTGTTGTACCAGTTTAACTGCCATCCATCCGGCAGGTGTACAAAAATGGCCGCTGTAAAGATGATTATAGCACCCGCGGCAGCAAGTCTGCTGCAAAAGCCTATGATCAGCGCTATGCTGCCCAGGGTCTGACTAATTATTACTAACCATGCAATAAACTGCGGCAGTTTGCGGTTTTTAAAATCAGTAAGGGTAGACGCAATCCCGACTCCGCCGTAGAAACCCAGTTTTTGCAATCCATATGGAAGAATAACTATACCAGCAGCTACCCTGGCCAGTAAAGGAGAAAAGGTGCCTTCTGTAGCAAGGGTTCGTTAAGTTTAAAACTTGTTTTAGTGAGCTGTTCATAGGCAGGATGATCACGTATTACAGAAGCTGTATGGTCTAACAGGAAGGGTGTATAATGTTCACGCTTCTGATCAATTAAAGTAATAATTGATGGTTAAAAAAGAACAGACTTTTGATCCTGGAAGAAAAAATTAAAATAAGATCGTCCTTATCACGAACACGCGTAATATCATTGCTCAGTGCCAGCAGAATCTCCCTTTCCCGCTCCAGTTTATCCAATGCCGGGTTATTACCTGCAGTAAGCGTAGTATCTCTTTCATATTTTCCTATTTCTTCTGTTTGAGTTTTCATATTTCTGCTGCTGAACTAATTTATCAATTATTGCTTTGCGCGCGATGGAACATATCAATATCATGCCACCTTATTAATTAACTGTTAATCAGTAGTTTGTGTATTCGTATTCCTAGCGATATTAAGTGTGTTACTCCCTTAATCATGAAATACCATGATTGGCTGTACTTCAAGCCTTTAAATAGCTCAGGCGCTTCAGATAAGCGGTTTATGCTGTCGATTGATATATCGCGGGAAAATAAAATATTGGCTTTATATCGTTAGGATTAAATAGACTTTATTTTTTTAAGTAATTAATAATCAGATAATTAATTGATGGCATACCCTTTGGATAGCGGGTTGTAAACTAATATTTATTATCATGACAACAATTCAAAAGGAAAAATTTCGTAAGCAGGGATTGCATTTCAGCTATAAGATGAAGGCAACAGGAACACTGGCTGGGGTGTTTCTCATTTTGACTGCTGCTACAAATGCACAAACACAAAGTACTCAATCGAGCCCGCGCCAGATGGTAGACGCGCTGCACTCTGCCTTTGGCAAACATCCGGATGCCAGAGCGGTACATGCTAAAGGTTTGATCCTGGAAGGAAACTTTAGTCCGGATCCAATGGCGAAGAGTATTACCCAGGCTGCGCCGTTTATTGGAAAAACTATTCCTGTAACCTTTCGCTTTTCAGATTTTACGGGTATTCCGGATATTCCTGATACGATAGGAGCTTCCAATCCGCGGGGACTGGCAATCAAATTTCATCTGCCCGACAATACAAGTATGGATATCGTTTCGCACAGCTTTAATGGTTTTCCTGTCAGCACTACAGACGAATTCAGGACTTTCCTCCTGGCCATTTCTAAAAGCGGACCGCAAGCAGCACATCCATCACCAATTGAGCAGTTTCTTGGTTCACACCCCATTGCAAAGAGCTTCGTTACAAGCCAGAAGCCACCAAGTGTGAGTTATGCAACCTTATCCTATTTTGGGGTGAATGCCTTTAAATTTAAGGGCAAAAATAATGCGGTAACTTATATCAGGTACCAGTTTATCCCGGTCAACGGTGAAGAATTCCTTTCACCTGAACAGGTTAAAAACGCGGGGCCAGACTACCTCTCAAAAGAAATAGTTAAAAGAATCGCGGATGGGCCCATAGCTTACAAAATGTATGCACAGATTAGCGAAGCAGGTGATAAGATAGGCGATCCGGGTATAGCCTGGCCAGCAAGCCGCAAGCTGGTATTACTGGGCATACTTACCATTAATCAGGTTGCAGACAATACCATGGCGCAGGATAAGGCGATGATCTTTAATCCCGGGAATCTGCCGGTAGGTATTGAAATAGCAGACCAGATGTTAAAAGACAGGCAGCAGGCTTACCCAATCTCTGTTGCGGAACGCAGAAAATAGATTTAAAAAGATTTTACTTACAGTATTACTGATAAAAAACAATTATAAACTAAAAATGGAAAAAAGAATCAATTTATTCGCAAAAGGCCAGAGCGCCATCAAACCTCTCTTTGAAATAGGCATGCACCTTAAAAAATCAACACTTGGGCATAACCTGCTGGAACTTGTATTTTTCAGGGCCTCGCAAATTAACGGTTGTGCCTACTGCCTGGATATGCATTCTAAAGAACTGCGTGCCGCAGGTGAAGAAGAATACCGTTTATATGGTCTTAGTTCATGGAGGGAAACCCCGTATTACACGCAAAAGGAACGTGCAGCCCTTGCATGGGCAGAAGCACTTACGACCTGTAAAGTAACGGATGAAGTATACAATGCTGTAGCAGCCGAGTTTTCTGACGAGGAGGTTATTGACCTCACGATTGCGATCACGACCATCAACAGCTGGAACAGGTTAAACCTGGCTTTTCCAAATACACCAGGAACATACAAAGTGGGGATGTTTGGATAGCTGAAATCAGTAAGCATCCAGAAAGGAGAGGCATAAATTTTGCCTCTCTTTTTTTTATATGGCTTTCCACATCACATCAACAAACCATTTCCGGCTCTCAAAGAACCATGCTTCTGTTTTAAACGAGCCGATTTCTGCCAGGTCGTTAATGTCGGTTAAAGTATATTTCTGGGAGATTTCCATCTCCATAAATTCATCTTTAGCAAAGTGTATCAGCTCACCATCCAGATTTACAAACTTTGCTTTTTTACTGATCAGGTAACTCCGGCAGGATCCTGTTTCAGGATCCTAGTTTGCATAGTGCTCAAACTGAGCCAGATCAAAATCGGCGCGGAGCTCCCTGTTTATTCTTGTAAGCAGATTTAAACTAAAAGCTTTGGTGACGCCGGATTTGTCGTTATAGGCAGCCAGAATAGTTGCAGGATCTTTTTTAAGGTCTAAGCCCACACGAACCAGATCGCCGGGATTAAGCAGGCTCCGCATTCTCATGCAAAACTCCATAGCTTAAGTGCAGCGCATATTGCCAAGGTTTCAACCTAGAAATAAATGATTACTGTTATTTTCATAATGTTATTATTTAATTGCCGGTACAAACCAGCTATAGGTTATTACCCTAGTGATTTGCAATTGGCATGCCTGCTGATTAGTTTGTTGTTAATCAGTGTATTAGTGTCTATCATGAAAGTGTTAGCTGAGCGCTATATAGCCACATGACGTGACTACTCGCGACATATCACGAGTAGTTTTAATAAGGTTTGTTACAACTTTGGAAAAGTAAGTCCGGTTGCTTCTTCTGCATATTTCCATAGTTTTGCTGCCGTTGCCGGATCTTTTGCTGCAGCACTCATTTCACCAGCTGCAGGATATCCCTGGAGTTCATATTTACCATCAGGTCCGTAAAAGTCGTTGCCGGTAACCTGTGGTGCTACTGCTGCATAAAGAGCAGGCAGCGCACCTTGCCATGCAGGCATCAAAGCACCATACTTTTCTATCCCGGCCTTGAGTTGTTCTTCGTCCATATATCTTGCAAGATTGCTTTCAGTTACGCCCGGGTGTGCGGCAGTAGAAATAACATGATCTCCTGCCAGGGTGATCCTGCGCTGCAACTCTGCCATAAACAGCAGATCGGCAAGCTTACTAACAGCATATTCCCGCTGTGCGTCATAAGGCTTTTCCAAACGCAGGTTATCGAAATCAATACCATCAACCATTTTATGTCCCCCGCTGCTCAGGGTAACTATCCTGGCGCCATCGGTATTCTTTAATAGCGTATACAGGTGACCGGTCAGCGCAAAATGACCCAGGTAATTTACACCAAATTGTAGCTCAAATCCTTCTGCTGTAGTACTTTCAGGAGGTGTCATTACTCCGGCATTATTCACCAGCAGATCAAGACGCGTATGGCTGTCTTTGATTTTTACAGCAAATTCTGCTACCTGTCTAAGGCTGGACAAATCCAATACACCGATTTCAAGTGTGCCAGTTCCGCCGGCCTTGGCAATTTTATCCATCGCTTCAGTAAGTTTTGATTCGTCTCTTGCTGCAAGAATTACGTGGGCACCTTTTTTATAAAGTGCCAATGCAATTTCATATCCGACACCACTGTTGGCACCGGTTACCAAAGCAGTTTTGCCGCTCTGGTCAGGAATGTTTTCTGTTGTCCAGTTCATCGTATTATTTTTCGGTAAAGTTCGGTGTAAGCACTGCGCGAAGTATGCGGAAATCAATCAGGAAAGTACTCAAATCAATCAATTGAAGAACTCAAATGATCAAATCCTGGCGCTGTCGTTTTACTTTAGCCTTGCGGTTGATTCCAAAAGATAATTTAGCAATCCTGGGTCCTGCGATAGAAGTGGGCAGCTTGAACCCATTCCGATAGCGGTATCAAAGCTTCAATATATCGAAGCAAAACAAACCTCCGCATTGCTTAAATAATGCGGAGGTTTATTCATAGCGACAAGTGCCAGCTAAACGGCGGCTGCGATCAGATCCAGTTTTGATAGCTGTTCTTCAGTAAGCTCAACATCCAGAGTTTTTACGTTATCCTCCAAATGTTCAACACTGGATGTGCCGGGGATAAGTAATATGTTATCTGAACGGTATAAAAGCCAGCTCAAAGCCACCTGATGCACTGATGCACCAACCTCTTCTGATATCTTCTGTAATTTTTCTACCGCTGACACATTTCCTGCATTCATTGGGTTCCATGGAATAAAAGCGATGCCTTGTTCTATCGTATAATCCAGTACCGACTCCCATTTACGGTTGTCTACACTGTATTTATTTTGTACAGAAACAACATCGAAATATTCCTGTGCCTGTTTGATCTGATCGACCGTAACTTCAGACAAACCGATGTGTTTGATTTTTCCTTCCTGCTGTGCATTTTTAAGAAAGGCGAAGGTTTTTTCAGCAGGTACATTTTCATCCACGCGATGAAGCTGGTAAAGATCTATTTGTTCAAGCTTCAGGCGTTTCAGGCTTCCGTCCAGTGCTGCCTTAAGGTACTCCGGATCGCCGTTTGGCGTCCATTCATTAGGGCCTGATCGCATAAAACCGCCCTTAGTAGCAATAAGCAAATCATCTGCATAGGGAAAAAGTGCCTCTGCAATCAAATCTTCAGATACATTGGGGCCATAGCTATCTGCAGTGTCAATAAAGTTAATGCCCAGGTCGACAGTTCTTTTCAAAACTCTTATTGCCTCGTCCTTATCTGCCGGCGGTCCCCAAATGCCTTTTCCGGTGATACGCATAGCGCCGTAACCCATGCGGTTAACAGTAAAATCATTACCTATAGTGAAGGTGTTTTTATATTTAGTAATCATGGTGATAGGTATTTAGTAAGTTCCCGTAAATGAAGCTTTATATTTCAGAATTGTTTGAAAACGGAGAAGATTATTGCACTATTGTGAGAGTACGGATTTTCTATAAAAACATGTAAGAGGTGAAAATGTTCGTTCTTCCGTTACCTTGGGTCACTTCAGGATCTAAAAATAAGTACTATTAAAATTAGTTTTTATTACTTAATTTTTTAGTTTAAATTTGTATTCACAAGTTGATGTAATCTGATGGTGCTGGTCACCAACCGGATTCATGCATTTGTGATTTCGAATTAAAGAAAATGGAACAATTAAGTTTTTTTCCCGAAGCAGGACAATCACCAGGCCTGCCTGAAGAGTTGCTGGAATATCACCCTGGCCTGTTCAATGAAAAAGAATGCCAGTTGCTATTGCAAAAGTTCATACTGCAATCGCCATGGCAGCAGAAAGTGGTAAAGATGTATGATAAAGAGGTAGTAACGCCAAGGCTATG
>NZ_JBEVDX010000103.1:0-37776 GCF_040513095.1 Pedobacter sp. | reverse complement strand
AGACATCTGCGACCATTTTATGGGACATTCTTAAAATAGTTCTAAATAAATATTCAATTTTATTTGTATCGAGTCTTAATAATGTGAATATTTGCATTATAATCAATCACTGTAAATGCAAAACGTCATTACCGAAGCACCAGTTGTAGAATTCGCAGAAGTTTATAGAACCCTTAATGGATCTGTTTTTCAATCTGATAAAGAAAATTGCTGGTACATTGATTTCGTAGGTAAACTGGCCCGTTTCGATTACAGGAGCATGATGAAGCTCAGAAAAGCAATTTATGCAATAGACATTGAAGCGCTGTTGCTGAATTCTGAAATCAGTCCCGATCTTGAGATTGTATTCA
This sequence comes from Pedobacter sp., assembly GCF_040513095.1. Lineage (GTDB taxonomy): Bacteria > Bacteroidota > Bacteroidia > Sphingobacteriales > Sphingobacteriaceae > Pedobacter. The sequence continues at coordinate 37,426 of NZ_JBEVDX010000103.1, read as the reverse complement.
TCTGTGCGTGTGACCATTGTTATGTTTTAACCCTCCTGGAGATCATTGATTTCAAAACATTACTGGAAGGAACCTTTGTCATGCTTGAGTTAAACCGCATCATTCACGATAGGGTTTACCGCCTAAGTGTCTGAGCTTCTTTAGATTTAGAATCTTTCCATATTTCTTTGTAATGCTGTAAAATTGATTTTATGCACTATTTTTGCATGAGTCAAATCGACAAGAACATAATTACAATTATATGAAAGACATCACACGCGTACAGTGCCTGCTATCAACTGAGGTAGAAGCATTGTTAAATCAGCAAATCAAAAAAGAAGCCCAATCTGCATCAGCATATCTTGCAATGGCATCATGGTGTGATAGTAACGGATTTGATTATTCATCTGAATACTTTTTTAAACAATCTGAAGAAGAAAGAGAACATCAATTAAAAATCTTCAAATATGTTCTGGATATGGGCGGTTCGGCTATATCTCCGGAAGTAACGAATATTCAAACTGAATTCAACTCTTTCAGAGAGGTTTTCGAAGAAGCTTTAGATGCAGAGATCAGCGTTACCCAATCACTGAAAAACATCGCAGCGAAATGCTACCAGGAACAGGACTACGTAACTATCGAATTCCTGAACTGGTTCTTTAAAGAACAACGTGAGGAAGAATACAAAGCAAGACGTGCCCTTGAATTATTCGACGTTATCGGCGAAGCAGGAACTGGAAGATGGGAAATTGACAAACATGTTAATGACATTAAATACGATAGCGAAGGATAATCTCCGCTGCCTTAACTTAAACCGCTCAATAGTATTGAGCGGTTTTTTTTTTGCCTGAATTTACCTTTTATAAAGAGGAACAGCTTGCACACACTGTTGCATTCCAGTTATAAACGCATACTGGAAATATAACAAAATCATAACATCCAGACAATCTGATCATACCTTTAAACGATTGTATCAATTAAGATATGTATAGTTTTTGAAACTAAAAATTGAATATCATTGTTATATATTGATATACATTCTTAAAAACATTTAAAGACGATACTTGGTATGGGACTATTTGATATATTTAAGGCGAAGAAAGAAAACGAAACAGGCAACAACGGCACTGATCAGTTAATGATCAATACTGATGAGCTAAGCCTGGATGCGCTACTGGAAATGGCCGTAAAAGAATCTGTATATAAACGCGCATTTTACAAGCGGATTCTTACAGATGAAATCATAGTAATTTCAATAAACGTGAATGTCTCAGAAGGATATCAGTACCTTGAAGTAGGTACCAGCGTAGAGCTATACGCATTACCTGATGGCAGTATTCCTTTGTTCACTACTATAGACCGCATCTTTGATAACGGAGTGGTAAAAGACGATGTAGAATTCTTAAAGATGAGCGGCGCTGACCTTTTCAGTGTGGCACAGGGCGAAAGATTTGTAGTAAACCCACATAGTAACTTCAAAACAAAAATCTCTCCTGCTACAGTGGAAAGTCTGCTGGACGGCACTATGTAACCTGCTTAGCAATCATACATTACAGCTATGCTGAGCCTTCATGTATAATAACCCCACCTGGCCTTCAATTATGACCATCCTGCAGGATCACCCTGCATGGCCATCATGCTACAGGATAAACAAAAAAAACTGAACGTTGGCATCAATGCCTTCTGGTGCTTTTTCAGCAGCAGGCAGCATCGATGCCAACGTTCAGTTTTTTGTGAAGCCAGAACATCTCCCTTCCGTCATTCAAAAAATTATTGAGGCTGTTGCTCCTGAGCCTTCTCTTTTTCCTTTGCTTCAGCCTTTTCCTTCTTCCTGAAAAAACCTCTCAGCAAAAAGTTATGCTGCAGTGCTTCCATATTTTCATCCAGTTTCCTGGTACTTGATTCAAGATTGGAAACAGTAGTTTTTAATTTCGCACCAGTTGCCTCATCATTCAGCAGTACACCAACGGCGTTTTTATCAGAAGTCAGTTTTTTACTGGTTGCATTAAGGTTACCAGTCATCTCCGAAGCAGAAGCCGCAGTAACCTGCAAACTCTTAACAGCTGATTTGAGGTTACTGAAAACTGTAGTATCAGTAAGCAGTTCGGTTGCAAGTGTTCCTTTATTATTCAGTTTCGCAGTGTATTGTGAAATAGCAGATGTAACCCTGGCTGTAGTTGCAGAAGCATTTTCAAGGTTAACAGTCATCTGGCGCAAACGGTCAGCCATTACAGAATCGGTTAACAAAGCACCCAAAGCACCTTTTCCTTTGACCATCTCCGTACTCACTACTTTAAAGTCATTCGTAATCGCCAGGATGTTTTTATTGTTGTCCTGTAAGGTCTTCATGATATCATCCGGTCCAAGTGCAGCAGCGATATCCAGTCTGTCTCCATCTTCAACTACAGGCGTCTGAGTTGTACCTCCAAGGATTTCAATCATTTTGTTTCCAATAAAACCTTCAGAACTCAATTTGGCTAGCGCATTTTTATGAATATACTGCTGTGCTTTCTCTTCGATATGTAATGTTACTTCTACCTGTGCATTGCCATAAAATTCAACTTTGCTTACAGTACCTATTTTTACACCGGAGAAAAATACATTGTTACCGGCAGTAATCCCATTAACGTTGTTAAAGATAGCTTTTAGTGTAATGCTGCTGACAAAACGTTTTTGCTTTCCACCAAGTGTAAGGACACCTGCAATGAAGATGATAACGCCAATCACGATGAAAATTCCTACTATAATTGACCTTTTGTTTTCTGAAGCGCTCATTTATTTTGTAAAGTTATAATTGTAAAAAGATTGTACACGGGCATCCTGACTTGCAAAGACCTCATCAAAAGTTCCCTGTATTGCAAATTGTCCGTCCAGTAGCATAGCAATTCTGTCGCCAGTTTCCTTGGCACAGGTGAGATCGTGCGTGATAATGATTGCTGTAGTTTTATATTTCTCCTGAACCTCATTGATCAGGTTATTGATTTCTATACAGGTAATAGGATCCAGACCAGCAGTAGGCTCATCATAAAGCATAATTTCAGGTCGCAGGATCAATGTCCTTGCAATACCGATCCTTTTTCTTTGTCCGCCAGACAATTCGGATGGCATTTGCTCGATGGTCTGCAGTAAACCAACTGCATCAAGAACACTTTCTACTTCATCATTGATCTGGCTGCGTTTAAGATTTCTTGAGTTCCTTACCAGCGGAAACTCCAGGTTCTCGCGAACGGTCATACTATCATATAAGGCACTGTTTTGAAAAGAGAAACCTACTTTGAGTCTCAGGTCCATCAGTTCCTTGTTACGCAGTTCAGCAACTTCCTTCCCCAATACGTTAACGATACCCTGATCGGGAAGGAGCAGGCCGGAGATTATCTTGATCAGCACCGACTTTCCCGTACCGGAGCGGCCCAGTACAACCAGGTTTTCACCTCTATATACGTCGAGATCAACACCCCGCAGGATATGCAAACTTCCAAATGCTTTTTGTAATCCCCTGATAGAAATTACAGGGTTATTTTTGTCTATTACTTTCTGTTCTTTTATCATGATGGTTTAACGGAAAGCATTTACAATTGCAACAATAACGATTTCTTCAACAAAGATCAGGAACATGGCGGCTACCACAGCAGAGTTTGCCGCTTTACCAACACCTTCAGTTCCTTTAGTAGAATTATACCCGCAGTAACAGCCAACAACGCCAATAGTAAATCCAAAGACAGTTGATTTAAAAGAGGTACTGAATAAATCCAGGAAGCTCAGAGATTCGAAAACCTGCGAAAAAAACATCGCGAAACTAGTTTGTTCATGACTGTGTACACTCAGATAACCTCCCATCAGTGCCACAAACGCAGTGTACATCACTAATAAAGGTATCATGAAGGTAGTTGCAAGTATTCTGGTTACTACAAGGTATTTAAAGGGGTTAGTGGCGGATACTTCCATTGCATCAATCTGCTCAGTCACTTTCATCGATCCAAGTTCTGCACCCATATTTGATCCCACTTTTCCCGCAGCTATCAAAGCAGTTACCAAAGGAGCAAGGGCTCTGACAATAGCGATGGAAATCAGTGAGGGAATCCAGGATGTAGCACCAAAGTTTGCCAGGGAAGGTCTCGACTGATCGGTGAAAACTACACCGGTAATGAACCCGGTGAGGGATATCAACGGCAGGGATTTGTAACCAACCTCATAACACTGATGTATAATTTCTTTAAATTCGTAGGGAGGCAGAAATACTTCCTTAAAAAAGCGCAGGATAAATTTGTAAATCTCGTAAACTTCTATAAACATACCATCCATTTTTTTGGACAGGAAGTATTTGGTAGGCTCTATATTGGAATTATCTGTGTTAGGATCCATTCGTTGTGATTGATGCTGCCAAATATAATTTAAATCATTATTATATTTAATCTATATTATGAAAGCGACAAAACACGTAAATTGTTTTTGTTTTATGCTGACTAAATATGCATTTTGGTCAAATGTAAGATATCAGCGAGGATTCACAAATCTGCTATTCTAAAATGACAAATTAATGATGCGCTGAAAAGCTATAAAACCAACGTATGAATAAACTACAGAAACTCTTTAAAACCTTAGTTATCGGACTCTTCCTGATTCCGGTTTCAAGCTCCAGTACATTTGCCCAGGAAAAGCCTCCCTTTCAGGATGATGTAAATGCAATAAAGGCTTATGACAAAATCTATGCACCGCCGTCATCACCTATTTTGTTTATTGGCAGTTCATCCATCCGCCTCTGGGTAGATTTTACAAAGACCTTTAAAAACTATACGGTACTTAACCGTGCAATAGGAGGAGCGGTAACAAGTGACGTAGACCGGTACCTGGACGACCTGGTATTTCCTTACCAGCCCAAACAGCTGGTCATTTATGTGGGAGAAAACGATCTGCTGAAATCACCGGATGCTGAAGCGGTATATCTTGACTTTAAAAAACTGTATACAGATATCAGGGCGAAGTTGCCCAATACACCTATAGTATATATATCCATCAAGGGCAGTCCTTCAAGAAAACAATACCAGGCAAAGGCGCTGGAAGCAAACAGGCTGATAAGTGCGTATATAAAAGGACAAACACATATCACTTTTGTAGACGTTTATCAGCCCATGCTCGATAAAAACGGGGCCATGCAGCCGCATCTTTTCAAAAACGATATGCTGCACATGAATGCTTCCGGTTATGCGATCTGGAATAAACTGATTATCCCACAACTGCTGAAAGATTAATCGGCGGACGTATCAATGTATTACAACCGGAACGCGAAATCAAATGATGCCCGGTTGTAATGCAGATACCTGTATAAAACCACCAAATATGCTCCATATACCACTTGTATAAATACATTCTCCCAGGTTTCAATCAGCGAAGAGCCAAAAATAAGCATCAGGATAAGAATCAGTCCCGGCAATATACCTGACCTTGTAAATAGCCCTATCAAAATCAATGTCCCCACAATCAGTTCCAGTACAGGCAAAACATAACCAAATGCCTGTACCAGGGATGCAGGCAGGAAGGTCTTGCTAGCGCGCTAAACCATGTTCGGAAAAATTCATACCAACGGGCAACCGGGCAAGGAATAGCTGAATTCTTCATTTTTCATAAGCTAATGTTTTTACTAAATATAGCGAAATCCAACCTCAGAAAGGCGCACATCAGACCCATAATGCAATCCGGCGGCTGAAAAGCCATACTCGTCGGCAAATTCTTCATCCCCGTCTAATATGACTTTGCCTGTTTCTTTTATTTGGTTGTTTTGCTGTAAAGGCAAGCTTTAATACGCTCAAGCAAACTAACGGGACCATCTTTGTAATACTTCTGTTACCCTATGCTAAATCGCAAAAGGTGGCACAATTATGAGTATTGTGGCAACATATATAGATAACTTTGTTTAACAATTATGTTAAATACCGGTATTAAAAAATTATAGTAAAATGGCAGTAAGAGACACAGGAACAGAACAGTTAATCAAAGACACTGCAAAGCGGATCTTTTTTTTCGAAGGCAGGTTCCATGCGACGACCCAGGATATTGCCGATGCGGCAGGGGTGAACCGCACGCTGGTGCACTATTATTTCCGTTCCAGGGATATCCTTTTTGAACAGGTGGTCAACGAAGCAAAAGAACAACTCCGGCAGACACTGGATAACGTGCTGAGCAGTAAAGTGAGTTTCACAGAAAAACTGAGAAAATTCATCGACGTATTCATGGACGAGATTATCGCCTATCCTTACCGTGAACTCTTCGTGATCACAGAAAACAAAAGACATGAAAAGCAGGAAGTGGATCTTATCTATGATGCCCACATCAAACCGTTCCTGGCAGAGGTGAAAGCCGAAATGCATGCAGGGAAGATAACGAGTACTGATCCAAGGCAGTTTATGATGAGCTTATTTGCACTCATGGCTTACCCGGTATTGTCAGAATCATTGAATAAAACGTTTTTGAAAATCAGTGATGCCGAATTTCCAAAACTGATGAAACAGCGTAAGCAAATCATTTTTGATATGATCTACAGATAAGAAACGAACGTATCCCCTTATAAAACAGTAAAATAATAACAAGCTCAGAAGAAGAAAACACATATATGAAGACGAACATACAAACAGGGCTCCTGTTCCTCGCAGGAATTACCCTCGCCTCATGCGGCGGAAGCAACAAGGAAGATGCAGCTAAGGCTGCTGCCGCCCCACAGGTAAAGGAATACAAGGTGGTTACCCTGCAACCAAGATCGGCAACCCTCAATACAGATTTCCCGGCAAGCATCCAGGGTCAGGAAAACATCGAAATCAGGCCAAGGATCGAAGGTTATATAGAAAAGATATATGTGGATGAAGGTGCAGTTGTAAAAAAAGGCCAGCCCTTATTCAAAATCAATGATCCCCAATATGAACAGGCAGTACGTACAGCAAACGCCGGAATTAAAACTGCAGAGGCTCAGGTAAGCACGGCAAAACTGGCCGTAGTTAAAGTTACCCCATTGGTGAAGAAAGAGATTGTTAGTAAATATGAACTGGAATCTGCACAATACTCTTACGATTCTGCTTTGGCCAGCCTGTCTCAAGCTAAAGCAGCGCTTGTAAATGCGAGAACTAACTTAAGTTATACTACGGTAACCAGTCCTGTAAATGGGGTGGTAGGTTCCATTCCTTTCCGTTTGGGAAGTCTGGTAAATTCAAGCACAACAGATCCTTTAACGACAGTTTCCAGTATAGGAAATGTGTATGCCTATTTCGCTTTAAATGAAAAACTGCTGCTTGAATTTACGAAAGACAGCACGGGAACAACCTTTTCGCAAAAGATTGCAAAACTGCCTAAAGTATCATTGTTACTTGCAGACGGTTCACTATATAAAGAGCAGGGACGCATTGAAACTGTAAACGGGCTGATCAATACGGCTACAGGATCCGCAAATATCAGGGCACGCTTTTCAAATCCTCAGGGAATAATAAGGAGCGGCAGCAGTACTACAGTACGTTTTCCAAATGCAGTTAAAGACGCCATACTGATTCCACAGAGCGCAACTTACGAATTGCAGGATAAACGTTTTGCAGTTGTAATAGATAAAGACGGTAAAACCAAAACAGTAGCTATTACGGTAATGGAAAACACACCGGGCAATTACTATATCGTACAGAGCGGATTAAAAGCAGGTGATCAGGTTGCACTTGAAGGTGTAGCTACACTGCAGGACGGTACACAGATCAAAGCAAATGTACAGCAGCCTGATGCTGTTTATGCAGACTTAAAATAAGAGCAGATGTTTAAAATATTCATACAGAGACCAGTTCTCTCCACGGTGATCTCAGTGATCATTGTTATTCTGGGTGTACTCGGACTCACATCACTGCCTATTGCGCAGTATCCCGATATCGCACCGCCCACGGTAAACGTTGCTGCCAGTTATACAGGTGCCAACGCCGATGTAGTTCTGAAAAGCATTATTATTCCTCTCGAAGAGCAGATCAATGGGGTGGAGAATATGACGTACATGACTTCTACGGCAACAAACGATGGTGCGGCGAGCATCAAGATCTTCTTTAAAGTAGGTACAGATCCCGATCTTGCAGCGGTAAACGTTCAGAACAGGGTGTCACGGGCAACCAGCTTGCTGCCTTCAGAAGTAACACAGGCAGGGGTGACCGTAACCAAAAGTCAGAGCAGTAATTTACTGATCTTCTCTTTATACAGTGAGGATAAGGCTTACGACCAGACTTTCCTGCAGAATTATGCAAAAATTAACCTTGTGCCAGCTATCCAGAGGGTAACAGGCGTAGGAGATGCAACAGTATTCGGATCAAAGGATTATTCAATGCGTATCTGGCTTAAACCGGATATCATGCAACAGTACAGCCTGATCCCAAGCGATATTTCTGCAGTACTTGCAGAACAGAATATCGAGGCGGCCCCCGGTAAGTTTGGTGAAAACAGCAACCAGTCCTTTCAGTATGTAATCAAATACAAAGGCCGTTTGGTTCAGCCTGCTGAGTTTGAAAATATGATTATCAAATCCGTAGGGCAGGGCCAGGTGTTACGTCTGAAAGATGTAGCCAGGGTAGAACTGGGTGCATTAACGTACTCTTCTACCATTTCCATGAACGGACAGGAATCAGTGGGTATGGCGATCAGTCAGACCCCGGGCTCCAATGCAAGGGATGTAATCAACAATTCCAAAAAAATTATTGAGGAGGCTTCAAAAACATTTCCAAAAGGAATCAAATATACCTACCTCGTCGACGTGAATGAGAACCTGGATGCATCAATTGAAAAAGTGATTCATACCCTGGTTGAAGCATTTATCCTCGTTTTTATCGTTGTATTTATTTTCCTTCAGGATTTCAGGTCTACACTGGTGCCGGCCATTGCGGTTCCGGTTGCAATTGTAGGTACGTTCTTCTTCCTTAACCTCTTTGGATTTACGATCAACCTGCTGACGCTCTTCGCACTCGTACTGGCCATCGGTATTGTAGTGGATGATGCAATTGTGGTAGTCGAGGCTGTCCATGCAAAACTGGACAATGGTTACAAATCTGCCAAGAAAGCAACCATTGATGCCATGAATGAAATTTCCGGTGCGATCATCTCCATTACGCTGGTAATGGCTGCAGTATTTATCCCGGTAACTTTTATCACCGGATCTACAGGGGTTTTCTATAAACAGTTTGGTGTAACGCTGGCTGTAGCGATTATCCTTTCAGCAGTAAATGCACTGACACTGAGTCCTGCATTGTGCGCACTACTATTGAAACCCCATGCGGATGACCACAAACACAAAAGCTTTATCCAGCGTTTCTACACGGCATTTAACGTTGCATTTGACAATATCACCAATAAGTACAAACGTTCGGTACAGTTTCTTTCAGTAAAAAAATGGATAGTACTGGGTGCTGTAGCCATTGCAGGAGCAGGTTTGTTTTACATGATGAAAACCACGCCATCTGCATTTGTGCCTGCGGAAGATCAGGGAACTATCTTTGCGAATATCAGTCTGCCGCCATCATCATCGATGGAACGGACAACTGAGTTATCAAAACAGGTAGACAGCATAGCGCATACCATTCCTGAAGTAAGCAATACCCTGCGTATTGTGGGCCAGAACTTTGTGGCTGGTGCTGGTAGTGCCTATAGTATGGTAATTGTCCGACTTAAAACCTGGGACCAGCGTAAAAGGACTGTAGACGACGTTGTAGGAGATCTTTTCCAAAAAACAGGAAGTATCCGCGGGGCTAGTATCTTCTTTATCTCGCCGCCAACCATCCAGGGTTTTGGTCAGAGTGGTGGTTTTGAGTTCCAGCTGCAGGATAAAACTGCGCACAGCACGGCCGAATTCTTTAAGGTAAACAATGAGTTTCTTGCTAAGCTGGCCAAAAGAAAAGAGATCCAGTACGCACAAACGTCATTCAATCCCAACTTCCCTCAGTACATGATGGATATAGACCTGGAGAAAGCCAAAGAATCGGGAGTAACTGTAAATATGATCCTTCAGACGATGCAGGGCTATTACGGAGGTTTGTATGCTTCTAACTATAATCAGTTTGGTAAACAGTACCGCGTGATGGTGCAGGCTTCTGAAGAATACAGGATGAACCCTGAAGGACTGAGCAAGATCTTTGTCCGCAATACAGCAGGTGCGATGGCACCAATAACAGAGTTCATCAAAATGCGCAGGGTATTCGGTCCGGAATCTATTTCAAGGTTCAACCTCTTCAGCTCAATCGCTATTACAGGTTCGCCGAATGTAGGTTTCAGTTCTGGTGACGCCATCAAAGCAATCCAGGAAGTTGGTGCTGAATTGCCTGCGGGTTATGGATATGAGTTCTCAGGTTTAACCAGGGAAGAGCTTGCTTCGGGCAGTGAAACAGTGTTTATCTTTATTCTCTGTCTTGTCTTCGTGTATTTCCTTTTAAGTGCACAATACGAAAGTTATATCCTTCCGTTTGCAGTGTTACTTGCAATTCCATTCGGACTTGCCGGAGCCTACTTGTTCTCGATTATCTTTAAACTGAACAGTAATATCTATCTGCAGATCTCACTGATCATGCTCATCGGATTACTTGCCAAAAACGGGATCCTGATTGTGGAGTTTGCACTCGAGCGGAGAAGAAACGGAATGCCTATTGTAGAATCGGCCATTGAAGGTGCGGTTGCACGTTTAAGACCGATCCTGATGACATCCTTCGCATTTATCTTCGGGCTTGTGCCCCTGATGTTCTCCAGTGGAGCAGGTGCTGTTGGTAACAAATCAATCGGTACAGGTGCTGTTGGAGGTATGCTTATCGGAACGATTATCGGGGTGTTTGCTATCCCGGTACTGTTCATAATTTTCCAGTCTTTACAGGAAAAAATCAGTGGCCCGGCTAAAAACGGATATGACGACGATGAGGAAGAGGAAGCAGATGCAGCAGCAACTGAACAGAAAAAGATTGAAGGCGCTGAAGAGCACCTGCTGATTGAACCGCCTAAAGCATAGTTAACTAAAAGAACGAAATCAAATGACTCATAAATATAACAAACAGGTATTGGGATTACTCGTAGCAGCATCGCTCTTCAGCGCCTGCTCGGTGACGAAAACCTATAAAAGTCCGGAAGTAAAAACCGAGGGACTCTACAGGGATCAAAATTCAGCAGATTCTGTCAGCCTGGCTGATATGCCATGGCAAAGCCTGTTTGCTGACGAAAAATTAAAAGCACTGATCCAGAAAGGACTGGATCAGAATGTAGACCTGAAGAATGCGATTCAGAATATTGCTCAGGCCCAGGCTACGCTGAAACAAAGCAAGCTGGCATATATTCCTACACTGAGTGCAAATGCAGATTATACAAGGACCAAATCTTCGTTATCTGCCTTAAACTTTCCTGCAGGAATCAATATCAACACCCTGACCAATACTTACCGATTGTACCTTAGCACATCATGGGAAGCCGATATCTGGGGGAAACTGAGCAGTACAAAAAGAGCTGCGCTTGCAAGTTACCTTGGCACAGATGCGGCGAGAAAAGCTGTGCAGACGCAACTGATTGCTGATATTTCCAACAATTACTTTACACTGATTTCTTTGGACAAACAGCTTACAATTACCGAAGAGACCCTGAAAAACAGGCGCAGCAGTGTAGAAACGATAAAGGAACTAAAAGAAGGAGCTGTAGTTACAGGCGCAGCTGTGGTGCAAAGTGAAGCCAACCTATATGCCGCCGAAGTTACCATTCCTGATCTGAAACAGAGCATCAGGGAAACTGAAAATGCATTGAGCATTCTACTGGCACAGGCACCCGGTCCCATAGACAGAAATACGCTGGACTCACAGGTTGTACCAGTAAACCTTTCCATCGGACTACCTTCTCAGCTGCTGCATAACCGTCCGGATGTTGCCCAGGCAGAATTTGCTTTCAGAAATTCCTTTGAAAACACCAACCTGGCCAGAACTTATTTCTATCCAAGTTTGACGCTTACTGCAAATGGCGGACTGTCCACCCTGCAGCTGAAGAATTTCTTCGATCAGTCGATCTTCTATTCACTTGTAGGAGGCTTGACACAACCTATCTTTAATCAGGGGATCAATAAAGCCAGGCTAACGACGGCACAATCGCAACAGATCCAGGCGATGAATACTTATCAGCAGACTTTACTGGTAGCAGGGCAGGAGGTTTCCAACTCCCTTTTTGATTACCAGTCGGCCGCAGCCAAACAGGCTTCCAGAGCGAAACAGATTGAAGCCCTGATCAAAGCTGTGGATTATACTCAGGAATTGCTGCGTTTCAGTTCGGCCACAAACTATACTGATGTACTGACTTCGGAGCAGAGTCTCCTGGCAGCACAATTAAGTGCTGTAAGTGATCAGCAGCAGAAGCTGCAGGCTGTAGTAAATCTCTACCGTGCACTGGGTGGTGGCTGGAAATAATCGCCTACCAGTCTAATCCCTCCAGGGATGCATGATATTTAACAGGATCAAAGCTGTAAAGGTTGGGTGATTTATGCGCCCCGCCTTTACGCTGATCTTCGTGTTTAACCAGCACATCGAAACGCATGATACGGCGGTAAAAATTACCGCGGTTCAGGCTTCTTCCCAGAATGGTTTCATACAAACGCTGCAATTCTGAAATGGTAAAGCGCTCAGGAAGCAGGTTCATACCAATGGGTTTGTAACTCAGCTGTTGCCGTAAAACCATCAGGGCAGTCTCAAATATCCGCTGATGGTCCATTGCCAGTTCAGGCATCTTCTCAATTGACTTCCATTCACAGGTATCACTGAAGTGATCAGTTTCTAAATTTACCTGTGTATAATCTACAAGGGCGTAAAAACCTATGGAAATGAAACGCTGTTTATGCCAGAGATCATCATCGTAGTGTTTAAAGTAATCTTCAGAGCGGTTGGTGTTTCCGGATACGCCAAATTCCTGCAGGTAAATCCGCTCTGCACCGGTGCGCTCTTTCAATACCCTTTGCGCCGCGTCATCTACACTTTCGTCCTTAAAAACGTACCCACCAGGTAAAAGCCATTTCTGTCCCGTTGCCATTCTTACCAGGAGTACCTTTAACTGGTTTTCATTAAAGCCAAAAACGACGCTGTCTACAGAAATATGGGGCAATGCCTGCTCCCACATCTGCCCGCTCATCTCGATAATCTTCTGGTCCTTTTCCATCTTCTGCAATTATACCTCTAAAATAAATAATTGCCGGGCTAAATAAAATATATATCGTCGCTTAGCCATGAACAAACTAACATTGAAACTGGCCTGCAGGGGAAATTGTCCATGAACTTGCGCCATATATCCATTGACCCCCGTCGCGCTTCCCTGTACATTTGAACTATCAAAACATAAATAATAAGATTATGAAACGTAATGCAACGGCCGTTTGGAACGGTACAATTAAAGAAGGACAAGGTCATATCACTACTCAAAGCACAACATTAAACAATACACAATATTCATTCAACAGCCGTTTTGCGGATGGGGTAGGTACAAATCCCGAAGAGCTGATGGCCGCTGCTCATGCCGGCTGTTTCACTATGAAACTGAGCCTTGACTTAACCACTGCAGGTTTCAATCCTGAATCACTGGAAACAGTATGTAATATATCGCTCGAAAACGGGGTAATCACAAAATCAGAATTGGTACTGAAAGCAAAGATTGATGGAATAACACCTGAGAAATTCCAGGAAATTGCTAAAGGTGCAGAAGCGGGCTGTCCTGTGAGTGTAGCATTTGGTGCAATAGCTATCTCTCTGGACGCTTCACTGGTATAAGCTGATCCGGTTCAGATATGAAATAAGAGGCAGGTATTCAGTACCTGCCTTTTTTTGTTTCCTGGTTTTCCCTATCTTAAAGACTGTAAAATTGTTGCAATAAACTGGCAGCAGCAAGTTATTGTAATAGCTTTGAGTTTTCAAACCGGATTACCTTAACTCTTTTCATATCATGAAGAAAACGCTTCTCTTACTCTCCTTACTGGCTTTTGCCGGCCTCAGGAGCCAGGCGCAAAGTCAGCCGAAATGGATGCAGCAGCCAGCTGTCTCGCCCGATGGGAAATGGATCGCCTTTGAATACAAGGGCAATCTTTTTAAAGTTCCTTACACTGGCGGTGATGCCGTTCCTCTTACCATAGCCAATTCCTACAACGGTTATCCGATCTGGAGCCATGACAGCAAAAAGATTGCTTTTGCGTCTGACCGCTATGGCAACTTTGATATTTACCTGATGAATGCTAGTGGTGGTGAAGCCAGCCGTTTAACCTTTAATTCAAGCCGTGATATTCCCTACGATTTCTCTGCCGATGACAGCAAAGTCATTTTTGGTACGGACCGCCATGATATCTATTCCTCAGCCCGTTTTCCAAACGATGTGATCTTCAGCAAACTCTACGAAGTGCCGGCTAAAGGCGGCAACAGCCGGATGCTCAGCAGTGCGGGTATGGAATATGCACACTACAATGAAAAAGGCGACCAGCTGATCTTCCAGGACAGGAAGGGATATGAAGATGCCTGGAGAAAACACCATACATCGGCTGTCACCCGTGATATCTGGACTTACAACCTCAAAAACAATACCTATACAAAAGTATCAGCATTCAATGGTGAAGACCGCGAACCGGTATGGGGCAGCGGGGATACTTTTTACTACCTGAGTGAAAAGAACGGCACGCAGAACCTATACAAGTCTTCTCTTGCAAATTCAGCTGCTGTTACTCAGCTCACAAACTTTGAGAAGAACCCTGTGCGGAATCTTTCGAGATCTGCAGGAGGCAATTTTGTATTCACTTACAATGGCGACCTCTACACTTTAACTGAAGGGCAGCAGCCACAAAAATTAAGTATTAACCTGAATGCTGACTTCTCGGGCGATCAGATTGCAACATTCCCGGTACGGGGAGAAGCTTCTGAAATGGCAGTTTCAGCAGACGGAAAGCAAGTTGCTTTTGTTTACCGCGGGGATATATTTGTGACGTCAGTAGATGGTGCCACGACAAAAAGGATCACCAATACACCCTACCAGGAGCGCATGGTAGATTTTAGTCCGGATGGCCGAAAACTCCTGTATTCAGCAGAACATCCCGGTTCATGGGATATCGATCAGGTAACGATTGCCAACAAAAACGAACCATATTTTTATGCTGCAACAGTATTAAATACCCAGAGTATCATTGCTACTGCAAAAGATGAATTTCAGGGTGTGTATTCTCCTGACGGGAAAAAAATCGCTTACCTCGAAGAGCGGAATATCCTGAAATCGTTTGATATTGCAGAAAAAACTACCCGGACGCTGCTGGCCGAAGGTTTGAATTATTCATACGCTGACGGAGATCAGTATTTTACCTGGTCGCCCGACAGCAAGTACCTGCTTGCACAATCCACTGAAGGTGGCGGATGGTTCCAGAACGAAGTAGTACTGATTAAGGACGACGGATCTGGCAAACGGAGCAATCTTACTGAAAGCGGTTTCAGTGATGAACTACCACAGTGGGGACTGGAAGGTAAAATGATGTACTGGCTGACAGATAAGGACGGAATGAAAAATCTTAGCCGCGGAAGCCAATCTGACATCTATGCCATGTTTTTTGACCAGAAAGCATGGGACAGGTTCCAGCTGAGCAAGGAAGATTTTGACCTGCGTACCGAAGCAGAGAAAAAAGATACTGCTGGTAGAAAAACTGAACCTGCTAAAGACCTGAAAAAAAAGGAACCCGCAAAAGCGCCTGCTGCGCCGGTAAATCTTTACCTGAAAAATTTAGACAACCGCACCAAACGCCTTACAATGGCCTCGACCGCTATCAACGGAGCCAAACTTTCCAGAGACGGCGAAAAGCTGTATTTCTTTGCGAAATATGACAAGGGTTACGACCTGTGGGTCACCATGACGCGTACCAACGAAAGCAAGGTTCTTGCTAAACTCGATGCCCCCGGTGGTGGCATTGAAATGAGTAAGGACGGTAAATCCCTGTTCGTCATTGCCAATGGCAATATCATGAAGGTAGGGGTAGACGATGGGAAAATTACTCCGGTAAAGATCAATTCTGAGATGGAGCTCAATGCTTCAGCAGAAAGGGAATATATCCTTGACCATACCTGGAAACAGGTAAAAAAGAAATTCTTTGATCCTAAACTGCAGGGTGTAGACTGGGATTACTACCATACCAATTACAAACAGTTCCTCCCTTACATTAACAATGATTATGACTTCCAGGTGCTGCTAAGCGAATTTCTTGGTGAGTTAAACGCTTCCCATACAGGGGGACGCTATAGTCCTTCGTTCCCCGGCGGGGATGAAACTGCTGCCCTTGGACTAACTTATGATCTCACAAGATCAGAGGACGGACTGCTGGTAAAGGATGTCATTCCCGGTGGCCCCTTTGATATCGCAGGAACAAAAATGAAAGCTAACGTTATCATTGACAAGATCAATGGTGAGGCGGTTACTGCAGCAGCCGACTGGTCCAGGCTGCTGAACCACAAGGCCGGACAGTTCACCAGGATCTCCTTCCATGACCTTAAAGGCGGAACTGCATATGAGGAGACCATCAAACCGATTAAACCAAGAACTGAAACCAGTGTGCTCCTGTACAATAAATGGGTAAAGCTGATGGAACATCTTACGGATAGCCTGTCTGGCGGTAAAGTAGGGTATGTACATGTGCGCAGTATGGATGATCCCAGCTTCCGCGTAACATTTGATAAGGTATTGGGTAAGAACGCCCGTAAAGAAGCCCTCATCGTGGATTCCCGCTTTAATGGTGGTGGCTGGCTCCATGACGATCTGGTTACCTTCCTCGGCGGCAAGATGTATTTTACACTGCGCCCGCAGGGACACATCACTGTTGGTGGGGAACCGCTAAACAAGTGGTCTAAACCAAGCTGTGTCCTGATGAGCGAAAGCAATTACTCAGACGCATTTATGTTCCCGTATGCCTACAAAGAACTTGGTATCGGCAAACTGATTGGTATGCCAGTAGCAGGTACTGGCACAGCTGTCTGGTGGGAAACCCAAATCAATAACCGTATTGTATTTGGTATCCCAATGATCGCAACCTATGGCGCCGGAGAAACCCATGCCACAGAAAACCATCAGCTGGAACCTGATATCATGATCCTGAACGACTATAACCAGATCCTGTCCGGTAACGATCAGCAACTGGCTGCCGCAGTGCAGGAGATGTTAAAAACGATCAGTAAGTAACAGCACTGTCCCCTAAAAAAAGGCTGGTGTATATAGGAATGCCTTCGAGCGTATTTCAGCGCTCGGCAGCATTCCTATATACACCAGCCTTTTTTTAATCCTTCCCTGATTAATCCTTCCCTGATTAATTCCTGCCGTATCAATCCTTGCCTGATCAATCCTTGCCTGATAATTCGTGCCTCATTAATCCTTGCCTGATTAATTCGTGCCTTATTAATCCATACCTGATTCATCCCAGCCTCTTTAATCCCTGTGATCCATACAGTCATCGTGCTTTTTCCCCCGTCTGCCTCATTTAACATTTCATAACAATTAGCAGGGCATATATTTCTGGATTTTAGAGAAATATTAAACCCTATATGAAGACTATTTTACTATTTTTATTGTTTTGCGGCCTGTTTTCCATACAGCAGGTCAGGGCCCAGAACGGGCCGAACTTCCAGAACGATACCGCGCGGGTCAACAAGTTTATCACAGCGCCGCTCGATGAAGTTCTGGATGAATTCGCCGCTACCTACAAGATCAGGTTTATCTTTGACCGTGCACAGCTACACAAGTACGGGGTAAGCGACCACTATTTTCAGGATAAAGTTAAGGACATCATCAGAGGCATCTGCCGTGCCAATGATATTTACTATGCCAAACAGCCCGACGGTACCTATTTCATTCTGGTAAAGCCGGAGGATATCACCAGGCTCAGACGCTTGCCTGCCAGTGCGATGAAACCAACAGTAGAAGGTAATGCAAAGCAAACCTTTACAGAGGAAACCGTTACAACAGCAGCTGCAAGCAAACCTGTGCGTACGAATTTTGCCCTTGCCGGCAGGATAACAGACAACTCAACCGGTGAATCGCTTCCTTCAGCATCTATCAAAATTAAAGGTACAAATATTACTGCGATCACTAATACTGACGGGTATTTTAACCTAAGCAATGTTCCTGCAGATACTTCAGTACTCATCGTCAGTTATTCGGGTTATCAGACCTCAGCCGAAAGGCTTACGCCCGGGAGAGCAGCGCAGAAACTGGTAATCTCAATGTTGCCAGCGGATAATGCACTTAACGAGGTAGTCATCAGCGGAGAGAAAAAAGATGGCGTAATGAATACTGATACCAGGAGAGTGAGTGTTGTACAGCTAACCCCAGCTAAATTGGCTGTACTGCCAAACATCGGAGAACGCGATATCCTGAGGGCTTTTCAGTTAATGCCCGGTATCAGCGGAAGCAATGAATCCTCCTCAGGTGCTTATGTCAGAGGGGGCACACCCGATCAGAACCTTGTCTTGTTCGATGGTTTTACAGTGTATCAGGTAGACCACCTGTACGGATTTTACAGTGCTTTTAATGTAAATGCCGTAAAGGATGTCCAGATGTACAAAGGCGGTTTCTCTGCTAAGTTTGGTGGCAGGTTATCCAGTGTCACGGATATAACAGGTAAAGACGGAAATAAAAAAACCGCGGGTTTTGGAGTAGACCTAAGTTTGCTCAGCGTCAACATCTATGGAGAAACCCCTGTCAATGATAAATCTTCCCTGTTATTTAGTTTAAGGAGATCCTATCAGGGACCACTTTATAATAAGATTTTCAACAAGCTTACCAATACTACAACGGCAACTGCCGGGGGTGGCGGTTTTGGCGGACCGGGCGGAAGAGGCGGTATGGCAAACTTCCAGACACAGGTGTCATCCTGGTTTTATGACCTCAACGGAAAATATACCTACACACCAGATGACAAGAATATTTTCTCCTTAAGTTTTTACAGTGGGAAGGACAAACTGGATAACAGTCATGATCTGGGGATTCCAGGTTCATTGTCAAGTTCAGTTAACAGCTCCAGCATCACGGATCTTACTACTTACGGGAATGTGGGTTCCAGTGCCAAATGGTCCAGAAGGTGGACAGACAAACTGTACTCCAATACGCTGGTTAGTTATTCCAATTTCTTCAGTCACCGCAACAGGGGAATGGAAAGTTCAATCACCGATTCTACCGGAAGTACTGTGAATACCAGCAACGGTACGGCTGAGAACAATAACCTGAGGGATGTAAGCGCAAAATCAGACTGGGAATGGAATATCTCCAACACAGGAAAAATCCTTTTTGGAGGGTATGCCACCAAACAGGAAGTGAAATATGACTACACCCAGAATGATACCACCAGACTGATTGATCAGAACAATAATGCACTTACTGTAGGTGGATATGCAGAGCTGGAACAAAATTTCGGCGCATTGAGGTTAACCCCTGGTGTTCGTTACACCAATTACAGCATTACCAACAAGAATTATATAGAACCACGCTTTTCGGCAAGCTATGCAATCAATGATAAACTGATGTTGAAAGCAGCAACAGGCCGGTTCTACCAGTTTACGAACAGGGTAGTGCGTGAAGACATACTTTCAGGCAGTAAAGATTTTTGGGTACTGGCCAATGGCGGCAGTATTCCGGTGCAAAGCGCCATACATTATATCCTCGGTGCCAGTTATGAAACCAACAAGTTCCTCTTCAGCATCGAGGGCTATTACAAAAGGCTGAATGACCTTACGGAATATTCACTGCGTCAGACTGGTACAGGAGGAGCAATGGGGCCAAATTCAGCGGTTACCCTGGAGCAAAACTTTTATAATGGAAAAGGATATGCAGAAGGAGTGGAGTTCCTGGTGCAGAAAAAAGTTGGTCAGTATACCGGATGGATTGGTTATACACTGGCAAAAGCATTTAACAAATTTGATGTGTACGGTACGGATTATTTCCCTGCCGCACAGGATGTCCGCAACGAATTTAAGTCGATCAACCTTTACCAGGAAGGCCGCTGGACATTTTCAGCTACCTGGATCTATGCGAGTGGTCGTCCGTACACAGCCCCGGTTGGCAGTTATACGATTAACAGGGCAGGCTCCGGAACAGAAACCTATTTCGTGGTCAGCGGAAAAAACACCGAGCGTTTCAAAGCTTACCACCGTCTGGATGCTGCGATCACGTACGACCTGATTAAAACCAGTACCAAGAAAGTCGGCAGTATCGGCTTCTCTTTCTTCAACATCTATAACCGGTCGAATACCTGGTACAGAGAGTATTCTATCCAGGGAAATCAGGTGATTTCTACTGATGTAAATTATTTGGGATTCACACCAAACCTAACGTTAAGCTTAAAATGGTAACTAACTATAAAAACATATTATTCAGCAGTATTGTTGTACTGCTGTTTCTCGCAGCAGCCTGCAAAAAGGACAGTTCATCAGCAGATTACAGTACTTTGCCTGTAGTAGAAGGGTACCTGATGCCCAATAAGATGGTAGAAGTAAAAGTTTCCCTGCAAAAGGCACTTGTGGATACGAATGCCTACGGCGTGGCAGTATCCGGACTGACTTTGACAATATCTGATGGTAGCAGTACAAAAACGCTGACCGAAGATAAAGCCGGGCACTATGTCCTTAACGACCTGACCTACATCAAAACCAATGGTTCATATACATTGGCTTTCAGTTACAATAATCTCCCGGTTTCTGCTACGACAGTCATACCAGGTAAACCTTCCGGTATCGTTACTTCCGCAGATACAGTTGTAATCCCTAAAATGACTTTTGGCAGTACAGAAACGGCATTTGTCCCGGTTTACATCGGCTGGAACAACCCAACTTCAGCTAACCACATTGTGGTTTTCAGGTACATGGAAACTTTTAAATCTTTAATTTCCAGTCGTTTTAACAGTGATACGATAAGTAGTGTAGAAGTCAATGCCGTAAAAGCAGCAAACTTTGAATTGACTGCCCGTACATTTAAGTATTATGGAAATTATAAAGTGATTGTGACAAGGGTGAATCAGGAATACCTTGATATGCTCAACAATACAAGCACATCTTCACAAAATTTAACAAATGCACCGACCAATGTTACAAATGGATTAGGTATTTTTACCGGAATGCAGTCCGATACGCTATCTAAAAGTTTGCTGGTAAAAGCGGAAGAGTAATTTTAATGATCATGAAGCGTTTTTCCAGGCTGATTTCGAATAAATATGTCATTTATGCCATCCATGTATTGTTCTGGATGCTGCTGATTTTTCCATTCTTATCTGGACCTTATCACCCTTCATATTTCGGACAGGTAAAATACAGGATAATCTTCAACAACAGTATGTTGATTATCCTGTTCTACTTCAATGCCTATTACTTATATCCTAAAGTTTTCAGGAGGAAAGGCTGGCCTGCTTATATCCTGAGTGTGTGCCTCTCCGTAGCGCTGCTCGTTTACGTTTCTTTTTATGTAGAAAAAACCTGGATGCCGGCTGATGAATTCTCCCGTTTTTCCCGGCGGCATCACCCTCGTTTTCCGGAAGGCGAACGCTTTGAATTTCGCGGGGGTAACCCTGGTGGTTTCCCTCGTCCAATGGGTCCTCCGAGAGGGATTTTCCCTTTTCCAATGTATCTTTTTATCATTGGAATCAGCTTTAGCTACCGGCTGATGACGGATCAGAATATCGAAGAAAAAAAACGGAAGGAGCAGGAGACGGAGACTTTGAAGACAGAGCTGGATTTCCTGCGTTCGCAGATCAGTCCGCATTTTATGTTTAATGTGCTCAATACACTGGTCGCAATGGCCAGAAAGAAGTCCGACTTAATGGAACCTTCGCTGATCCAGCTCTCTACTTTAATGCGGTACGTACTTCATGAAAGTAATTACAACAGGATCCCGCTGGATAAGGAAGTAGAATACTTAAAAAACTACATAGAATTGCAGTCGCTCCGTTTTGGTGACGACCTGAACCTGATCATGGAAATATCAAATGATACAGAAGGCTTTGAAATTGAACCCATGCTCCTGATCCCTTTCGTGGAAAATGCCTATAAACATGGCCTTGGAACGGGCAATGATGCCAGGCTGCTCATCCGTCTTCATATTGACCAGCTGCTTTCGAAACTTCATTTTACTGTAGAAAACGAAATTGCCCCATTGAATGACAGCAAAGACGCGAGCTCGGGGATAGGGCTGAAGAATGTCAGCCGTAGACTGGAATTACTATATAAAGATAAATACACCTTACAAACGATGGTAAATAATAATGTTTTTATTGCAGACCTTATAATTGAATTGAGATGATCCGTTGCCTGATAGTTGACGATGAACGTTTTGCAAGGGAGTTACTTGCCGATAATATTGGTTTGATTCCATTTCTTGAATTGGTTGCCAGCTGTAAAAACACAGGGGAAGCCATGAACGTAATGGCGACAGAACACATTGACCTGGTGTTTCTGGATATACAGATGCCCGGCTTATCCGGCATACAGTGGCTTGGGGCGGGACTGATTAACTCACCGATGGTGATCATGGTTACCGCATATGAGAACTATGCCCTCGACGGCTTTAATCTCAATGTGCTTGATTATGTAGTAAAGCCCGTGTCTTTCGATCGCTTTCTTAAGGCTGCAAACAAGGCAATGGAACTTTATCTGCTGAAGAATAAGCAGGCTCCTGCTTTAGCTGCTGAGCCCAATACCTTGTTTGTAAATTCTGACTATTCTCTGGTTAGGATCAATATGGATCATATTACGCACGTTGAGGGGCTTAAAGATTATGTGAAGATCTTCCAGCTCCACAGTGACAGGCCAATTATTCCGAGGCTTACCCTGCACTACATGGAAGCCAGGCTTCCGGCAAGTTCTTTTTTAAGGGTACACCGCTCTTATATCGTAGCGCTTGATAAGATCATCTCTATCAAAAGAAACCGTCTGTACCTGCCCGATGCGGATATTCCTTTTACAGATAATTACAGGCCACAGATCATGGAGTATATCGGGCAGCACAGTTAATGTCTGCCTGCTGATGCTCCATAATTATTACCGCTCCTCCAGCCAGCGCAGAAAAGCTGTGACTTTGTCTTTTGCGACCAGCAATTTATCTGCGGTAGGGATGAGCAGTTTCACAAAAAGCTTGCGTGCAAAATAATGTTCCACTTCGAGTACTGAATTAAAGTTGATCAGATACTGCCGGTTTAACCGGAAAAACTGCTTTGCGGATAACAGCTGATGAACTTCATCCAATGCAGAAGAGATAGGAAATTCTTCCTGGTCAAAATTAACGATAGTGGGCACTTCATCCCTGATATAGAAATAGGCAATCCGCTCTGTGGGAACAATCACATACTTGTTGTTTTTGAAGACCAGGAAACTCTTTTTACCATCGTTTTCGCCAATCCTGTTCATCAGCAGTTCAAGCTGCTGCGTTTCTTCATTATGCGTCTGAAAGAAATTCCTGATCCCTTCAACTTTTTCAAAAGCAGGGGCAATGGTTTCAATGGAGATGGGTTTAAGGATGTAGTCTATCCCGTTTGACTTAAAAGCTTCAATCGCATAATCATTGTATGCGGTACAAAATATAACAGGGGATATGACCTTCACGCGCTTAAAAATATCAAAGCATAAACCATCTGCCAGCTGCACATCCATGAAAATCAGATCAGGAGCAGAATTATCGGAAAGATACCTGACAGCCGTTTCTACACTCTGAATGGAACCCACAATTTTAGCATGAGGTTTTACGGTAGTAATTACTCTTGCTAAAGCTTTAGCGGTTTTTATTTCATCTTCAATGATTAGGATATTCATGGATCAGCGGGAGTTTAACTTTAAAAACGGCACCATTATTTTCAATCACAATTTTCCTGTTCAGCAGGTGCATATACCGCTGGTCAATATTCTCAAGGCCAAGCTGGGTAGAACTTTCCGGGTTCTTCCTCAGCTGCAGAGGGTTTTCAATTACCAGGTTTGCATTGGTAGTATACAGCCTGATATTTAAGGGTTGTTCCAGTGATACAATATTGTGTTTGATGCAGTTTTCTACAAGTAATTGCAAGGTGAACGGCGGTATAAGACTTTGGTTTAAAGAAGGGTGGATCTCAATAGCTAAACTAATCCCTTCCTCAAACCTGGCTTTGAGCAGGTAGATGTAAGCCTGCAGAATTGCCATTTCTTCGGTCAGTGTAATGAGGTCTGATTTGCGGTTGTCGAGTGTAGACCTATAAAAATCAGATAGCTTATTGATGAAATTAGCGGACTGTTCGTCCCCGATTTCTATCATGGATTTGAGGGTACTAAGGCTGTTAAAAAGAAAATGGGGGTTGATCTGCTGCTTAAGCAGTTCAAACTGGGCACCAAGGTTATCGGCTCTCGTCCGTTCCAGCTCTATAGCCATTAATTGCGTACGGTGACTCTGGTAGAGCAGGTGCAGGAACATATAAATCGTCAGATTGATCAGAATACCCCGGAACTGGTACATCATCAGCATCGATTTAAAATTATACGCCGGGAACAGCAGCTGGTGAACGCTTACCAGTAAAATCATGAACCCGATACCGAATAATAAACTGCACAACAGCCTGATAGTAAAGAATCCTCCCTCTGCAGCCTTATTCGAATATTTAGGTAAATTAAACAGATTTGCATACCAGATCAACAGTGAATAAACAAAAGCTATCGATGAATCAACCATCAGTTCCGTAAAGGTAATGTGCAGCTGAAGGATCTTCGGTACAGAGGCCAGGACACCGATAAACACTGAGCTGAGCCAGATCACACGGGGAGCAACCCTGAATACTTTTGCGAATCTGATATACCTGGCGGGACTGACCATTATGGCATTACTGAGGGTTGCTGTGCAAGAATATAACGTATGTGCTGATCATTCCCGGTAGTATCAGTTTTTAAAACAAGTTCCTTTCCTTCAAAACGCTGATAATGCGTTTTTATATTTCCAGCTTGTTCCCCGGTGGTTTTAATCATTTCCAAAGATAAGACCTTCCCCGGAATGCGTGCGCCAAACCAGTGGATATCTTCTTTTTGTTTCCATGTGATCATTGCCAGTACTTCGCCTGCATGCACAGGGTTACCAGCCTTAGTGGTATTCAGGGCAAGATCATTGCCATATAGGGTGGACATTGTACCTCTTGTTTGATTGATAGATGAGCTGATTACTTTTAGTCCCATTTTACTGAAATTGAAAGATGCAGGCAGAGCGGCATCCTCATTCATGAGATCAGCATCATCAGGATGTTTTGAGCAGGCTGCTGATAGCAGGATCAGGACAGGGAGCAGAATATTTATAGCTTTCATTGGTCTAGTGTTTAACAGGCAGGGTAAATACAAAATCATTTTTGCTCATGGGACGGTGGCAACTCACACATTCTGTAGCGAACATTTTCGTTTTGCCATAGGGAAGCATTTTGGGTGTTTTGAACCTTGCAAATCCCCATCCGGCAGTAGCCGCATACTTTTTATCTTCCTTGATCATATATTCTACCTGTTTGAAAGCCCCTGTTTTCACATTGCCCTCCTTGTCGGTAAGTTTATCCCAGGCAACTTTAGCGAAGATTGTACCGTTTGGCCAAGGACTGATATGATTCTCCCTGATTGCTTTGATGGCAATGTCATTTCCAAATACAACCCTCATGGTATTGTTATCAAAACGGTCTGATGTGGTGACTACCTGCCAGTTTTTATAGTCAGGGATAAACTCGATGCCGTTGGGGGCAACAGGAAGGTTTGTCTTGGGTGCTTCAGCGGCACCTTCAGTCCATTTACCGTATTGTTTATCCAGCGCATTTGTTTTACTGGTATCTGAGGGTTGGTTGTGCAGCATCTCCCTAAGATAGTTTTTCAGTACTGCCAGCTCTGCAGCCGAAACTTTAGTGCCTGAATGTACGATCTGGTAGGACTTAATAGGCATGGCACCCGCCTGAATCTGGTTAACGGCTTCCCATAACTTAGCAGCCTGCTCAGGTTTTCCCATTGCAGCCCATTCAGAAAAATTTAATCCCTCACGGCCTTTTCTAACGTCCTCAGCCACCATCCAGCTGACAGGTGCGATCTTATCAAACCACAATAAATTAGTCTCATCTGAATGACAATCGTAACAGGCTTTTTTAAGAATTGCCTTTACCTGCTGTGGTGCCTGGAAATCTCCTTTCACAGGAGGATTTTCAATTACAGGTCTGTTGATGAACTGAAGCAGGACCAAACATCCGGCAGCAGCTAGAATGACCGG
The DNA here is from genome assembly GCF_040513095.1 of Pedobacter sp. Lineage (GTDB taxonomy): Bacteria > Bacteroidota > Bacteroidia > Sphingobacteriales > Sphingobacteriaceae > Pedobacter. The sequence continues at coordinate 11,218 of NZ_JBEVDX010000103.1, read as the reverse complement.
GACAATGATTTTCTTTAACCGTGATTTTGGATAGGTACTCATTTCTTGTTTTTTATGTAAAGAAACGTTTATTCTATCCTCTCTCAAAGCAAGTTACGTTCAATCGGGCGAATGAGCAGGTGAATCCTCCAAAAAACAGGTTGAATTTTTATACTTTGATACCAAACTTATCTGCCAGCCTGTTTAACTTCCCCTGAATCCGCTGGTTCAGCTCTTTTTGTCCGTAACCAGCTGTTAGTTTATCAAGATTACTGAGCACATATAAACCCATGCGGATATTCTGTAATTGTGCCTGTTGATACCTGGGGTCTAATGATTCTATATAACTGAATTCCTGCGAAAGAAAGTCGGACGTATCCTTCGTCAGAATATTCGCTTCCTTCAGGTGACCAAGGGCATACAGGTTCTGAATAGTGCTGATCCTGCCAATGGTATCCCTGATGCTGTAGTTCCTGAGCGGCAATTCTTTCAGGCTTTTCTTCAGGATAAGATCTGCCTGGGCAGTTTTACCTTCAAGGATCAGGTTTGTACTGAGTGAATTGTTCATCGCCCAGGTACCGTTCATAAATGCGCGGGTCTGTGGATCCAGGTAGGCTGATTCCTTAAATCCTGAAAAATCCATTTGATTAAGTACGTGATCATACATAACATCCGTGTTTGTCCTGTCTGATTTGTCGCGCTCATCACCTGGCTCTACCTTAAAAGGGAGCAGGCGGTAGGCATATCCTTCCAGGTAAAGGTATTTATCAAGTCCGATATAAGTATCTTCAGAAACAGATGTCGCGAAGTAAACAGGCCTTTCCCAATTGTTATGGACCAGGATATCAAATATTGCTAAGTCGCCTTTGCTGGCATAAGATTTATTGAAAACCCATTCCATACTTTTTGCTGCCCTGGATCTTTCGGAATCTTTAATCGTATGAGTTCTTACCAGCTGATCAGTATCTACAGTAAGCTTCAGTTTTTTTGAAGGCAGGAAATTCATGTATGAGCCACCGCTCATTTGTACCTGGTCATCCCTGTTGTCCGAAGTCATCACTGCGAACAGGTCTTTGAGCTCCACACTGTCTGTCAGTCCATAATCTACATAGGGTAGATAATCCCTCGTTCCCTCTGCATATTGACTTTCAGTCATAGATACCGGGAGAGGCGCTGAGGCATTCATTCGTTTTTTCATCTGGTTGATGTATCCCGCATCCGGAAGAAACTGTACGCATAAAACACGTACGTCTGTTCTTATTCCTTCCACTTCCTGTGCATACCATAGGGGATAGGTATCGTTGTCGGCGTTGGTAAACAAGATCGCATTGGGTGCACAGGAATTAAGGTAGTTTTTTGCCCAGTCGCGCGCCGTAGTCTTACGCGATCTGTTGTGGTCATCCCAGCCTTGTGATCCCATCAGTGCAGGAACAGAAATACAAAGCAGCGCAGCCAACACTAGACTGAGTTTTGCACCTGCAAACCTGTCGGTTAGCTCTTTCAGCGCCAGCATTCCAAAACCGATAAAAATTGAAAATGCGTAGAACGATCCGATATAGGCATAATCACGTTCCCTTACCTGCAGCGGGTCCTGGTTCAGGTAAATGATAATTGCGATTCCTGTAAAAAAGAACAGGCTGAGCAATACCAGTGCCTCAGATTTATTCCTGCGGTAAAGCCAGATCAGGCCTGCGATTCCTAAAATCAGGGGAAGTCCATAATAGATATTGTGTCCTTCATTGGCAGTTACACTTTGCGGCAGGTCCTGCTGGTTACCAAGCCGTGCTGAATCAAGGGCTTTGATCCCGCTGATCCAGTTTCCGTTTTCAGTATCGCCCTGGCCTTCAAAATCATTCTGACGGCCGGCAAAATTCCACAGAAAGTAGCGCCAGTACATAAATCCAAGTTGCCAGGAGCTGAAGAATTGCAGGTTTTGGGCAAATGAAGGCGTTTCTCCTTCTGCCATATTCAGCCATTGGCGGTAGTATGCGGGGTGGTTTTCTTTCTGACTGTATGTTCTCGGGAAAAACAGGTTTTTATCGTAGGTATTTTTGTAGGTACTTCCGGAGATTTCGTACTGCGTTTTTCCTTTTCTGTAGGTGTGGCCGGTCTCCTTTTGGTCGATGGTTTTCGCATCAAAGGTATTTCCGTAAACCAAAGGAGTAGAGCCATAATTGATTCTGCCAAGATAACTGTACAGGGAAAAAGGGTTATCAGGATTACTTAAATTGATGTTTGTTTTTGCATCAGCCCTGATCAGGATCATAAAATAGGAGCTGAAGCCAAAGAGAAGAAAGACCAGGCAAAGCAGTCCCAGGTTTAAATTGTATTTATGTTTTTGGATAGAATACCGGATCGCCCATGTAGTAGACCCTGTGAAGACAAGCAGGAAGAAAATTGCCCCCGAGCCAAAACTTAATCCAAGTGTATTGACAAAGAAAAGGTCAGTTTCTGCAGCAAAAAGCACAAAATACTGGATAATCAGGAACTGTACCAGTCCCACAATCAGGCAGCCGGCCAATAATGCTTTCAGCGTTCCGATTGATGTGGGCTGAGCCGATTTTTTAAAATACCAGGCGAGGGTTACTGCAGGAATGGCAAGCAGGCTCAGTAAATGTACACCTGTCGATAATCCTACTATAAAAGCGATAAGTACCAGCCAGCGGTCGTTTTGCTGACTTTCCCATTTTAAAATAGCCCAGAAGGTAATTGCTGTAAATAAAGAGGACAGGGCATACACTTCGGCTTCTACCGCCGAGAACCAGAAGGTATCAGAGAACGTATACGCAAGGGCACCAATTGTTCCGGCAGCCATGATACTGAATGTTTTTGTACTTAGTTTTTCGCTCCTGTAGACTTTAGCCGCGATAGCAGTGATGGTCCAGAACAAAAATAATATAGTGGCTGCACTGGCAAGCACTGCACTGAAGTTAATCCAATAAGCAATTTTTGCGGTATTTCCCATTGCCAGCAGGCTGAACATCCTGCCGATCATTAAAAACAGGGGCGCTCCGGGTTGATGTCCCACCTGTAATTTGGAGGAAGTAGCGATGAATTCGCCGCAATCCCAGAAACTTACTGTAGGTTCCATTGTGAGCCAATAGGTCATCAGTGCTATAAGCGAAACTGTTAAACCCATAATTGTATTTATCCGCTGATAACGTTGTTTCTCCTGCGGCGTATTAATCATTTCTGCAAACTCCGTATGGATGAACTCTTTCACATGCTTCATTTTAAAGGTTCCTGGTTTTTGTTCCAGGGCGCTCAGAATATGATCGTATACTTCATCAAAGGAGTTGTCCAGCACTGTTACCTGGAGGAGATGCTGGCGGACATCAAGCTGCTGCTGTGCGGTGAGTTTCATGACAATTTGGAATTAAGGCTGAGCAATAGTTCTAGATTGCCGATGAAACTTTTAGCTTCCTGCAGTTTTGTTTCCACAGCTACCTGACCTTCTTTGGTGAGTGCATAGTATTTCCGTACACGGTTGTCAACCATTTCTGTACTGGTGCTGAGCATACCTTCAGCTTCCATCTTATGCAGGGATGGGTACATTGATCCCTCAGTAAGCACTATTTCACCGTTGGTGATTTCCTTCACCTTTTGGGTGATCTCATAGCCATACATTTTCTCGTTTTCCTGCAATAACTTCAGAATGATAGTTTGCAGGCTTCCTTTTAACATACCGTTTGCTGTACTCATAATACAAATGTATAATTTTCCTACATACATTGGAAAACTATGTATTATATTTTTTGATATTATCTTTTGACAGGCCGATTTAGCCGGCAGAATGTAATATACTGATCCTTATTGTCATAAAAGAAGAACGCAAATGGTTATGATTGTATTTGATTAGCGGACAATCTCAGAAAAGTGTTGTGAAGATCAGTTTTAAGCCCTGAAAAGATTGGGGGCGATGGAGGTCTGTTTTCTGAAGAAATTGGAGAAATGCGCCAGTTGTTCAAAGCCCAGGCAATAGGCAATCTCTGAGATGTTCCAATCTGTTTGTTTCAACAGGATCTTAGCTTCCTGTGTGATTCTTGAGCTGATAATTTCAGTCGTAGTTTTGCCAGTATTCTCTTTCAGCACCTTATTGAGGTGATTCACATGGACTGACAGGCGGTCGGCATAGTCCTTTGCAGTACGCAGTGCAAGTTTTTGGTTTTGTGATTCGATTGGGAACTGCCGTTCAAGCAGTTCGATAAACAAAGAAGAAACACGTGCGGAGGCATTGTGTGTAGGATACAAAGACGATGCTGGCTGGAGCTTCTGCCCGTAATGAATTACTTCAAGTACGTAATTTCTCAGCAGGTCATATTTATATGCATAATCTGAAGATAGCTCTTTACGCATTTTGTTGAAGATCAGCGTTAGTTCTTCTGATTCCTCGTCAGTCACCTGAAATACAGGATATCCTCCCGGCTGAAAAATTGGAAGATCTTCCAATACTACGCCACTTTTATTTTTGATTAAAAACTCGTCGGTAAAGATACAAAACTGGCCTTTCTGGTTTTCTTCCTGCGGCAGCCAGTTGTATGGAATTTTCGGGGTCGCAAAAATCAATGCATTTTTTTCTATATCAATTACCTTATCAGCATATTCCGCAATATTTTTACCACTGATCAGACCTATCTTGTAATATGCTCTTCTGTTATAGGGCATTACAGGCTTTTCGTTGGTCCCCTTACCGATCAGCTCCTCATTCCTGAAGATGTTGAAATGGCCGATTTCCTTTGAAAGGCCTTCCGGGATAATTGTGGATATGGATTGATAAAATTCTTCGACCGAGATGATTTCCATAAGCTTTGCATTTGCGAAAATCAAATATAAAGAATAATCGGAATGTTATCCGTAATAACAAAGATACGCTACGTCCTCATCACACGATACATCAAATGATACCCCTGAGGGAACATCAAATTCTTCCTGTGCCTTATACTTCGTATAAGAGCTGCCTTCAAGTTTCAGGCTTAAAATTCCCGAGATAATGACCATTTTTTCTGGTGAAGAGGTAGAAAATGTGTAGTTACCCTTTTTCATTACGCCAACTGTAGCACTTCCTTTTTCTGTTTCCAGGCCCAGGCTTTGAACTTTACCTGCGAAATATACATTGTGGTTTACGGTCTCTTCTTCTTCAGAAATGTTGATAGGATTACTCATGGTTTTCAGTTTTCCGGATGATTTTAAAAACCAAAAATAACTTTTTTATCAGAAAAGTGCTGAGATATCTTTAAAAACTTGGAGTCTGCACTAAAATTTGTTAGGATCCGGGATTCCGGATAAGAGATCCGTGATTTTAGCTACATTATAACGACTGCCTTTCCTGACATTTGTGAGATCAATCATTTATTTATATGGAAATCAAAGGAAAAGTAATCGCAATTACAGGGGCAAGCAGTGGGATAGGAGAGGCAACAGCACTTATGCTTGCTGGCATGGGTGCCAAAGTTGTCCTTGGCGCGCGGAGAGAGGACCGCCTTAGAAGTTTAGTCGACAGGATTGTAACCGGGGGCGGGGAGGCTGTATCTTCAGTGACAGATGTGAAACGTCCTGCGGATCTGAATAGCCTGATTAAACTTGCCATGGAGGAGTATGGCAGACTTGATGTTATGATTAACAATGCCGGAATAAGTAAATTATCCCGTATAGATGCACTGGATGTGGACGGCTGGGAAGAAATGATAGACGTTAACCTCAAAGGAGTTTTGTATGGTATCGCTGCCGCTTTACCAGTATTTAAACAGCAGGGATCTGGTCATGTCATTAATATTATATCTACATCGGGTATAAAGATAGTACCCATCCAGGGAGTTTATGCTGCAACAAAAAACGCAGTCAGGACGATCAGCGAAGCTTTAAGGCAGGAATCAAATGGTGCTTACCGTGTTACAGGGATTTCACCAGGTTATATACAAACCGAACTTGTGGATGGAATAGAAGATCCTGATCTGAAAGCTGCAGCAAAAGAGAGGATGTCTTCGCTGGGAATCTCTCCGGATGCCATTGCCAGTGCTGTTGCTTTCGCAATCGGGCAACCCTCTTCTGTTGATGTTGGTGATATAGTCGTTCGGCCTGCAGCACAGGATTAATTTGTAAATTGCAGCTATGTCTGGTACTCCGGTAATAACAATTGATAGCATTTCAGCGCTTGCCCGCCGGTTAGATCTGCCAAAGCCGCTACACCCGATGGTAGCCCTGGTGAATTATGATCATGTAAAGGTTAAACTTACAGATGCAGGATCTAAGATTTCATTAAATTTTTATAAGATATCCTTTAAGACCAGTTTTACAGGACGTGTGAAATATGGGCAGGGTTATTATGATTTTGAGGAAGGAGGACTTGCATTTTTGTCGCCAAACCAGATCGTCACCATGTCTGCTGAAGCAGGCGGGTATGAAGGATATGCGCTGTATTTTCATCCGGACCTGATCAGGGGGTATCCTCTTGCCGGGCTTATCCATCAATACGGTTTCTTTGCCTATGGTGTGTCCGAAGCTTTATATCTTTCAGACAAAGAGAGAAGAGTAATCAGTTCATTATTTGAAGCCATCGAAACTGAACTTCAGCATGATACTGACCATTTCAGTCAGGATGTACTGGTTGCTCAGCTCGAGCTCTTGTTAACATACAGTAACCGTTACTACAACAGGCAGTTTATTACCAGGAAAGTGATCTATAATGATATGATTGACCGCATGAACAAGTATCTTGATGACCGTTTTGATGCGGAGAAGTCGCTGATGAGCGGATTGCCCTCTGTGCAGGATCTTGCAGATCATCTGCTTATTTCTGCCCGTTACCTCACGGATATGCTGAAATCGCTCACAGGGCAGAGCGCGCAGCAGCATATTCATAATAAACTGATAGAAAGAGCAAAAAATATCTTGTCTGTCAGCGACCGGAGTATCGCCGAGATTGCATATGACCTGGGGTTTGAGCATCCGCAATCCTTTAACAAATTATTTAAGCAAAAAACAAATATGTCACCTTCAGAATTCAGAAAGTCTTTTGATATCTGATAAAGGTTCATAAATTTACAGGTGGCGCAGCCGGTACCAATTGGAAGCGCTGATCATATGAAAAAACAACATGATTATAAGTTATCTCTGAAATGGAAGGGCAACCTTGGTGAGGGTACACTGAGTTACAGGTCTTATACGAGAGCATACTCCGTTCATATTGACGGTAAACCTGACCTCGAAGGTTCTTCAGATCCGTATTTTCGCGGAGATCAGAGCAAGCACAACCCCGAAGATATGCTTATTGCATCTTTAAGTGCCTGTCACATGTTATCCTATCTGCATGTCTGTGCCGTTGGAGGTGTGGTTGTAGTAGATTATATTGATAATGCCACTGGTCTGATGGAAACCACCCCGGATGGTTCGGGACGTTTTGTAGAGGTGACATTAAACCCTATAGTCACTGTCGCGGACGCCAGCATGATTACCAAAGCCAACGAATTTCATGCGAAAGCGAATCAGTTGTGCTTTATTGCAAATTCAGTTAATTTTCCTGTTAAGCATGTGCCGGAAGCAAGGGTAAAATTAAACGTAACTTTCAAAGTTTAACTCAGCGCCTGACATTCCGGAGCCAGGCGCTTTTGATTTATATCTTCACATCTTCCATTCCATACTGCTTCAGAACATCCTGGGGCACGCCTTCCCATCTGTTGGGCTGGTTGCCGGCATAGCCGATGTCTTTTACTCCAATCTCACTGGTAAAAAACCCGGATGCTGTTAAATCTCTCATCAGGTTGAAAAAAGCAACCCCCTGCATCATCTCAGGTTTTGCTTTTCTAGGATATGCGATTTCATCGATCAGACTCAGCTGCTGCGCTGCCTGGGTCTTGATAAATGGATGTTGAAACCTGTTGTAACTCTGGATATCCAGCCATTTCAATCCACCACGCATGGGCGTCTGGTGTTTAGGCATGTCTTTTACGATGAATTCTATAAAGTCCGGCACTTTCGCATCCGTGGCGCTGCCCGACTTCTCATCTTTGGGAATAATGATATCTGCTAAAACAGCAATGGTAGCCATTTCATGTTCGTTGAAGAACTTCGCCTCTTTCAGTGCTTTATCTCTTTCTACTTCAAAATCCTGTCTTCCAGGTTGAGCAGTACTTTCTTTTTTTACTGCTGCTTCTTTTGTTTCCTGTCCTGGTTTACAGGCTTCCAGTAATATTCCTGTACTTACTGCGGTGAGGCCTAAAGCCTTTAATGATTCCCGTCTGTTCATACTTTATGTCTGATTAATTAGCTAAGGTTTACTTTTTTCTTTTGCGCAAGGATATATTCTGCAGTCCGCATAGACAAAGCAAGAATAGTCCAGGTTGCGTTTTTATCTCCCTGCTGTACAAATGGTCCGGCATCTACAACAAACAGATTCTGGCAGTCGTGCGCCTGGCACCATTTATTCAATGCTGATTTCTTTGGGTCATTGCCCATTCTTACGGTACCAACTTCGTGGATGATTTTTCCGGGCGCTTCCAATCCGTAGCTGGTTTCTGCCCCGGGCAAGTCGCTGGTAATGATCGCACCCATATTGTGCATGATCTCTTTAAAGGTTTCCTGCATATGTTTAGCCTGCTTCACTTCGTCGGGAGCCCATTTGTAATTGAACCTCAGTACGGGGATACCGTATTTGTCGACCACCGAAGGATCAATTTCACAGTAATTACTCTCTCTTGCTATTGCAGTACCGCGGCCGGCCATTCCTACATTCGTACCAAAGAAACGTCTGTAATCATCCTTAAGTGAAGCACCATAACCTCCGGCTTCCTTCATTTTTCCGTCTTTTCCCGGTACCAGTCCGTTGACATTCTGGATAGACGAACCGATCCCATAACCCGGCATGTGAAGGCCGCCACCATATTCAATATGGTAACCTCTTGGGAAATCCAGTTTTTTGTTATCCAGCCACCATGGCGAATAGATATGTACACTGCCTACGCCATCCTCATTGTATCGTTTGCGGTCCATTAACTGTGGTAAAAATCCACTTAAACTGGCACCCGTAGAATCATGAAGATATTTCCCAACGATACCGCTGCTGTTGGCTATACCATCGGGATGTGCTGCCGATCTTGAATTCAGCAACAGCCTGGCAGATTCGCAGGCGCTGGCTCCCAAAATAACGATTTTACCTTTTACCTCGTATTCCTGCAGATCTTTGGTATTTACATAGGATACACCTGTGGCGAGCCCGCTTTTATCAGTTAATACTTCTCTTACCATAGCATTGGTAATCACGGTCAGGTTACCTGTTTCGATGGCCGGGATTACCAGACAAGAAGATGAGGAGAAGTCTGCGTAAACTTTACACGATCTTCCGCACTGTCCGCAAAAGAAACATGCACCCCTTGCATTATTTCCGGGCAAAGCCTCCGTTAAGACGGACCCTCTGCCGGGTATAACGGTTACTCCGGCTTTCTGAGCACCTTTTTTTATAAATAATTCGTGAAGCCTTGGTTTTGGAGGGGGCAGAAAGATTCCGTCAGGTTCATTTTCTATACCTTCGGCTGTTCCGTAAACTCCAATTAAGCGGTCTACCTTATCATAAAAAGGTTTTAGCTCCTCATACGTAAAGGGCCAGCTATCGGTAAGTCCATCTTTACACTGAAAGTCATCCGGACCCATTCTCAAGGATATTCTTCCCCAGTGATTGGTTCTTCCGCCAAGCATTCTTGAACGGAACCATGCAAATTCTGAATTGTTTTTTTGTGTATAAGGTTCACCCTCCAATTCCCAGCCTCCGTAAGCGGCATCAAAATCGCCGAATGGGCGGGTAGTACTGGCTCCGCGCCTGGGTGATTCCCATGGCCATTTGAGTTGCAGGGCGTCTGTTCTTGGGTCAAAATGGGCACCTGCTTCGAGCATGAGTACTTTTTGCCCGGCGTGTGCAAGTACATAGGCAGCCATACCGCCACCTGCACCTGAACCTACAATAATTGCATCGTATTCAACGGTTGATTTTTTAATCTGAAATTCGTTCATCCTTAATTCGGGTTATTCAGTCTCTACATTTGGTCTTGATATCCCTAATGTAGAATTAAAATTGAAAACCCGGCGACTATTTTTATAACATTCTTGTTGTAACATTCCTGAGCCTGCAGCTTGTAATCTATACTCTGAATAAATTAAATATCTTTGATTCAGTATCACAGCTAATTTGAACTTTATATACTATGCGTGGATTTTTGATATTTTGTATTGCTATTGTTTTGTCTGGTAAAATATATGGGCAAACCTCAGCACACATTTTTGACGTTAAAGCGTATGGGGCAACCGGCGACGGTAAAACCCAGGATACTGATGCGATCAATAAGGCAATAGCTGCAGCTGCAAAAGCAGGCGGGGGTACGGTATTCTTTCCCGCCGGTAACTATGCTTCCTATTCTGTCCATCTGAAAAGCCATGTTAGTCTATACCTTGATCAGGGAGCGGTACTGCTCGCTGCTGCTTACCGGCCTGATGGCAAAAATTACGACGCCCCTGAGCCTAATGAATGGGGTGATAGAAAATATCAGGATTTCGGGCACAGCCACTTTCATAACAGTTTGATATGGGGCGAGAACCTGGAAGATATCTCTATACTGGGGCCGGGGATGATTAATGGTAAAGGGTTGACGCGGGAGACGCCAACTTATATCGGAGAGGGCAATAAGGCGATTGCGCTTAAACTCTGCCGCAATGTGACACTGAAAGACTTTACTATTTACCTTGGCGGGCATTTTGGAATTCTCGCTACGGGTGTAGATAATTTTACCATAGAAAATATAAAGGCTGATACGAACCGGGACGGTATGGATATTGATGGCTGTCATAATGTTAGAATAGCGAACTGCACAATTAACTCCCCCTGGGATGATGCCATTTGTATCAAAAGCTCTTACGCCCTGGGTTATCCCCGTTCGGTTGAAAACCTGACTATCACAGGTTGCCAGGTAAGCGGATTTGATCTCGGTACATTTCTGGATGGCAGTTTTAAAAAAGAGCAGTCTGCATTGGTCCCTGATCATGAAGGGCCTACAGGACGGATTAAATTAGGTACAGAAAGCAATGGAGGATTTAAAAATATCGTTATTGCCGACTGTATATTTGTTCATTCCCGTGGTCTGGCGCTCGAAACTGTTGACGGTGCTTTGCTTGAAGATATAGTCATCAATAATATTACTATGCGCGATCTGACCAACAGTCCATTCTTTCTGAGATTGGGTGCACGCATGCGCGGGCC
>NZ_JBEVDX010000102.1:0-19445 GCF_040513095.1 Pedobacter sp. | reverse complement strand
GACCTGATAGACCGCCTTAAAGCTGGAAAGATCTATGATCAGACCAAGATCAAACTTGCCCTGGATAATTTCTTTCAGCCCGAGAGGATACTGCAGTTACGTGAACTCGCATTGAAAGAAGTAGCGCATCACCTGGAAAGAAAGATTAGTGCAGAGGTACCAAAGCAGATTAAACTCAGGCCGGAAAAGTTCCTGGCCTGCATTTCTACCAATCATGAAACGGCAAAGATTATTATCCGTAAAACTGCACGCCTGGCTTCTTACTACCGGTCGCCCTGGATAGTATTATATGTGCAGCGCAGCCACGAAGGGGGCGACAGGATCAGGCTGGATCTGCAGCGGCACCTGATCAATAACTTGAAGCTGGCTACAGAACTTGGTGCCGAGGTGCTTAAGGTGAAATCAGAAGATGTAACAGATACCATTACGAGGATTGCCGCAGAAAAAGAAGTAACCACAATTTGTATCGGCAAGCCCCACCTCAGCCTTTTCCAGGTAATCATGCGAACGGCATTGTTTAATAAGCTTTTGAAAAGCATATCAAAAACAGAAACTGATCTGGTGATCCTGTCATAATAAAAATATAAATACCACAAAATTATGAAGATAAAAACAAAATTACGCCTCGGATTCGGATTCCTGTTCGTGGTGGTGATCTTCTTCGGGGCAATATCCCTGTATTGTATGAACGAGATCTCGGTAAGTTCAAAAGTCATCCTGAAGGACAACTATGAGAGCCTGAAATTTGCACGTTCTATGCGCGCTATCCTGGATGACAACAAATTGCCCCTTTCTAAAACAGCGGCGACGAAATTTTTTGCTCAGCTACGTTTGGAAGAAAGCAATGTAACTGAAAAAGGAGAAGGACAAGCAGTTAAGGCACTTGCAGACGCGATCAGGTTAATGACCAGCCCTTCGGTGGATCTGACTATGCAGCAGCAGGCGCTGAAAAAAGCGCAGTTACAACTCAGGATGATTGACGAACTCAACATGAATGCTATTGTAAGAAAGAATGACCAGGCGCAGAAAGGAGTGGAGAAGGCGGCTACATATCTGATTACTGCCGCATCCCTTTGTTTCATTATCCTGTTTTCATTCAGTGTAAACTTTCCGGGCTTTGTGGCCAATCCCTTAAGGGAGTTTTCAGAAGCCATTAAAGGGGTTAGCCGAAAGAATTACAAACAGCACCTGCACTTTGATGGTACTGATGAATTTTCTGAACTCGCCCGTGAATTTAATGCGATGACCTCACAGCTCAATCAGTGGGAAAACAGCAACATAGCCAAGCTGCAGTCTGAAAAACTAAGGATTGAAGCCATTATAGGGCAGATGCAGGATGCCATCATTGGGCTGAATGAGAAGAAGGAGATTTTGTTTTTGAACCAGGTTGCCGGGCAACTGCTCAATATGAACGAGAAGGACGTCATTGGCGCAAATACTCAGGAACTGATCAGAAAGAATGATCTCCTCCATCAGATCATGCAGATTGGCGGTAATGATAAACCCATGAAAATCTATGCCGACGGTAAAGAATCTTACTTCCAGCTGGAACGCCGTGAGATTCTGGTTCCTTCTTATGAAGACCAGCAGGACCAGTTACTTACAAAAGCTATGAAAACAGCGGGAGAAGTGTATATTCTCAAAAATATTACCCAGTACAAAGAACTTGATGAGGCAAAAACCAACTTTATCGCTACGGTTTCCCATGAACTGAAAACACCGATTTCTTCTATAAAAATGAGTTTGAAACTGTTGGATGACGATCGGGTAGGAGACATGAACATTGAACAGAAGGAGCTGGTACAACACATTAAGGAAGATTGCGGACGTTTGCTGAAAATTACCAGTGAGCTCCTTGATCTGTCACAGGTGGAAACAGGCAACCTGCAGTTGAATTTTGTAAAATCAGATCCGCGTAAAATAGCAATATATGCGATGGATACCGTTAGGTTTCAGGCAGAACAGAAGTCGATAGAACTCGAGCTGATCAGCAGAAATGATTTGCCTAAGGTAAACGTAGATACTGAAAAGACTGCCTGGGTGATGGTCAACTTTTTGTCCAACGCCCTGCGTTACAGCGCTGCAAAATCACAGGTTATTATTCAGATAATTGAATCTGGCAGAAACATAGAATTCTCTGTCAGGGATTTTGGTAAAGGGATAGATGAACAATACCAGAAACGCCTGTTTGACCGCTATTTCCAGGTGCCAACCGATGGTAATAACAAGTCGGGTTCTGGTCTCGGTCTTGCAATTTCTAAAGATTTTATTACGGCCGAAGGCGGGAAGATCTGGGTAGAAAGTGCTATAGGTGAAGGAAGCAGGTTTTGTTTCCTGCTTCCGATAGCTGATTAAAGTTACTGCGTCATTGCACTGTTTAGTGCAATGACTGCTGTTTTAAAGTCTTCCCGGGCCACTAAAAACTGGATGTTTACTTTTCTGAGGGCAAATCCTGCGCTTTTGATGCTGATGCCTTTTTCTGTCAACGCAGAGGCACTTCTTGCAAGCAAGCCTGGCTGGTCCATATTAGAACCCAGCACACATACCAGCGCAACTTTTTCTACTGTGATTTTCTCAAATTCGTTTTGCAGGTCTTTTAAAAAACGCTGATTAAAATCACGTTCCCAGATCACCAGTGATATACTGTTGGCACTGGTGGTTTTATAGGTGTAACTTATATTGTGCTGAAAGAAGATTTGCATAATCTTATAGTCGCTCCCCACAGCGCCTACCATCAAAGGGTCGTAAACATCGATAATCAAAAGTTTATCTGTACCGGTAATGATCTCCACCCGTTTCTTTGAGCAGACAAAATCTTTGGTGATTAGTGTTCCCGGATGCGAAGGTTCAAACGTGTTCTTAATTCTCAAGTTTATCCCGTTGATTTCAAGTGGCTTGGCGGCCTTTGGGTGGATGGCTTCCATTCCGACATCAGCCAGCTGGTCTGCAATGTCATAGCTGGTGAAACCCACAGGACTGCAGTTTGGTATCCCTACGACCGCAGGATCAGCTGTTGATAAATGGTATTCCTTATGGATAATGGCTTCTTTAGGTTTAAGGAGCGCAGCAATTTTACTGAAGGTTACCTCAGAATACCCACGGTCGAACTCCCGCATGATACCATCTTTCCCTTTTGTATAACCGGTAACAATACAGATGCGATCTGAAAGATCTATTCCCTTGAAAGCCTGTCTGATCCGCTGGTCGATTGTGAGGGGATGATGGTCCTCGGCACCGCTCAGGTCTATAAATGAAGCGGTCATTCCCATGTGCTGAAGGATGTTACTCAGGTTAAAGGCCGAGTGTGCTTCGCCAATAGAGGCGAGGATTTCCCTGGCCGCCAGTAGTATGCCCTCTTTGCTTACATAACCTGAAGCAAGGATGTTGACCAGGTTATCAAGGTAAACCCTTGCGCGATGCAGCCGCATAGTAATAAACCAGTCGGCAAGTTCCAGATCTAATCCCAGGCCAGCCTGGCTTTTGTTGATCTGCTTGAGTGATTCGCCCACCTGGTCAAGCTGATCATGAAAATCCAGGTGTTTGGCAATACGGTGATAAACACCAGGCTTGCCTGTTTTCTTATTTTCAAGCAACATGTCCGTAACCCCCGAAAATGCAGAAACCACATAAATGTGGTTATAACGTTCAGCGCCATCGCGCTCAAATAAAATGATGTTCTGAATGACTTTGTTAAGCGCACTCATCGAAGTGCCACCTATCTTTTCTACTGTTAGCATGTCTGCGGGATTACAATTGCAAGACCAGAAAAAGAGTGATGGAACACGATTATTAGAAATCAGCTTCTGGATCGGCCCGACGAGCATTTATGTGCGAAAAAATCAGTTTTAGATAATAATCAATGAGGTTAAGGCTTTATCAAGTACCCCATTTTGGAAAGCTTCCTGTCATTTTGGGTAGGAAAGTCAAGTCTACTTTCCTGCCTTTTCCAAGGGCCTGAACCGCAAAGCGCTCCAGGTATCATCAATGGAGATAGCTGTTACTGTTTTTATCCCGTATTGTTCTGCTGTCTCACGGATAACATCTCTGTTCAGGTCAGTTTTAATTTTAGAACTTCCTTTTTGATAGGCAAGCCATAATATGCTGTCTGGCAGGATTAGGGATAGCTGATTTTCGAGGAAATTTAACAGCTCCTTTTTAGAATAAAGGAAAATAACAGTATTTTCATTAGGCAGATCTGGATGGAGGGTATTGGCGAAACCGAGTTCATTAATGTCTGAGAGAAAAGCTTTAGGCGCATTAACAACCGTGGCTATGTCCCTGAACTTAAATTTACTGACAGCGTTTTTCATATTGTATATAGTATTTATTAAAGACGGTTTTTTGATCCATTAAATTCTTATTTCACAGTGTCTTTTTAAAGAACCTTACTGCTACTGCTCCGGTCAATTCGTGGACAGCGTGTCTGTCTACAGATTTGTCATCATTAAATATAGGCGCTCCTGTTTTTTTAAGTTCAGGTGTGGCTTCATTCAAAAACACATAGTGGCCAGTTTTTCCACTTATAATGTACAACTGGGATTTAGGAATGAGCTTGTGATAGTGTGCAGCATTGGTTTTAACAGGCGCTATACTGTCGCTCTGCGCTGCAATAATATAAATTGGATGATCAATTGATGTAAACTGTTCCTTGCTGATAAAGCCCTGTCCGATAGCTGGACTCATCGCAAAAAAGGCTTTGATACGGTTATCTTTCAAGGGCGGACTTTTCAGAAAAGAAACCCGTACTGCAGCTTCATCCACGCTTTTAAGTAAATCCGGAAATTCCGGGATATTAGTTTCCTGTATCCCTTCCGGGGTCTCAGAGAATTTGTTTAATGCTTCCAAATCTAATTTCGCACCGGCAAGTGCAAGTACGGTATAGCCACCTATAGAAAATCCTGCTGCCCCAATACGCCTGCTATCAATTATTTTATTCAGCGAATTATCTTTCAATAATTGTGTAAGCACAAAACTGATATCAAGCGATCTTTGCCAGGGCGTTACAAAATCAATAGCATTCTTATGGTCATAGGTATTTCCCCAATGATCTACTGCTGCCACAACGAATCCGTTTTTCACCAGAATATCTGCCAGCCATTCCTGGGTCATGCGGCTACCGCCTGTTCCATGCGATAAAAGGATAAGCGGATGCTTAGATGAAGGATAAATGCCGTCCCTGACTGTGGGGTCAACCATGAAGGGATAATCTTTTTTTAAGCTTGGTTTTCCTGTATCATGTGTGGGATACCAGATTTCTGTACTGAGCTTCCTTTCACGGAGAGTATCCGTAAAATGGAACGTTCTTTCTCCAATAAGGGCCTCACTGGTTTGTGAACAAACTACCAGCGGAAACAAGAACAGTAAGATCAAAACGTTGTAGAATCGCATTATCGTAGCTTTTAAACAAAATAAGAAATTTTATCAAAATCTGCTATTGACAATGGGCAAAATTTATATTTACCTTGCTGTCATGTTAGATTTATCTTACGCTGAGAACCAAATTCACTGTGTCACAAATTTTATGGATCTTGTTTCTACGCCATTTAAAGGAGTAATGAATGCGATGTGCTGGACTCGCGAACTAAAGGGTGATTTTGCTGAAATCGTTCAAAAGGTAGGACTGAGCGGTAATATAACAGCAGTTGAAGAAGAGGAGCTTCGTGAACTTCAGTTAACTGAACAAGGCCATTTCGCACGCGAAATCCTGTTAAAGGATTTGAAAGCGCTGAAAGCCCATGGCGCATCACCGGTACTTAACGTGATCAGCTACTATGACCGGGATGATACTTTCCCATTTTTGCCGACCGATGTTTATTCCTATCATGTGGATCGCGCTCCTGTACCAACAGATACTTTTTTATGTACTTACTATGGCGAACCGAGCGAAATACTGCCGAATTCGCAAGGCACACAGAAAATACTTATTCCTGAAATACGTATTGAACTTGAAAAACTGTATGATGCTGCAGAAGGAGAATTTGAATCGTTTTTAACTGAAAACTTTTTCGATCTGCACTATCAGGCTAAACCTGAAGCACACCCGATAAGCTGCGGCATTGGCCACCTCTGGAAATTGGCGGTTGATCATCCTCAAAGCGAGGTTCTGCCTTGTTTACATCGGGCACCAAAGGAGAAATCCGGAGAAAGCAGGTTATTGCTGATTTGTTAAATCCATAAAAAAGCCCTCTAAATTCGAGACTTAGAGGGCTTCTTGATATGGTCGGGGTGGCAGGATTCGAACCTACGACCTCCTGCTCCCAAAGCAGGCGCGATACCGGGCTACGCTACACCCCGAAAAAATTGGTATCACCTTTAACCTTGTCTTTATGATCTAAATGATCTTTCCGATTTGGCGTGCGACAAAGGTAAATAAATTGATGACAATTTTTGGGTCGCCGGGTATTAAAACAAAAGAAAATTCTTAAAACCTTGCTTTTCAAGGAGAAAAATTTTTAAACACTTTCAATATGCACATAAGAAAGTTGATTGATCCGGATATTCTTTATTTTTATCGGGATAAATTATCTTATTTTATGATAAAACGTATTTTCTTGCCAATGCTGTTTGCAGCATCATTAAGCATTAATCAGGCGAATGCCGCAAAAGTTGATACTGTAACCACGTATAGCGAAGCGATGAAGAAAAGCATCAGGGCAGTAGTGATTACGCCAGATAGTTATTCCAACGATAAGACATACCCTGTAGTATACCTGCTCCACGGGGCGGGCGATAACTATTCGGGATGGATCAAAAAAGCACCTACTGTAGCAATGACCGCCGATCAATATCAGCAGATTATTGTTTGCCCAGACGGGAACGTGACCAGCTGGTATTTCGACAGCCCGGTGAACAAAGCCTGGAAATATGAAACGTATGTCACTAAAGAGCTTATTCCCTTTATTGATGGCCACTATAGAACAATCAGAGACAGAAAGGGCCGGGCTATAACCGGACTTAGCATGGGCGGGCACGGGGCGCTGTACCTTGCTTTCAGGCATCAGGACCTTTTCGGCGCTGCCGGAAGCATGAGCGGGGGAGTGGATATCCGGCCTTTTCCAAAAAACTGGAAGATTGAAGAAAAACTGGGCAGCTATGCGGAATATCCGGAAAACTGGGAGAGAAATACAGTGACCAATATGCTTAACCTGCTTAGTCCGGGTTCACTGGCTCTGATCATCGACTGCGGGACAGAGGATTTTTTTTACAAGGTAAATGTAAACCTGCACGATAAAATGCTGGAAAGGAACATTCAGCACGACTTTATTACCCGGCCCGGCGGGCATACATGGCCATACTGGGCAAATGCGGTCAAATACCAGATGCTTTATATGAGCCTCTATTTTACCAGGGATTAGTTCTATTGCCTGATACTTATTGCAAGAACGACAATGAACACATTTGTGCTCAGATAATAATTGAAATGTGATGAAAATAAAAGCTAAAATCCGTCTCGGATTTGGATTCCTGTTTGTGCTGGTACTCCTGTTCGGATCAATCTCGCTGTACTATATGAATGAGATTTCGGAGAGTGCAAAGCTCATCCTTAAAGATAATTATGAGACATTAAGTTATACAAGGGATATGCGCTCCATCCTGGATCAGCATGACCTTCCATTGGATAAAGAAGCGATTGTCGGGTTTTCCAGAATCCTGAAACTGGAACAGAAGAATATTACCGAAAAAGGCGAAAATCAGGCAGTTGCGGCATTGGGAGCTGGATTTCGGGTGATGAATTCTCCGGCGGTTCCGTTAGAACAGCAAAAGGCGGCAATGGCAGGTTTGAGGAAACAATTAATGCGGATAGACCGGCTCAACATGGATGCGATCGTCAGGAAAAATAAGACTGCGCAGCAGGCAGTTGAGAAAGCAATTTTGTACTTAATTACCGCAGCATCCTTTTGTTTTCTGGTGTTGTTCTCTTTTATGGTGAATTTCCCTGGCTTTGTAGCCAATCCACTGAAAGAATTTTCGGAAGCGATTAAGGCAATCGGCCGCAAGAATTATAAACAGCGACTGCATTTTGAAGGTTCTGATGAATTCGCAGAACTCGCACAATCTTTTAATGAGATGGCAGCCGTGCTCAATACAGAGTTTAAACAACGGGATGAAGCTAAAACAAACTTCATAGCAACCGTGTCTCATGAGCTGAAAACTCCCATATCCGCTATTAAAATGAGTTTGAAGTTACTGGATGATGAACGGGTCGGCCCGCTGAACCCCGAACAGAAGGAACTGGTTGATCATATTAAGGATGACTGCAGCCGTTTATTAAAGATCACCAGCGAATTGCTTGATCTTGCGCAGGTGGAAACAGGCAATCTGCAACTGAGCTTTGTAAAAGCACATCCCGAAGAAATTGTGGACTATGCGCTCAATGCTGTGCAGTTTCAGGCTGAGCAAAAAAATATTGAGCTGGAGCTGATCAGTAATGGTATACTTCCCCCGGTTAATGCTGATGTTGAAAAAACAGCCTGGGTGCTGATCAATTTCCTCTCCAACGCCCTGCGGTATAGCGCTCCGCAATCGAAAGTGCAGATCGGTCTTGTGCAAAAGGAAGGAGGAATTGAGTTTTCCGTGCGTGATTATGGAAAAGGGATTGATGAACAATACCAGGAACGATTGTTCGACCGCTATTTTCAGGTTCCGGCTGATGGTAACAACAAATCAGGGTCTGGACTGGGACTGGCGATTTCCAAAGATTTTATAGAAGCTGAACAGGGTACGATCTGGGTTGAAAGTGAGCTTGGCAAAGGAAGCAGGTTTTGTTTTATGCTTCCGGTTGCAGATTAGAAGACTGGATATAGAGATCAGCAATTCCCCCATCGGGCCTATTCAGGATTCCAGTCGCCCGTAACAGCTATGTAAGCCTTCAAAAAGCTGGGGAAAACTGAGTTATTCAAAAAATTACATATTGTACAATATTGTTACGAAAGCCTAATTTAACGCATTCATAGGTGTATAGACTGATAATATCCTATTACAATCTCTGTTTCTGTACGTGTATTCCAGGAATGTTTGCAAATTATTTATAGTATTTATGAAATATTATTGAAAATATTGTCAATAAGTTGTAATTTGAGCATGCTTAAACGATTTTTATATATACTTAACCTGCAGCTATAGACTAATTTTTACAAATTCCATGAAAGACGACTTCAACCAGATATTTAAAAACTACAAGTGTAGGGTTTATGCCTATATACTTGCTATAACTAAGTCGGAGTACGTTGCTGAAGAGATTACGCAAGAGATTTTCATTAAATTGTGGGTAGCAAGGGAAAATCTTCATGAAATCAAGAACCTGGACGGCTACGTTTTCAAAATAGCAAGAAATCTTTCCCTGAATCATCTCCGCAAGGTGGCCTATAATGAAAAGATGTCTACAGAACTGATACGCGTAGCTGCAAAAGATGGCGATAGTGCAGAAACTAAGCTGAATCTTTTTGATTACAATAAACTGATCAATCAAGCCGTGGATGGTTTATCCCCGCAAAGAAAACTGGTTTTTAAGCTGAGTAAAGAGGATGAACTGAGTTATGACGAAATCGCCTCACAGCTTAAACTTTCAAAAAACACAGTTAAGAACCACCATCTTACTGCAATGGGTATTGTACGTTCGTTCCTCATTAAAAACGGCATTAGTTCAGCGGTGACAGTTTTCTTTCTGTTTACTTGCTAAGGCGGTTGAAAGCCAGGATTCCCTGGTTCCAACATTGACATTGTATTTATTTGTTTTTTTTTCTGTTTTGATTAGTCTGATCGCACAGCTGGTGTGTCTTTCTTTTAAATCAGCCAGAGAATGGAAGTAAAAAATAGAATTTCTGTACTTTTTAGTAAATATGTAGCAGGTGACGCTAATAAAGCTGAAGTGGCAGAACTTCTTGAACTGGTCAAAAGTGAAGATGCTGCTATGGAACTTGATGCTGAGATGGAGCATTTCTGGAACCAGCATAATCCAGCAGCTGAACATGATGTCGACTGGCAAAGGATTTACAATAGGGCAATCGCTTCTGATCTGGAAATCACCCCAACCCATAAATACAGCAGCAAGGTCTGGCTGAGTGCTGCGGCTATGCTCATCGGCATATTTGCTATGGCATTTTGGTTTACCACCTATAAAAGTTCAGCTACACCAGGCGAAAAATATGTTTCAGGAAAAGCAGGAGCAGGCAAAATGCTTGTTGTTTACCTGAATGACGGTACTAAGGTTACCTTAAACTCAGGTTCTGAATTGCTGTATCCCGAGAAATTCGACAGAAGCAAACGTGAAGTTTATCTGAATGGTGAAGCTTACTTTGAAGTAGCTCATAATCCTTCAAAATCTTTTTTAGTACATTCCGGAAAAGTTGTGACCAGTGTACTTGGTACTTCTTTTAACGTAATGGCTTACCCGGCAATGTCAAGGATGTCGGTAACTGTCCTTAGCGGTAAAGTAGCTGTCAAAAATACCAGCAATGAAAAGCTCGTAACCTTATTGCCAAAACAGCGCGCCAGTTTAAGTACCGGAAGAGATGCTTTTGCTGTAGATACAATAAAAGATGTTGCAGAGATGATTGCCTGGAGCAGGGGAGAGCTGGTTTTTGACAATGCTACCCTCGAAGAAATTGCATTGAAAGTCGGTAACAAATTTGGCATTAATGTAAAGGTGCTCAACAAAGAGAAAAAAGAAAGACGGATTACGGGTACGTTCAACAAGCAGTCATTTGCTGAGATCATGAATGCGGTGACCCATTTAACAGAAACCAACTATAAACAAACAAAACAAAATTATATAATATACTAATAATTAAGAATATAGCTCTCCACTCGATTGAACCGGATCTATGTAACTACCACGAATGCCTATGCAGTAAGAGTACTTGCAAAAAAAAAGTTGGATGTGTCCCACCACATCCAACTAATTAAGCTTTCGCTCAAAAAATTCATTTTCTCCACTCACCGGAGAAGTATTAACAAATTTCCTCTAATATATGACAAATTACATATTGTCCGACCGATTTTCATGTAAAAATCTGGTTAGTATTATATTTATAGTGTTTTTGCTTCTCCTGGATTTTGATGCTGAGGCAGAAAAGGTCAGATTTCAGGATCCTGACACCAGAATTACGCTCAATGTGAGTAAAATGCCCGTAACTGAGGTCTTAAAAATAATCAACAAACTGGCAAAAATAGATTTTGCATATGGCTCTGATGTATTAAAACCATCTGACAGGGCCAGCATCAATGTGAAAGATGAAAAGCTTTCAGTAGTGCTGAAGACGATTCTTGAACCCCTGAACATGCAATTTACCATTGCAGATAACCTCGTGCTGATAGAAGCTGTAAAATTCAGAAACAAAGTACCTGCTGCGAAAGCGGCCATTTCAGCAGAGCAGCAGTTCCCGGTTAAAGGGACAGTAACGGATCATAAAGGACTTCCCCTTCCCGGCGTAAGTGTAAAACTTAGGGGAGGAACATCAGCGGCAACTACAAATGCTGATGGGCAATACACTATTTTCATTCCTGAGGGCAGCGGAACACTTATATTTACATTTATGGGCTATCTGGTCAGAGAAATTGCTGTAGCAGGCAAAACTGTGGCCGATGTAGAAATGAAGGAACAGTCGCAGGACCTGACTGAGGTGGTGGTTACCGCGCTTGGAATTAAAAGAGAAAAGAAATCCCTTGCATATGCGGTCACAGAAATAAATGGGAGTGAATTCACCCAGGCCCGCGAAATTAACGTTGCCAATGCGCTAACAGGGAAAGTAGCTGGTGTAAATGCTACAGGACTGTCTACCGGACCGGGTGGGTCAAGCCGGATCATTATCAGGGGCAACGGTTCACTCAACGGAAGTAATCAGCCCCTTTACGTGATCAATGGAATGCCAATGGATAACAGTACGCCCGGCGGAAGTGCTACCTCAAATGGTGGCTCGGACGGAACGGGGAATGTGGACAGGGGAGATGGGATCAGCGGGATCAATCCTGATGATATCGAATCGATCAGTGTCCTCAAAGGTGGAACGGCTGCAGCACTGTATGGTGCAAGGGCTGCAAATGGCGTGATCCTGATCAATACCAAAAAAGGCCGCGCGCAAAAGGGTGTGGGCATTGATTACAATAGCACTTTTAATGTAGACAGGATAATTGTATCGCCCGACTGGCAGTATGAATACGGACAGGGTACCGACGGAACAAAGCCAACAACTCAGTCACAGGCAATTGCCAGCGGCCGTCGCTCATTTGGTGCGAGGATAGATGGCTCGGCTTATATCGCTTCCGACGGCTTGTCGCACCAGTATTCGGCAGTAAAAGATAATGTGAACGATTTCTATCAGACCGGCACGTCATTTACCAATACCCTTGCCTTTACAGGTGGAAATGAAAACCTGACCTACCGGTTCTCGGGAAGCAACCTCGACAGCAAAAGTATTCTTCCGAACAGTACATACAACAGGAAAACAGCAAACCTGAGCGTGAACGGCAAACTGGGGCCAAAGGTTAGCTTCGAAGCGCTCGCACAATATAATGTTGAAAATGCACATAACAGGCCAACTGCGGGCGACGCATTGGGGAATCCAAACTGGACGCCGCTTTTAGTGTCAAATACTACGGATGTTGACTGGTTGAAACCGGGTTTTGATGTAAATGGAAAAGAAACGGCATGGAATGATGCCGCAATCGCTACAAATGGTTATTTTGTAGTGAACAAATTTCAACAGGAGGATACCAAAAACAGATTTATCGGACAGGCGGGACTTACCTTTGAGATCGTCAGAAATCTATCTGCAAAGGCTAGTGTGAGCCGTGATTTTTATAATTATGAATACGAATATATCCTGCCTAGCGGAACATTATACACTCCTAATGGTCAGTACGCAGCCTTAAAGGCTGATAATGCTGAAACCAATGGCTTACTGACCCTAAACTATAGCGGGAAAATAACTGATAATCTTACATTAACCGCGCTTGCCGGCGGTAACCAGCAGCGGTCGGTTTACAACCTGGTCACCACTACCGGGAAAAACTTTACTATACCTTATTTTTACAGTACTACCAACCTTTCTACTATTGCCTCAGTACCTACTAATAACCATACGGCGATCAACTCGCTGTTTGCATCGGCAGATATTGGATTCAGAAGTTATGCTTTTTTAACGGTTACCGGCAGACAGGACTGGTTTTCAACACTCAGCCCGGAGCACAATCATCTTTTTTACCCATCCATCGGTGGCAGTTTTGTACTATCGGATGCTTTTGCTTTGCCAAAAGTAATCAGCTTTGCAAAACTAAGGGCGTCATGGGCACAGGTTGGTGGCGGTGCACCTGACCCATACCAGATCAATCTGGGATATACCAATCAGCCCTCATCAGGCCAGCCCATCCAAAATGTAACCAGCACAACCATCAGTAACCGTAACCTTCAGCCCTATACTTCAACCACAACAGAAGCAGGTGTGGAAGCAAAATTTCTAAACAACAGGCTGGGCGCAGACATCACCCTGTATAACCGTAAAACAACAAACGACATCGTTTATACTGCAATTAGCGGTACCAGCGGCTTTAACAATGTGATCCTCAATGTGGGTGAGCTGAATAACAGGGGAGTTGAGGCTTTGTTCACCGGTAATCCTGCAAAATCAAAGAATTTCTCCTGGAACATCAGTTACAATGTTTCTTACAATAAGAATACAGTACAAAAACTGAGCGAAGGGCTCAATCAGATCCAAATGGCTTCTTCTGTAAATTCCTACGCTTATGTCAACAACATCGTGGGCCAGTCGTACGGTTCTATAGTGGGCACAAAAATGCAGAAAGATGCCAATGGCAACACGGTTTTTAATGCAACTACCGGCTTGCCCGTAGCTACCGGCTTACAGGTTCTGGGTAAAGGTGTTGCACCCTGGACCATGGGCTTAGCCAATGATTTCCGCTTTAAAGAATTTACGCTCAGTATTTTAATTGACGGTAAGTTTGGCAACAAGATCTTCTCACTGACGGACGTTTATGCGACACGGCTGGGATTAAATAAAATGACGCTGCCAGGAAGAGATGGTGGTCTTACGGTTGCTGGGGTAACTCAAACAGGAGCTCCTTATACCAGGTTCATCCCGGTAAGCGGTTTGCAGTCGTATTATGATAACTATAAATCTTACACAGACCTGTTCGTTTACAACGCAGGTTTTATCAAGCTTAGGCAGATCATCCTTTCCTACGCTTTACCTGTAAAGAATATCGCCGCACTTCAGTCGGCCGCCATATCGCTTGTCGCGCGTAATCTGGTAACGCTCTACAAACAAACAGATAACTTTGATCCTGAACAAAGTTATACCAACTCGGCGAGTCAGGGATTTGAATCTATCGGCTTACCGAGAACAAGGACAGTCGGGCTCAATTTAATGGTTAAATTCTAATGAAAAAAGATATGAAAAGACAGCTAAATCCTATCATTCTTGCTTTCTTATTCTGCCTGGTACTGTCTGGCTGTGATAAAGGTTTTGAGGAAATGAATACCAATCCGAACGCTTCCCCCGTTGTGAATCCAGCTTTTACTTTTACTAAAGCACAGTTGGACGGAGCTGCAAATTCGCTGATCCTGCTGCAGGGCACAATGCAGTATACCACAAGCTTTAATGATGTTGCAGGTTTCGGCGCCAAATATGTGCTGAGCCAGCGCAGCGCAAGTTATTTAGCTTTTACAAATGCCTATCCCAAAGAAATAAACGAGATCATTTCTGTGATCAATACCATAAAAGATGATCCGGGCCAGGTTAATACACTTGCGGCCTCAAGGATCTGGAAAGCCTATATTTTTAGCAGGCTCACTGATCTTTACGGTGATATTCCCTATTCACAGGCTGGAAAGGGATATACAGATGCAATTTATAAACCGGTTTATGATACGCAGCAAAGTATATATGCTGATCTGCTCAAAGAACTCGATGAAGCTGCGGCAAGTTTTGATCCTTCAAAAACAACTTTTGGCCAGGCTGATCTGATCTACGGTGGAAATAACACACAGTGGAAGAAATTTGCATATTCACTGATGTTACGACTGGCCATGAGAATGACCAAAGTGGATGTGGCAAATGCCGAAGTATGGGCAAAAAAAGCCATCGCAGGGGGAGTTATCCTGGACAACGCAGACATTGCAAAAGTAAATGGTTATGTGGTCATGGGACAGGACATCAACAAGAATCCACTTGCGCTGAATATGCTGAACTCAGATTATATCCAGGCAAACGGCACCAGCAATACTGAAGGAGGTAAATTCCAGGATGTATTTATCAACTCGCTGAAAGCAAATAAAGACCCACGACTCGCCGTACTGGCTGTGGTATATGTAAATGGACTGGCAGATACTTCTGCTGAAGTTCAAAAAGGGATGTCTGCCATGCTTGGTTCTAAGCCCTCTGATTTTGTTACCTATTCGGAACCTAACCAACTTACCATCCTGCAGTTAAACAGTCCTTATTTACTGCTGACAACTGCAGAAACAAATTTCCTACTGGCCGAAGCAGCGTTACGGGGTTGGTATACAGCTAATTCTGCCAGTACACTCTACGAAAATGGAATCACGGCAGCAATGCAGCAATGGGCACTGTTTGGTCCGGCGGGTGTAATCACACCCAATCAGATCAGCACATATATAAAATACCACAAACTTTCGGTATCCGGTACTATGGCCGCACAATTGGAACAGATTTATAATGAGTTCTGGGTAGGCGTATATCCAAATTCCCAGGAAGTTTTTGCGACTTACCGCCGTACGGGATTTCCGGCTCTGGTGCCCAACAACTATGTAGGAAATGCTACCGGCGGCAAGATCTTCCGCAGAATGGAATATCCAATAACCGAACAGAATTTAAATGCTGAAAATTATAGGGCAGCAGTTGCACGCCAGGGAGCAGATGATTTTTTAACGCGCATCTGGTGGGATAAGTAATCTTTTGATTAAGAAAATATGAATACTAATACTAACATATAATAAACACACACAATGAAAAAGTTTTTTCTTTTTTGCACTGCAGCAGCCTGCATGTTTAGCTTTACGGTACAGGCGCAGCATTACAGTATCGTCATCAAGGGTGGTCATGTGATTGATCCAAAAAACAATGTCGACAAAGTTATGGACGTTGCCATTCTGAATGGTAAAGTAGCAAAAGTTGCATCAAATATCAGTACGGCAGATGCTGCACAGGTAGTGGATGCTAAAGGGCTGTATGTTTCACCAGGACTAATCGATATGCACTCTCACAATTTCCAGGGTACTACTCCTGATCATTACCTGAGTGATGGCTTTAGTGCTTTAAACCCGGATGGATTTACTTTTCGCGTTGGTGTAACCACTGTAGTTGATGCAGGCAGCTCGGGCTGGAAAAGCTTTCCAAAGTTTAAGAAAAATGTAATTGACCAGTCGAAAACACGCGTACTTGCTATGCTGAATATCATTGGAGAAGGAATGCGGGGCGGTGCATATGAGCAGGATACTACTGATATGAACTCAAAGATGCTGGCTATGGTGGCTAACAACAACAAAAAGATAATTGTTGGGATTAAAGTAGCCCACTACGAAGGTCACGAGTGGACGCCGGTAGATCATGCTGTTGCGGCTGGCGTAAAAGCGGATATCCCGGTAATGGTTGATTTTGGGGGCGCAACACCTGCATTGTCTTTAGAGGAACTTTTCACAACACACCTGAGAAAAGGTGATATCTTTACCCATTGTTTTGGCGCTTTAGCCCCCTCAAGGGAGGAAATGATTGATAAAGCTACAGGCAAAGTAAAACCTTATTTTTATACAGCCCGCAAGAAAGGAATTATCTTTGATGTAGGTTACGGTGGTATCAGTTTTGCTTATTCACAGGCTTTACCTGCAATGAAGGAAGGCTTTTATCCAAATACGCTGAGTACTGATATCCATACCGGAAGTATGAACAATGCGATGAAGGATATGATGAGCGTAATGTCTAAGTTCCTGAATATGGGAATGCCGTTGAAAGACGTAATCAAAGCTTCTACATGGGCACCAGCACAGGCCATCAAAATGGAAGAACTTGGGAACCTTTCTGAAGGATCTCCCGCAGATGTCACTGTTTTCGATATCCGTAAAGGTAAGTTCGGTTTCTTTGATTATACAGGACACAAAGAATCAGGAACACAAAAATTTGAATGTGAAGTAACCATCAGGGATGGTAAGGTTGTATATGACCTGAATGGAAATACAAGCCCTATCGCATTAGGTAAAGGCGACCACTAATTTATTAAAGTAGAAATATAGAGATATGAATTTGACTATTAAAACCAGCCTCCTGGCATTGGGCATCGCTTTTTTAGCTTGCAAAGTAAAGGCACAAACAATTCCGAAAGAGGAACTGATCTACCTCACGTCCGACTGGAAAGGGGAACGTTTTCCTGACGGAAGGCCACGTATCCCGGATGAACTGCTTGAACGTGCAAAAAATGTAGGTATCGAGGAAGCATGGACTATCCTCAGCAATGAAGGTTATAAATGCCAGTTTGATGGCGGATTTAAAATGGTACATGAAAATGCCCCATTTGTTGGAAGAGCACTTACGGCAGCCTATATGCCCTCAAGACCTGACCTCGAAAAGAATATCAAGGATCGCGGAGCGAAACAGGGTAGAAAAGGAAATACCAATGCCTGGGCTATCGACATGTTATCCAAAGGTGATGTGTATGTTGCTGATGGTTTTGGCAAAATTGCCGAAGGAACTTTGATAGGTGATAACCTTGGGAACTCAATTTTTGCAAAAACGGGTACCGGTGTAGTATTTAATGCTTCCAGCCGTGACCTTGATGGCCTGAGACAGATCAAAGGATTTAACGCTTTTGTGCGCGACTGGGATCCGTCGTACCTGAAGGACGTGGTATTGACTGGTTTAAATACGCCGATCCGGATAGGAAGGGCTATCGTATTACCGGGAGATCTGGTAATCGCAAAAAGTGAGGGGGTGATCTTCATTCCTGCGCATCTGGCCGAAAAAGTAATCCTTACGGCAGAATTTATCAGTCTCCGTGATACATTTGGTATCCAGATGCTTAAGGAAGGAAAGTATTCTACCGGTGAAATTGATAACCAATGGACAGACAAAATCAAGGAGGATTTCCTGAAATGGCTGGATAAAAACCCGGGCAAAATACCAATGAGCCGCGCAAAGCTTGACGAGTATATGAAAGGCAGAACCTGGTAAGGTAAAGCGGGAATCCCTTGCAATGCAGGGTTAAAATACTTTTTTATAAGGATAGGTTTGCCTACATTGAAAGCTGAAAAATTTCTGAATAAATGTTCATATGGATTTAACACAACCAGCCTTCGAAGGCAAATCTATCCCTGCAAAAGGACCGCGGCTGCTCTCTCTCGATTTCTTCAGGGGCTTCACTGTCGCTTCTATGATCCTTGTGAATAATCCAGGCAGCTGGGCACATATCTATACTCCTCTGGAACATTCTGCATGGCATGGATGTACACCTACAGACCTTGTATTCCCTTTTTTCCTGTTTATCGTAGGCGTTTCTATCGTATATGCAATGGAAGGCAGAAAAGCCAATCCTGCGCTGCATGGCGCTTTGCTCTTATCGATCCTTCGCAGGGCAGTCACGATTATCTTTCTGGGCATGTGTTTGTCGCTCGTCTGGAAGTATGATCTTGCCCATCTCCGTATTCCTGGTGTTTTATTCAGGATTGGTGTGGTGTTTGGCATTGCTGCACTCATATATATAAAAACTACAACCAGAACCCAGGTTTTTACAGTTGCTGTACTGCTGGTAGGGTATTACATCCTGATGAATTTTGTTCCTGTGCCCGGTTTCGGCCCTGCCAATCTTGAACCTTCGACAAACCTGGGCGCATGGCTGGACAGGCTGGTCTTCACAGAGAATCACCTCTGGAAATCCTCTAAAACCTGGGATCCTGAAGGTTTGCTTGGAACACTAACTGCTGTAGGAACGTGTCTTATCGGTGTGCTTACTGGTACATGGCTGAAGAAAGGAAAACTTAAAGACTTGAAAGATCTGGGAGTTATTGCTGGAACGGGTGCAATTCTGGTGATTGCCGCACTGATATGGAATTTGTTTTTCCCGATTAACAAAGCTTTATGGACCAGTTCTTTTGTGCTTTATACCGCGGGGATAGGGATTATTATCCTTTCATTATCCTATTGGTTCATCGATATCAAAAAATATCAGCTCCTGATCTGGCCATTTGTGGCCTTTGGCCGGAATGCTATCACTGCATTTGTGCTTTCGGGAGTTTTACCGAGGTTGTTATCTTTTATTCCATATTCTTCTCATGGCGAGAAAACCAATATCTGGGCTTTTGTTAATCATGAAGTTTTTGAACCTAATTTATCGCCAAATAATGCGTCGCTGATTTCGGCAGTTACCATTGTACTGCTGATCTTTATTCCGATATGGTGGATGTATAAAAAGAATGTGATTGT
>NZ_JBEVDX010000101.1:0-91989 GCF_040513095.1 Pedobacter sp. | reverse complement strand
CTTTGATCTGCGAACTGATATGTGCTTCAAAACTCCGGTTATTTTCCAGGTCGATATTGTATTGATAATCACTGTAGACGACCGAGGTGTTCGAGAAAAGCTTCGGGTTAAACTCATGGTTCCATCTGAGCGTTCCGGTTTTATTGCCCCAGTCTATTCCAAACAGTCCGCCGAGGCCCAGTTTATCCTGCCCGAGGTAGCCCGACAGGAATATTTTATCATGCGCTGTCAGCTGGTAACTGGCTTTAAGGTTAACATCGTAAAAGTACAACGTGCTCTTTTTAGCTACAGAGTCGCTGCTTAGTTTCAGAAAGAGATCTGCATAGGTGCGTCTGGCGCTAATCAGAAAGGAGCCTTTGTTTTTGACAATTGGCCCCTCCAGGGTAATCCGGGAGGCAATGATCCCCAGCCCTCCGTTTACGCTGACCCTCTGGTTGTTTCCATCATTCATTTTCACATCCATTACCGAGGATAAACGACCGCCATACTGTGCAGGTGTATTTCCTTTGTACAGGGTAACGTCCTTGATCGCGTCGGAATTGAATGTAGAGAAAAAACCCAGCAGGTGCGAAGGATTGTATACTACTGCTTCGTCCAGCAGCACCAGATTCTGATCTGCGGCACCGCCCCTCACGTAAAAACCGCTATTGCCTTCGCCTGCCGCCTTTACTCCTGGCAGCAGCTGGATAACTTTGATAAGATCACGTTCCCCGAAAATCACAGGGACCTTTTCGATCTCTTTCATGCTCAGCCGCTCCACACCCATTTTTGCGGATTTAAGCTGCTCGTCCCTCCCGGAGGAGGAAATAACAACTTCTGCCAGCGCATTGTCCTGTTTTGTGAGTGCAATACGGAGTTGAATATTTTTACTGAGCAGTACATTCCTCGAATCAGGCACGTACCCTACCGCTCCAATGAACAACCGGTAACTTCCATCTGGTGCTGTAAGGGAGAAAAACCCGTAATCATTGGAAACTGTACTGAGATGAATATCACCGGCATGCTCAACGCGGATTGTTGTTCCAATCAGTTGCTCCCCGGTTCCGGCATCTTTGATATAACCACTGATCGTATGTTTTGCCTGTGCGCTGATTTTGCAGATACTGAAATATAAAATTACCGGCAAAAGGTACAGTGTTTTTGTGATCATATTAGGAGAGCCATCACCGCGGATGCCTGACCTAAACTAATGAAAATTAGCACAATTTCACAAATACGAACAGCAGAAATGTATTTTATATATGACAGGTCTTCCGTTCTGCATAATAAAGCACTTGCCTGTCAGCTGATGGTAAACTCCAGAATAGCCGCATCACCCAAAATGACCTGATCGCGGTCTTTCAGAGGATAACCAACTACTGTGGAATTCAGTTTATTGACAGATTCATCCTGCGCATTTCTGATTTTCGTTTTATTTCCCGGAGGCACACCACCTTCATCAGCGTATAACTTAAATGATGCAGACGCCGCATCCCATTCAATATGGGCATGCTGCCTGCTGATATACTTATTACTTTCATAAGCCGGGTTTTCCGGAAAGGCGATATGGTTAATCCTCATAGATCCGTCGTTTGCCTGGATCTGCGCTTCGCGGCCAATATTCAAACGTTTTGTTTCTCCCGCTTTCAGTACGTATTCATCCTTTTCTGCTTTGCCCTTCAGTATTTTCAGCGTCGCATTGAAAGTTGCTGCAGCATAACCTGAACCGGCTGCTTCAGATCCGGATGCTGCCTGTGCTGCAGACATGATCAGTTTCAGCCCTGCCTTGATTTCATTTGTTCTGAGTATGCCTGCCGGCAGCTCATCTTCAAATTGCAGTTTCAGCTGCCAGTCGCCCGGCAGGTCCAGCGCAAAGTTATCTGCAATACGCTGAATATCTGAACGTAACCTGTCTGTATCGCCGTTGTATAACGCGGCTTCGTATAAAAATTTTTCCTCTTCTGCGGGTGACACAAAAAGTGAGATCGTCTGCAATGATGTTCCTTCGCCACCATCAAGCTGCTGCAATTCTTCTTTGATAAATTGCAGGACTGCGTCCCTGATCCCTTTGGCATCAAGCTTACTGTTCTTCTTAAAAAAATCAAACATATCTTATCAATTTATACTTTTCATATATCCCTTTTGTACCAGCAACGGGATGACCACATCTGCAGCCAGTTTTACCGCCTCCGAGGAACCTTTGGTAGCTTCAATACGGATGCAGGTTACGGTATATCCTCCGGAAGCGTTGGGAGCGAAAAACACGTACCATCCATCGTTTACCTTTTTACCCCTGACCATTCTTTCGGGGGTACCTGTTTTACCTGCTACCGACAAACCAAACAAGGCTGCTTTACCGGCGCTCTGTTCAATCATGTACTGCTTCAGCAAACCTGCATATGCAGGATCTTTAGCCAGGGTTATCCCCCCGCTGCTGTTTACAGTTGAATCATTGAGCTTAAGCACATACCTGTTAGGCACCAGCGCACCCTGGTTAGCAATTGCAGACGCGAGCCGCGCCACAGCCGCTGGGGTAGCGATAAGTTCTCCCTGTCCCCAGGCCATTCCGGAAACTCCGGTAGCCCTGTTTCTGTAGATATTCTGAGGGTTGTATGCACTTTTAAATTCAGTTCTGCGCCACAGGTCAAACCAGCGGTTTTCCTGATCAGCATCCGCCTGTTTCCTTCCGTAATAATACCCTCCGGCACCATGCAGAAACATCCCTGTTTTAAGGTACAGTTCGCCCATCGGCTCTGCAAGATGCTGTTCGTTTGCCAGTTTGATAAAGTACACATTATTAGACTTAACAATAGCCCTTTCCATATCGATATTACCGGTTTCATCCGGTTCCGGTCCTCCGCTTCTGATTCTTTCATTGGCTTTTACCAGATAAGTCTGCTGTGCTGCTTTCCCGCCTAATTTATTGAAGGCTGCCATCGCCGTTAACAACTTAGCTGTAGATCCCGGCTGGGTAGCGACTGTAAAACCCAGGTCCGCCGTTGTTGTCCAGCCTGCGAGTTTGTTCTGGTCAGTTCTGCTCATTGTCAGCTGTTCCCAGTTTTTTACCGGTGGCAGGGGATAAACCGCTGAAGCGAGTACATCTCCGGTATTGGACGTCATCACAACTACCGAAACCCTGTTCTGCTTTACAGCAGGATCTGCAGCCAGTGCCTGTTGCAGATGTGTTTGCAGATCAGCATCAACACTTAGTTTCACATCCCTGTTCCGTTTCTTAAACAGGGCAATCTCATTGGTATCGAGCCCGGAGATCAGTATCCGGCTCAGTGCCGAGAAATCTCTCCTGACCACCATCATTTCTTTCGGGCCTCTGGGCAAAAAGCGGTCCTCGCGATAACGTGAGGCAATTAAGTTATAACTTGACAAAGGCATTTTAAATCCCCTGAGTTCTGCGGCATGTTCATATTCTGCAAAGTAGCCGTTGATCCCTCCATTGAATACCCCGGTATTGGCATCACCTGTCCAGAAAAACAATTGTTCTTCAAAAGGATAATAGCGGGATACCCTTCTGTGCTGTGCAGAATCCAGGTCATAGGTTGCTACCCCGGCTTCACGCAGTTTCTGCTGCTGCTTTTTTACGAGTTTAGGATCACTTGTAGCCAGTAACAACCCAGCCCGGTCATAAATATTTCCTGCCTGCAGTTTTTTCATCAGTATCCCAATCCTGGGATTGTAACTGAACATCCGGCTACCTGCCTTGTCGGCCACCAGCGCAGGTTTGATCACCCAGGGCTGATTGTTAAAACTATATCGCGAGACATTCACCAGCAATAGAACAACACCAATACATGCCGCAAGTAAGGCCGGAACAAGGTTTTTATCCTGCTGCTGCGTAATGTATTTCATCTGTCCTTCGGTACCTTTAACTGATGAGGCAGAAAGCAAAAAGCCTGCTGCGACGAAATTAATCACCAGTGAGGAGCCGCCATAACTTTCAAAAGGAAGGGAAACCCCTGATAGAGGCAGTGCTCCTACTGAACCGCCTGCAATCAGCAGAAACTGTATAAATGTACAAATCCCTATTCCGGCACAACAGTAGAAAAGAAAGGGTGTGCCCGTCTGCCGTCCGATAATGATCGCCCGGTGCAGGTAAAGCAGGAACAGCCCGAAAACACAGGCCATACCCAGCCAGCCAAAATCTTCGCCTATGGCGGGCAGGATCATATCCGTATGCGCTTCGGGAATAGTTTTCGCAAAACCTTTGCCTGTACCCTGACCGCTGAAACCGCCGGTGGATATTGCCCAAAGCCCGTTTGCTACCTGATCGCCCCCATAAACTTCATTGTCCCAGGCATCCTGCCATATTGCTTTACGGTCGCTCAGCCTTTCTACCGGGCCGGGCACAATTTTACCGAGGTAAGGGATTTTATCTATTGTAAGGAATGCCGTGATAACCACTAAAGCCATGACAGCAGATTCGCTGATTGTCTTCTTTTTGAAGAGATGATAAAGTGCCAGGATAGCAAAAGTGATCAATGCATCGAGCCATACATTTTCTATGAACCAGGCCACCAGAATATATAAGATGACGAATGCCGCCATCTCCATAAAATCACCTCTTGAGAACGAAAACAGAATGATAAAGGTAAAACAGATCACGATAGCCGGACCGAGATCCCCCAGGAGCAAAAACAGCAGCAGTGTACATAAAATTGCGGCAAGTGCAAATGAAAAAAATGACCAGCGTTTTTTCCAGCTGGAATAGGCTGCGATAAACTGTTCGTTGAGCGCGAAAAATCCCGCCAGAAAAAGCACCACAATGTATTTTACCACTTCGCTGGGCTGTATACCCAACAAATTTACTTTTACACCGCTTCCTTCCGGCCCTGCCCCAAAAAGCAGGGTGACTGTCAGTAATCCAATCGCCATAGCGATCCAGGGCCATCCGTTGGCCGCATCACGCTGATTGGTAAAAACAAACAAGCGGTAAAGTTTGGAATCTGCCGTAAACCGCCGCAGGTTAAATGCAAGCAGTATACAAATTCCTGCTATCCCAAGATACAGGTAAAGTACAGAGTCTGCCACCAGGAAACGATCCCGTACAGGATCCTGTAAGCTTAGCAGTGTCAGAAAAGAAATTCCTGTCAGCAGCATCAGCAGGGGCAGAATCACCTGGTCTGCCCCGGAAAAACGGAGAGACAATAGTATGTGAATAAATAAAAAGCCCAGCAGCAGGGCTCCTGCAAAAGTCCAGTAATATAATTTGAAATCTTCAGGTGTACGCACAATCAGGGCACCTTCATTTTTTAGCGTGTTGAAATCCTTTGATGAAAGGAGCCTTATCCTGTGGATGGCTTCTGTAAAATTTAAAGTCTCATTACCGTTTAGTGTCTGCAGGCCTTTTACCTGTCCGAATTCTGCACCGGGTTTTAAGGGGATCACCTCATATGCTCTGTCTTCAGGCAATCCGGTAAATTCGTAATGTCCATCCTGATCAGTTCGCGCATAGGCGGTAAAAGACTTTGTATCAATGCTGTCAGCCGGTATTATCGTAGTTAATCTAACGAGTACTCCCTGCACTTTGCCCCCGTCGTTCTTTATTTCACCTCCAAGCTCCCCTTCTCCACTATGCATATCCTGAACGGAGGGCAGTGCCGGAGGAGAAACCAGCTCCTGTTCAAAACGTTTTTCATCTTCACCTGTAAAGCCCAGTAAGGCTCTTGAAACAGCCACCCGTTTTCTGAAGGAGAGCCCGCCGAACTGTGCAGCTTTATCCGCTGAAACATTGAATTTCCTTTTATTCAGGTCGCCAATATTACTGAAATTATCCTCCTGCTGTTTGGCTGCTATGACTGAACCGATCAGGTCAATGTCAGTGGGATCTTCAAAATAGTATCCCTTTGCCAGCATTGCTTTCAGGGCATTGGCCGGGTCGGGGGCATTCAGGTTCACAATTGTTCCTGCTGCCAGGCCCTTGTCCACATCTTTCATGCGCTCCTGCAGCACGGCAAAAAGCTTAAAAAATGCAAAAAGCAAAAGCATGCCGATCAGCAGGATGCTGATACGTTCTTTTAATCTCCCACCGGAGGTGCGCTGTTGTTTGTCCATCATTATTTCTTTGCCAGCGAATCTGCCTGGAAAGCACGTTTAGAAACCCTTCCGTTCACAAATGAGTGGTCCGGAAATTCAAATAATACCTGCAGCGGGTATTTACAATTGTTAAATTTTACGTTTTTAAGATCCAGTACGTTCCTGTAGGATACAATCCCGGTTTCAAAATTATCGAGCACCAGCTGGTCGATCACGATATATTTGCAGGCTGGCGATAAGATCAGCGCAGGACCTGTATAAGCAGAATCAGGCTGAAAAACCACGTCCCCTTTGGTTTGAATAATCAAGGTATCTCTATTGATGCTGAGCGCTCTGCTCAAATGCACCGGGCCTTTAAAAAGTTCAGCTGAAAGTATTAAAGTATCGCTTTTCAGATTTGCCAGTGTATCGCTGATCAGTTTTTCCTGCGGGTTTACAGCGATAGCGGGAATTGGGTTAAGGGTACCTGATGGTTTGAGTGCTACCGGCGGACTGCTGAAAAATAGCCAGGCTGTACTTGCGAGCAGCAAGAGACAGGCTATTGAAAGGATAATCACCAGGTTATTGGGCCCTGCCTTCTCTGCAACAAGCTGAGTTTTTGGCTGCAGAAATGGATTATTTTCCTGGTTCAGGGATTTGTCAGGTTCAACATGCGGCTGCGATGTTTCAATTTTCCCCAGCGGTTGCGCAGTGGCATCACTTTCTTTCGGAACTGGTTTTACCAAAGGCACATCATTGGCACCCTGCGAAAAGAGATCTGCCAGTGGCCGCGATACCGGATGTGAAACCTGTGGCTTATCATTCCTGGCCAGCACAACGGTAATGTTATCATTTCCTCCAGCTGCGTTTGCCTCAGCTATCAGCTTTTCAGCCCTTACCTGTAAAGAGCCGGGCGAAGCCAGTACCCTGGTAATGAGCTCGCGGTTGATCATATCTGTTAAACCATCACTGCAGAGCAGGATCAGGTCTCCGGGTAAAAACGGGGATGAACCGGTCTCAAAGTAACTTTCAGACATCTCTCCCTGACTTCCCAGTCCCAGTGCCTGATTGATGACATTTCTTTTCGGATGCTGCATTGCGGCTTCTTCGGTTATCCTTCCTGAGTCTTCCAGGAAACCTACGGGCGACTGATCATTTGATAGTTTAATCAGGGAATTATCCCTGAAAAGATATAGTCTGGTATCACCCACATGGATGTAATGCAGCAGGTTATTCAACCTGTCGATCACCGCTACAGTGGCCACACAGGCCATCGCAGCAAGTTGCTGATCTTCCAGTTTTCGGGCAAAAATTTCTTCATTTGCCAGGTTAAAGGCGATTTCCAGCTGGGTAAGCACATCAGATCCGATTGTAGTCATTTCAGATAATACTACTTCCTTCGTCAGCGCAGCGGCGACTTCCCCGCCCTCGTAACCACCTACCCCGTCTATCACCCCTGCGATCATGAATTGTCCGTTCATCACCTCCTCGGCAATGAAAACATCTTCATTATTATTCCTCACCTTACCGGTGTCTGTAATGCCAAACAAATAATTCATCGCTTAAGGTTTAAAAATGTTTATGCCAATAATGCCGTTGAGCAGGATTCTGGAGTTAAACGGAAGTTCTGTCCAGTCAGGTTGGTTGATACCGCTGCGGGGCACTTCTACTTCATTTACTATTGTCTTTTCACCAAAGGATGCCAGGTAAAACTTAGCATCCGAATGGTTGTAACGGATACTCAGGTGCGGCGTGTTTACCCAATCGGACGGAATGATAAAAACATCAGGTTCATTTCTGCTTTCGTCTTTGCCTGAAACAATAACTTCATCGTTCTTCATCAGGTACTCTACTTTCTTGCCTCTGAAATTCTGGTCAGGCATGATTGTTTCCAGTCTTGCGAAAGCTTTCTGTCCTGTATGGTTTGCAACTGTGGTACCGCCTGAATTACTATCGCTACCGCCCGTGGTCGCAATTGCATGAAGGTCGTAAGGCATTTCATAATATCCTTCACTGTAATACGTAAATCCGTTCAGTATCTCCTGGTTCACATCCAGTGTTTCTGCTACACCTGTCTGGCGCGGAATAAAGGTTACGCGCAGGTTTTCATTTTTCTGGCTGCTTCCCGGCAGCAATTTCCCAATAAATCCTTTGTCTCCCCTTTCGTAGTCCGGATGAGACACCAGCCGGAATACCCATTTGGAACTCGAAGGTTCAACGGTTTTCCCGGATTTGCGGTATTCTTCAAGCAGCCGATAAAAATGGTTTACCGATTCGTGTACGATAATTCCAAAAAGCCCCTGTTTGTGTGCCAGAAACTCTTTGTAATCTTCCTCATTGAAACAGATGATATATTCATGATAAAAGACAATGCGGTTTGCAAAAGAAAGCTCTGCAATTGAATCTTTAAATTTCTCAAGGATATACTTATATACTTCATCAGGAGTTAAAGCCTTAGCCACCTGTTTTTTTTGTGTTTTTTCTGAAGGAAGGAACAGGTCCTGCAGACCTGTTTTCTTCCAAAATGTCGGTTTTTCTGCCATCGAATTCAATTTGTAGCTTAAAAATTCACGGTTGTATCCAGGTCCATAACTGTTGTGTCAGGCGCTGGCTGCGGAACAGGTTTTAGCTGTGCCGGCCTTGATTCACCTTCATAATAACTTCTGTCTGTAGTATCAATTGCTGTTGTGTCTTTTTTCTTGTCCCAGGCATATCCCTTGCGTCCGGATCTTACTGTAGTGTCTGGACTTACCACCTGATCTGCATGAGATCTTCGCTCAGGCTGCTCAGTGGTTCTGAAAAGCAGAAAATAACTGAGAAAAGCGGCCATCAAAACCACACTCATCACCAGTACAAAAAATACCGGTTTTGAAATTACCACCACACTGTTATCAATTTCCCCGGGCTGTACTGCTTCTTCCTGATAATTGAGAAGCAGCGTTTGCAGCCTGTCGTTTTCCATCTGCAATAACGAAGTATCATTTGCTGTTCTGCTAACTGCATCCGGATTTTGCCTGCCGTAATTAAAACTACCAGCTTCAGAAATACTGCTTTTCACAATAGCTTCCTGTAGTTTTACGCCATCAGCATACCTGTTCTGAGGGAGTTTTTCCAGGCATCTGCTGATAATGTTCAGCAACCAGGATGGCACCTGCATCTCATGTTTCTGTTTGGCTTCCGACCAGCTTTGCGGCAGGTTTTTCATTCTCAGCTCCAGAATATCAGGTACTGCGAGTTCCAGATGTCCAACCAGCACATCGTTTCGTGATTTTTGTCCGTTGTCAGTTAATGGAAAAGGCACCTGTCCGGCCAGCAGTTCATAAAGAATCACCCCATAACTGTAAATGTCTGTCTCAAATAACATTTGTCCTTCGCTCTGCTCGGGTGCCATAAATTCAATTGCACCTGCATGTCTTATACTGGTTCTTCTCTGCTCATCAGACATCGCCGAAAGCCCAAAATCCAGCAACACATAGTTGCCGGTATGGATATTAAATTTTACGTTGTTACTTTTGATATCACCATGTTTTACGGTAACTTTATGGCAGTGTGCCAGGGCATTTGCCAGGTGATCGGCCACTTTAATGACCTCTTTAATAGTAAATATCCTTTCATGTGGTTCTCTGAGCAGGTCTTCCAGATCCGGTCCGTCAATGAATTCCATCTCAATAAAAGGAAAAGAACCGCTTTCGGTAATTCCTGAATTCAGGATCTTTACCACATTCGGGTTAGGCTCCTCATTTACTTTCTTTAGTTTTTCTACCTCGTTTTGAAAACTCCTGAAGTTCTTATCCTCAGTGTTTTCCATATGAACTGGTGTAGGCAGCAGTTTTACTGCGGTAATAATGGGCCCAAATCTTCTGCCCTTATATACTGAGCCCTGCCCGCCTGTGCGCAGGGCGCCCATGTTCTCCAGACCTTCAGTAATTGTAAATACTTTACTCATTTAGCTAATTCTACACTGTATGTGGGCAACAATACTACAATTATAGTTCCAAGGATCGGTAATTGAAGTTTCCCTCTAATTTATTAAAATAATAAATGGGTATAGCTAAGGTGTGTAAAAAGATCTGTCTACATGGTGTAAGTAAAAGTTGTGTAATAGAAACCGCCGATAGAAGGCCCGCCCAGGTAAGAATAATAATATTTATTAAACACATTGGAACCGCCAACCTTCACATTCAGCTTGCGCTTAAAAAAATCATAATTAACCTGCGCATCCGTATTGCCATAATGTTTAACCGTTCCGTTCACCAGGAAAGTCTGCGAATAATAGCTGCTCTGATATTTGTAAGACACATTGAAACCTAACCTGCCATAAATCCGCTCTCCGCCGAAAGAAAGGTTGTAAATCCATTCTGGTGTGTTAAACCCATCTTCCAGGCCGTCATTATTGGTTGTCCTGTCCAGCTTGGAATACGTAACATTTCCGCCAAGCGTATACTTCCTCATCACCCGGTACGAAAGCCCAAAGCTGCCGCCATAATTATACACCGTGCTCTGAGAATTTGTCCATACCCTGTACCTGCTTTGTTTCGCTTTATCATTCAGTGCATAAGGTATAGAATCAGCCACAGTCGTGTTGGGACGGCTCATCTCCACCTGTGCGATAAAATTCTCATACTTGTTGTAATAAAAATCTACATCCAGCTTCAGATTCCTGTTGAGGAATAAAGATTTATAGCCAAATTCAAAGGAATTAATGTGTTCAGGTTTGATATAATCATAGGTGTTCTTCACCAGCCGGCTTTTGTTTTTTTCTATAGCTGCATTGGTAGTCATGCCGGCATTGAAATCCCGGGTAACAGCTGCCTGAAAAGCATCAATTGAATTCTTCAGGTAACTGTTTTCCAGTACTCCGTTTGAAAGGATCTTTAAACCACCAATCCGTTTAACACCACCGCTGTTCACATTGGAAAACGCTTCGAAGATGCTCGGAAACCTGTATCCGCTCTGGAATGATACCCGGATGTTCTGCTCCTCAACAGGAGAGTATACAGCTGTAAAGCGTGGGTTAAATTTAGTGCTGAAGTAATCGTTACGATCAGCCCTGAGTGTAGCGGTAAGCCTTAATTTATTGTCCCAGAACTCTCTTCCCACCTGGATAAAGCCGCCGGTTTTACTGTAAGAGAAAGTCTGTCCAACTTTGGCAGGATCAGGGTTGACAAAGTAATTCCCGTCAGGCTCGATAAAATAACTGCGGTGATCAAAGCCTGCCTGCAGGTCAAGTCCCGTCTGTCGTTTAAAATCAGGGCCAATCAGTTTAGAAAGATCCGCCTGCCCTTCTACATGCAGCATCTGGTCTTTGACCCTCAAAGCAGATCCGATGTCCCAGTTATTCACACCAGAAAGTTCTGAAATTTTGTCCTGAAAAGCTCCGGTTCCCGGCTGCAACCTGCCCAGATCAGCGGCCTGTCTTGCAGCGGCCAATGCCTGGGGTACGGTATTACCAGATAACCTCGACTGATTAAAACCGCTTGTGAAATCTGTGTACCACTGGTTATCCGACTTAAAGGCTTTGTCCTGGTTCTCAGCTGCCGAACGTAAATTGTAAGATTTACCGGTATTCTCGGTAGTAACGTATGCGCTGGCCCGAAAGATATCATTTTTAAAAGTTAGCGCATGTTGCTGCAACAGGTAATCCTGCAATCTGAAACGGTTGGAGCGCTGATAAATATTGTCAAGATCAGCAAGGCGGTAAGTATAACTCAGTAAAGCTTTCGGGCTGAGCTTATAGGCAAGGGTAAAATCTGCCTTCACATTCTGCAGGTGATAATCAGCCACTTCTTTTTCGTAATAGCCTGTTCTGGCCACAACATATTGCCTGCCGTCAAGAGCAACTGTTCTGCGGTTTGATGATTCATTTCCGTAACCACTTACAGGATCGTAAGCCGGACTGGCTGGTCCGCCACTAATGCCTGCTGTTGCATTAGCAGAAGGATTCAGATCTGTTCTGTCATCAGCTATCCAGTCATATCCTTTTGTAAAAGTCCCGTTCACCTTAAAAGCGAGACGTTCATTGATCTTATGTGCAATCCTCAGGCTCGTTTCATTGAATAACTTAGCTGAACTCTCCTGATCGTTCACATGGTTAACTCCAATTTTTTGCTGAATACTGATGCCTTCACTGGTAAAAGGATCTTTCGTCATAAAATTGGCGAGCCCATTGATAGCATTCAGACCATACAAGGCAGATGCAGTTCCCGGGATGATCTCCACATGTTCAATATCCAGGTCGCTGGGCCCCATTGCATTACCAATCGGCGCACCAATATGGGGTGCCTGGTTATCAATTCCGTCTACCATTTGTGTGAAGCGTACATTTGTCGTATTTGCAAAACCCCTGGTATTGATGATCCTGAAGCCCATACTCGGTGTGATCATCTGCACACCCTTGACATTTTCCAGTGCATCAAAAAAAGAAGGTGATCCGGATAACCTGAAAGCGGAAGTATCTACCCGCTCGATACTAACCGGAGAACGCAAGATACTTTCTTCCGATCTGGAAGCACTGATCACAACCTCAGAAAGCCTGTGCAGGGTATCCATTGTTTTGACAGGCTTTACAGTTTTTTTAAGCGGTATCCGCAAAGTATCTGCCCTGCGGGTAGAATCAGTTGTCTGTGCCTGTAAATTAGAAGAGACAGTTGTTATTATAAAAATAAGGAAAAGTAGATGTTTTACCATAGCGTTCGTTATACATAGATATGAATAACGAAGGTCTGTAAATTGTTTTAATTTTTATCAGCATTTCCAGCTTTTAGTGTAATTGAAGGACTATTTTTGTTCAAAAACTGCTGAAACTTCCTGTAAAACAGTTTAAATTCTGAAATAACCAGGTCACCTTGTTCTGTAACCACGGCATTTCCCCCTCCCTTACCACCGCGCTGTGAGATTACCACTGGGGCACTCAGCCTTGTGTTCATATCTTCAATCATTTGCCAAGCCTGGCGATAAGACATGCT
This sequence comes from Pedobacter sp., assembly GCF_040513095.1. Lineage (GTDB taxonomy): Bacteria > Bacteroidota > Bacteroidia > Sphingobacteriales > Sphingobacteriaceae > Pedobacter. The sequence continues at coordinate 79,018 of NZ_JBEVDX010000101.1, read as the reverse complement.
CATCTGCAGGGCAGCCTGACGAATAGAACCGCATTCCCGGATACGTTCCAGAAGCTCCACGCGGCCGGGACCGATCAGCTTTTTGCCATCTGTTTCGATCCAGAGTTTTCCGTTTAAATTCATCTCTTCAGTCATAAAAATTATTCTGTTTACCCGGGCCCAAGGTATTAAAAAGAAAGAGCTTTCTCCGCCGTCCTTTTTGAAATTGATTTCTTCCTGCTCTTCTTGTTTTTTCCCAGCTTAAGAATTGGTCCGGTGAGCGCTGAAGACAGATAAAAATCATTGCCACTTACTATGAATAATTCAGATGAAAATCTTGCAAAAAGAACAATATCTTTTCTGCGCCGGTTAATAATTGAAAAATCCCCCTATCTTTGGACTCAAAATTTTACAATTATATTTATATGGCAAAAACATCTGAAGCTAAAGTAGGAAACATATTACGTTACAACGGCGAACTGGTAACTGTTACAGAGCTGATACACCGTACACCAGGTAAAGGTGGAGCTTTCTACCTTGGTAAATTCCGCAATATCAAAACCGGAAAAATTGTGGAAGCCCGTTTAGGAACTGATGAGCAGATTGAAATTTGCCGTGTAGAGACAAATGACTACCAGTATCTGTATGAAGAAGGCGAATATTTTGTGGTCATGGACAATGTTACTTTTGACCAGTTCAATGTGCCTAAAGCATTATTCGGACCATCAGCAAAATTCCTGAAAGAAGGAATGGACGTGATCGTTTCTTTCGAAAGTGAAGAACCGATCGTGGCACAGGCCCCAAACTTTGTTGAACTTGAGATCACCTACGCTGAGCCCGCTGTTAAAGGAGATACTTCTTCCGGCGCTCAGAAAAATGTAACTACAGAAAATGGGGTAGAAATTAAAGTACCCTTATTTGTAAATCAGGGCGATAAAATAAAAGTGGATACACGCACTGGCGAATACGTTGAGCGTGTCAAATAAGTATACAGGATTTTCAAAAGCCCGGTTGTGAAAGCTTCCGGGCTTTATTATTTGTACCTGCCTCTCCTCTTTGTTCAGGACTCTAAATGCTTTAGCTTTTGCAAATCAACTTCCCCGGCAAACTGCGCCATCAGCGATTTTAGTTTAGGATTCACGATATTTTCACAAAAAGGTTTTTCCGGATTACTGTAATAGTAATTCAGAAAATCTTCGGTATTCAGTTTAAAATCTTTGCAGGGCAGCACCTGTGTGATTACCGGACTTGTAAATTCCTTTTGTAAAGAACCAATTGCATTCCCTGAAACCTCACTCTGTTCTTCGTTAAATGTATAAACGGCGGAGCGGTATTTGCTACGCATACTATGATTTGATGTACAGCTGTGCGTATACAAATGAATTGCGATCAGCGTATTTAATGCTATGATATCTGGATTATACGCAACAATAACCCCTTCAGAAAATGATGAAGCTTCGCCTTCAGAGGCGATCCATCCCTGCTGCACACCGCTCACTCCCTTTAATGATAAAAAGATTGCTTCTGTACACCAGTGGCAACTTCCGCCGAATCCAATTTTTTCCATCACTGTATTTTTAAGCCAGTAAAGTATCAAAGATCTCGCCCCTGCTAAGCTTATCGTTAATTTTCGAGACGGCCTCGACTCTGGCTTTCAGACAGAGCGCGTTATCAGATACCCGGTAAATATCCTGGAAGAATATCAACTTTACACCCTGTCTTTCAGTTCTCAGCTTTACTGCAAATATATCCCTGCTGGTGAGCGAGCGCTTAAAGTCCATTTCTATCCGCGATACCATTAACAGTATTCCCTGCCGGGTCAGTTCGGCGAAGGAAAAGCCTCTGGATATGAGATACTCGTGTCTGGCATGCTCAAGATAAGACTGATAGATTGCATTATTGACGACGCCCTGAATATCACATTCATAATCTCTTACCTTCAGTTCAATTTCAAATATATAATCGTTCATAGGCTGCAAAGATCATCATAGAATCTGATATTCTACTGGTCAGTTATGACATACCAGGGTATTTTTAACTTCCCTGTATAAACATATACATTCATAGCGTCTTCGATATCCAGCCTGTTATATACTTCCATGGATACCCTGATATGCTTTTCATCTACCTCCTCCCGCCACCGGGATAATTTAAAATGGTAAAGGGTTGTTTTTCCTCTGCTGATCCATTTGTCCAGCACCCGTGCCCTGTAATAACGACTATGAGAAGTATCATAAAGACAGTTTACGGTGACAACTGTACAATATCCATAAACAAGAGAACATATAGTGATCAGTACAATTCCCATGATGCGGGCTTTAGTAACTGAACTAAAATTCCTGTTTGCAACCATCAATACTGCAACCAAAAACATTCCAACCAGTAAAGCCGGCGGCCAGACGGCGCGGTAATCCAAAATGTTGTAGCGGGCACATTTAATGATCAGGCAGATTAGCAGCGCGCAAAGGCCGTAGGGTATTGCGGGATATGGACTATTCTTACTGTCAGCAATCCTGATAAGTCCATTATAACCTCTTATGATTATGATAAAAACTACAGGTGCCGCAATGGCAACAGCGACCATGTACTTTTCAATTTTAAATACAAAACTGAGCAACAAAATAATGACGCCAGTGGCATTCATGAGTTTTGAAGCACCGGTCGCATTCTCCAGTTTCTCCGTTCTTTCTTCGGTCGTCTTTCCATAACGGCTATCGTCCAGTAAATTTTTATACCCCTCTTGCCTTTCCAGTAAATCAAGGTCAGGGTACTTACTTTTCAGTAAGACAATCAGCTGATCTGTACCAGGCATGATAGTTTTAATGCTGATTCGTTTCCTGTCTTTTGATAGTGGTTCAATCAGTATCCATTTGTCCCTGATGCGGTAGCCTCTGATCTCGGCGAAACTGATCTCCCAACCTGATATTGCCCCTTTAAACCTGATACTGTCTTCCCCTATAATCAGCTTAGCAATAACCGGCTCGATCAGTGTATATACAATAAGCAGAAAAAGCAGGATAGAAAAGGGAATGCCAACCCAGATTTTTAATGCCCAGCCATGGTGGCTATGTCTGGATAAGCCTATGAAAACCACTATATAAAACAGCCACAGTAAAAACAGGCTGCATAATATAATCGAAATAACCTTCCATGTTTTCGAACTGGTATATTCCTGCATTTGGAGAACGATGTAATCTTAATGCAAAGTATTTAAATAATAGCAAAAAATAAAATTTAACCTGTTTTTCTGAAATGCAAACAGCAAAAGGCCAATACAGCACAGGAGAGCATCATCAAAAACATGGGGTATGCCGTATTGTTATGCAGCAGACTCAACAGGAACGTAATCAGAAATGCTGATAAATAACTCATCGAACCGATCAGTGCAGAGGCAGAACCGCTAAACGCTGGTAAGGCGCCGATGTACAATGCCGTTGAATTTGGCAGAATCAAACCCAGCATAAATAAAAATGCGAGCAGTAAGCCCAGTAGAGTCAACAGCGGTGCCTCAAAGTAAACCGCGAAGATGATCACTACTCCGGTAATGATCTGGCAACTGATCGCAAACTTAGTAATACTCCGGGGCTCAAAATGCCGGAGCAGCCTGGTGTTCAGTATTCCCGCAGAGATAAAACCTACTGCTGAACAGGAAAAAATATAACTGAACTGCTGTTTGCTCAAAGCGTAAAGATGCGTGAATACAAATGGAGAGGCGGTCACAAATGAAAATGCTGCGCTGTTGCTTACAGACCTGACTAATGCATAATTAATAAACGCCGGATGCTGAATACAATGCTTGTAGCCATCAAGTATAGCTGAAACATTCAGCCGCTTATCTTCCAGTGCCAGTTTACCTGCGGGCAATATCGTAAGGCATCCGGCCAGTCCGATTCCCGAGATAATGGCCATAATTAAAAACAAAAGCTTCCAGGTAGATTCGGCGGCCAGCATCCCCCCTGCCATCGGCGCCAGGATCGGGGAAACGCCCATGATAATCTGCAGAAGCGTAAATACATGAGCCGCATTTTTATCATGATAGATATCATTTACCAGGGCCCTGGAGATTACCTGGCAGGAACTTCCCGCCAGCCCCTGGATAAATCTCAGACAGAGGAATACAGTAAATGAGTGGGTAAGCATACAGCAAATACTGCACAGGATATAAATGACAAGGCCAATCCGTAATGGAGTTTTCCTGCCCCATACATCAGATAATGGCCCGATGAAAAGCTGACCGAATGACATCCCGAACAGGAATAAAGTAACTGTTGTCTCAATACGAACAATAGGAACTTTAAAATAACCGGCCATAACTTCAAATGCAGGCAGGTACATATCAATAGAGATAGAACCAATTGCTGTCAAAATGCCCAGGGTTAAGGTAATCAGCAGTACATATTGATTGTTTTTCATTTGGCTCTCGGCAGGGCTGGATTAAAGGCTGCAAACTAACGCTACATTGCCGCAATTCCAAGAACTAAATCTATTTAAACATTTGAACTACATCTGAACATGGTATAACTGATGCTGAACTTTACTTCTGTTCGCCGTTGACTCTGCTTTTGCTCTGCACTGCAGTACTCCTACAGTACCCCTGGCGTACCCCTACCGTACCCCTTGTTTACCCTATAGGTACAGTAAGGGTACGTTAGGGGTACGGTAGGGGTACTAAAGGGCAGAGATGAAGCAGACTACACCCGGAACCGGGTCAGGTTTATGGGCAGGCAGCATAGCTCTCAGGGATCATTTCTAATCTCTTTAAAATAGGGAAATAACATTATAATTAACGAACAATTTTACATATATATGTGTGAAGCTTCAGATTTCCCATGCATTTTGACTGAATATGTATTATCTTTATATTCAGGTGATTGAAGATCATATCGTGCCATAATCCGTTTAGAATGATGCCCAATCTTTTGGAGCTCCCGCCCCCTCAGGATAAAGGCCAGGCGATCTGAAATCATAATCGTTTATTTATTTATTTATTTTTAAAAATTAATTTTATGTCAATTGTAAAAAGCGGTCCTATGATGGGACATTCAGGAACAGTCGATGGTATCACCTATTGTGTGCAGCCTGACGGCACTACTACTGCAAAAAGGAAAAACAGTGCAAGTACCAAACCGAATACGAAAAGTCAGGACTCGGTCAACAGCGATTCAGGTATTTTCGCAAAATTCATGAAACCACTTAAAGGATTTGTGAATGTAAGCTACGCACTGGAGGCGAAACTGTTAAATCTCAGTCCATACAACACGATGGTGAAGTATGTGCGCAAAGCTGCGATACAGGGACAATATCCGAACCGGTACATTGATTTCTCAAAAGTGATGATGACTAAAGGGTCATTACCTTCATCCTCAGAAGCATCTGCTGAAATGACGAATTCGGGATTGGATTTTACCTGGAGTACTGAACTCCTGCCCAAAATGACTCACTACAGCGATCAGGTCATTATGCTTGCATATTTCCCCGACCTTGAGGAAGTGAGATATATGGCCGGTGCCGCATACCGGTCATCCGGAAAAGATCATCTCATGCTCCAAGGGGTCAAAAAAGGAAATACAGCACATGTATACATTTCCTTTATCACCGATGATCACAGCAGGATCGCGGACAGTACTTATCTTGGACAATTTAACTGGTAATCATTATGGGAAAAGTTATCAGCAGATCTGTACTCGGGGATTACTCGGGTACGGTAGGAACAGTTGTATTGAGTATGTACAGGGGAATACCAATAATGAAGGGAAGGCCCCGGCCAAGCAGGAAGGCTGCAAGCCCACAACAACTTGGGCAGAGGGAAATCTTTAAGATTGTAACCGCATTTTTCAGGCCAGAGAAATCAGTAATTAATATAGGATTTCAGCAGCCGGGAAGATCTAAGCATTCCCCAATGAATGCAGCTGTTTCCTATCACATGAAGAATGCCATCGGAGGTGCAGCAGGCAATCCATATCTGGAACTTTCAAAACTCAGGCTGACGCAACCTAGAAATAAAACACAGTCAGCATGGAATTCGAAACTTTCTGTGGCAGGCGGGTACACAATTAATGTTGACTGGGAGCTGAATCCTTTTCCACAGAAGTGTGCCCAAACTGATGACAAGGTGTTCATAGTAGTATATAATAATACTACTAACAGGTTTGATCCTTACAGAGAACATTTACGCAGAGCGGATCTCAGTTATTCGCATACTTATCCAAAACGTTATGAAGGGAATGAACTTCACTTCTATATGTTTCTCGTTTCGGAAGATGGAAAACTCGTATCAGAAACAGAATACCTGGGAATGGTAATTATGCAGGCTTAATTTTTTAAAAAAAAAGCAGCATAATACTTCGCTGTTGTCCAGCAAGATACAATCAAAGCGCTAAGGCTACCCCTTTATTGGGGTAGCCTTTTTCTTTATCTGATTAAACCTTTTACCAGGAATACCATCTATATGTACAAACACACAATAATTAAACTTAAAATTGCCGATCATGAAAAATTTAAAATTTGTATTAGTCCTGATAGTAGCAGTATTTACATTTGCAGCTGCAGATGCACAGTCCGTAGTTCTGAGAGTTGGCAATAATGACCAGCACCGTCCTCCCCGTGAGAGGGTTGTTCACCATGCCCCACCTGTCCGCCATGTAAGACCAGCGCCCCGCGGCAGATATGTTCATAACGGACGTCATTACGCACACCGCACAGTATATTATAAAAATAAACAAAGACACTATCGTTATAACTAGTTAACTGTTATTACCTGTTAAACGATGAAAGCCCCTCTGATGAGGGGCTTTTGCATTTACCCTCCTTCTCCGGCAAAATATATTCCCTGACAAGAAGAAACTTTATCCTAATTTAGCGTCGTATTTTGAAGAGCACGCTATGGAAGAAGTCTTAAGGGATCAGATTGAGAAAATTGTTAAGCTAACGGATGATGAGTTCAGCTTTGCCCTTTCACATTTCACCTTCAAAACCCTCAAAAAACATCAGTACCTTGTTCAGTCTGGTGAACCCGCGCCCAATGATCATTTCGTAGTCAAAGGATTGCTCAAATCTTTTTACATCGATGAACAGGGAAAAACACATATCATGCAGTTCGCCATGGAAGACTGGTGGATCTCTGATCCCCAGGCCTATTTCAATAAAACCAAGGCAATCCTCAATATTGATTGCCTGGAAGATACCCAGATCTATTATATATCAATAGATAACAGAGAGAAATTGTGTGCAGAGCTGCAAAAGATGGAATACTTTTTCATGAAAAAAGCAACCTCCGGATATATCGCCCTGCAGAGAAGAATTTTATCCCTGATGAGCCAGAAAGCAGAAGAGCGTTTCAGCCAGTTTGTTACGCTGTACCCAACTCTCCTGCAGCGTCTTCCCAAAGCTTTGATTGCTTCATATCTGGGAATCAGCAGAGAAACGTTAAGCCGCATGCCCATCAGTTAAGGCATGATGTGACCTACCGCACATGTATTTTGTGAGGTAGATCCTTTGCTCCCGGCCGCAGAATGCCGAACATTGTACTATCAATTTAAATCACATTATGAGTAATATAGCATTAGTAGTTGGGGCAAGCGGTATCACAGGTAGTAACCTGGCCGAAAAGCTGATCTCAAAAGGCTGGACAACATACGGTTTGGCAAGAAATCCTAAAAGCGAAATAGCAGACTTACAACCCATAGCTGCAGATCTGCTGGATCTGGAAAACCTGAAATCAGCATTGGCTGATATCGCTCCAACCCACGTATTTATTACCAGCTGGATGCGTAACGATACAGAAGCAGAAAATATCCGTGTAAACGGATTAATGGTCAGCAATATTCTTGAGGCATTATCGCCAAAAAAATCGGTAAAACATGTAGCCCTGGTCACAGGACTTAAACATTACCTCGGCCCATTTGAAGCTTATGCTTCGGAAGGATTTCTGCCGGAAACACCATTCCGTGAAGAACATCCAAGACTGGACATTGAGAACTTTTATTACGCTCAGGAAGATGAAGTTTATGCGGCTGCGGCGAGAGATCATTTCACATGGAGTATACACCGCCCGCATACAGTGATTGGAAAAGCCGTAGGTAACCTGATGAATATGGGTACAACACTTGCCGTATACGCGTCCATCTGTAAGGAAACCGGTCGCCCATTCCGCTGGCCAGGATCTGAAGCCCAATGGAACGGACTTTCTGATATGACTGACGCGAGGGTTTTGGCAGAGCAACTGATCTGGGCTTCGACTACAGAAGCTGCATATAATCAGGCTTTCAATATTGTTAATGGTGATGTATTTCGCTGGAGCTGGTTATGGAAACAACTGGCAGCATATTTTGGAATTGAAGCCATTGGCTATGAAGGATCAATTCAGCCTTTGCAAAAAGAAATGGAAAATGACGCTGAGGTTTGGAAGGGAATTGCTGAGAAGTATCAGTTAAAGGAAGCCGACTTGAGCAAACTGGCCTCAGCATGGCATACCGATCTTGATCTGGGCCGCCCGATTGAGGTAATGACTGACATGTCGAAAAGCCGTAAACTGGGCTTCACAGTTTTTCAGAAAACCAACGATGCGTTTTTTGATCTTTTTGAGCAGCTGCGTGCTGAACAATTAATTCCTTAATCAGGATTTTGAGGGCAGGTTACGCCAGGGCCTGCCCTTATTTTTTAAACGGGAAAACCAAAAAGCGATCTTTCCTTGATGATTGCGGCCACCTGTTCAGGAACATAATCTTCCCATCCCGGGGCGTTTTCCTTTACCAGCTCCAATACCCTGTCTGTCTGAACGTGCAGATTATTCACGTTGTAATCCAGGATATCCTCGATCTTATCGTTGGCGATCAGATATTCGAACAAATCTATCAAATGGGGAGGCGGAGAGAATCTCTTGGAGTTGTACACTATCCCATCACCAAGTGTCGGATAAATAAACAGTTTTACTTTTCTGCTGAACAAGGTTGCGAAGGCCTCTAAAATACCCCCCTGCAGGTATTGGTAATGTTTTTCATTAAAGATAAACTCAAGATTGGGATACCCGAGCACTACGCCCATTTTCAGTGTGGTAATCCTGGACAGATAGGCCACCAGTTTATAATATTCGTGGAAATTGGAGATCAAAACCGTCTGCCCTACTGAGCACAAAATATCTACACGGTCTAAAAAGTCTTTTTCATTGATTTCCGCACTGTCATCCGCACCACGTTCTTTTAACGATTGGAGCGTGAGCTCTGTTACTACAATAACGTTTGCAGCATCAACATCCGGCTCATCCCTGAAACGTTCAACACCAGTGTTGATCATATCCATATGCACATTAATCAGCGGGCGGAAACGTCCCCTGACAATCATGATATGTTTTTTGTATAAAACTTCTGAAGGTTGCAGGTTTTTACCGTCCGGTCCGAATACCGCAGCATCAGATAAGCCGTATTTCACCAGGTGCAGACTCATCAGCCTGTTGTCCACGTGTGTAAATCCAGGCCCTTCAAAACGGATCATATCGATCTGGATGCGGTCACGACTCAGGTCGTCCAGCAGAGAAAGCAAAAATACGGAAGGTGACTGCTGATAATTGAAACAGGCATAAACAAGGTTAACCCCTAAAATTCCTACTGCTGAATGCTGCAGGCCAAGATCGTTGTCCAGCAGTTTTACATGCAGTACTACATCATGAAATTCGCCGTTAGGTTCCATCTGAAAACGGATCCCCATCCAGCCATGCCCCTGGTTGGTCTTCTGGTAATTCAGTGCAGAAAACGTATCCGAAAATGCGAAGAAAGTGGAAGTATCCCCTCTTTTAGAGGCCAGACGCTCGATTACCAGGTCATATTCATGACCCAGCATCGCGATCAGACGCTGCTCGCTAACGTACCTTTTTACCTGCTGGGCACCATAAATTGCATCAGAAAAAGCCATATCATAGGCGGACATCGTTTTGGCTATTGTACCTGCGGCGGCACCTGCCTTAAAGAAATTCGCTGCTACATCCTGTCCTGCGCCGATTTCTGCAAATGAACCATAAATTTGGGGATCTAGATTGATAGCGAGCGCTTTTTGCTTTGTTCCGATATATTTATTGTGAATATTTTCCATGCGTATAAAAAAAGGTAACCGTGCTGTATGATGTGAATAAAGGTAAGAATCTTTGTCCGGATAAACTTCAGTTCTCTTATTAGAACGTTTTATGTACTTTTTTGTTGGGCAGAATTCAGATTTGATCGGCTAATTGATAAGCTGGTGAAACCTTTAGCCATAGCAGATGTTTTAACACCTAACTTGCCATCCCCTACTAAATCGCTAATGAAGATACTTTTTAAATACCTGCGGCCGCACCGTTTACTGATTATCCTTTCTTTACTTCTTGCCGCAGCAGCGCAGCTGCTGAGCTTACTGGATCCCGTGATTTTCGGTAGGATTATCGATGAATACTCTACAAACAAGCATAATCTGCCTGAACGGAAACTGATCACAGAAGTTTCCTACTGGCTGCTGATCGCACTGGCCATCGCTTTTACCTCAAAACTTTGCAAAGCCATACAGGAATATACTACGCGAAAGGCGGTTGCACGTTTTGGTATGGCAATTTTTAACGACGGGCTCAAACAGACACTGCGGCTATCCTTTCAGGAATTTGAAGAAAGCCGCAGCGGAACTACCCTTTCGGTACTTCAGAAAGTCAAAACAGATGCTGAAAGATTTATCAATGCTTTTATCAATATATTATTCTCTTCTACAGTAGGTATCGGGTTTCTGATATGGTACAGTATCAATAAAAACTGGCTTCTGGTACCGGTATTTTTTGTTGGTGTACTTTTGCTGGGATCGCTTACCGGACTGATCTCAAAAAGGGTAAAAGCCATTCAGCGGTCAATCAACAGGCAGGCGGATAGCCAGGCTGGGGTTATTACAGAAAGCCTGCGTAACATAGAACTGGTGAAAAGCCTGGGACTAACATTCTCTGAAATCAGGAGGCTGAACGCGCAAACCCTCAAGATTTTTAACCTTGAAATGCTGAAGGCAAAAAAAGTAAGCATCCTTTCCTTTTTTCAGGGAAACCTGCTGAACGTACTCAAGCAATCCGTGTTATTTATCCTGTTGTGGCTCATTTTCAGGAAAGTCCTTACTACAGGAGAACTGATAGCTATGCAGTTCATCTCTACCGCCATCTTTAACCCCCTGCAGGACCTGGGGAATATGATCATTTTATACCGCGAAGCGGATGCCTCACTGAATACTTTTGATGTCCTGATGGGTAAACCTGTAGAGACGAGGCCGGAAAACCCTATAGAATTTGGTACACTGGAAAACCTGGAATTTAAGAACGTTGTTTTCAGACATAAGACCGCGAACTACAATGCTATTGATGGGATTTCCTTTAGCATCACAAACGGACAGACTGCTGCTTTTGTAGGGCCATCCGGTTCGGGAAAATCCACACTTGTGAAATTGCTGGTCGGGCTTTACCTTCCCGTTGAAGGAGAAATTCTCTTTAACAATGCAAGTTCTAAAAAGATACGCTATAATCCGCTGCGCCGGCAGATCGGTTTCGTGACTCAGGATACGCAGCTTTACGCTGGTTCCATCAGAGAGAATATGCTGTTCGTCAATCCGGTGGCAACTGAAGCTGAAATTACAGAGGCGCTCAAAAAAGCTTCGGCCAGTAAACTTATTGAGAGGGCTTCACATGGGATACATACGGTGTTAGGTGAAAACGGAATGAAACTTTCCGGCGGGGAGAAGCAAAGATTGTCGATAGCGAGGGCTTTATTACGAAAACCGAGGCTCCTGATATTTGATGAAGCTACTTCCGCACTGGATTCATTAACGGAAGAAGAGATTTCACATACGATCCGGGAGATCTCCGACCGGAGAGAACAGATGACTATTCTCATTGCGCACAGATTATCCACCGTCATGCATGCCGATCAGATCTATGTGCTGGAAAAAGGTAAGATTTCTGAGGCGGGTTCACACCAGGAATTGCTGGACTCCAAAGGGCTGTACTATTCAATGTGGAGGCAGCAGATTGGTGAACGCAGGTAAAAATGGACTATAAATGGCTTATAATTAGTATATTGGGGTATTGAAAAATTATGATACTTATGGTATTCATGCCTCATATCCTTCCCATACCTGCCCTGCAGCCATATGTCAGGAATTATTTTCTTTTACATGTGGACATGAATTCTGTCCCGGCGGAACATCGTATAAAACCGATGCCCCCGGACGCCGATCAGTCACTGTTCTTTTATCCGCGCAGCCAGGTATATGCAATCAGTCATCATAACGGCGAAAAACGTGCCTCGGCACCGAGTATTTTTGTTGCGCAGCAAACTACCCGCATGAATATTCAGCTTTCCGGGGATCACCTGATTATCCAGGTCTGCTTCCGGCCGGGGTTTTTATATCAGTTTTTGGGGAAAATACCTGTAAGGGAATTCCATGGTAAAGAAATCGATGCAGAAGATCTTTCAGATCAGGGGATGAGCATCTTAAATGAGCAACTGCGGGAGACAGCCGATTATCAAATGATGATCGGACTCATTGAAAGTTTTCTTCTAAAGAGGCTAAATAGTATAAAGACAGAGCTACTACCTGTAGACCATGCTATTCTGTTGCTCAGGACTTCCAAAACGCCTTTGTCACTCTCCTGGCTGGCAGATCAGGCCTGCCTCAGTCATCGGCAGTTTGAGCGCAATTTCATGGACCGTATGGGCATGAGCCCGAAGTTCTATTCGCGCATCGCACGTTTTGACAGGGCATATAAACTGAAACTTCAGGCGCCTGAAAGAGATTGGCTGGAAATTGCCTACCAATGTGGTTACTACGATTTTTCTCACCTGATGCGCGATTTCAGGCAATTTGCAGAAGTTACGCCTTCGATGCTGATTGCCCAGGACACGATCCTTCCGGGCAGCAGGACATATATTTAAGTTGTCGTTTTTTTACATCTGAAGAAGCACACGGTCATGCTATTTTTGAGCATACGTTAACTCAAAATATTATGAAAGTATTAGTCGCACTTGTCTGCATGCCAATCCTTAATTTTCTGCAACTTTTTTCAAACTTCATTCTGTTGTTCTCAGTTTTTATGCTGCTGTTTTCCGTAGCTGCCGATGCGCAGCATCCTGATCTGATACTTGTAAATGGAAGGATATTTACTTCAGACACCTCGAAGTTATATGTTGAAGCCCTTGCGGTCAGGGAAGGCCGTATAATCGCTGCCGGTAGCAATTCAGAAATTGAAAAATTCAGGGCGGCCGGGACCCGAAGGATAGACCTTCAGGGTAAACTTGTTGTACCTGGCTTTAATGATGCACATAACCATTTACCCAATGCATTGAAGTCCACATTTATCGATCTGCCCGGCCTTAACCCTTCCTGGCAATCGCTGGTAGATTCTCTCAGGATTGCCGTCAGAAAAACGCCCAAGGGCCAGTTCATCCAGGCAACTATAGGTTTAGACATTATAAATACTCCTGATGCAAACCGCTTTGTACTGGATAAATTAGCACCTGATAACCCTATCTTACTACTTTCATGGTGGGGGCACGTGGGGATATTCAGCACCTCGGCTCTCAGCAAATTCGGCATCTCAGTCACACAGCCTGATCCTAAGGGCGGTTCATACGAGCGTATGCCTGATCATCAGACATTAACCGGCAAAGCATTCGAAAAAAATGCATATTGGCCGCATACGAGTTATCAAAAAATAATGGCTTTAGGTGATAATGAAATGCTGATCGGTAAGCTGAAAGGGCTGTCGCAGGCAATGCTTAAATCAGGTATCACCAGTTATCAGAATATGTGCACGGGTGCCAGGGCCGCAGATTATATAAATATATGGAAACGGGCCGGATTGCCTTTCCGTCTCCGGCTGATCCGCTGGGCAGATATGGATGCTGATGGTACGCTAAACATCCCCTCCAAAGAGTTGCCGCGAGCTATCCCAGGGATGCCTTTTATTACTGTAAGTGGTACAAAATGGCTTCTGGAGGGGACTCCCCTGGAGCAGGGAGCTGCTAACATCGATGCCTATCCGGGTAAGGGCGACTGGCATGGAAAAATGAATTACACGATCCCGGAAATAGAAAAGATGTGCCGCGAAGCCCTATCGAGAAAGGACCAGATCTGTTTTCATATAGGGGGGAGCAAGACCATAGGCGAAGTTTTAGACCTGATGACGGGCATGAATGTAAACTGGAAAGCCATTCGCCCGCGGTTTGAACATGGTGATGAGATTGACTACAGCCCGGGATATCTGGATAAGGCACGTAAGTTAGGGGTGATTATCGTTCAAAACCCGACGCATTTTGCTCCTGTGCCCGGCATGCAGCCATTTTCCCGCTCAACCAGTATTCCCTCCGATGCTCCGCTACCTGCGGAGAACAATAAACAGTCGGATTTACAAACAGGCAGCACTACTTCTGGAGCACCGCTGGCGACTCATGGTATGGCCTTGAAAACACTGCTCAACGCAGGCATACCTTTGGCAATAGGCTCAGATGGTCCGTTCAATCCGTTTCTAAATATTATGCTTGCAACTACTCATCCGATGCGGCCATCCGAAGCAATTACACGGGAGGAAGCAGTCATTGCCTATACACTGACTTCGGCCTATGCAGAATTTGAAGAGCAAAATAAGGGAACACTGACCGTAGGTAAATTCGCTGATCTGGCGGTATTATCTAATGACATTTTTACCGTGAGTATCCCAGAACTGATGGAAACGGAGAGTCTTTTAACGATCGTGAATGGAGATGTGGTCTATGATTCAGGAAAATTAAAACCAAAAGAGTAATTATACCTCCTAAAATCACGCCTATAAAAAAAGTGCTAAGCATTCAGTTTAGCACTTTTTCTGTGAGCATATTATCTGAATGATCAAACGGGATTTCCCTTGTTAATGATCATTTACAGTCAATCTTTATCCTGCTTTAACAGTCAGGAACGCGTTTAACTGCTCTTCAAGTAAGTCTGTATTGTAGTCGCCTTCGGTCTCGTTTTTTGAAACTTCGATACTATCATCAGAGATTGTCAAAGTAAAAACCGTGCCTTCGATCACCTCTGGAAAAGAGATGTTTACAATATCAGCAACATGCGCAAATTCTACACTCAGGTTTGAACCCAGTGCATTATTTACATATTCAGAGAATTCTACTTTTAAAAGATCAAATACTGCTTCAGGACTTAAGGGCTGGATGTTATTTATAGCTGTCATACTTAATTATGTCTAAAAATGGTGCCAAGAAGAGGTAATCAGTAAAATGAGCTTATATTCAGCTATTTTTAGATCGACGGAGCAATTTTCCTGCAAAGGCTTTATCTTTAAAATTTGGAATCTGGCAACGGAACAACAGCTTTTGGAGAATAATTAAATAAATTAGGCCTGGCTATTTGCTGATTATATTTTATCCCAATGAAAAAATTCCTTTTTTTTATACTCTTCCTGTCCCCACTCGTCACCGCAACTGCACAAACGGTAAAAAATGGCAGCCTGGTGATTGGCAAAGTGGATAGCATTCATTCCAAAATTTTAAACGAAAACAGAAAGGTATGGATTTACCTGCCCGCTTCTGCCAGCGATACAAAATATCAAAAGCAACATTATCCGATACTTTACTTACTGGATGCCGAAAGTCATTTCAGCTCAGTTACCGGCATGATCCAGCAACTCAGCGAGATCAATGGCAATTCTGTGTTGCCGGAGATGATCGTGGTGGGAATACCCAACAAGAACAGGACAAGAGACCTGACCCCTACAAACGCACTCACCGGACCTGAGGGGAAAAAATATCCAATGTTTGAAAAATCAGGGGGCGGTGAAAAATTTGCCGCATTCATTGAAAAAGAACTGATGCCCCATATAGATTCCCTTTATGCGCCTTCTCCACAGAGAGCTATTATCGGACACTCATTTGGCGGTCTTACAGTAATGAATATATTAGTTCATCATCCGGAATTATTCAATCAGTACATAGCTATTGATCCCAGCATGTGGTGGCATAGCCGTAAGTTATTAAATGAAACACCAGCAGCAATGGCGAATAAGAAATTTGAGCGTAAGTCATTGTTTGTAGGTATTGCCAATACAATGACCACAGGTATGGATACCACTAAAGTAATCAGCGATACCTCAGGTGACAGCGAACATATCAGAGCTATCCTTGCCCTGGACAAAGTTATTAAAAATCGCCCGGCTAATGGATTGCAGTATGCCTGCAAATATTATAATGATGACAATCACGGCTCTGTACCGCTCATTGCAGAATACGATGCCCTTCACACTCTTTACCAGGGTTTTGGGCTCAGCCAGGGTGAAATCAACGCGCTCTCCGATCCTAATTCCGGGATAAATATAGAACAGTTTATAGCTGAACATTATCAAAGGTTTTCAAATAAAGCTGGCGTTACCGTTCTGCCGCCGGAACCCTATATCAACAACACGGGAATATATTTACTGGCCGTCAACCAGCCGGAACGGGCTCATGCACTGTTCAGCTTAAACATTCGTAATTATCCAAAAAGCTTCAGTGCCTATAACAGCATGGGTAACTACTACGCCAGCATATCGGATCAAAAGAAAGCCATTGAATATTATTCAAAAGCCCTGGCCATCCAGGATAATCCGGAAACCCGGACGAAGTTGAAAAAACTCAGGGCAGGCAATTGAAATATTACGTATTATCCTACCAGCTTTGCCTGATTTCCCTGGTAAAATATTTCCCTGGCTTTTACAACATCACCGATCACTATGATGGCAGGATTGCTTAAACCTTCTTTTAGGGCCGCTTTTTGCAAATCCTGCACTTCACAGACCGCCTGTTTTTGATGGGGTAGTGACACATATTGAATAATTGCTGCCGGCACGGCACCCATTCCATTCTCAATATACAGTGAAGCTATTTCTGCAAGTTTAGTCATTCCCATATAGATAACTACTGTAGCAGAGCTGTTCATTGCACATTTCAGGTCTTTGGACAAATTCCCATCTTTTTTTGTTGCTGTTATGATCCACACACTTTCGCTGATACCGCGATGTGTGAGCGGGATGTCTGCAAAACCCGAGCCCTGCATGCTGCTGATACCAGGAATATATTTTGCTTTGATCCCCTGCGCCTCAGCGAACAGCAGTTCCTCGAAGCCTCTTCCAAAAATAAACGGATCGCCCCCCTTTAACCGTACTACCACTTTAAACGTACTCGCATAGCGTACTATCAGCTCATTAATTGTTTCCTGGGGAGTACAACTCCGGTAAGGCTGCTTGCCTACATAAATGGTTCTACAGCTTTGAGGAGCAATCTCCAATAAAGCTTTATTGCATAGGTTGTCATAAAGAATAACATCTGCCCGCTTTAAGACATTATAAGCCTTTAAAGTAATTAATTCCGGATCACCAGGCCCTGCTCCAACGATAAAAAGCCCATAATCACCAATATTGTGTTCCATAAATGCGAGGTTTTATATGATATGGTATAAAAGTCAACAATAATTATTGAAATTATGAATTATTTATGATAAATATCATGTAATGCTTTGAATTATTGAATATTTAACTACATTTGAATATCATAAATCATATTTTAACGGAACGAAATAAAGAAAAGCCTTAATTTTAAGATATATTCTACAATAGTCACCCATTCTCCCAGAAAAACTATAAAAAAACAAAAGACCACACCAACAAACGCCAAAGTTTATGAAACAGCCAAAAGTAATTGTTATAGGAAATGGAATGGTGGGATACAAATTCTGTGAAAAACTCAGAGCAAAGTCCCAGGCTTTCGAAATCATTGTCTTTGGAGAGGAACCACGCAGGGCATATGACCGTGTACACCTGAGTGAATACTTCAGCGGCAAAACTGCGGATGATCTTTCTCTTTCTACGGAAAGCTGGTACGAAGAGCAAAACATCACCTTGCTCCTGGGTAACCCTGTAACAAAAATAAGCCGGGAAATCAAGGTTGTTTATGCCGCAAACGGAACGGAATATTCCTATGATATATTGGTTTTTGCAACTGGCTCCGGCGCTTTTGTACCTTCTATCCCTGGCATTTATAAAGATGGAGTATTTGTTTACCGGACATTGGAAGACCTCGACCTCATTAGCGCGTATGCACAAAAAGCTGTCAAAGCCGCAGTCATAGGTGGTGGGTTACTTGGCCTGGAAGCTGCAAAGGCATTGATCGACCTTGGGCTTGAGGAAACAAGTATAGTGGAATTTGCCCCGCGACTGATGCCAAGGCAAATTGACAACGCCGGCAGCGATATGCTCAAATCAAAACTGGAAGATCTGGGATTAAAGATCCACCTGAACAAAAATACCACAGGCATTGAAGGTGAGGATAGTATAACGGCGCTTATGTTCAATGACGGTGAAACGCTGGAGGTGGATATGCTGGTGATCTCCGCAGGCATTAAACCAAGAGATGAACTGGCCGCGGCCTGCGGTATTGAACTGGGTTCCCGGGGTGGTATTATTGTTGACCAGAATATGCAGACCAGTGATCCCTCAATATTTGCTATTGGTGAATGTGCTTTATACGAGGGCATGATCTATGGCCTGATTGCTCCCGGATATGAGATGGCTGAAGTGCTGGCTTCAAACCTCTGCGCAATCAGCAAAACTTTCACAGGCTATGACATGAGCACCAAGCTGAAACTGATCGGCATAGACGTAGCGAGTTTCGGTGATAATTTCATTTCTGAGCCACACTGCCGTACCATTATTTTTGAGAACAAACATAAAGGTATTTACAAACGAATTAATATAAGCAACGACGGGCAGTACCTTCTCGGAGGTATACTCATTGGAGATGCTTCAGCATATAACCTGCTGTTGCAGACTTCTAACAACAGGATCGCACTATCAGAAAACCCTGAAGAACTCATCCTGGGTGGCCGCGCAGAGAGCGATGCTGGATCCACTGGAGCGGGAATAACCGCATTACCTGATGCTGCCCTGATCTGCAGTTGCGAAGGGATCAGCAAAGGTGATATCTGCCTGGCAGTAACGGAGGCAAATTGTGAAAATATTGATGATATAAAGAAATGTACAAAAGCAGGTACAGGATGTGGCGGCTGCGTGCCTATGATTAAAGATTTGGTTACTTACACTTTAAAATCACAGGGCAAATATATCAAAAACGTCATCTGTGAACACTTCAATTACAGCAGGCAGGAACTGTTTGATCTGATACATATCCATGAGCTGAAAAGCTATGATGAGGTTCTTGACGTGCTGGGTAAAAATGACGGTTGTGAAGTCTGCAAGCCTCTGGTATCCTCCCTGCTCGCCAGTCTCTGGAATGAGATGATCCTAAAAAAGGGAAATGATGTAGCCCAGGACAGCAATGACCGTTTCCTGGCCAACATCCAGAAGGGCGGTTCTTATTCCGTTGTACCAAGGATTCCGGGTGGCGAAATTACGCCGGACAAGCTGATTGTCATCGGCGAAGTAGCTAAAAAGTATAACCTCTATACCAAGATTACAGGCGGCCAGCGAATCGATATGTTTGGTGCACATGTCAATGACCTGCCTGTGATCTGGGAAGAGTTAATAGCGGCGGGTTTCGAAAGCGGACATGCTTACGGTAAGGGTCTCCGAACAGTAAAAAGCTGTGTAGGCAGTACTTGGTGCAGATTCGGACTGCATGACAGTGTAAGTTTTGCAATTCGTATTGAAGAGCGCTACAGGGGTATCCGTGCACCGCATAAATTTAAATCTGCAGTAAGCGGATGCATCAGGGAATGTGCAGAAGCACAAAGTAAAGACTTCGGAATCATAGCCACAGAAAAAGGCTGGAACCTTTATGTTTGCGGAAATGGAGGGAGCAAACCACAACATGCGCTGCTTTTTGCAACAGATCTGGACAGCGAAACATGTATCAGATATATCGACCGGTTCCTGATGTTCTACATCCGTACAGCTGATCCGCTTACCAGAACGGCTACCTGGCTAAACAAGATGGAAGGCGGCATCGATTACCTCCGCAACGTTATCATTAATGACAGCCTTGGGATGGCACAGCAATGGGAGTATGAGATAAGCAACCTGATCAGCTCCTACCAGTGCGAATGGAAAGAAGCCGTACAGAATCCGGCCATCAGAAAAAGGTTCTCACACTTTGTGAACGCACCGGAAGAAAAAGACCCCACTATAGAATTTGTAGAAATGCGCGGTCAGAAGAAGACCGCAGAATGGAATATAGCTAACCAAATATAACCAACCAATTACCAACCTAAAACTTATAAGATGACAGAAACATCCACTACATGGTTAGAAGCCTGCCGGGTCGGGGACGCGGTAGAAAATGGCGGCGTATGTGTGAAAAATGGTGATGACCAGATCGCCCTCTTCTATTTTACCAGGAGAAACGAATGGTTTGCCACACAGAATGAGTGCCCGCACCGAAAGCAGATGGCACTCAGCCGCGGAATGATTGGATCAGCTACAGACGAACCTAAAGTAGCATGTCCCTTTCACAAAAAAACGTTCTCCCTGATTACCGGAGAATGTTTGAGCGGTGATGAATGTGCGATTAAAACTTACCCCGTAAAGGTAGAAAACGGCAGCGTTTATATCTGTACCACACCAAACTTTTAAGCTAAAAAACCTCTCAGAAAACTCAGTATGAAGAAACGATTTAATGCAGCCTTATATGGCTGCCTGGCTATTACTATGTTATCATTTTCTGCCCGATCGCAAACCAAAGCGGTATTATTTGATGGCTATCTTGTAGCTGGATACGTTGATCACGGCGCATTTGTCAATTGTACCGGTCCAAGTATAAAATTCAGCAAAAAGCCATACGCCCTTTTATTGGGCCTACTTCCAAGCCTGAGGATAAAAGAGGATAAAGTTGCTCCGGGAGCCACAAAAAACAGTATGCTGACGCCGAACCTTGGCTTTGGCATCACAGCGGCCTTCAAACACCTTGCTTTACAATTACCTTTCTATTATAACGCAAAAACAGCAGTCAAAAATGGAAAATGGAACCCCGGACTTGGCTTAGGCTATAAATTTTAAGAACCACAAATTTTATTTCACGCTTAACCGATTACTATGAACTCTTACGCTGCTCCACTTGATAAGCTGAATATTTTCTCATTGAAGGGTGTTCAGATGAAAACATTTCACATAACCTGGCTCACCTTTTTCTTTTGTTTCTTTGCCTGGTTTGGTATGGCACCCCTGATGAAAATTGCCAGGGAGCAACTCCAGCTGACCAAAGATCAGGTTGGCAATATTCAGATCGCCTCTGTATCTGCAACGATTATCGCCCGGCTGCTTATTGGAAGACTGGTAGACAAGTTTGGCCCCAAAATAGTTTACACCTGGCTATTGATCCTTACTGCCATCCCGGTACTGCTTATCGGCACAAGCCAATCCTATACTTCTTTTTTATTATTCAGGCTGGCCATAGGTGTAATTGGCGCCTCTTTTGTAATCACCCAATTTCATACCTCAATTATGTTCGCCCCCGTTATCAAGGGCACAGCCAACGCAACAGCGGGAGGATTCGGCAATGCCGGAGGAGGAGCCGCAAACCTGTTTATGCCGGTGATAGCTTCCGGATTTACCGCGCTGGGCTTATGCAGTGCAGCCGATAGCTGGCGCTTTGCTATGATAGTACCGGGGGTAATGCTTCTGCTTTGTGCCTTTTTATACCACCGGTATACACTTGACAGTCCAATGGGAGATTTTAAAAACCTCAGGGACGACGCAGTAAAAAGCAAAGAAAACACGTTCCTGATCGCTGCGGGAGATTACCGCACCTGGATTTTAACCATAGCGTATGCAGCCTGTTTCGGCGTGGAAATTACCGTGGATAATTTCGCTCCTATCTTTTTTACCGACTCATTCGGCGTAACGATAGCTGTAGCAGGAATGGTTGCCGGCATCTTCGGCTGGATCAATGTATTCGCGAGGCCACTCGGGGGAATTGTTGCCGATCAGATTGGCAAAAACTATGGCTTTAACGGTAAAACAATGTTACTCGCAGTTCTGCTGCTAATTGAAGGCGCAGGCATTATCTGGTTTGCAAAGTCTGGCAGCATCGGCATGTGCATCTTTATGATGTTCGTGTTTGGACTGAGTCTCAAAATGGCCAACGGCGCTACATACAGCCTTGTCCCTTTCATCAACCCGCTTGCCGTGGGAAGTGTAGCCGGCATTGTTGGTGCCGGAGGCAATATCGGGGCCATGCTGATCGCTTTTATGTTTAAGGCCAGAGCAGTCCATGCGTCCAAAGCAGTAACTGAAAAGGGACTGACAGTGCAGAAAGACCTGATCGATTATACCAGTGCCTTCTCCCTGCTCGGTTTTATAATACTGGGAATCGGTGTAGCTGTATTAATATTCAGAACGGTAATGGCGCATAAAAGAGCCGGTATTGAAGAGCTGGTACTGAGCACAGGCAAATAATAGTCAAATTTTTGGGCATATCTAATATTCAGCTTTGGAAGAGGATAAAAACATACCGGTAAACCACACAACTACCTGCTGTTATTGCGGCGTAGGCTGTGGCATTGTGGTCAGTAAGGATACCCACGACAGGATTACTGTGGAAGGTGACCAGAGCCATCCCGTAAATAAAGGCATGTTGTGCAGCAAAGGTATGAACCTTCATCATACCGCAAATGACAAAAGTGACAGGCTCCTTTACCCGGAAATGCGGTACAACAAAAATATGCCACTGCAAAGAGTCAGCTGGGATACGGCGCTCACAAGAACTGCTGCAGTTTTCAATGCACTGATCGCCAAGCACGGACCGGACAGTGTTGCGTTTTATGCCAGCGGCCAGTGCCTTACAGAAGAGTATTATGTAGTAAATAAGCTGATGAAAGGATTTATCGGCAGCAATAATATTGACACCAATAGCAGACTGTGCATGAGCAGTGCGGTTGTAGGTTATAAGATGAGCCTGGGTGAGGATATTGTACCGGTTAGCTATGATGATATTGAGAGGGCCGACTGCATTTTTGTTGCAGGAGCAAATCCGGCCTGGTGCCACCCTATCCTGTGGCGACGGGTTGAAGCTGCCAAACAGCAAAACCCAGCACTGAGGATCATCGTGAGTGATCCCAGAAAGACACAAACCTGCGCCCTGGCAGATGTACATCTCCAGTTAAACCCCGGCACGGATATCACGCTCCACCATGCTATTGGCAGATGCCTTATAGAGGATGGAAAGATTGATGCTGACTTTATCCGAAACAGCACACGGGGTTTTGAAGATTACCTGTCAGCGGTTTCAAAAAAATCTTTGCCGGAGGCCGCCGCCATCTGTGGTGTTCAGGAAAGTGATATACGCCTGGCAGCATCTTTCATCGGAAGTGCTAAAGCATTTATCACGATGTGGACAATGGGGCTGAATCAGAGCGTGATCGGAACACATAAAAACCTGTCACTGATTAATTTAAACCTCATTACAGGACATATCGGTAAAACCGGAAGCGGTCCCTTTTCCCTTACCGGACAACCAAACGCCATGGGCGGCAGGGAAGTTGGCGGCCTGAGCAACCTGCTTCCTGCACACCGTATACTGGCGGATGAAAACGACAGAAATGAGGTGGAGAAATTCTGGCAGATCCCTCTGGGAACTATTCAGCCCAGGCCCGGGCTTACCGCTACAGAAATGTTTGATGAACTCCAAAACGGCAAACTTAAGGCCATCTGGATTCTATGCACTAACCCATTAATCAGCCTGCCCGATGTCCGAATGGCCGAAGCAGGCCTGAAGAAAGCAAAGTTTGTAGTAGTACAGGACATCAGCAACAAGGTTGAAACCCTGAAATATGCCGATGTAGTGTTGCCAGCCGCCGCCTGGGCAGAAAAAGAAGGTACGATGACGAATGCAGGCCGTTATATTTCTTATCTCAGCAAAGTAATTGAAGCGCCGGGTGAAGCGCTGGCAGATTCAGAAATTATCTGTCGCTTTGCTCAGAAAATGGGCTACCACGGTTTTGATTTCAAGGATGCATCAGCCATATACGATGAGCACGCTGCGCTAACTGAAGGCACACATATTGACATCAGCGGTCTAAATTATCAGATCCTAAAAGAAAAAAGAGCAGTGCAGTGGCCATATCAAAAAAACGAGAAAGCGTTGGGAACATCACGCTTATTTACCGATCATCAGTTTTATACTGCGGATAAGAAAGCGCATATAATTTCTTCCATCGACGAAAACCAGTCTGAACCACTCAGCCCGCAACACCCAATGATTTTAACTACCGGCCGCATCCGCGATCAATGGCATACAAGAAGCAAAACAGGCAAAGTAAACAAGCTGAACCAGCACATCAGTGAATCATTCCTCGAAATCAACCCGAAGGATGCAGTGCCAAGGAATATAACGGATAACGACCTGATTGAAGTTAACAGTCTGCGCGGCAATGTTCGCCTGAAGGCAAAGCTTTCCAATGATATTAAGCCTGGGGTGGTATTCATGCCTATGCACTGGGGTTTGATTATGAAAAGCGACTTAAACCGGGTAAATAACCTGACCAACAACCTGGTAGATCCGCTGAGCAAAGAACCAGATTTCAAGTTTAGTGCCGTTCAGGTACAGCTGTATAAAAAAGCGAAACAGAAGATCATTGTGATTGGTGCAGGCGCCGCTGCCTGCGGGTTCATCAAAAGCTATCGCGCATTGAATACTGATGATGAGATTGAGATCTTTAGCAATGAGAACTTCCCCTTTTACAACCGGGTGCTGCTGCCTGATTACATCATCGGTGCCCTGCCCTGGCAAAATCTTGTAAAGATGAGCGACAGCCAGGAAAACGATTTCAGGATCAAACTGCACCGGGGCCTGGGAATAGACAGGATCAACAAGGAGGATAAGACTGTTACGGATGGCAATGGAGTTACCCATACGTATGATATACTGCTGCTTGCGACAGGAAGCAGGGCTTTTGTGCTGAAAGATATCCCTTCGCTCAGCGGTATCTTTACCATGCGCAGCAGAACTGATGCTGACAATTTTAGAAAACATACGGATGCAACCAGCGGTAGAGTAGTTATCGTAGGCGGCGGACTTCTGGGGATAGAACTTGCGGCCTCTCTGGCAGATACCGGATCCAGGGTGACTGTCATTCAGCGCATTTCCCGGTTAATGGGCCGGCAGCTGGATGATCTGGGCAGCCAGCTTCTCCATGAGGAACTGATCAGCAAAGGTATAGAGATTTTCTATAATGACGAGGTTGACCGTATCCTCGGCGATACGAGCATCTCTGGCGTAAGGCTGAAGAGTGGACTGCTGATCAACTGTGAAACACTGGTGATTGCAATTGGAACTGTACCAAACACACAACTGATGCAGGATGCCGGAATAGCTTGTCAAAGGGGTGTGGTAGTGGATGAATACCTTCGGACAAGTGAAAAGGATATATTTGCAATAGGCGAAATAGCAGAGTTTTACGGACAGATGTATGGAATTACCGCAGCAGCAGAACAGCAGGCGGATATTGTAGCAAGATTTCTCTGTGGTGATATTGCTAAAATTTATCAGGGCAGCCTGCTGATGAATATTCTCAAAATGCACAGCCTGGAGCTCTGCTCGCTGGGGATTGCAGAAGTACCCGGTAATGATCCGGCCTACGAAGAGATCATTTTTATTGATAAAGCAAAACGGTACTATAAAAAATGTATTGTACATAACGACCGGCTGGTGGGCGCCATATTAATTGGCGACAAAAGTGAGTTTCTGGAATTCCGCAACCTTATAGAAAATAAAATGGAACTGAGCGATAAAAGGCTGCAACTGCTGAGAAGCGGCAAGAACAGAGAGCAGGTAATCGGCAGAACCATCTGCAGCTGCAACAATGTTGGCGAAGGGAACCTGATCAGCAGGATTAAAGAGGGATGTACAGATCATCTGCAGTTATGCCAGCTGACGGGCGCAGGCATGGGTTGCGGGAGCTGCCGGCCGGAGGTTCAAGCGGTTCTTGATGGTTTTGACAAACCTGCCCCTTCGGAATTCAGACATCTGAAAGGCATAGAATACTTTGAGTTTGAAGAAGATTTTATGGAGGAAAACATCAGGTGTATCCCTATGCTTGTACGCTTTAAAATGGATGCCGCAGGCATTAAACTTAAACTGGCAGAATGGGCCGGATTTCAATCGTCGGAAAGAATTGAACTTGCGCTTATGCCTGTAGATACTGCTGCAGAAACGGCAAGCTATGCGCATTTCCTGAATGGTCTGGTGGAAAAACACACTGGCAAACAGGCAATGAAAATAGCAATCGATCCTCAGCCGGGCTGGCAAAACCTGCGGGAGATCCCCGTAATGCTCCAGGAAAAAACAAGGGAAATGCAAATGGAAATCAGCATCGGCCAGTGGGGAAACCTGACAGACATCCAGCGGTTTGCCCTGCTGAAATTGTGCAGACCGGGCCATGAAAACGCAAATTTCCCAAAAGCGGCAGTTGAATTTGGACTCTTAACATTTCAAATCGCATAACCCTCCCAGCTATGTACAGAACCATAATCATAAATTTTCATGGTGGTATCATCTCGCCCGGAAACCTGTATAATATTCTTGTGGCAGCGTCAACGGCAAGGATACATTTTGTCCGGTTCGGTCTCCGGCAGCAGCTGTATTTTGATACTACAAGTTATAATATTGCACTATGTACTGATGAACTGGATAAACTGGGAGTAGATTATGAGCTCGATGAAGAGCATCGCCCAAATATCATCAGCTCCTACCCCGCCGAAGAAATTTTTATCCGAAACTCCTGGCTTACCGGAGGTATATACAAGGACGTGCTGGATGATTTTGATTTCAAGCCCGCAATTAAGGTCAATATCTGTGACAGCGATCAGAGTTTCACACCTATGCTGACGGGAAATATCAACTGGATAGCTTCGTCTGATATTGAACATTACTGGCACCTGATCATCCGTTTCCCAAGAACCAACGTGACCTGTGAATGGACTGAACTTTGCTACACTACACATATTGCCCGCGTCACCAGGGAATTGGAATCCCTTATCATTCATCATCCGGCAAAATTTATTGACAATCCGGATGCCAGTGGCGAGGAGCTCTTCGCTATGCTGGATAAGGATAACCTTATTCTCAGGAGAGCAGAAAGCGGTGCTCAGCTCTCTGCTTTTAACCTGCCCTACTATGAAGGATTAAACCGTTACAACAACAAATACTGGTTGGGCATCTACCGCCGCGATGAACTTTTCAGCACTGCATTTCTAAAGAAATTATGCCAGCTTTGCCTGTTTACCAAAGTCGGTCAGATCTGCTGTACACCCTGGAAAACCATCATTGTGAAAGACATTGACGAAAAACACAAAAACCTGTGGAATGCATTGCTCGAAGAGTTTGAGATCAATATGCGCCACGCAGCAAATGAGCTCAATTTCCAGGTAGAAGACAATTGCAGCGAAGGACTGGAGCTAAAGAACTATCTTGTCAGGCATTTGAGCGGGGATGATACGAGAACATCAGGCATTTGCTTTGGCATTAAGACCCGCAGGAAGAGTGAAATTTTCAGCAGTATCCTCGTCCGCAAAAGGTACCTGATCCATTTCGCAGGCATCAGGATATTTCCTGTATATGATATCCT
Source organism: Pedobacter sp. (assembly GCF_040513095.1). Classification (GTDB taxonomy): domain Bacteria; phylum Bacteroidota; class Bacteroidia; order Sphingobacteriales; family Sphingobacteriaceae; genus Pedobacter. Next base: position 51,454 of record NZ_JBEVDX010000101.1, on the reverse strand, counting down.
CTGCGCAAAAAATTTCAATCCAAACGAGCGCACCGGAGAAATTTTCAGCAGTGGCAATCCCCGCTTCATCCTGCCGGAACAGCTCAGGCGTGCTGTCCTTAAGTTTCAGAGATACCGTCTGAATACTCAGCAGCCCCTGAAACAGAAATACATGGTACCGAAGGAGGAGGTACGTGATAAAGCACATGAGTATCTGTACCAATGCAACAGCTGTTTAACTGTATACGATGAAGAGGCCGGTGATACTGATCAGAACATTGAGCCGGGAACACTTTTCGGGGATTTACCAGAGCACTATTGTTGCCAGCTTTGCGATGGAGCCAGGGACAACTTTAGCAGAGTAAGTAAATCGGCCCTGCAGTTATTATAATAATTTTGTATCCTCTGAGGAGTTGAAATTGCTAAACATGTGATAATCTTGCTTTTCCAGTGGAATTTCCAGAACCTTTAAATGACTCAGAATAAATTTCATGCTTGACTTTGAGATGCGCTGCAACTGGAGCAGTGACGTTATTTTTCTCAATCCTGATGCGGTATAAATGCCGCAAAGTGGCTCCTGCTGTTCGTCTCTGGTATAAATTACTGCTTCGGCACTATCATTTCCTTCTAAAGCATTTTGCAAATTGAACAGTAGCCTTTTCTCCATTAATATCATATCACAAGCCAGCAGGAAAAGATCATCTTCCGGAGCGGATAAATGTACCGACAACAGACCTGATAATGGACCTTTGATTGTTAATGACGGATTATCTACAATCAGCTTCGCAGGAGAAAAATGATTTAAGTAAGCCATCGGCTGAGCCGGATTAACTGATATCCTAACAGGGATATTGAGTGAAAGCAGCTTTTCTTCAGCAATTTCCGCCCAGAGCCTTTTCCGGTAGAGTAAAAGACCTTTATCTTTGCCCATTCTGGTACTTTGTCCACCAGATAAAACTACTCCCAGCATCTGATTTTACTTTATCTGTTTATGATTTCAGTCAGTCCCGCTTCGTCCCTTATGGTGATCATCTTACCATTCAGGCCAATAAGATTTTCTGCTACAAGCTCGTTCATTGTCCTGAAAACTGTTTCATAAGTTGCACCTGTATAGGCCGCAAGATCCTGACGGCTGAGTTCAACATTCAGGTAATTTTCCTGATTGAGGCCAAACTGATCCTTTAGTCCGATGATAGCAGTAGCAAGGCGGCCTTTGACTGACATCAGAGCCAGGTTTCTCATTTTTTTTTCTGAAGCATGCAATTCATCGGCATAGAAAAGTAGCAACCCATAGGCCAGATCATGATTCACCTTTACCGTAGTCTTAAAAAAATCGATCTCTACAAAACAAAGACTGGTTGTTTCCAAAGCTGTAGCAGATATAGGAAAAGCAGATGTTGTAATACCCCTGTGACCAAATATAGCTCCATCGTTTGCAAAACGAAGAATCAGTTCTTTGTCTCCCCATTGTTTATGCACTTTAACATTCCCTGAGGTCACGAAATAAACTCCGGTTACAGGATCACCTTCTCTGATTATCACCTCCCCTTTTTTGGCTATAAAATTCTTTTTGTGAGCTGCAATTGCAGGATGCCATTCCTGTAGGGAATGCTGACACATAAAGCATGATTTAAGATCACAGGGAATACCTTTCTTCATTATTATTTAACTTGTCAACAAAAATATAATTAAATAACACAAAATACAGGGTAACAAAGGGTAATAAGTTTATCCTGCACTGAATGTTGATGCTATCTGCGCAGCCGTCCATTCCGGATCCTCCAGGGGAAACAGATGCCCTATGCCCTCAGTCAATACAATTTTTGTATGCAAAGGTAAATTTGGAAGGGTATCTTCGATTGTCATTTGATAAGTTATCGCGGGATCATCTTTAGAAGCGATAAGGCTAACGGGAATTGTGAGTCCTTTAACTGCCGCAGCTATCGAATGGTTGATTCCCTCCAGGATCCACCAGCGCCAGGTAGCTTCTTCTACAATCATCTGTGTAGAAACCGCAAGATCATGCTGTTCTCTGCTGAGTGATTTTACAGTGCCGTTTTTTACAGTGGTTTCTGCCTCTTCCTTATCAGGATGGATCAGCATTCTGTGCTGTTCCTTTTCAGGCATGCGTTCGATGCTGGGCGGGGATGGGGCTATCAGGATCAATTGTTTTACTGACTGATCATTGAAAGCGGTCTGCATTGCGATCTTACCACCCATTGAATGCCCGATCAATGTATAACTTTTGCACTTCATTTTACTCAGCTGTGCAGAAATATGCCGGGCAAAACCGTCAATGGAAGGCTCAGCCAGTGCAGGTTCAGCTCCAAATCCCGGTTGATCGATCAAAACACAGTTATAGCGGTCTGAAAGCAATTGGGCTACCCATTGCCAGCTTTGAGATGAGCCTCCGAAATAATGCAGAAAAACCAGTACCGGCCTTTCTGCATCTTTTTCTGTAGTATTTTGTGAGACTGCTTCCTGTTTCATAATTAAAATGCAGATTCTACCGCTCCGCCATCCACACGGTAGTTTACTCCGTTTACAAAGCTCGCCTGTTCAGAAACAAGAAAAGCAATCACTGCTGCTACTTCGCCGGGTTTTCCCCTCCTGCCGACAGCCAGGTTCGGGCGTTTATTTTTAAGGAACCATTTGACTGCTTCATCTCTGGATTCGCCCCTTTCTTTAGCAAGCTCATCCATCATCGCATCTGTCATTGGCGTTTCTATGAATGCAGGTGATACACAGTTGAATAATAATCCGTCTTTGGAATAAGCCCTTGATAAACATTTGGATAGATTGATGATCCCGGCTTTACAAGCATTGTAGGGACTTTCCTCTTCGTATGGCTGGTACGCATTTTCTGATGCAATGAGGATAACCCTGCCCCATCCTTTTTCCTGAAGCTGAGGAATAAATGCACGGCATAACCTTACCGCACCCATCAGATCTGTATTGATTGTCTCCTGCCAATCGTCATCTGTCAGCGTAAGGAAATCTCCTGCTGCTCCCCGTGCCCCGGCAGAATTTATGAGAATATCGATACCTCCATGTTGTTCCCTGGCAAATGCCTCAAGCTTCAAAACGCTTGCATTGTCAGCCAGGTCGGCCACAAAGGTAGCCACCACGACATCGCTTACCTGCGCTTTCAGTTCTGCTTCGGCCTCCTTCAGACTTTCTTCGTTGATATCAGAAAGAATAATTTTTACTCCGTCTTCTGCTAATATTTTTGCCGTTGCCAGTCCCATACCTGAATCTCCGCCGGTGATGAGGGCAACTTTGCCTTTGATATTTAAATTCATATGTTAATACTTTCGTCCATTATCACAACTGTATTAATGAAAAATGGTTTTATGATAATTGCCGCTAAGACATTAACTTGATTTTTGTATTTTTACAGGATGAATGGCATTATCAGGCTGGAAGATTTTTACCGCTCACTGAAGGAAAACCTTTATGACAATATTATCAGCCTGGGGCATTTCGACGTGGTCAAAGTTGAGGACCTGCCTTCAGCTTCTGGTAAACAGGCGGGTTACCTGCGCCGTACTTATTATAAGGTGAGTCTCGTTTACGGTCACAGTAAGATACACTATCCGGGAATAACCTATGAGATCGAGGGGGCAGCGCTCGTATTTACCAATCCCAAAACACCTTATCAGTGGGAACGGATCAGCAGTAAACAGGAAGGGTACGTGTGCATATTTACCAGGGATTTTTTGATCCCGCTCGCAAATCCGGATGATTTTACAGTTTATCAATCTGTGGATTGCAGTGTAATTTCGCTTACTAAGCAGTTAGCGTCCAGGATGAAAAGCGCTTTTCTGGAGATGGCGGATGAGCTAAAAAGTAATTACCGCCAGAAATATGACCTGTTGCGCTATATGCTGATGGAGGTACTGCACCAGGGGCAGAAAAATGCAGGGGGCAGGGCCCAGCAGCTGATCGGATCGAACGCTAATGAGCGCCTGTCACTACAGTTTCTGGAAATGCTGGAACGACAGTTCCCTATAGAAAACAGTTCTCAGCGGATCATCTTATCTTCCCCGGGAGATTTTGCGGAAAAGCTGCATATTCATGTCAATCATCTGAATAAGGCATTGCGCGAAGTTACCGGCAGCTCCACTTCTGCGCTCATCAGTAACCGTCTGATGCTGGAGGCTAAAAACCTGCTCAGGGGCACCAGATGGGCGGTAAATGAAATATCATCCTCCCTTGGATTTGATGAACCGAACCACTTTTCCGCGTTTTTTAAACGCCACGAAGGTATCAACCCTGTTAAATTCAGAACCATGACTGATTGATTTATATCTTTTTTGCCTGTTTACCGATATCAGTAAAGGACGGATTTCCCACCAGCTTACTGAAGAGATTTATGAATAACTGCAAGGCAATTTGCAGTATGTCGTTTAATACAGATTGGATTTCTTACATTTAGTCAAAATGCAAAAAACAACTATCATTCAGCAGATACTCCGCATTATTTTAGGTTCATTTATGATTCTTGCGGCAATCGGACATTTTACTTTCCAGAGAGCAGATTTCCAGGCGCAGGTACCAAACTGGATTCCTCTGTCCAAAGATACCGTAGTTCTATTATCCGGAGTGGTTGAAATCTCCCTTGGGCTTGCCATGATATTCTGGAAAAGGCAACGTGTGAACGCTGGCATTGCCCTGGCAATATTCTATGTGCTTATCTTTCCGGGTAATATTGCGCAGTACCTGAATCATACTTCAGCGTTTGGATTAGATACTGACAAATCACGCTTAACCCGACTATTTTTTCAGCCTGTTCTTATCATTTGGGCGCTGTGGTCTACTGGTGTATTTGCTTATCTTAGTGACAAAAACAACAGCTGATATGCGGTCCTCCTTCAATGATGACCTTTGGTAGCAGCATCAAAAACGCGACAGAAGTTACCGCCTCCTATTTTGCCAATTTCATCTGCGTTGAATCCGGTTTTGAGTAAGGCATCAACCACAGTGTAATAGAATCCGAGTTTCTGGTCTGACCAGATTTCATTGGAGCCACCGCCCATTTTACCCCCGGGACCGCCATGTTTGTCTCCTGGTGGATGATATGCTGGTGTTAATTTTGTATCTGTACCAATACAAACGTGGTCTATGCCAACTACATCTACCATGGCGCGGATGTTATGAGCATATTCGAGTGAAGAATCTGCAAGGTGGGTCCAGACACCAATTATACTCCCTGTGCCAGCTACATATTTCGCGTGTTCTTTACTGATTAATCTGGGTTTCATCATTCGCGCCATATCAGCATTATTGCCAGGCCGGCTATCCAGGCCTGTATGTGAAACAACTAAAGGATGGCTGGTCACTTTTAGTGCGGCGGTTACTGTTTCTACATTGGCATGTGACAGGTCTGCTAATATACCAAGCCTGTTGCATTCCCTTATCACATCTGCTCCAAAAGTTGTCAGCCCCCCGTAACGCACCGGGTTCGTAAACACGTCGCCCAGTGGAACATTGGCGTCGCTGTCATGTAACAGTGTCAAAAGACGCAGCCCCCTGTTGTAGGCAGTACTGAGCCTGTCCAGGTGTCCATCGAGAAAATGAGCACCTTCTACCGCCTGGATTACCGCAGGCTGACGTTTCTTATGCGCTTTGTTGAGATCAGAAAGTGTTAAGGCACGTTTCAGCCCGTTAATTTTCAGCTGCTCATCCAAGGCTGTCAATCCGTTTAGGAAACGGTCATAAGCATTTCCTTTCTGATAATCCGTAGCAAAAGTCATGCAGATGACCGACAGGCCAGAGCGTTTCATTTCGCCTGCAAGATCTATTTTCGGACCAGGTAACCCGGCAGTTTCCAACGGTACATCAATATGGTTGTGTGTATCAACACCAATTGTATCAGCTACGATCTTTGCTACCCGGGGGTCAATATCTTCAATAGCCCAGGCAGCCATCGGGTGAAGCATCATCGCAGTGCCTGCACAAGCGAGACTGACAGTGCTGAGAAAATCCCTTCGCGACCATAATGATTTTAAGTCCTTCATCTTTGAAATTGTCATTTCGGCAGGATTGAATTACCCTGCCGAATGAATTTCGAATATAACCAGTATGGTAGCTACTTTAAACTGAAATCGTCGTAACGGCATCTTTCACCGACAAAAAGATCAGCCAGGAAGACTATTTTGATTGAATCAATGTTCCTGGCAAGCCGGCAATCGTCTCACAGCATAACTGTTCCATTGCCTGCTTGAATTGTGCTTTAAACAATCCAATTGTATGGTCGCCACCTTTTTTACCCAATGCCGCAGCGCCGTACATAAATGGTCTGCCCATAAACGTAAAACTTGCGCCACTGGCGATTGCCCTTGCAATATCCGGTCCCGAGCGTATCCCTCCGTCCATCATCACCGTAAGCTTGTCATTGTATTTTCCACTGAGGTTGCTCAATGATCTGATCGACGATTCTCCTGCATCAATCTGTCTGCCACCATGATTGGAAACAATTATCCCGTCAGCACCCAGTGCAATTGCTTTTTCTGCATCCTGATCACTTACAATACCTTTTAGAACAAGCTTTCCTTTCCACTTGTCCCTGATTGCAGAGATCTTGTTCATATCAACCCGCTTGTCAAAAGAAGCATTCATAAACTGACCGAGCTGCCCCATGTCCAGGCCTTTATCCATATACTTTTTTAAAGTAGCGAATTCCGGGATACCTGTGGTAAGGGTTTCAAACGACCATTGCGGCCGGATGGCCGACTGGAAAACATTTCTGATGTTCATTTTAGGTGGCATAGATAGGCCTGCTTTGATTTCGCGGTAGCGGAAACCAAATGATGGAACATCAACCAGCACTACCAGCACAGGGCATTCTACATCTTTGAGCCGCTGTAAAATATCATCGCGCATTTCAGTTTTAGCCGGGTGGTACAACTGGAACCAGAATTTTCCTGAAGTAACTTCTGCAATCCTTTCGATGCTGCTGGTACCTACAGTACTTAAAATATAGGGAACGTTATGTTTTACCGCAGCCTTAGCCAGGATTTCTGACGAATTTGGCCACATCAGGCCCTGAAGTCCAATCGGCGATATTCCAAACGGAGCGTCATACTTATGGCCAAACAATTCTGCGCTTGTATCTACTCCTGCATAATTTTGAAGATACTGCGGCATCATCTCAACATCATGAAAATCCCTTTCATTTTTTGAAAGGTTCACTTCTTCGTTGCAGCCGCCCTCCAGATAGTCGAATGCAAATTTAGGAATACGATTTTTTGCTTTTCTTTTCAGGTCTCCAATAGACGGATACCGTGGATCAAAGCCTAATTGTCCATATGACATACAGTTATATTTTTGGTGTAAATTTTAAAAATTTAAAGATAGGATGTCAGTTTCATCTGCGTTAGTATAAATCTTATCTTCAATGGTACTTTTCTTATCTTAGTCGCCAGCTTGTGAACCCGGGCTTAGAAAATGGACAACAGTTTATGATCCCTGTATACGATATCAAAGATTTCTCGCCTTTCTATGCAAAAGAAAATCAGTTTGTAATTGTTCCTTTTGAGCAGCTGAACAGGCCTGTTCCATTTGTATGGCCACATAAACATAGCTTTTATGAACTGCTCTGGATCAGGAAGGGAAGTACCAGACACTTTGTAGACAACCAGGAACTGGAGCTGGCCCGTGACACCATCTATTTCATGTCGCCCGGACAAACACATCATTTTGAGCAGTACGAATCAGTGCAGGGCGATAGCATTATGTTTTCGGAAGAATTCTTTATCTTAAATTTTACCAATAAGGAGGCTATCCGTAAGCTGTCCTTCCTGCATAACAGCTACCGTAATCCGGGTATCCGGCTGGATGAGGAAAGCAAAGAAACACTCGAACCTGTGCTGAAACTCATTTACAAGGAGTTTGCCAGGAAAGATTTTTCAAAAATGGCTATCAGTTCGCTGCTGTATGTCTTCTTTGAAGAGCTGCAGCGAAAATATTTTGATCAGCAGACAAACAATACTGCTATTGGGGCTCACGTTATGATTTTCGACAAATTCAGAACATTGGTAGAAGTACATTTCCGCACAGAACATCAGCTGTCATTTTACGGCTCATCCCTGTACATTACGCCCCATTATCTAAATGAAGTTGTGAAAAAAGCCGCTGGCAAAACGGCAAGTGAATTCATCAGGGAGCGGATCATCCTGGAGGCCAAAAGGATGCTGGTACAAAGTCACATTCCCGTAGGCCAGATTGCCGATGAACTGGGTTTCCAGGATTTCTCTTACTTTTCCCGGCATTTTAAAAAACACAATGCGCTGAGTCCGGAGCAATACAGAAAGGTGATGCTGGAAAAGCACCACCTTTAACGGAGGTAATACAAAGTCTTTCGGATCACTTGTAATTCTGCTGATCAGGGTATCTACTTCGTTCCGATTTCAATAAGGATATCGGACAATTCTCCAGGTGCGGACAGAGATGGTGAATGGCCGGTATTCAGTTCATAACTGTCGGTTATACCGGCAGCAGCGATCATATCTTTCTGGAGCTGATTGCCTATCCCGTTATCCTTTAAAGTCTGGATATAGTATTTCCGGGTATTACCGAAGTTTTCCCGGGTTAAAGTCACCGGATCTGAGAACGGGGCTGCTGGCTCCGGCTTGTAGTTTGCCCGAATAAGCTGAGCGATTTCTTCTGTACCATCCTGACAAAAGATATTGATCATATCTTCAGCTTTCACATCAAATTCAGACTGATCTTCAGAAACCAAAAGAGATGCACCAAGTAAGGACTGTTTATCCAGTAAGGAAAGTGCGTAAGCAGATTGCCCGCTTGCAGGCACATAAGCCGCGATATACACCAGTTTTTCTATCTGCTGAGGAATCTTTTCTGCTACACCGGAAATGATCATTCCGGCCATACTGTGACCTGCCAGTATAACCTTGGTTCCCATGGATGTAATGAGATCGCTTACATAATTTATATAAGTTTCCATGTGCAGGCTTTTTGGATCGGAATGGTCTTCACCATGACCAGGCAATTGAACCAAATCAACGCTATATCCTTCTTTGGACAGCTTTTCTTTCAGCACATTCCAGGCATATGGTGCCTGCCAGGCACCGTGTACTATCACAAAAGTATTGGTCATAATTTTTAAGCTGATTTTAGTTTTAAAAGATATTTATGTGTCCCTGACAGGACCATTTCCCCCTGCTGGTTATGAATTGTACAGGCAGTTTCTACTATGCCTTTATCGCCCTGTGGGGTTAGCGAGATGATTTCCAGTGCAGAGTATAAGGTATCACCTGCATTCACCTCTTTTAAAAACCTGCAGCTAAGTTCAGTAAAGGCGATAAACACCTCACCGATCACATGGGGAAACATTGTTGCACCGGGAGCTGTAAATGCCAGTACCTGCAGTCCGTGAACTACCGGAGCTTTATGACCATGTTTCTGCGCCCAGACATTGTCGTAATGTACCGGATGATTATCGCAGGAAACAGTTTGAAAGGCTGCGGAATGGGCATCAGTAAGTGTGCGGCTGGGGGCACGAAAGATTTCGCCGATTGTGAGATCTTCAAAAGAACGCGCCGGGATGATCAGAAAGTCATTAGGGTTAAACGCAACTGCTGCATTTTCTTGAGTAAGGTCAGTTTTCATAATTGTGATTTTTATCTCTGCTGTACCAAAAAAACATCCACAGTTCAAGATGTTTAAAATCAACGTATTATATGATTTTGCCGGAAAATAATGTTGCGAAATACCGTCAATTTACTACCGCCGGAAGCCCCGTGTATAGTATATAAGGCTGTGATTTCCATAAATATTCTGAATACTTATACAATATTTTGTAATTAAATCCAGAAGAAATTGGAAAACAGAATACTATTGCGTTAATTTGTACTACTAAATTAGTATAGATTATACATACGGATTGCATTTTTTTGAATGATTGCAATTTTTTTAATGCCTGAACCTATCATCCAATATGAATACCAACAACATGAGAAAGATATTTTTCACTCTCGCCATTGCCCTGGCAACCCTCGCCTCTTCAGCGCAGGAAAAGAAATTTGATAATCCAAACAGCGATGCCAGAGGATATCTGGTTAAGGTGGGTGATCAGGCACCTGATAATTTTGAGCTCGTTCTGCAAAACGGCACAAAAACTACCCTGAAAGAACTGAGGGGAAAGATTGTGATCCTGCAATTTACAGCGTCATGGTGTAAGGTATGCCGCGAGGAGATGCCTTATCTGGAAAGCGACATCTGGCAGGCCTATAAGGATAAAGGTGTGGTATTGATTGGTGTAGACAGGGATGAACCTATCGAAACCGTACAGAAATTTCATAAAGATATCAAAATCAGTTATCCCCTGGCCCTGGATCCCGGTGCAGCGATTTTCCAGAAATTTGCAGATAAAAAAGCCGGAGTTACCCGTAATGTAGTTATTGACCAGGAAGGTAAGATCAGGTTCCTCACCCGTTTATACGACAAAGAAGAATTCAGCAAATTGGTACAGGCAGTTGACGGATTGAGCAAAGAGCTTATTGCCAGTCGCTAATAACCAAACAAAACAGCATAAAGGTCAGGTCAGTTATTGGTCTGGCCTTTTTTTATACAAAAAAGCTATTTGATTAAAATCTGTTCGATCAGGTGTGCTACTGTTTGAATTGCCCGGCCCAGTGCATTCATATCGTCAGTTACTCTCGACATCATGATTCCACCTTCAATCAGGGCAATGATGGAAGTGGCCAGAAGCAGGGTATCAGTGTCCTTCTTGAACTCCCCTGCTGTAATACCCGAATTGATAATTTCCACTATGCTCTTCTGCCATCTTATCACTGCGCGGGCAGCCCGGTCTTTCAGCATAGTATTGGTATCATCGGCTTCAATAGCTGTATTTAATATGGGGCATCCCCCATCAGAAAAGCAATGTTTTGCTATATGATCATAGGTGTCGGCGTAAACCATTAATTTATCCCGAAAGGTTTGTGCTGTATTCATCCGGTTTCTGATTTCTGTAAGGATCATAGAATGGTTGTAGTCGAATACCGCCAGTGCAACATCTTCCTTATTCTCGAAATTCCCGTATATACTACCCTTAGTGAGGCCGGTGGCACTTGTAAGATCAGACATAGAGGTTCCGGCATATCCCTTTTTGTTGAAAAGACTGGCAGTAGTTTCTATAATAAACCGCCTGGTCCTGTCGGCTTTTGATATGATCTCTTCCATGATACAAAGTTATAGATATATCTGGCTTAAAATAAAAAAGGCCTGCTCAAATGAGCAAGCCCTTATACCTGTTTTTCAGGAAAACTATTTTGCAGCTACCAGTTTCACTGCCAGTTCAAAGTTGTCATCGATTGCTTTGTCGCCAATAGACTCAAAAAATGATTTTGAACCATATCTGATGTCGTATTTTGTACGGTCAACAGTGATTTTACCTGCCAGCGCAGAAACAGTACCATCAGCATTCACTGCTACAGTTGCCGGGAAGCTCAGGGGCTGAGTAATACCTTTAATAGTTAAATTACCTGCAACAGTTACACTTGCACCTTTACCTGTGATCTTCGTAATTACAAATGTAGATGTAGGGAACTTTGCTGTGCTGAAGAAATCTTCAGAGTTCAGGTGTCCTTCTAACTTTGCACTGCCGCCTGCATCTTTAATCGTAGTCATATCGATCACAAATGAACCGCCTGTTACGTTTTTGCCATCTACGTTTAATGATCCTGATTTCAATGCAACAGTACCATTATGAGAACCTGTTACTTTTTTGGCAACCCAGGTAATCGATGATTTTGCAGCATCAACAGTATACGTAACTGGTTTGGCGCCGTTTGTAAAAGCCGAAAGGGCGATTATAGCTACCAGCGCAAAAATTGAATTGACTTTTAATTTCATTGTCTTTGTTTTTTAGTTGATATAAAAATATAAATAACATTGATCAATTCTCTATCTGCAGGAATATTTTTATACTAAGACTTGAAATAAGTTCCATTTTCCATATCATCAAGCAGCTTTATGCCCTGAGGATGCCAGTTCAGACGCTCCTGTGTCAGGCTGCTGGAGGCCGGGCAGTCAATCCCTGCAAAACCTGTGAACCAGCCAAAATGAGCTGGCGCTTCTTCCCTGGATACAGATACCACAGGGATATTTAGTTTCTTACCGATCATTTCGGCAATCACTTTAAAATCGATACTCTCCTCCGCAACACCGTGAAACCTTGTTCTGCTAACGGCATTTTCCAGGGCAAGTCTAAACAACACAGCCGCATCTGATTTATGCAGGGCCGTCCAGCGGTTATTACCTTCGCCTATATAGGCAGCTACACCTTTTTCACCCGCAATCCTGATCAGCAACGGAACAAAGCCAATCACATCTCCATCACCATGTACTGAGGGCGACAAGCGTACCACAGAAACACGGACACCTTTTGCAGCCAAAGCATCTGCTGCTTCTTCCGATTTTCTTGGATGTCCGCCGGGTGCGGGTATGATATCTTCCGTTGCCAGTTTGCCCGGACTAACGATCGCGGTTCCTGAAGTCACAACAAAAGGACGGTCGCTGCCCAGCAGCTCTTCGCCCATGGCCTCAATCGCCAAACGATCTACCTCACACATTTCTGCGAACCTGGTAAAATCATGGATAAAACCCGCGTGGATAACTCCTTCGGCCTTTGCCACACCCCTGCGCAGACTGTCTAAATCCTGCAGATCGCCGCGGTGTACTTCTGCACCAGCTGCTAAAAGTGCAGTCGCATTGGCTTCTGATCTTGCAAGACCAATAACCTGGTGACCTGCGGCAATTAATTCCTGAACAATGACTGAGCCTATGAAGCCTGTGGCTCCTGTTACAAATACTTTCATAGTTTGATTATCTGATTAATGATGGCAACAAAGTTGGGGAATGAATGACCGGCAAATTTAGCCAGATCTGCTTTTGGTTTAGTCAAATCTTTTCGGCCCGGGCCTGGTTACTGGAAAGCTTTGGCGATCATTTCCAGGTAATCATAGCGGTTTGATCGCTTGAATACAATATCTCTGCAGCCGTTAAAATGTACGAATGCCTTTAATGCTTCTGTGATTTTGTCCAGCATGTTTTCATCGGGGACTGCTTCTTCGAAATGGATGTTGTGCACAATCAGCACCTTTTGTTTCCTGTCAGCTTTGGCATCCATCCGGGCCACAAATCTGTCTCCTGCCAGTATAGGCAAAGAAAAATAACCGTATTTACGTTTGGGAGCAGGTACGAAACACTCGATCTGGTAATCGAAGTCAAAAAAGTCTTTTAGCCGGTGGCGGAAAACATTAAGGATATCAAATGGGGAAAGGATGAAAGCTTCATCTGAAAGTTCAATTTGTCTTTCCTGTTCAGTTAAGATGTACAAACCATTGTTTTTAAGTCCTTCTACAACCACGGTTCTGACCTCCCCTTCTGCGACCATCTGCTCCAGCTCCTTTTTCAGCACATTTCCCTTTACCCGTCTTGCGCGCCAGGCCATTTCTTTGACAGAGGCAATTCCCAAGGCGCCAAGCGTGCGTCGGATCACGTACCTCGCAAATTCTTCCGGTGCTGGTACGGTCATGTCAATATCTGCAGGAATCAAATTCAGTGGCAGGTCATACACTTTCTGGAACTTCTTTGTCCGGCTGATCATCAGTTCGCCTTCCAGGTATAATCTTTCCAGTGCAACTTTTGCCGGCCGCCAGTCCCACCAGCCCGAACTTGCCTCCAGCCTGTCATCATCAAAATCCCCTACCATCAGCGGGCCCTCACGTTCTATCCTGTCGAGCACCTCTTTCCTTAAACGCGATTCTGCCGGTGACAGAGGTTTGCCGTTGATAGCAAAACTTTTTTTCACAGGCAGCGAAAAGCGTAAATCCGCCATCGGGAGATAACCCGCATCTGAGCTGAAGTATTCAAAAATCCGGCTCTGATCTGTGAGTTCTGTCAGCCATTCAGGCTGATAATCCGGTATGCGCGCCGCAAACACGTGGTGATGCGCCCGCTCCACTACATAATTCGTATCCAGCTGTACAAATCCCAGGTGATCAATCACCCTGAACACTGCCTCAATACCAAATCCGAACTGTGCGCTATGCGCTAAACCAGCAGCGTAAAGGATTATCCTGCGGGCTTCTGCCTTTGAAATCAGTAAGGGTTCCATAGCGGCAAAATAAGAAATAAAAAAGAAAAGCCAGTTGTACCTGGCTTTTCAAGCAGCTATCCGTAAATGGTTTTTAAAAATTCCTTAAGTCCCTGAGGTTTTCTTCCCAATAACTTGGCAAGATCACTGCGCTTGGTATCAAATTCGCCTTTACCTATAGCTACTCCGAAACCTGCAAAAAATCCGGCATCGCCTTCAGGCACTCCTGCTTTTACGAGTTCTGCGATGTAAGTATCAGCATCGGGTTTTAGGTATTGTACATCCTTACCGGTAATTTCCGAAATAATGGCGGCGATTTCGCTGAATGAATACGCTGTATCTGCCGTGATTGCGTACTCCTGATTTTCGTGTCCTCCTGTACTAAGTACAACGGCAGCGGCTTCAGCCATTTCTGCCCTTGCTACAAATGGTGTTTTTCCATCGCCCGCTGGGAAGAAAATACCAGTTTCAAGAACTTTTTCGCCGGCAAACATCGGTACCAGATCAGCGTATAACGTATCGTTCAGCAGTGTATATGCTATACCGCTTTTTTTCAGATAATCTGCTGTATCGCTATGGATCTGACTTACGACAGGGATCACAGATGCGGTAAAACTTTCAATATCTATGCTGGTGTAAGCGATTTGTGTCACGCCGTTTTCTTTGGCCGCGTTGATTACGTTTTTATGCTGGGTTAGCCTGTCGTTCAGATCTGATGACGAAACAAGCAATAGTTTATCCACTCCTTTCAAAGCCTTTCTTAAAGAATCATAATCGTGGTAATCTCCAGCTTTGATCTGAATCCCTTTTTCTTTTAGTTCTGCTGCTTTGCTTTCATCTCTAACCAGCGCAATAATGTCGCCGGCAGCTGTTCCTTTTTCCAGTAGTGAATCGATGGCTGCTTTTCCAAAATGGCCTGTAGCGCCTGTTATTAAAATCATAGTTTGTCCTTATTAAAATGAATAATTATCTTTGTTACGCAAAGAAACTAATAAGAATTTCAAAAAGTAACTGGTTACCTGATGGTAACAGTGAAAATAGTGGTAAGCTAAAAGTAACTAATGGAAAAAACAGATCAGACAGCCTGTCCTGTGACGGCAACAATCGCGTTAATCGGGGGCCGTTGGAAGACAATAATCCTCTATATCCTTTCCGATCATACGAGGCGCTTTGGCGAAATAGCGGCGCGGATGCCATCAATCTCCAGAAAAGTCCTGACTGAACAGTTGAAGGAGCTGGAGGCGGACGGACTGATCAGCAGGCAACAATTCAGGGAGATTCCTCCCCGTGTTGAATATTCCCTGACGGATCTGGGAAAAAGCCTGAAGCCTGTGCTGGGTGAAATGGCCGCATGGGGACAGGAAAAGGTTTTGAATGCTGCTGCCCATTCCGTATAAAATGACAACATTCCGGATTAACAGACTAACGCTGATCTCCGCATAACTGGATCTTTGAGGTATACTAATTTATATCAAAAACCTCGATCATGACTATCAAAAAAGTTTTTATTACTGGTGCCAACGGATATATCGGCGGTACTATCGCTCATTTATTACTGAAAAAGGGCTATGAGGTCACAGGACTTGTACGGCAGCCTGAACTCGCAGCAGAACTTGAAGCCCTGGGTATGCGGGCAGTTACCGGAAGTATTGATGACGCCGGGTTGGTTAGCAGGGAGGCCCAAATGGCAGATGCGGTTATCAACACGGCTACGGTTCTGGATCCTTTCTTTATCGATACCGTTATTGATGCACTTAAAAACACGGGCAAGACATTTATACATACCACAGGTTCCAGTATTCTGGGCGACAAAGCCCTTGGCGAAAAGTCGGATTTCATCTACAATGAGGATGTACCCCAAATTCCACATCTGGCGAGAACATTATGGGTGGCACTGAATGATCATGTACTGCTGGCTTCAAAAGAAGGTATTCGTTCCATGGTGATAGCGCCAACAATGGTTTATGGTAAAGGGCTTGGACTCCGCAAGGAAACTATTCAACTGCCCTTGCTTCATCGGTTGGCCCACGAAAAAGGGATGGGCGTGCAGGTAGAAAATGGAGAAAACATCTGGTCGAACATTCACATTGAGGACTTAGGTGATTTCTACGTAAAGATGCTTGAAAACGGCATTGCAGGTGGACTTTATTATGCCGAAAACGGCGAAGCAAGCCTGAAAGATATAGCAAAGGAGATCAGCAGAAAGATGGGCAAGGGAGAAGAAACATTTTCCATACCAATAGATGAAGCAGTTTCTTTCTTTGGCAATGCCGACATGGTTCACTTTGGATTGGCTTCCAACAGCAGGTGTACCTCTTTGAAAGCAAGGCAGACATTAGGCTGGCAGCCAAAATATAACAGTATATTAGATTATGTATATGAAGTATAACCATAAAGATATTCCAACTTATACTACCGGGACATTCAAGGAAGGCTACTTCAGGCCGATTGCCGATGTGGTTTCACAGCCAGAGCACAGCTATACCGGCCCTGGTCATTTTGAGATCCACCGGAGGGACGACTACCGTTATCAGTGCCGGGAGGTCGTCCCTGCCAACAGGCTGGAATTTTTTATGGTGAACCTTATTACCGGCGGCGAAGGAATAAAATCGTTTGGATTGCATGAGTATTATGCAAAACGAGGGACTTTATGTTTCGAGTCGCCCGGAAAAATCACTTCCTGGCAGGCCAAGGCCGATAATCATGCGGGATATTTCTGCATATTTGATGCTGAGTTTTTTCAGCAGGACCAGCTGGCCTCGGAGCTTATAGCAAACTACCCCTTCTTCCAGGTTGACGGTATCGGCGCCATACAGCTAACAGAAGATGAGATCCAGTACTTTAACGGTTTCTTCCAGGAAATTGAAAAGGAGTATTTATCGGATAGCCTGTTTAAAGCTGACATTATGCGGGCATTCCTGATCATCATTATGAAAAAGGCGCAAAGCCTCTATTCCACCTGCCCCCACTCTTCCATCCAGGATAACAGCAATGCCGGTTTAAGGTTAACAAAAGCTTTTACTAAATTATTTGACAGGGACTTTAATAGTGTAAAATCATTCCAGCCAATACCTCCGCGTAATCTTGATGATTATGCGGCGCAGTTAAATGTTTCCAAGAATCATTTGATAGACACAGTGAAATCCGTTGCAGGGAAGCCCCCGGGTGTATTGATGAACGAAAGGATAGCTAAAGAAGCAGCACAACTTCTGATACACACTGAACTCAGCATAGCAGAGATCAGCTATCTTTTTAATTTTGAATCACAGTCGTATTTTTCGCGCTTCTATAAGCGGTACATGGATATATCGCCTTCATTATACAGGGAAAGAGAGAAGCAGATCATGTTATAAATATTTTTTTTAACTGATTGCCCAAACATTCTTTGTTGCCACGAGTTTATGCTTTTCAATTTCAAGCTATCTACATGCCAACAAAACAACTATACCATTACCAGGAACACGATATAAATACGCTTTTTGAGAAACTGGAAAACTGCAGGGACCAGTGCCGGCTGCTTTACCAACTGCCAACGGGAGGAGGAAAAACAGTAATCTTCTCAGAAATTGCAGGCAGGTACATTAATAAATACCATCAGAAAGTAATCGTATTGACGCACCGGATAGAGCTTTGCAGACAGACCTCTGCGGCATTGCAAATGTCTGGTATTTCTAATAAGATCATTAACAGTGAGGTTAAAAAGATTTCCAGGAAAGAGGCCTATCCCTGTTATGTGGCCATGGTAGAAACACTGAACAACCGTATAGATGACGGATTGATTGATACCAATTCAATAGGCCTGATCATTGTAGATGAAGCACACCACAACTCCTTCCAAAAGCTGTTAGGCAAGTTTAAAAATGCGGCCATCATAGGTGTAACCGCTACCCCCTTAAGTTCAGATATCAATTTGCCTATGCGCAAAAACTATGATGAACTGGTGATCGGTGAACAGATAGGATCGCTGATCAGTCAGGGCTATTTAGCAAAGCCAACTACCTGGCGATATGATGTTGAACTGAATACCCTCAAAACAGGACTCCATGGGGATTTTACTGTGAGTACATCCGACGAGCTTTACGCCTCGCAGCCAATGCTGGATTTACTGCTGCATGCTTTTGACGCGCATTCCAAAAACAAAAAGACACTCATTTTTAATAACGGTATCTTCACATCAAGGAAGGTTTATGACGTGTTCACTGCCTTAGGCTATCCCATCCGGCATCTGGACAATCAGACAGCACCGGCAGAAAGAACAGAGATCCTGAAATGGTTTAAAAAAACCAAAGGAGCAATACTGACTTCCGTTTCTATCTTAACAACAGGATTTGATGAGCCGACTATACAAACGGTAATTCTGAACCGCGCAACCACTTCCTTAACGCTTTATCACCAGATGATCGGCCGTGGCTCCAGGCGCCTCCCGCAAAAGAAGACGTTTACAATCATCGATCTTGGAAACAATACCGACCGCTTTGGCGAATGGAATGCTGAAATTGACTGGAACTTTGTTTTTGAAAACCCGGAGGCATTCTATGCAAGCCTAAGTACCCAAACGAGTTACCAGGCACACCAGATTTCTTCAGATATGCGTACCTTGTTCCCTAATAGTTTGGAGATATCTTTTGATGTGCAGGGAGCGCATCAGTCTGCACTGGATAATGGCCTGAAGCCTAAAATCGTGATTAGGGATTCCATCCGTCAGCATGCGCTGATGTGCGCTGATAATAGCGATAGCATTGCTGAAGCAGTGGCACTGGCAGACGAGCTTTCACGCGAAATTGACTGGCGCATCAAGCAGTATGCAAAATGCCTTGGAAGGGTGACTAAAAATTACACAGAGTGGTTAAAAGAAGATTACGAGGCTAAGCTCAGACTGCTGATCCGCAAAATCATGGGCAGAAGATTGTTGTTGAAGACTGCTGTATAATAAAAACATTCAGTATCAGTAAAATATCCTGAATTGTCTTTATATTTCCAGTATGACCAGATACAAACTTTCTTTCCTGATTACGATCCTCTGCGGGGCTGCGCTGATTCTTTCCTTTAAAGTTCCCAAATCGGTGTCCATTGATGCGATTGCAGTTAAAGCACCTTTTCGCATGCCTGCAATCCAGGTACCTAATTTTAGTAAATGCGATTCTTTCGCGGTTACTTCTTTTGGAGCGAAAGCCGGCAATCAGGAACTCAGCAGCAAGGCCATTGCGCTGGCAATCAACAAAGCGAACTCCGTTGGCGGAGGCGTGGTAGTCATCCCGCCCGGGGAATGGTTAACAGGAAAAATACATCTGAAGAGCAACGTAAACCTGCACCTGGCAAAGGGGGCGGTACTGCTGTTTTCGGGCAATCCTGCCGACTACCTTCCGGCAGTGTCATCTACCTGGGAAGGTATGGAATGCATGAACTACTCGCCACTTATTTACGCTTACGGCTGCAAAAATGTTGCGCTGACAGGCCAGGGAGAAATCAAGGCAAAAATGGAGGTCTGGCAGAAATGGTTTGCCCGTCCTAAATCCCATATGGAAAGCATTAAAAGACTTTATAATCTATCCTGGAACAGAACACCTCTGAAAGACAGGCAAATGGTGAACGACACCGCCAATCTGCGCCCGCAATTTATACAGTTCAACCGATGTGAAAATGTACTTATAGAAGGCATTTCAATCACCAACAGTCCTTTCTGGACAGTACACCCCTACCTGTCGAAAAACGTGGTGATCAGGAATATAAAAGTATATGCTCACGGACATAACAACGACGGGGTTGATCCTGAAATGAGCCAGAATGTGCTGATCGAAAATTGTACGTTTGATCAGGGCGATGACGCTATCGCGATCAAATCAGGCAGAAATCCAGAAGGCTGGATCTATAAAACTCCCTCAAAAAATGTAGTGATCCGCAACTGCACTGTAAAAAACGGGCATCAGCTGGTAGCCATCGGAAGTGAATTGTCGGGAGGGATCGAAAATGTTTTTATCGACAGCTGTGAGGTACTCAACGGCGCTAAACTGGACCACCTGATTTTCATCAAAACGAATGAAAGAATGGG
Source organism: Pedobacter sp. (assembly GCF_040513095.1). Lineage (GTDB taxonomy): Bacteria > Bacteroidota > Bacteroidia > Sphingobacteriales > Sphingobacteriaceae > Pedobacter. The sequence goes on along the minus strand of NZ_JBEVDX010000101.1, from coordinate 31,301 downwards.
TGGTTATGTAAAGAACATTTATGCCAGCCATATCAAATCCGGAAAAATCGACCTGGGCATTCTGGGAATAGAAACTGATGTACTTTATCAGTGGCGTACGCTGGTTCCAACTTATGAGAAGCGACTTACGCCAATAGAGGATGTGTTTCTGGAACACATTATGGCAGCTGACGTAAAGTTTGTATCAAGAATACTTGCACAAAAAGAATTGCCGGTAAAAAATATAGTCCTTAAAGATGTTGTGGCCAGCAGCGTTGAGGGAGAAAAATATATACAGGAAAATGTGCAGGGCTTCAAAGTAGATTAGCGGCCAGGACCTGTCATCAAACATCGCTGGAGCTATGTCTTAGCTGCTTATTGAAAGATCTGACGGAACCTCATGGGCGACATCTGCGTTTTCTTCTTAAAAAGCGTACTGAAGGATTGCGCGTGTTCAAAACCCAGCGCAAATGCGATTTCACTGACCGTTAATTGCGTGGCAGAAAGCTTTTCCTTTGCTTTGTCAATTAATTTTTCGTGTATATGCTGCTGTGTGTTTTGCCCGGTATGCACCCGCAGCAAATCGCTCAGGTAGTTGGGGGACAGGTTCATTTGACCGGCGATGTGCTGCACTGTTAACAGACCATATTGCGCTGTATCATTGTTATCAAAATAATGATCAACCAGTTGTTCAAATTTCGCCAATAGTTCAGAGTTATTATTTTTACGCGTAATGAACTGCCGCTCATAAAACCGGTTGGAGTAGTTGAGCAGCAGTTCAATTTGCGACAGGATAATGTCCTGTGTGTGTTTATCAATGGGTGCACATTCTTTATCAATTTTATTCAGGATGGTAATCAGGTCGTCCTCCTCTTCTGCAGACAGATGCAGTGCCTCATTGACTGCATAAGAGAAAAACCCATAATTATTGATGCTACCTGCCAAAGCATGTTTTAAAAGGAAATCCGGATGGAAAATCAGCAAAAAGCCCGAGCCGCATTCCATATTATGTATATCCAGATACTGCACCTGATTGGGTGCCGTAAAACTTAAAACGCCTTTATCATAATCATAATGCTGCTGACCGTACCTGATCTTGCCTGTTGCTTCTCTTTTTAAGGCTACACAGTAGAACCTGTTTACAAAACCTTTCCAGACCTCGTCATCAAGAAATATGGATTCTGACAAATTGATCACGCTAACCAGCGGATGCCGCGGGGAAGGCAAAGACAATAACCTGTGAAACTCAGAAACAGAATTGATAGCATTCATAGTACGAAATTAATACATTAATTATAAAGAAGAACGTTAATCAATCAGGCCCATACTGAATTCGTCATAGGGTTTACCAGTATCAGTACCCAGTGGCACAATGGTGTCGAGCCGGGCAAGATCTGCCTCGCTCAGTTCAATAGTGCTGGCAGCGATGTTTTGTTCTACATATTTGCGGCGTTTGGTACCTGGAATCGGCAGAATACCCTTACTGATGATCCAGGCCAATGCCAGTTGTGAAGAAGTAACGCTTTTTTCTTTGGCCAGCGCTTCAATTGCTTTAACCAGCTCAATGTTTTTGTAGAAATATTCTTTCTGGAAACGTGGTATTGCGCGGCGGAAATCATCTTCCGGCAGGTCATCAATGCTGCGGATCTCCCCTGACAGGAATCCCCTGCCCAAGGGTGAGTAAGCAACGAAACCTATTCCCAGTTCACTTAATGTTTGCAACACGCCCCTTTCTTCCACGGTACGCTCAAATAAAGAGTATTCACTTTGTACAGCTGTGACCGGATGAACTGCATGAGCCCTTCTTACGGTTTCAGAAGAAACTTCTGACAGGCCGATGTAGCCGATCTTACCTTCTTTCACCAGCTCGCCCATGGCTTCAACAGTTTCTTCGATAGGTGTATTTTTATCCAGCCGGTGCATATAATACAAATCGATGTAGTCGGTATTGAGGTGTTTTAATGAACGTTCCACAGCTTTTTTTACGTATTCTTTTTTGCCGTTTATAGCCCAGGTCACATTGTCGTTCTCATCGATTTCCCATCCGAATTTGCTGGCGATAATGTATTGATCACGTTGGCCATCAATTGCTTTTGCAATCAGCTGTTCATTTTTAAAGGGCCCATACAGGTCGGCAGTATCTAAGAAATTACCGCCAAGTTCCAATGACCTGTGAATGGTTGCAATAGCTTCCTGTTCATCTGCCTTGCCATACATATTGCCTTCCTGAAAGCCGGTCATACCCATGCAGCCTAAACCTATTTGCGGAACGGTCAGTCCCTGGTTTCCCAATTTTATTTTCTTGATTTCCATAGTAATGATTTGATAGTCAAAGGTGGCTGATTCTGACAGGAAGACTGTATGCAAATCCCCGAATGTTGTATGCAAAACCCGGTTGAAACGGTTACACATTTTACAATTTAGGCGAAGCTGCCCATATTTTAAAAGATCACCTTTGGATAAACAATACCAAAGCACAGGGCAACGCGGCCTCTTACCTTAAAAATATGGATATAGAAAAATTTATCGGAGAATGGATCAAAGTCGGCAACAGTTACGACACAGAAAAATATCTGGAATTCTACGCGGAGGACGCAGTTTTGGACGATCCCTCGGTGGGCAGGAAGTTTAGTGGAAAAATTGGCATCAAAGAATACTTCCTCAGCTATTTTATAGGTTATCAAACGCAAACCAGAAAGCTGGAGCTAGTTGTAAAAGATAATTTCCACGCACATCTGGAAGTAGAATTTACAGGCAATTTCCCTGAAGGCAAAATTGGAGGAACTTTTGATTTCACTTTCAGAGATGGAAAAATTGGGCTGATATTGGCTGACCTAATTTGATATTCCAGCCTGCAACATGATGTTAGTCGTAAAATCACGATATTTCGTTATCAAATTATAAGCGGTAATCTTATAATATACTAAACAACAGGGTCATAAAGACTGGAGGGGTAATTGTAATATTTTGAGAATTTCAATATTTGCACTATCTTAATTTCCATATGCATTATACGCTACTTCAATACCTTTTACTTCTTTCTGCAGCCTTTCTGCTGATCCTGCTTGCCCGCCGCGTTAAGATTGCTTATCCTATATTTCTGGTGCTCACGGGGCTGGTGATCAGTGTTATACCGGGGATGCCCATGATTAATATTGAGCCGGATCTGATTTTCCTGATTTTTCTGCCGCCACTTCTGTATGAAGCTGCCTGGTGGACATCCTGGAATGATTTCTGGAAATGGAAACGGCCGATTTCCCTGCTGGCCTTCGGTCTGGTATTTTTCACTTCAACCGTTGTAGCATATAGCGTATCCAGTTTTATTCCGGGTTTTACCCTGGCCACAGGATTTCTGCTTGGGGGCATCATTTCTCCGCCGGATGCTATAGCTGCATCCGCGGTACTGAAAAACATCCGTGTGCCCAAAAGGATCATTACTATTCTCGAAGGTGAAAGCCTGGTGAACGACGCATCCAGTTTAACGGTGTTCAGATTTGCCCTGGCAGCGATTGTAACGGCAGGCGGATTTTCGTTCCAGGAAGCATCAGTCAGTTTTGTAACGGTAACCGTTATGGGTATTGTAGTAGGCCTTGTTGTGGCCCATATCATCTATCTTATACACCGGTTTCTGCCGACTACGGCAAGTATTGATTCCGCTTTCACGATTATATCGCCCTACCTGATGTACCTTGCAGCAGAAGAGTTTCATTTCTCAGGGGTAATGGCAGTGGTGAGCGGAGGACTGTTCCTCTCCTATCGTTCGCACGAAATCTTTGCGGACGGGCAAAGCAGATTGCAAACACTCAACGTATGGTCGACCCTTTCTATCATACTCAACGCACTGGTATTTGTGATGATTGGCCTGGAACTCCCTACCATTGTAGCGGGACTTGAAGGATACTCGCTTGCACAGGCATGGAAATACGGCCTTCTGGTGAGTGCCCTGGTGATTGTGATCAGACTTATCTGGATTTATCCGGGCACATTTATCCCTCGCTGGTTATTTAAAAGTGTAAGGGACAATGAAGCACATCCCGGCTGGAAAGGTTCCTTTGTCATAGGCTGGGCAGGTATGCGTGGTGTGGTTTCCCTTGCCGCGGCGTTATCACTGCCGCTTACACTGGATAACGGACAGCCATTGCCAGAAAGAAACCTGATCATCTTTATCACCTTTGTGGTTATACTGGTTACACTGGTTTTCCAGGGACTGACTTTACCTGTAATCATCAAAGCATTAAAAATCAAAGAGATTGATCCGATGATGCCCGAAGAACAGCAGGAAACAGAGATACGCTTGAAATTAACCCAGGTAGCCCTGAAGCAGCTCCAGGAAAAACATCAGTTGGAACTTAAGGACAATGCCCTGCTCGTGGGGGTTAAAGTAGACCTGGAAAACCATCTCAAACACAACCACCTGAAGCTGGACTGCATGGAATGCGCTGTGAAAGATCAGAAAGAGTTACATGTTTACAAACGTGTACTCAAAGATATTTACCAGGTGCAGCGGTCGGAGCTTTACCATTTACGCAAAGCCAAAAACTATTCTGATGAGGCTATACGCAGTGAGGAAATGCAGGTTGATATTGCAGAGCTAAGAATTACCAGCAAGCAGTAAATCACTTCAGGTGCTTTACTGCTAAACAGCAATTTGCCTGGTAAAGGAAATTTCCAGCACCACACCATCTTCATTCCTTATACTAAGGATACCATTTAGCTGTTCTGCCAGGCCAACCATTAAACTCATTCCTAAAGATTTCATCTCACTGAAATCAAAATCAGGAAGTAAACCAATGCCATTATCTGAGATCTTCAGCGTGCAGCGATCATCGTCAATAACAAAGCTGATGTAGATCTTACCTTCTACGTTTCCAGGAAACGCATATTTAATGCAGTTGCTGACTGCTTCATTGAGGATGAGTCCAAGTGGCACCGATTGTGCAACATTAAGGTGAATGGGTTCTGTAGCCAGCACAAACTGAATCTTACTGTCCATAGCATAGGATTCTGCCATATAACCAACCAGTTCCCTGATATACCAGTTCATGTCTATACTGGAAAGGTTATTGGACTGATACAGTTTCTGGTGAATAAGAGACATGGCAAACATGCGGTTCTGGCTCTTTTGTATGGCCACCTTTGCATCTTCATTATCCAGATACGACGATTGTGTGTTCAGCAGGCTGATGACAATCTGCAGGTTGTTCTTTACCCGGTGATGGATTTCCCGGAGAAGCCATTCTTTTTCTCCCAGCAGGCTGGTAAGCTGTGTGTTTTTACCATTGATCTCATTCTGCTTCTGCTCAAGCTGCAGATTACTGCGGATTTTAAGGCGGTAGCGGTTGTACAAAATAGTGATGATGATGCATGCGGCTATGAGACCGATAATAAAGGCATATCTTGCAGACTCTTCACTTTGAATGCGCGCTTCCTGAAGCTGGTTCTTCTGGTTGAGCAGAGCAATATCCTTATTTTTCTTTGCGGTTTCATATTCAATATCCAGAACGGCAATTTGCCTGGCCTTCTGTACATTTGAAGCGGAATCGGAATATTTTTTAAAACGTTTGAGATGCTCAACTCCTGATACAAGTTGATTTGATGCAGAATCCGCCATATACATAAAGTATTCAAGTTTTGCATTGTAATCTATGTTCGGACTTCTTTTCAATTGCTGCTGCATATAAGCCATATATGGTCTGGCCTCTTCAAATTGATGATCAGTGATGAGTTTTTTCAGGATCACTTTTTTAATACTGATGAGGTCATAGTCATCTTTGGGCAGCGACCTGCTTAACTTATACAACGTTGTATAGTGAGGTTCGGCTTTTCCAGCCTGTCCCCATTCCAGATAGGCATTTGCAAAAGTCAGGGCGTAACGGATTTTTGCACGGTCAGTCCTTGCCGGATATTGTCTTTCCATCTGCTCAAGATAACTTATGCCCAGCTGATACCGTTTCAGCCTGTAGGCGGTATTAACCAGATTGGGAATGATGGTTTGGATGTAGTTTATGTCGTGGTATTTCTCGGCAATGCGTTTTGCTTCCAGAAAATAGCTATAAGCTTTCTCATAACTGCCCAGATTATGGTAGATGATACCGATATGATTGAATATTGCACTTTTCTGCAGCGAACTATCCCCTACCAGCATAGCCGTTTTTTCGGCCAGTAAACCATTTTTAAGCGCATTCCCATAATCGCCCATGCTGGTATAGGAAATACAAAGGTTATTATAAACACCCTGAAGCTCCTTGTGCCCCACAGACTTGAAAACTATCAGGGCACTATCCAGAAGTTCCACCGCTTTTATACTATTGCCTATCAATGCGTAATATTCACCGATATCCTGGTACTTCCGCGCCTGCATCCTGCGGTCACCTGCAAGGCTGTAATAGGTTACAGCCATTCTGCTGTAAGTTATTTTGCTGTGTACATCAGCTATCGATTCAATTCCATACACGCCCGACATCGTATCGTAGGCAGCAGCCAGCTCTGCCAACATTCCATGACTGGAAGCATAGCCAATAGCCTGATGAATGATCTTTGCCGGAGTTACCAAATCTCCGGATTCCCTGAGTATGTCTGCTTTGAGCAGAAAACTTAAGACGAGGCCCCTTTGATAATGGATCCTGTTAGCCAGTGCGAAGGCCTGTTTTTCAAAATCCAGCGCTTTTAACAAATCAGATTTGATTTCACCCTGCAGGTTGAGGTAATACCTTCCGATGTCCAGAAGCAGTTCATCCCTTTTCTGATCGTCCTTTAATGATAAAATCTTTGTTTCAGCTTGCTGAACATCCTTCTGGGATTTGATCTGCTGCCCTGCAGAGAACACTGGTGCAGTCAATAGCAGCAGCAGCAGGAGAGGAAATATCCGGACCGCAGGCATTATCTTCTTTCATCAAAAACCTGAATCTCTGCTATGGATGCCTGGCGAACGGATTTGAGTATCCTGATCCTGACTTTACTGGTCCATAATCTTTCAAACCGGTGAATCTTGATCCGGTCCCGGTTCAGGCCCCGGAAAACAGTCTTCCATTCTCTGCCATTCCAGCATTCAAGAACATATTCATAGACATTGTTTTCTTTTTCCGCTACTACCAGCATGTTGATACCCTTTTCCCTCTTAAGATCTACTTCGAGCCAGGGTTTTTCTATTGTTTTAGCGGATACCCATGAAGTGTTGTAGTTGTCATCATTGGCAAAATCCGAAATATTCATGTCATCACTCCAGCTGGAGTTAGCGGGTTGATTGATTGCCATATTGCTCGAAATTACGGGCAGGGGCAGCGCTGGTAAATGAGTAATGGCAGCATTATTTTTCCAGATTTTCCCTACCTCCTTCAGCGACGTGATGGCATTTTCATCAATCAAACCATCTCTGTTAGGCGCCACGTTTAAGATAAAATTACAGCTCACTTTATTTAAAGGCGTAATCAGGCTGTCTACAATTTCACGGGGACTTCTTACCGGAACATTTGGAAAATCAGTTTTCCAGAACCAGGAAGTATTGATTGGCAGACAGGCCAGGGAAGGCATGGGCTTGTTGTTTTTATTCATCCGCTGACCGGCACCCATTTCATAGGTTTTGATATCCGTATAATAAAGACCCTCTCCGGGATACTTTGCCCCATTGAGGTCCATGACCAGACAATCCGGCTGCAAGGTTTTTATTAAGGTATAAATATCCTCGAAAGGTACATCATCATAGGAGATCCTTGACCAGGGGGCATCCCAGCCGTCGATAATAAGTGCCTCAACTTTCCCGTAATTCGTCAGCAATTCAGTGATCTGCTGTTTGATCATATCGATATGCTTAGGGGTAATCTGGTTAGGCCGCAGTTTATGGTGCGTATCCAGAATCGAATAGTACAACATGACCTTTAAACCCCTGGCGCGGAATGCCTCTGTAAATTGTTTTACCACATCCTTTCCGTAAGGGCTGTTCATCACATTATAATCTGTGCTTTTGGTATCCCAGATACAAAATCCGCTGTGGTGTTTGGTTGTCAGGCAACCATAAGTCATGTTTGCTGATTTGGCGGCATCTGCCCACTGCCCGGCGTCGAGTTTTTTAGGGTTGAAGAGTTGTGCTGATGCATCCGGATCGGGCCAGTCGGCATTGGCATAAGTAGGTATATTATAGTGGATAAACATGCCGAAGCGCAGGTCTACAAATTTTTGCTGAAGCTGATTGAGATGGCTTGATTTACTATCCTGCGCAGACTGAGCGAAAAGACTGACCGGGATCAGCAGGATGAATAAAATTATGTTAAAGACTGTAATGTTTTTCATTTTTCTGTGCTGAATTATCAACCTGACTGACAGTCCCCAATAAGCAGACCATTTGACAATATCTTAAAGATCAGCATTTTGCGTGGTTTATACAATATTTTACCTTACTGTATATCGTCAATTCACGATGAAGATTTCCTTAATCCAATCCATCCTGCCCGGCTACCATTAAATACACATTCGTGAAATCACGAGATATCGGAATCACCATTTGCATAAAATATCACATAAAAATTTAACAGTCAGCAGGTTACCCCCTTGGCCTTGTACTTGCAATTGTCGGGAGATGCACGTAAATAAAACTATCTCCTAATGAATAAATTTTATCATATGCTGGGGCTTTTAAGCCTGCAGGGCTTTATTGCAATGGCCCAGCAGCAGCACGATAATCTAAAGACAATAAAATATTCACTTCCGCAGGTGTGGGACAGCGTATCCTTATACAGCAAATCAATAAATCTGGAAAAACTCAACTTATTACAAAATGCTGAACGATTGGAATCTACCAGAGCAGAAAAGCTCCCTGACATTTCCCTTGACGGAGAATATGCAAAGTTCAGCAAACTACCACAATATGAAAATGGCTTGTTTCACCAGGCCACCTATTACCCCCTGGCCCGCACGTCATACAGCCTGGGTACCACAGCCAACATGTTTCTTTATAACGGAAGCAGACTCAAACGGAATATGGAGGCCGCAGCCATCAATCAGGACCTCATCAAAAATAAGGTTAATTTGACAACAGGAGAAATCAAGCTACTGGCCAGCAGCTATTACCTGAATATTATCCGCGACCAAAAATTCCTTCAGATTATAGCCCGCGATATAAACGAACAGGAGAAAGTAATTGCGCAGATCAGGGTATTTTACAAAAATGGGGTTGTGCTTAAGAGCGATGTATTACGGGCAGAATTGAAAGTTTCCAAACAGAAACTCCAGTATACACAGATCCATAACGACATAGCGCTGCACTCTCAAAAACTTGGAATTTTAATGGGTCTGCCAGAAGAGACGATGATTGATCCATCAGACAGCATCAACCTGACAGAACCTGCTCTTGACAGTTACGAGAATTACGTTTCAATTGCCATGAACAATGCATTCGAACTCAATATTTCAAGACAGGAGCAAAGTCTCAGAAAGCTAAACTTAAAGCTTGTTAAAGCTAACATTCTTCCGGAAATCAGCGTGTTTGCCAATTACCTGTACAGTTATCCCCAGGGCAGGTTATATCCCTATGCACTTTCGCTTTATAGCCTTGGCACAGTCGGATTAAAGGCATCATATCCTTTATCGGCCCTATATAAGAACAAGCATAGGGTTGCCGAAGCAGCGTTGGAACTGAGAAAATCAGCACTCGAACATTCAGCACGTGAGGACGAAATCAAAGAACATGTGAAACAGGATTTCCTGCAGCTGCAGGAAGATATAGAACGCATCAGGGTTTCTAAAAAAAATATTATACAGGCTACCGAAAACCTGAGAATTTTAAAGAGCAGCTATCTGAACCAGACTGCACTGATGACAGATTACCTGGATGCAGACGTACAACTTCTGGAATCGAGGTTTGATTTAACGGTAGCTGAGATCGAAGGACAGTTTCATTTTTACCAGCTACAAAAAACAATAGGAAAACTCTAACTATGGAAAACACCAGCCCCAGCCTTACAACGACCGACAGGCTAGTCACAAGAATAACTTCATGGGTAGCAATCCTGATATTGATATTTCTCGGTTATAAAGCTATAATGCTGACTTTAGATGTGTTGAATTATGAAGAGACAAATGATGCCCAGATACAGGAATACATCACTCCTGTAGTAAGCCGTGTGAATGGTTATATCAAAGAAATCAGGTATGAAGAGAATCAGCGCGTCAATAAAGGTGACACCCTGATCATCATTGAAGATGACCAATATAAATCAAAACAATCGGAATCGATTGAAGCAGTCAATAGTGCCCTTGCACAGATTGACGTGCTTGAAAAGACTACCGAAACTGCCGAAAAACTTGCCGCAGTTGCAAAATTCCAGATCAGTGCAGCCGAAGCCAAATTTAAACGGGCAAAACAGGATTATGTACGATACACCAGATTAGTCACCGAGGAGTCGGCAACTGCACAGCAGATGGAAACCAAAAAAGAACAGCTGGACGTATCTGGTTCGGAATATACTGCTGCAATGGGAAGTTACCAGGCTGCACTGGCCAGGATAAACGACTACAGAGCTCAGAAAGCGGGCATCCTTGCAGAAATCAAAAGAAAAAGGGAACTGCAGCGGCAGGCTGAACTGGATCTTTCATATACCGTTATTAAGGCTCCGCACCAGGGTACAATCAGCAGAAAGACCATTCAAACCGGACAGTTCATCCAGGCCAACCAGACACTGGCCAGTATTGTCAATGCAGGATCCGGGAAATGGGTTATTGCAAACTTCAAAGAGACCCAGTTATCCCACATGCGATATGGACAGGACGTATTGGTTGTTACGGACGCCTATCCTGATCAGACCCTGCATGGGAAAATCGAGTCGTTCTCTCCAGGCACGGGATCAAGCTTTACGCTGCTCCCTCCCGATAATGCGACAGGTAATTTTGTTAAGGTGGTTCAGCGTATTCCCGTGAAGATCATTTTCTCAGATCCCAAAGAAAACAACAGTTTACTGCGCTCAGGCATGAACGCAACAGTTAAAGTAATCCGATAGATGGAAAGGCAGGAGATTTTTAAAAGCGGAATTCCCGAATGGGGTATAAGGATTTGCATTTTTATGCTATTGATACCGAATTTGTTGCTGTTCTCAATTTCAACTGCGAATGTAAGTGCAGCCTGTGGATTTTACGGTATTGATCCAAATGATGCTCAGTTTTCCCTGATCATATTATATGCCGGCCTTGTTAGTTTCTTTCCTCTGGAGAGGCACTGTTCAGGATTTTTTGCAACAAAGGATTATCTATTGATCAGTTTGCTGGCAGAGGTTATTACAGCATATGCGGCCTATCTGACGCGCGACTTTATGCTTCTGCTGATCATCAGATTTATCCAGGGCGCAGCAAACATAAGCCTGGTTGCCATCAGTATATCACTGATATTTAACATATTAAAAACTGAAAGATCAAGAGAAATAGGCTATTCTGTTGTTTACTGCATCCTCCTGTGTATTTCTCCGCTTACAATTTTACTGACCGGGCCGTTTATTGATCAGGTTGATTATAACCAGTTCTACCTCTATTGCGCATTTGCTTTTATACCCGGGGGCATTTTTGGTTACCTGATCCTCAACGGTAACAGGTTGTCTCCTAAAGTAAGCCTGCCTTCCCCTGATTGGAGAAGCTTCATTATCTACGCCACAATGCTGGTTGCACTTTCCTATACGCTTACCTATGGTCAGCAGCTCAATTGGCTGTCCAGCGCAAAAGTACGTCTTTCCATGGCTCTGTTTCTACTGGGGCTCTGTACTCATGTCCTGCGGCAAAAATATAGCTCCCGGCCATACCTGAACATGAATATTTTCAAATTCAAAAGTTACAGGATGGGGATTTTCATGCTTGTGGTACTGTATCTCGCAAGGGGCGCCTTTAATTTCAGTACTGGTTATTTGAGCCAGTTCCTCAAATTTTCGCCGGAGCACCTTGGGTATTTTTTGATTTACAATATGGCCGGGGCAATTATAGGTACAATAATTTCATCGCGGATGTTGTTGAAGAAAGTTCCGCCAAGGCTGATATGGATCAATGGTCTATTGTTTGTATTGCTGCATCATGGCTGGATGATATTTATGTTTAGTACACAGGCTGATGAGTCTGCCTTCATTTTGCCTTTACTCATCCAGGGTATAGGCACAGGATTATTGCTTACGCCAATTATTGTCTTTATGGTTACTACGGTTCCGGAAGAATTAGGCCCCACCGCTGTTGCAACGGCAGTTTCTTTCAGATTTTTCAGTTCTTTACTAAGTATTGCACTCATCAATTATTTTCAGCTGTTCGGGGCGCAAACACATACCAACCGTTTTGATCTTTCAGCGGAAACAACGCTTGCCCAATCAAGGCTTAATATATATCAGCAGCTCCTGAACGGGCGGTATAGTGATCATCAAATGGCAGATGAGGGCGCAAATATGCTGTTAAAAAATAGCATCGACCAGCAATCTATTTTAAAAACTGCTACCGATTATTATGTACTTATTTGTATCATGCTGGTTGGAGCTATTCTTTTCCTGGCTATTTCACCAGCAATACATTACCAAAAATCGGCCCTTGATTCTGTGAGGGACATTCCCGTCTGACGAGCTAGTACACGCAATTTTTCACCCTAATATTCATTTTAAAATCATGACTATGAAAGAATCAAGCTTAACCCAGCACCAACCAGACGTTATTCTTGTTGGAGCAGGCATTATGTCTGCAACCCTTGCAGTACTACTTAACCAGCTTGATCCTGGCCTAAAAATCAGGATCTATGAAGTACTTGATCAACCCGCGCTGGAAAGTTCCAATGCCTGGAATAATGCCGGTACAGGACATGCCGCTTTATGTGAACTGAATTACACGCCTGAAAACCCTGATGGCAGCATCGATATTGCAAAAGCCCTGAAGGTGAATACCGAGTTTGATCTCTCAAGACAGCTTTGGGCCTATCTGGTTGCCAATGGGATAGTAAAGGATCCTCAGGAGTTTATCAACTCCGTTCCGCACATGAGTTTTGTTACCGGCGCAGAAAATGTGGCATACTTGAAAAAACGTTTTGAAGCCCTGTCAGCCAACCCTCTCTACCAGGCAATGGAATTTACAGCGGACAAAGCCATTATTAAAGAATGGATTCCACTGGTAATGGAGGGCAGGGATTCCGAAGAGCTGGTGGCGGCAACACGTATGCAAACCGGCACAGACGTAGACTATGGCTCTCTCACCCGCAAATTGCTTGATTCCCTGGCTGGAAAAGAAAACGTGGTCATTCATTACAACCACCGCGTGCAGGATCTGGAGCGTGAAGGCCTGAACTGGAAAGCGCAGATACGGGATGAAAATACCGGAGAGCATCACTTCCTCACTACTCCTTTTATTTTTATCGGGGCCGGTGGTGGTTCCTTACCCCTGCTGCAAAAGTCGGGCATACCCGAAGCCCATGGTTACGCAGGATTTCCTGTGAGTGGTGTCTGGCTGCGTACTGATAATGAAGCTATTGCCAAGGTACATCATGCAAAAGTATATGGGAAAGCTGCTGTTGGCTCCCCTCCTATGTCGGTGCCTCATTTGGACCAGCGGCATATTGATGGAAAAGTTTCGCTGTTGTTTGGTCCATACGCAGGTTTTTCGACAAAATTCCTGAAACATGGCTCTTATCTCGACTTATTCGGATCAATCGACATGGATAACATATTGCCGCTGCTGGCAGTAGGCCGGGACAATATCGCACTTACAAAATATCTCATAGGCCAGGTTTTGGAATCGCAGGAGGAAAAGTTTGCTGCTTTGAAAGAGTTTTTCCCCGAAGCCAAAGAGGAAGACTGGCGGCTGGAAGTAGCCGGACAGCGCGTGCAGATCATCAGGAAAGATGATGTACATGGCGGAATCCTTGAGTTTGGAACTGAACTGGTTGGCGCAGCAGATAACAGTATTATTGCCATGCTGGGTGCATCACCAGGAGCATCCACTGCAGTAGCGATTATGGTTGATGTCCTGGAGAAATGTTTTGCAGATCAGCTTAAAAATAACGGCTGGACTGAGAAACTCAGGCAAATGATTCCATCGTACGGACAATCCTTAATTGATAATCCCAGCCTTGGCCTGGAGCTCAGGGCAAAAACCGCAGCAGTGTTGAACATTAAAAATATTATCTCATGATCACAGCATATCTATTATACACCGGAGCAGACGGCAATTCACATTTCAAACGCGGACAAATCAGTGCGGATGCGCTGGTGCCGGCCGACCATGCATTATTTAAGGAGACGGCAGCAAGCTCATCATTCGACTGGCACAATGACCCCGTGCCCCAATATGTGATCACCCTTTCAGGGATACTGGAATTTACCACAAAGGGTGGCGAATCCTTTGTTATTAAGCCCGGCGATGTTTTGCTGGCAACTGATCATCTGGGAACAGGCCATAAATGGAGACTGCTCGATGATCAGCCCTGGAAACGTATTTACGTGGTATATAAAGAAAATTCAGATACACACTTCGTTCCCGATGAAAATTAACGGAACCTCAGATTCAGAAAATATGGAAAAAAAACACGCAGCAGCTGCCTCTACAGGACAGATCGGTATCCGGATTGAAAGTGATGCTATGGGTACGGTTGAAGTTCCTGCCGAACACTACTGGGGCGCACAGACCCAGCGCAGTTTAATACATTTTTCTATAGGTAGTGATAAAATGCCCAAAGAGGTTTACCATGCCTATGGCTACGTAAAGAAGACTGCGGCTATAGTTAATCTTGCTGACGGACGGCTCCCGGCAGAAATCGCTGAAGCAATTGGCAGGGTCACCGATGAAATCATTGACAAAAAGCTTGATGCTGAATTTCCTCTTTTTGTCTGGCAGACTGGCTCAGGTACACAATCGAATATGAACGTGAATGAAGTGATTTCCAATCGTGCTATCCAGTTACTTGGCGGGACTATCGGCAGTAAGACCCCGGTTCATCCCAATGACCATGTCAATATGGGTCAGTCGTCAAATGACAGTTTTCCCACAGCGATGCATATTGCAGCAATTTTTGCAATTGACAATCATTTACTTCCGGCACTTGAAAATCTTGAGCGGGCAATTTCCGGTAAAGCAAAGGAATGGAATGATGTGGTCAAAATTGGCAGAACTCATCTGCAGGATGCCGTACCCCTCACTGTTGGCCAGGAATGGTCAGGATATGCTGCCCAGCTTTCGGACGCAATAGAGCGGGTAAAAGCGAGCAGAACAAAATTGTATGAAGTTGCTGAGGGAGGTACAGCTGTAGGCACCGGATTAAATGCACCTGATGGATTTGCAGAAAAGTTTGCTGCTCAATTGGCTGAGCTGACTGGCAAACCATTTATCACTGCTGCAAACAAATTTGCTGCGCAAGGATCACTTGATGCCCTCGTAGCTGCTATGGCTTCCCTGAGGGGAATTGCTATCGCACTGATGAAAATCGCGAATGATATGAGGTGGCTGGCATCCGGTCCGCGGTGTGGGATAGGCGAATTGATTTTGCCGCCCAATGAGCCCGGATCAAGTATTATGCCTGGCAAAGTTAATCCTACACAATGCGAAGCAATTATTATGATTTGTATTCAGGTGATTGGCGAGGATACCGCTGTGGCGTTTGCCGGCAGCCAGGGAAATTTTGAACTCAATGCGATGCGGCCAATTGTGATTAACAATTTTCTGCATTCACTAACTATTCTGGCTGATGGTGCAGAGAAATTCAGGGTTTTCTCTGTTGAAGGGACGAAGCTTAACCTGCCTAAAATCAATGAGTACCTGGACAGGTCGCTGATGCTGGTTACGGCGCTGAGTCCGGAAATCGGTTATGATAAAGCCTCTGTAATTGCGCATACTGCGATGAACAACAACCTTACCCTCAGAGAAGCGGCTCTGCAAAGTGGCTACATTGATGCAGTAAAATATGATGAAATCGTTGATCCCCGGAAAATGATCTGATGGTTTTAAGACATAGAATGGCTTTCTCGAGGCAGCCATTCTATGTCTCCAGTATTATTTGCGATTCTGAAGAAATGTATCCAGAAAGCTTAAGGAAGGAATAATCGCATCTGACATATAACCCTTGCCATGCAGGGTTCCTGATACCAGCTGAACTGTGCTGGGTACGCCAACCCTCAACAGAGAGTTTTGTAGCTTTAAAGCGCCTTCAGCAGGCACAAATTCATCCATTGAATTGGCAATGTAAACTGGACCGCTTTGCGCGCTAACCCTTGTTAGCGGCGTTGCTTCATGTAACAAACATCTGTCCTTTCCAATCAACTCATCAATACACCACCGTAAAAAAGCATCGTTTCGTCCCCCCTGATTGATATTGGCGCTGGGAATACTGCCATCCAGGTTATCCTTTTTAGCTGAAGCCTGTCCGTCTGTTTCCAGCATAAATCCTTCCAGGTCGATAATTCCAGACCAGCTTACCGCCGGGAGGCCTTTCATCAATGCAACTTCCACAGCCAGGTTGCCTCCTGCAGAGCTTCCCCAGACAGCTATTTTAGTGCGGTCAAACTGATACTCTGATAACCGAAGCCACTCCAGTGACGCGAATATATCCTCACGTCCTGCCGGAAAGACTCCTTTGGGGGTAAGCCTGTAATCCGGGACGATCACAAGATATCCTTCGTTACATAACATTGTCGCAAGATCTTCATCCTTAAGCTTATCCCCCTGGAACCAGCCTCCGCCGTGAATATCAATTATAGCACCTTTTGCATTAATGCCACTATATACGTCCAGCTTCAGGTCACCTTGATAGGGCAAATCTTTAATTACCCGGATTTGATTTTCCATCTCTGATCAATAATTTAGTATGGATTGAAAGTGTTTTGGACTGAATTATTTTGCAGCTTCTTCGATAACAGCAGCAACTTCCCTGGGACTGGTCATGAATAAAGTATGCCCACCTTTAACCTGGGTTACTTTTGCATTGGCACGTTTATACATTGTGTCTTCAAGGCCCATATCAATGGTCTCATCATTTGATGGTTTCACTGCATATACCGGCTTATTTTTCCATGCCGCCGTTGTGATTTTATCTGTAAATGACTTTACGGTAAGCGGGATCTGAGAATCAAACATAAAGTCTGATTTTTCCTTAGTCTGTCCGTTGGCAAATGTTTCCTGGAAGGTAGCTTTACCGAGGTAAACATTTCCTTTAGCATCAGGAGCCAGAATGCCTTTTGGAGCAGCTACTTTTTCTACCAGGGCCAGTGTGGATTCCCCAGCATCAGGAATGAATGCAGCTACATAAACCAGGCTTTTCACTTTCTCTGCATTACCTGCTTCAGTAATAACCGTACCTCCCCAGGAGTGACCGACTAAAACTACAGGGCCATCCTGGCGATCCAGAACGAAGTTAGTTGCTGCGACGTCTTCAGCTAATGAACTTGTTGGGTTTTGTACCAAAGAAACGTGATAACCATCTTTTACCAGAATCTTGTAAACCGATTCCCATCCGGATGCATCAGCAAATGCGCCATGGACGATCACGATGTTCTTCACTGGTGTTTGTGCCTGTACAGGGTTGAAATTGAATAGCGAAGTAAATAAAATCGCTGCAGCAACTGCCACGTTTAAGTTTTTTGTTGTTTTCATATTTTTATTTGTTTGCTATCAGCAAGACAAACTATCGACCACAACAGAAGACATTATTTACCAGACACTTATCTTACAAAACACATTAAAACCACTCACCTTATGTCGTATATTTACGAAAATAAAAATGCACCGTTAATGCTAACGGTGCTGAAAAATAATGTATTTAGTTAAATAGGAAGAACCGTACGTGCATACACTTCGTTGATCACCTGGGCAGTACCAACATAGATTGCAGATAAACCACAAATGATCCCCTCAAATCCGGTGAAAGCTTTGATCCCTGCCGAACCTGTAAGCTCTCCTGCAATCAGTAGTAAGAAGAGCAGCGTAAGCGATGCAAAAACTACCTGCAGGCCGCGGTTCAACTTCAAAGTTCCGATGAACAATAAAAATGTGAAAAGTGCCCACACAGCAAAATAGGCGATCATGCCTCCTTCATCGGCGGCAACTGCCCAGCCAAATTTTGGCATCAGCAGCAGCGCAACTAAAGAAAGCCAGAAAAAACCAAAGGAACTGAAAGCAGTAAACCCGAAAGTATTGTTCTTTTTGGCTTCCATAATTCCGGCAATCACCTGCGCAAGTCCGCCGTAAAATATTCCCATCGCAAGGATCATGGAATTCATTTGAAAAAAACCTGCGTTATGAAGATTCAGTAAGACGGTGGTCATACCAAAGGCACACAAGCCAAGTGGTGCAGGGTTAGCAGTAGAGAGCTCAACAACTGATGTGTTTGAGGATGTATTTGATGACATATTTATAATTGATTATACAATTGAAATTAATGGTTTAGGGTTTCAGTAGTTTGCCCTTAGCCAGATACTTTATTGTTAGTGTGAAGGTGATGATCACCATAACCGTCAGCACGATCAGCAGAAAAATCGCAATGTCTTTCACCAGTGGATCCTGACTTACATTGGCATATTTGATAGCTGCATTGGCCAGTGCGCCTGCGGAGAAACATGATCCCCACCAGGAAACCATAAATGGAAGTCCCTTTTTAAAAACAAAAAAGAAGAGGACAACGAATATGAAAAGCCCGAAATAAAAGATTACCGAAGCAAACATGTCTACCTGTGGTACCTGGCTCATATAAGTTATAAATCCAACCTCAAATGGTGCACACATCAGCAAGAGCGTTGGCACAAGGAAAATAACAACCGGCTCACGGTGAATCAGCCTGTAACTGATCAGCACAAAAAACACGAATACATACACAATTCCTAAGGAGAACAGGATCAAATCAAATTCGTGGGTAAACCATCCCCATTGCATTGCAGCTCCTGCCGTAGCCGTATTTAACACAGTTAAACCTGGTATTAATGTAGGAGGTACTGCGTCTGTAATCTTTAACTGCCCTCTGTAAAGCCTTGAAGTAAGTATAAACATAAACACAAGGCCGCCAATTGCCCCAATGATCCATACTGTTCTTGCCAGATTCAATGAAAAAGGAACAATTAAGGATGCAATAAGCACAGCCGAGATAAAGAATGTACCCAGGAAGTTGGCAGCGACAGGATTGTTTAGTTCTGTTTTAACTCTCTCAGGATATTTCAGCATTTTAGTAAGATAACTGAGAATGAGGAGCACAAAAGCAATACAGGTAACAAGGGTTACCCCAACCGAAATTATTGGCGGAGCACCAAACAGTGCGGATGATTGCTTCCATGCAACTCCTAAACCTGCAAGGGCGACAGTAGATCCAAATAGTCCTACTGGCAGGTATTGTATAGGGTTTTCAACTTTTGTTGTTTTCTCATCAGCAGCTACTGATGTGAGCTCAGCAACAGCTGCTGAAGTTTTATCTATCGTATTATTTACTACTTCCATCTGCGGTATTTTTTAGAATCTGATCTGTAATTGAGTGATAAATCTGTTGGAATTGTATTCAGTGGTGTTGGGCACATTATGGTTATAGCGGTCGATTACCACCCCAAACTGCAGCCTGAAGGCATAGTTTTCTGCAAAGTCGACCCCAACCATAGGCACGTACTGCTGTCTCACATTACCATCCCTTTTAAAGTTAGGATCAAAATATTCATATTTGAATGAGGCTTCCAGGCTTTTGATTTCCTTCTTGTTGATCGTATACATTACCCCTGGCAAAACGTAGGCGCCACGCATCATGTAATTGCTGACTGTTGTATTTGGTATGTCCTCAGAGAAAAATAAACTCTGGTTATTTCCCTGTTTAAATTCAGACTCTACCTGGAAATGCAATTTCCGGCTCAACTGGCGTTCGTAATTCACATCTGCCCCCCATACAGAAAGGCTGCTGCCGTATTCTTTCCCAAGACCACCATTTACACCAACCTGGAAGTTCCTGCTGAACTCAAGTTCAACCCTCGCCGGGAACTGCTTCCCGTTGTCATTATCAGTAAAGGAGTTTCTCCGGTTACCGTTGACTACGCCTAAGTAGTATTTGAAAGGAAGTTTACCGATTTTAGCTTCACCCATCACGGTTGCGCCCATCTGGTAATTCATCCATCCGTTTTCATCGAAGGCAGTGTATTGATTACTGAAATCGAATGTTCTCAGGTAATCTGTTGCCAGATCATCCTCACGACCAAAATTTGGTCTGTAAACACCCATCCGGAAGTTCAGATAGGGATTGATTTTATACGTACCGTAGGCATACTCGAGAACCTTACTTGTTGGTGAGCCTTTAAAATCACCAAAATTTACCCTTACATAAACATCCAGCCTGTCAGTAACATCTCCCTGTAACACCAAACGGGCGTTAGGGATGGTAAAAGCATTGTCGGTAAACTTATCCGAGCCATTGCTATGCTGCAATCCGTCAATATCAATATGTTTGTTAAAAGTGGCGTTGTACCTTGTACGGATAGTTCCGGACAGTTTCAACTTTTTCAGCACCCTGAGAACAGGTTTTGCTATCGTATCCAGAGATACGGTCTTCGGATCTTCAGCCTGCGCTGCATCCTGTGCCTGTACTGCTAATCCAGAACAGCTTAGCACAGCCAAAAGCGCTGTTGTGTAATACTTCATAAAATTTATTTTTTTGATATAGTTATCCCCTGCGCCTCTCCGGGCGGTTATCTAAGGGCTGCCTATAATGTTATATTGCTTACATCCATGAGCACGGGCCCATGATTGGTTTTCACCAATACAGTGGAAGCAGCTGTAAATTCTTTTAAAGAAATCCCTCCATAGGGAGTATTGAGCTGGATATCTAAACGTACAGCGGAGATATCCTCCATACTGTTCAGCAATTCGGTTGCTGTTCTTACGCTTAGTGTTCCGGGCATATCGATGATCAGATCAAGATCACTACGCTCTTTAACGGTGGAGACTCCTGTCGCCAGCTCAAAGCCTGTACTGCCCGTTGGCCCCCACTGATATGCGCTCTCCTTCATCAGCAGACTGATCTGCTCTAAACTTGTAACTGTCGCAGGGGCATCACCGGTATAAACGGATTTCCAGTTTTTCCTTTCAGCAAGGTCAAAGGGAGTAATTACTTCCTTTACCACGCCAATGGGTAACCAGCAGGCCAGACGCTGCCCGCGTTGTGGCCCACGAATACCTACTGCAACCATTCCCTTACTGGTTTCGGCGCGCCTGACGACCACAAATGGTGCATTCAGAACTGCCTCTTTTGCCCAGGCTGGGAATGGAAGATCTGCCACCAGATCCTCCATTGCATAGACCCTTAACAGATCGTGGGGTTTTAGCTCCACTGCTCTGCCAGTTTTTCCCTTACCAAAATTGAGTAAACCCTGCCATGTGCCTTCGCTGGCCCGGTTTGCAGACGGCGGCTTAAAGTACCGTCATTGGCATCGATTGCTTTTGCCAGTGCTGCTGCTACTTTCTTCACATCGTCAGCAGATGGAGCATCAGCGTTTACACCTTCTATTAACTCTTCCATTGCACCCAGCGTATAATAGTTATTGATATCATAAGCCATCGCAGGTACTTTTTTAGTTGCTTCTTCGAGTTCCTCTATTGTACGTTTTGTGATCCTTGCAGCAGATTGTTTAGACATGGCCTGTACATTGATCTCTTTGTCATCCAGTGCAATTAAGCGGCTCGACTGTAGTCCGTGAGTCAGGAATGCTCCTGAAATCGCGTTACCTACGATGATACCTGTTACTTTATGACCTGCTAATCTGGCCGAAGCATAAGCATCAGCACTCGCTGCACATGAATAATGTAAGCCCAGTAATTCCTCGTTATATCCGTAAGCCTGACTTGGCACATCAATCAAAGCAACCAGGTTTCTTTTTACGGCTTTGTCTGCATCTTCTGCAATCGCTTCGCGGATATATTTTGCCAGTACCCATCCTTCCTGTAAACCAACTTCACCTTTGCCTGCACGGTGGTAACGGTTTGCAGCATTAGGTACTACCGCTAAAAATAGCGTTGGCGCGCCTTGAAAATCGGCATTTGCTGCCAGGACACTAGGCAAATAACTTATAGATTCTGCATTATTAGTAAAAGCATTGAACCAGGTACGGCCGCGGCTTGGTGTTTTTGCATCTTCCATTGCCGGTACAGGCGCTGCAGAAGTATCTTTCAATAAAGAAACCACTGTTTCTCTGGTATTCCTGATTTTTGGATCAAGGCGGTTGATCAGCGAAAGATATTTGTCAATCTGCTGCGTACGCGGCACTGCTGGTGTTTTATCGATAGCAGTCTGAACCGCAGCTTTAAAAACAGTTACATCATCGTCAATCAGCTGGTCGATTAAGCCCATTTCAAAACGTGCAGATCCTCCTATTGTGCCCCAGATCAATCCGCGGTCACGGGAGTTAAACTCTTCAACACCAGCTTCCTGTTCAATTACTTCCGGACCATTGAAGCCAAAACGCGCCACATTGGTCATGATCAGATCAGTACACAAAGCTGCTGTGATAGACATACCACCGAAGCAACCTACGTTTCCGGGAATCAAACCGATTACCGGTACATATTGGCGTAAAGCAACCATTGCCGACTGGATCTCCGAGATAATCAGCAAGCCATAGTTAGCTTCCTGTAACCGCACACCACCCGTATCAAAAATTATAATTGGAATTACTTTTTTACCGTTTTTATTATCGGCCAGTACACGTTCCAGTGATCCGGCGATTTTACTGCCGCAAACTTCACCTATACCACCCCCCTGGAAGGCTCCCTCCAGAGAAAGCACAACAGCATCCTGACCGTTGATTTTTCCTTTACCAATCACCATTCCGTCGTCACTTTCAGGAACAATACCCTGTGGTGCCAGATGTGGCGATTCCAGCTGGTCGAATGGACCTAATAATTCGTTAAAACTTCCCTCATCCAACAGCGCTATGGCACGTTCACGGCCTTTTAGCTCAACAAAACTTGTACGCATAATAATATTTTTAAATTGAATTTATTTTTGATTTGCAATTTCAACAGCTTGTGCAAGGCGAAGGCTTACTACACCAGGTGTAGCACCAAAGTCGTTGATAGTGATTTTAGCATCGATAGGATTGTGGACAGCGAAACGCTTAAATACTGCTTTCCATGTTTCCTGAAATCCTTCTGAAGCCGTACGAACGATAAATTCAATGTTTTTTTTATTTCCTGGTTCGATGATGATTTCCAGGTCGCCAGAGCCTACAACTCCGGTATGTGCCCTTTGGCTAACTTCTTTTGCAGCCGGCAACGTATATGAAAATGATTCCATTATGAATTGATTTTAAAGTGTTGTGTTATTTTTTTGATAAATATGGTGGCGGCCAGGAGATCGGCGCTGCCACCGGGCGATACCCATTTACCGGTGATATACTGATCCAGTAAAGTATAAGCTTTCCAGTTTTCAGCATTGCCCAGTCCGCCATTCTTCAGGATATGTTTACATTGTTCCTGAACTTCGCGCAGGACGATCATATCACTGCGGTAAAGGATGCAGGTATCATCAACTACAGCCATTAATGCCAGCAGTACATTTAATCTCCGGATCTCTTCATTATCCTGCGAATAAGTTTCCCAGGCCGGGATTGCTGTTTCAAGGACTGAAGGGAAACCCAGCGCTGCCTCTTCACGGGCACTGCGTACCGGATAAACTTTGCGGACTTCAAGCCCGTGCGTTTTCTGTGGTGTGACAAAGCGGTCGTGGAAGGAAGCGATCTGCCCTGCTGCAGCAAGGATCTGTTCAGCAGAAAATTTTCCATCCTGTGCAGAGCATAAAACGCTTGCAGCTCCTGTCAACAAACCCAGTGCCCAGATTGCTCCCTTATGGGTATTTACCTGTCCCGTGGCAGCCAGCATTTGCTGTTCGCCGTAGCGGCCAATGGCGGCAAGTCTTTCTCTCAAATATTGCGAAGGCCCGTTGTTGAAACCTGCCATGCTCATAGCGTAGAAACACTCTCTTAAAGCTTCTGCCGATGTTTCCATGATACCGAGCGTTAAGTCATGGTGGGTACCATTGTTCAGCTTGTCTACCAGTCCGGGTTTAGGTGTTAAACGCACCTCCTCCAGTAAGGCTTCTACCGCAAACTGAGCCAGTTGCTGTGCAATCTCTTCTTCTGTTACGCGCTTTATTGATACTTTCATTTTACCTTTTTTGGATCAGTAATTACCAGTTTTTGAATTTTGCAGGTGGGTTGTAAAGGCCGCCCGACTGATCTACAAGGTCCTGTACGTTTTTGGCAGCAAGCAATGATCTTTTGGCCTGTGTACGCTGGATGCCCAGATCTTCCGGATAAGCAACTATTCCTCTGTCGCGCAGTGACTGAACTACAGCCGGCGATACCTGCTGGCCAATAGAAGTTACACCTGCAACAGCTGCTAATGCATCTCTGCGTTCCTGCTCACCTTCAGCTTTATAGGTATACGCGATACCCTCTTCGGTAACTACGTGAGTGACATCATCACCATAAATCATTACCGGAGCGGTAGCCAGGCCTGATTTTTTTGCTACATCAATGGCATCTAAAGTTTCCACGAAAACTGGTGTATTTCCATTCTGGAAGGTTTCCACTGTTTGTACTACCAGTTTTCTGCCTTTAGCAAGGGGATCATCTGAAGTCATCATGTCTAACCATGCTTCTGTAGAGTGCCTTCTTCCGCGTGGATCATGCCCCATATTTGGCGCACCTCCGAAACCGGCAAGTCTGCCCGAAACCACAGTAGATGAGTTTGCGTTTTTGTCTATCTGCAGCGTAGAACCGATGAACATATCTACTGCATATTGTCCTGCAACCTGTGCATAGGCACGATTTGAACGGAGTGAACCATCTTTTCCGGTGAAAAATACATCGGGGCGGGCAGCCACATATTTTTCCATCCCTACTTCACCACCAAAGCAGTGAACAGTTTCTACCCATCCGGCTTCGATAGCAGGAATTAATGTAGGGTGCGGGTTTAAGATCCAGTTGGTAGCAATTTTACCTTTCAGTCCTAAGCTCTCGCCATATGTAGGCAGTAAAAGTTCAATTGCTGCGGTATTGAAACCAATACCATGGTTGAGAGATTTTACTTTATGTTTTTCGTAAATTCCTCTGATGCTCATCATTCCAATCAGAATGTGGAGTTCTGTGATCAGCTTTGGATCGCGTGTAAACAGCGCTTCCAGTTGGTAAGGTTCTTCTGATTCTACTACGAAATCTACCCATGATGCAGGGATATCAACCCTTGGCAGTTCATCTACAATTTGGTTAACCTGTACGATGACGATACCATCTTTAAATGCCGCTGCTTCTACTATTGCAGGGGTTTCTTCAGTATTCGGACCGGTATAAAGGTTACCAAATCTGTCTGCTTTATCTGCGGCCACCAATACCACGTTTGGAATAAGGTCTACGAATAAACGGCCGTAAAGCTCAAGGTAAGTATGTATTTCACCAATTTTCAGGATTCCATCTTCCAGCATCTGTGCTACGCGAAGACTTTGCGGACCTGCGTATGAGAAGTCCAGTTTATCTGCGATTCCCTTTTCGAATACATCCAGGTGGTCTGCTCTGGAAACGCTGGACATGATCATGTGCAGCTTATTTACTTTTGCAGGGTTTACCTGTGTCAGTGCTGTAGATAAAAATGATGCCTGTTTCTGGTTATCACCTTCTAAAACGACCTTGTCACCCGGCTGGATCAGGCTTTCCAGGGCTTCTACCAGATTTTCTTTTTTAAGAATCGTACCCCTGGTTAAGTGCGAAATGTTTTTAATTCTGCGGGATTTCTCGTCCCGTTTTGTTGTCCATGATGTAGTTGACACTTTTGCCTCCTTTTTTTATTGATTTGTTTTTTATTAATGTTGTTCCTGCTGATAGTTTTTCCATAGCCAGACCACCTTGTCGGTTCCGTTTTCTTCTACGGGAAGGACTATTGCGTTTGGAAAAGTCGCTTCAGCTATTTTTGACAGTACTCCTGACGGCTCCATTTCTATGAAACACCTTGCTTCCAGTTCATACAGCAGCGTAGTTCCATCGTACCATTTGACAGTTTTGGCTACGCTGGTATATAAATCCTTCCTGACGGCTTCCGCTGTTCTGAGCAGTCTTCCGGTGTGATTTGATGTATACGGTATCTGTGGTTCACCGAGATCAAGCAGTTCAATCTGTTCTTTCAGTGCGGCCGACACATTATCCAATAAGATGCAATGTGAAGGCACTGACATGTTCAGCAGTTTTGCCTTGTTTATCCCAGCTTTTTGTAAGGATTGGATAAGTATTTCGAGACTGTCTTTTTGGCCAGCCACAACCTGCTGGTCAACTGCATTGACATTAGAAAGGTATACTGCAGTGTGACTTTTATTATGTTCATCGATATATTTTTTGAGTCTTGTTTCAGTGAAGCCGACCATGGCGGCCATTCCGTAATTTTCAGGATATGCTTCCTGCATCAGCCTGCCACGCAGATCTACCAGTTTTACTGCCTGTGCAAATGTGAGCACACCACTGATTACCGCTGCAGAAAATGCGCCTATGGAATGTCCTGCAACATAATCTGCTGTTAGCCCCTGTGCGAGTAACCTTCTGGCCGAAATGACTTCGGTAATCAATAAGCATAGCTGCACGTATTGTGTAGATTCCAGCTTTTCAGTGCTATCAAGTGTTACAGCAGGGATGCCCAGAGTTTCTTCAGTTTCTTTAAATATGGCAGCTACAATGGGATCGTCCTGTGCGAAGGCCTGTAACATCCCTGCTTTTTGTGAACCTTGTCCGGGAAATAAAAAAACTGTTTTCATATTCTATATGATTACCACATCAGTTCATCTGATGTTTTCACTTAAAAAAAAACCTCTTTATCAACATCAGGTCATCTGATGTTTTAGTCCACATTTATCTTTTACTATATAATTTCTCAGGGACTTTAGTACATCAGGTCATCTGATGTTTTAGTGCAAATTTTTATTCTTTTCCGTGCATTGCTAAAATTGCGTTCACGGCTTTCTTCACATCTTGTTCTACGATTGCTTCAACCAGTTTCTCGTGCCATTCTGTTAAACGGTGCATAGAAAAGCTTTTAGTATAGCTCTTTGCGATTGATCTTTTTAACTGCTGCTCACTGAATGTCTTGTAGAGCTCTGTCAGGATTGGGTTTTTGCTGGCTTCAGCAATGCTGATATGGAAATTTATATCTTCCTCCAGCCATACTATCAATTTTTCCTGGTCGGCGGCTTTGTTTCTGCGTTCCAGACTTGCTTTAATATGCTGAATATCTTTTTTTGTGCGGTTAAGCGCGGCCTTTTCTACAATTTTTAATTCGAGCAGTTCTCTTACTTCTTCTATGTCACTTTCCTGGGCCGACTGCAGCCTTCTGGACAGGGGTTCTGACAAGGCGTTTTTGGAAGCCACAAACGTTCCCAGCCCCTGCTGAACCCTAACGACTCCGGTATTTTCCAGCTTGCGAATGGCTTCACGGATACTTGAGCGTCCTACTCCAAATTCTTCCATCAATACAGGTTCAGTAGGCAACTGCTGATCAAGCTGGTATTTACCTGAGATGATTTGCTCATGCAATGTTTCCGCTACTACTTCTGAAAGACTCTTTCTGATTATTATATTACTCATATGTTGATCATGTCATCTGATGAATCAAAGGTATAGTTAGAAGGTTAAACATCCAAATTAATCTTTGTCTTATTTTTGTCAATAAGGCTTATACCCTTATTTATTTGATATTGAAAGCCGTTTCTCTCTTTCACAATATACTGTTATTACAGGCCTGAAAGATGAATGTAATAAAAACTGGAACGATAATAGCTGATTTCATTGAAATACCTAAATCGAATGAACAGAAGAAAATTCGTGAGTCAGTCATCATTAGCAGCCGCCGGGGTACTTGCTTCAGCAGCGTTGCCGGCTTTTGGTACATTATATAATCAGACAGATATGACAGCGCAAAAAGATAAAAACCAGCGCTACCGCCCTGTTTCCCTTTCGGGATTTGGCGGTGTTGCAGCAGGAAACGGTTTCCATGAAAATCCTGACAGTGATGTAAACGAGGCGCTCCAGGCTGCATGGAACAGCGGGGTACGTTACTACGATACCTCACCCTGGTATGGACTTGGTCTTAGTGAACGTCGTTTTGGTCATTTTCTGCGCAATCAGAAACGGGAAGAATTTACTTTATCTACAAAAGTAGGCCGTTTACTGACTCCTGATAAAGATTTTCTACTGAAGGACGGTCTGTGGAAAGGAAAACTTAACTTTAGTTACCGCTATGATTATTCGGCCAGCGGTATCCGCCGCAGCATTGAAGACAGCCTGCAGCGCCTGGGACTTCCTTATCTGGACATTGTATATATTCACGACATCTCTCCTGATAACGGTGATATGAAAGAGAATTGGGTAAAGTATTTTGACGAAGCCCTGAAGGGGGCTATGCCTGAACTAACCAAAATGCGTGAGGAAGGAATTATTAAGGGATGGGGATTGGGCGTGAATACACTGGAGCCTGCGCTAAAAGCAATAGAAAAATCAGATCCTGATATTTTTCTGTCAGCAACGCAGTATTCTTTAATTAAACATGAGGAAGCGCTGCACAAGCTGTTTCCGGCCTGCGAAAAAAGAGGTATTTCTATCGTAGTAGGTGCGCCGCTAAATGCCGGTTTCCTCGCCGGAGTAGACCGTTATGATTATTCGGGTGCTTTCCCGGCTGGTACAAAAGAGAAGTTGAACAAATTATCGGTGATTGCCCGGAAGCACAATACTGATCTTCGTAGTGCTGCACTTCAATTTTCAGCAGCACCAAAAGTTGTTTCCGGAGTTATTCCCGGTGCCTGGAATGCCGCACAGGCTAAAGCCAATGCAGAGTCTTTCACTGCTGTTATCCCTGCTGCATTTTGGGACGAACTGAAAAGTGGAGGATTGATTTCGCCCGATGCACCAACTCCTGTAAAAATCTAAATATAAAGGAGATGCATCATCCCGCATCTCCTTCTGTATTTTCATCCTGGCTGACACTTTTTGATGCTACGTCCTGTAAATTGTAAACTTGTTATGTGACAGATTAAAACCCAGAGACTGATAAATTGCAACATTTTCTGTTCTTCTTTTATTGGTTGTTACTTCTATACTTTTCAGGTTTTTTAATTCAGCAAAGCTCCTGATAGTAGTTATCAGCTCGCGTCCTACGCCTTTACTCCTATATTGTGCATCCACATAGAATTCTTCAATTTCTCCGACGAGGCCGCTGTGATGCATTAATTTCTGGGTATGAAAAGTGATAAATCCCGCTTTTTCATTATTGATTTCAGCAATCAGATAAAGAAAGTTTGGGTTTGTGATATTCTCATTGAATATCTCCAGGGTGATCTCCCGGTTCAAAATCTGGTTTTCAAGTTGACACAGCGCGTTGTAGATATATTCAAAATCAGATTCTTCAATTTTCCTGGTAGTGATCTTTAATTCCATAACCAAATATATAAGAGAAATTATATAAATATACACTAGCTTATACAGGATAACTTATATTTGATTTAAAGCATAAGCACTATGATGATAAAATCATTACGGCCTTTTATTGGAGCCAAAGACTTTGATGTATCCCGTAACTTTTACCGGGAACTTGGGTTCACAGAAATAGTTATCTCGCCGGATATGTCAGTTTTTGAGTTAAGCGGACTATCCTTTTATCTTCAAAAATATTATTTAAAGGAATGGATTGAAAATACCATGCTGTTCCTTGAAGTAGAAAATGCTGAAAGTTTTTACCAGTCATTAAAGGTACTTGACCTGCCCGCTAAATATCCTGGTGTAAAGCTTTCCCCTGTTCGTGTTGAGGTATGGGGCGAGGAATGTTTCCTTCATGATCCCTCTGGTGTACTCTGGCATATCGGACATTTCACTCATTAAGCTAAAACCATGTATAAACCTTTCCTGATCCTCCTGTTTTTTTTCAGCTATTGCAGGATAAATGCGGCGCCGATTGAGCTGGTTACACCGCATCACAAAGTCACTATCGTGATTGATAAAGCAGGAAGCAGGCTTGATTCAATATGCGCGCAGCTGCTTGCCGAGGATATTCAGCGGGTAACGGGCTATTTGCCTGCGGTAATCTATGATCTGAACCTGGCCAAAGGCAATGTGATCATCATTGGAACGGCAGGATCAGAGATTTTGTCCCGGATTAAAGGGCCGTCTGACCGCAGTTTAAAAGGTACATGGGAAAGATACGCTCTCAGGATCTTAAACAATCCCACTAAAACTATACAGAAAGCGCTCGTCATCACAGGCAGTGATTCCAGGGGCGCAGCTTACGGCGTGTTTTCAATATCGGAAAAAATAGGGATTTCTCCATGGTACTGGTGGGCCGATGTGCATCCGGCAGTTAAAAAACAACTGATCATCGATGTTAAATTTTATACCTCTCCCAGCCCTTCCGTAAAATACCGTGGCATATTTATCAATGATGAAGACTGGGGCCTGCAACCCTGGGCAGCTAAAACCTTTGAACGGGAAACAGGTGATATAGGTCCAAAAACCTATGCAAAAGTTTTTGAGCTGCTGCTCAGGTTGAAGGCTAACCTGATCTGGCCAGCCATGCATCCAAGTACAAAACCTTTCTACTCCTATCCTGGGAATAAAAAAATGGCCGCTGATTACGATATAGTGGTTGGTTCCTCGCACGCCGAACCGATGTTGAGAAATAACGTTGGAGAGTGGGATGAAAAGAAGATGGGTCATTTTAATTATGTGACCAACAGGCAAGGGGTTTATAATTACTGGGAGAGCCGAGTAAAGGAAAGCAGTGCCAACAATGTGATCTATACTATTGGCATGCGCGGCGTACATGACAGTGGTATGGAGGGTGTAAAAGACAGCAAAGATGCCATTCCCCTGTTGCAGAATATCTTTAATGATCAGCGCGGACTGATGCAAAAGTATATTCAAAAAGATGCCGCTGAAATACCGCAGGTATTTACGATATACAAAGAAGTACTGGATATCTATGAGGCAGGTTTACCGGTACCCGATGATGTTACGCTGGTATGGCCCGATGATAATTACGGCTACATCCAGAGGTTAAACAGCAAAGCTGAAAAAGAACGTCATGGTGGCTCCGGTGTTTATTACCATGCTTCGTACTGGGGAAGGCCACATGACTACCTGTGGCTGTCCACTACCCATCCTGCACTCATACGTGAGGAAATGACTAAAGCTTACCAGGCAGAAGCCCGCAACCTATGGGTAGTTAATGCCGGGGATATTAAACCGGGAGAATATAACCTTCAGCTGTTTACGGATATGGCTTATGACATCACTCCTTTCCTTAAAAGTGAGTATTCGGCTACACATTTGCAAAACTGGGTGGCAGGTATTTTTGGT
>NZ_JBEVDX010000100.1:0-18057 GCF_040513095.1 Pedobacter sp. | reverse complement strand
GGTAAAATAGAGGATATAAATATTGTAGAATTAGGAATTTTAACTACTCCCAATGGAGGCAATGTCACTGCCATGAATATAAGTGATGGCGTGATTGAAATATGCGCTGAAATAATTAAGTTAGTACTAAAAGAGTACCATCCTAACAATGACAAAATTCCGTCTGCTCCAGGAGAAATACCAGCCAATCTCCATAAGTTGTTTCGCTTAGGAGGCATGGTTTATGACTTGAAAACGACCCATATAAATCAATAATTTTTTCATCTAGTTTATGTATACAAGCAATCTTAAAGAAAGCATACGACAAGAGTTAATCGATGCGGACGAAATTTGGATCGCAACAGGCCTTATATCTAAGGGTGGATTATCTTATATCGAACATCTATCTGCCCAAATACATATACTTGTTGGCATTGATCTTCCTACTCCTCCAATGGTCTTAAGGAAACTGTTGAACTGGGCTGATCAAGGCAAAGTTAAATTCAAGGTATTCTCCAATAAAGATACATTCTTCCATCCCAAACTCTACATCTGGAGAAAAGGAAATTCTCACAAAGCGTATGTTGGATCGGGGAATATGACTAACGGTGGATGGGATTCTAATGTAGAGCTATTCTGGCAGGTTGAAAAGGACACTGAATGCCAGAAACTGATTAACTGGTTTGGACTACACATGGAAATTGGTATTGCAATTGACAAATATTACATAGATGATTATGAAGCTAGGGTATTCAAACCATCAGAGAATGCAAATAATGCTTACCGAAACAGGCTCAATAGTTTTAAGAGTAAATACGAAAATGATTATGAGTTTTATTTCCGCAAAGAAGACTTTAATGCGTTTACATATGACAGGGCAATAATTGATAATCCAATAGCTAAAGAGGCCCGAAAAAAAGTAAACAGAAAAATGCATCTGCTGCACAATAGAATCTTTCCAAAGCTTCACGCGAAAGGTTTTGACTTACATCCACACCACAGACATCATAACATAGTTTCCAGTTTCGCTCATACAGCTAGGAATAGTAAGATCTTGGATGGCATGTGGCTATACTACGGTAAATCGCCAAAGGAAGCTGCTTGGCATCCTGCAAGAAATGATTCCGAAAAAAGTATGAATAATCATGTCCGTCTACAACTAATTATACGGCAGAATAACATTGGAGTATGGTGTGCAGTTGGGAAGGGATGGGGTAGCCGAGTAGATAGGTATTATTTTCACGAAAAAATGCAGGTAAAAAACAACCAAGAACATTTTTTTAACCTAATAAAAAGCTTAGGGGATGAATATTTTATTGCATTGGCAGGCAAGAATCCGCCATATTATGTAAGGGATATCAAACACCAGGACCAGCTTTATGCGATTAGTATGGAAGATTGGGGAAACCTAGAACATTATTTCATTATCGGTATGGATGTTCTACCCAATGATGAACGCTTACTTGACCATAAAATAGAAGGTTTTGTAATTACTGAATTTGAAAAACTCTATCCTGTTTATACACCCCCTGCCATAAGTAATGCTTCCCGTCTCCACCTTTTGAAAGGAAATAATGTAAAAGTCCGCAGAGAATTCAATTCCGTCACTATAATCATCGTCTTTATGATCAAAAGAAATGCTGAACAAAGGATGTTCCGGTGCCGGAAAACCGATAGCCTTACTGAAACTGCTTATAGGATTGAAATGATCCATATTTGTATTTTTAGTGGGAACTATCAGTATCAATAAAAGATACTATCTATATTAATATTACCTTTCCCATATCATTGTTTTATTTAATTGGTATACAGGCAAATCTCCGATATTTTACATTCAACATTATGATACAAATATGGGTATTCATGAAACGTTTTTACGTTGGGGCCATTTAGCAAATTCAATTGCCAAACAATTTTTGGGTTGCTTATTTTATTATCGAGGTTGCGTTATCAGGCAATCGGTCGTTCTAAATAGCCGCGCCAAGGCTATCAGCGAGCAAAAAAGAGCACTTTCCAATACAGTACATATTCTTTCAATTATATGTGTATGTCAGATTTGTTGGTTGATTTATCGAAATTTAATATAAAGCTTCCACAGATGCGTTTCTTAACACGAGATAGAAATTCTATGAAAACAGAGCGTACATTCCAAATTGTTTTGCCGGGTTTCTTTCTAAACAGACAGGCTTCTTCAAATCCTATCGTAACCAATAAATATCAAAAGAATATTAAATGGTTGAGTTTAATACATTGTAACTTTATCAACAAGTGGAATGATAATAGTGTTTACAACATCGTGTCTAGCTTTTCAAGTATTGCCTTATGTGGTTGGTTTTCTTCTAATTCCCAGCTGCAAACTGTACCTCCATCAACTCCTAGAATTTTTCCCAGTTGTTTTTGGCTAAGCCCATTAATTTGCCTATGTGCTTTCAGTTTTCCTGAAAGAGTACTCAAATCAACCTCAAATGGCATGTAACCCAAAAAATTTATAATATGCGGAAAATATTGAATTTGAGGAGTATTCCTGTCTTTTTCCCAATTTGTAATACAATCTTCGCTAACCCCACAAATCCTTGCCACGTCTCTTTGAAGTAGCTTTAGTTCCATCCTTTTCTTTCTTATGTGATCACCTATAGATACTGGGTTTTCAGGATAGGAAATAGGCATTGGTTTTCCGGTTTGGCTTTTAAAACGCAAACAAGGCAACGCAGGAATGTCCCTGCGGTTTCTATAATCATCCTCATAAAGAATGCAGCTGCCCACCGGGAGCAGTACAGAAATACCTGAGCAGGATATCAGGACCGCTGCTAGACAGAATTGACCTGCATGTGGAGGTAACACCTGTGGAGTTTAATCAATTGTCATCACTGCAGCCTGCGGAAAAGAGTGCTGTGGTAAGAAAGCGGGTGATCAAAGCAAGAAAGTTACAGGATATTCGTTTTGCAAAACATGCACATTTACATTACAATGCGCAGATGAGCCCGAACATGGTGAGACAGATCTGCCAGATTGATAAGGAGGGGCGTACACTGATCAGGAAAGCAATGGAAAGATTAAGTTTATCTGCCCGTGCATATGACAGAATTTTAAAGGTAGCCCGCACGATTGCAGATATTGAGGGCAGCAGTCAGATACAACTGGAGCATCTTGCAGAGGCGATACATTACCGCAGCCTGGACAGGGACAATTGGGCGGGATGATCAGGTATAGTAAGGAGGAAGAAAATTATTCTTCTTCCTCAGCTTCTTCGTCTCCCTCTTCAATCTCAGGAACGTAGGCCGTGATTTCTCTGCCTATAGCATTGATCTCTTCATCTTCTTCAAAAAGCGGCAGGGCAGTCTCAGGATCCAGTTTCAGCCACTGTGATTCTGTATCCTTCTGGATCTGTACATACTCTTTTCCGTCCTTGAAAACTACATAGGTGTCATTTCCTTCAGGAAATATGGCGTAGTCAATGTCTCCGATTGTAATATCAAATGGCTCTTGCATAGTTTGATCAGTAAAAAAGGCCATTTGATGCGGCCTATGGGCTTCAAATATACTAATTCGTAGTTTTTAGCCTGTGAATAAATTCGATAAATTTCTGGTTGCCATAGTTTGCGGCCCCTGCTTCATTGTATACAATCCTGCCCAGCTTGTCAAAGACGATAGTGGTTGGCAATGATCCCTGGAATAGCACTTCCGGCACTTCGCTAGCCACCGCATATACAGGCAGGCTGAACTTCTTTCTGCCCATAAATTTTTGTGACTTTGCCAGATCACCATCGGCATCTGCCAGAATAAAAACAACATTGCTGTCATTTTTATACTTTTCATATAGCTTATTCACTCCCGGCATTTCGGCTATACATGGCGGGCACCAGGTGGCCCAGAAATTGAGAAAAATAACTTTCCCTTTTAAATCACCCAGGTCAGTGATTTTCCCGCGGGCATCTCTGAACAGGATACCTGAAAGATCTCTTACAGGATGATTGTCAGCCGAAGAAGTATCCGGTGCAAAGAAACCAACTTTCATTAGTCCCTCCAGCACCATTGCCTTGGCCGAAGGCACAAAGATCACAGCCATGAAAAGAGCAACAAGTACGGTGTTGACTATATTTTTTACGTTAAGTATCTTTCTCATCTCCCAATAGCGTTTCGAAAATTAAATCTTAATTTGCAACTGCTCCGCCCCGCTGCGGCATAAAACAAAGATACGAAAATGACGAACTATAAATGGCCTGACGTTAAAGCTCCGGTAGCAGAGCTGATCCCAACTCAAAGAACAATACATGGCGATACCGTAACCGATAATTATTACTGGATGATCGACTATTTTAAGGAAGGCCCGGAAAGTGAAAAGACAATAGCGTATATAAAGGCTGAAAACACCTACCTCGATGAGATGATGGCAGGTACTAAAACTTTGCAGGATGATCTTTTTAAGGAACTGAAAGGCCGTATCAGGGAAAAAGACGAGTCTGTTCCTGTATTCAAAAACGGATATTTTTATTATTCCCGAACTGAAGAGGGGAAAGAATACTCCAAATACTGCCGTAAAAAAGGCAGTATTGATGCCCCTGAAGAAATATTGCTGGATATTGATGAGTTGGCCGAAGGTCACTCCTATTATTCTGCCAGAGGCTTCAGTGTCAGTCCTGATAATAAAATGCTGGCTTATGGAGTGGATAATATCTCCAGGCGCCAGTATACCATCTTTATCAAAAATCTTGAAACTGGTGAATTAACCTCTGATGCTATTCCCAACACGGAAGGTGATCCGGTATGGGCGGCCGACAATCAAACTTTATTCTACACGGCAAAACATCCGGTTACCCTGCTGAGCGAAAAAATTCAGAAGCACAGTCTTGGAAATGATGCCTCAAAAGATCTGGTAGTCTATGAGGAAACAGATAAATCCAACTACATCGGTGTAGACAAATCCAAATCAGGCAAATACATATTCATCTATTCACAGGCTACCCTATCTTCCGAGGCAAGGATGATCAGTGCAGATCAGCCTGATGCTGAGTTCAAGGTGTTTCAACCCAGAACTAAAGATGTCCTGTACACTATTGTGCCTCTCGAAGATAAATTTCTGGTAGTTACCAACTGGGAGGCACAAAACTTCCGCCTGATGGAATGCCCGCTGGATCAGACAGGGAAGGAACACTGGAAAGAGGTAATCCCCCACCGCAGGGATGTCCTGCTCGAAGAAGTAGAAGAATTTAAAGATTTTATTGTAATCTCGGAACGAAAGAACGGTCTGGCGCAACTGCGTATAAGGGATATGAACGGGCCGGAGCATTATATTGATTTTGGCGAGCCGGCCTATACTGCAGCAATCGGATCAAATCCTGAATATAACAGCAAAACACTGCGTTACATATATACTTCAATGACTACTCCGGTATCTGTATACGATTATGGTATGGATACAAAAGCCAAACAGCTGATGAAACAGCAGGAGGTTGTAGGAGGCTACAACAGGGATGAATATACTACTGAGCGCTTGTATGCAACAGCGAAAGACGGCACGCAGGTTCCTATATCGCTGGTTTATAAAAAAGGGCTTAAAAAGGATGGAAATGCTCCCCTGTTACTTTATGCCTATGGCTCTTACGGCCACAGTATGGATGCCTCTTTCTCCAGCAATAACCTGAGTTTGCTGAACAGGGGTTTTGTCTTTGCTATTGCACATATCCGCGGTGGCCAGGAAATGGGCAGGCAGTGGTATGAGGACGGAAAGCTAATGCAAAAGATGAACACTTTTACCGATTTTATTGCCTGTGCTGAATTCCTGATTGCTGAAAAATTTACCAGTGCAGAACACCTGTATGCCCAGGGAGGAAGTGCAGGAGGCTTGCTGATGGGAGCCATAGCAAATCTTCAGCCTGATCTGTGGCATGGTATCATTGCGCAGGTGCCATTC
This sequence comes from Pedobacter sp., assembly GCF_040513095.1. Taxonomy (GTDB): domain Bacteria; phylum Bacteroidota; class Bacteroidia; order Sphingobacteriales; family Sphingobacteriaceae; genus Pedobacter. The sequence continues at coordinate 12,167 of NZ_JBEVDX010000100.1, read as the reverse complement.
GTCGATGTGGTGAATACGATGCTGGATGAAAGCATCCCCCTCACTACAAATGAATTTGATGAATGGGGAAACCCCAAAAATGAAGCTGCTTATCACTATATGAAAAGCTACTCTCCCTATGAAAATATAGAGGAGAAAGCTTATCCAAACATGCTGGTAACCACAGGGCTCCATGATAGCCAGGTACAATATTTTGAACCTGCCAAATGGGTGGCGAAATTACGCGCAACAAAGACCGATAAAAATGTATTACTGCTCAAAACAGATATGGATTTTGGTCATGGGGGCGCTTCCGGAAGGTTTGATTATCTGAAAGATATTGCATTAAACTATGCATTTCTGTTAAACCTGGAAGGTATAAGTGAATAGTTTCTCTCCGGTAGAAATTATTTAAAAAAAGCAATTCTGTAAAAACCAGCGAATAAAGATTTTGTTAGCCTAAACACATCAATCTAAATTCGCATGGAAGACAAAACATATACCCAGGTCGCTCCCGGAGTGTGGGGTATGAAAATCGTTTTTGTAAACATTTATATGGTAACTACCGCCCCGGGAAGCTGGGTGCTGGTAGACGCCGGTTTAAAAACCGGAACAGAAAAGATTATAAAAATGGCAGAAGAACTCTTTGGCAGGGATGTGCCTCCTTCTGCCATTGTGCTTACACATGGGCATTTTGACCATGTAGGCGCATTGAAAGAACTGCTGATCAAGTGGCCGGTGAAAGTACACGCCCACCCGCTTGAATTACCATATCTTACAGGGCGCTCATCCTATCCACCAGCAGATCCAACTGCAGGTGGGGGACTCATGACCGCGCTCTCTTTCATTTATCCAAAAGGACCAATCAATATTACTCCGCACGTTGTTGCGCTGGCAAAAGACGGAACTTTACCCTACCTGCCCGGATGGGAGTACATTCATACGCCGGGGCATAGTCCGGGACACGTTTCCCTGTTCAGGGCCGCAGACAGGTTGCTGCTGGCGGGGGATGCTTTTGTGAATGTGAGATCAGAATCTTTACTTGCTGTAATTGCGCAAAAAAAAGAATTGTCTGGCCCTCCCAGGTATTTTACGCCCAACTGGCTTGCAGCAGCAATGTCAGTAAAAAAGCTGCGCGACCTCAAACCTGAAATTGCAGCCACAGGGCACGGACCAGTGATCCAGGGCGATGAACTGACTCAGGGCCTGGGTGACCTTGCCAATAACTTTCAGGAGCTGGCGATGCCCAGCAATGGACGTTATGTGAATGAACCCGCAAAAACAAACAAGAAAGGAGTACAGTATTTACCCCCCGCCCGTTTTAATACTGCGCTTGTCTGTGCCGTTTTTGTATTCTCAGCCGTGGCTGTGTTTGGATTGGTAAAAAAAATACAATCCCGTTAAGGTCAAAATAGCTTGGACACAAAAAAGGATGATCCCTGTTAAAGAGATCATCCTTTTTCTTTTGCCGGCAATGAAGCCGGAAATGGTATATTAAATCAGCTCAACGCTGCGGTTTACAAATGCTGTTAATTCTGCACCTGTAAGCATTCCCTGAGAAAGCAGGGCTAAATCTACCGCTTGTTTAGCTAAAGCACCCTGCTCTGAGGCATCTTCTGTCTGCAGAATACGGTTAACTAGTTTGTGATTTCCATTGATAGCCACTTTATAGCTGTCAGGCATATTGCCATAGAAACTCATTCCACCTCCCATCTGGGCCATATCTTTCATACGTCGCATAAACTCGTCCATGGTTACTGTAACTGGGAACTCTTCAGGGTGAAGGCCAACAATTTCAACCTGGAAGCCAGGTTTAACGATAGCTTTTTCAAAAACTTCTTTCACTTTTGCTGATTGCTCTTCTGTCAACACCGACTCAACTGATTCATCTTTCTCTATCAGTTTACTGGCTACACTCGAATCAACACGTTTCATTAACGTTTTCTCCAGCTTCTGCTCCAAGGAGCTCACAAAGTGATTGTCGATAGCTGAGTTCATCAGCAATACATCGTAATCTTTTTTGCCAGCTGACTGGATAAAACTGTCTTGCTTAGCAGGATCGTTTGTGTAAATATAAACTACCTGTCCGTTTTTATCCGTTTGTACCGGCGCAACTTTTTCACGGTATTCGTCCAGTGTAAAGTGCTCATTTTTTGTATTGGTCAATAACGCGAAATCTTTTGCTTTATCATAGAACTTCTCTTCGCTAACCATTCCGTATTTCACGAACAGGCCAATATCGCCCCATTTCTCTTCGTACGATTTACGGTCTTTATTAAACAGCTCAGCAAGCTTATCAGCAACTTTCTTGGTAATGTAGCTATTGATTTTTTTAACGTTACTGTCGGCCTGTAAGAAACTTCTTGAAACGTTCAGCGGAATATCCGGTGAATCAATTACCCCGTGCAGCAGCATCAGGAATTCAGGAACGATATCTTTTACTTCATCAGTAATAAATACCTGGCGACTGAACAATTTGATTTTATTGCGCTGCATATCGAAATCATTCTTCACTTTCGGGAAGTACAATACCCCCGTGAGATTGAAAGGATAGTCTACATTCAGATGGATCCAGAATAAAGGATCTTCAGAGAAAGGATAAAGTTGTTTATAGAAATCAAGATAATCCTCATCTGACAAATCTGCAGGTGCTTTTGTCCAGATCGGAGCAGTGGTATTAATGATATTGTCTACCTCAACACTAACTGTTTTTGGTTTTCCTTCTTCATCTTCCCCATCCGGCTCCTGTTTGGTAGTGGTACCGAATTTAATAGGAACAGGTAAGAATTTACCATATTTATCAAGTATCTCTTCGATTTTTTGTTTGCTCAGGAATTCCTCGGATTCAGAATTGATATGAAGAATGATGTCTGTACCGCGTGTAGTACGTGATCCTTCTGATATTTCGTATGAAGTACTTCCGTCGCATACCCAGCGTGCAGGCTCTGCACCGTCCTGATAAGATAAGGTTTGTATTTCAACCAGGTCAGAAACCATGAAAGCTGAATAAAAGCCCAGTCCGAACTTACCGATGATCTCGTTGGCATCTTTAGCATCTTTGAACTTCTCTACGAATTCACTAGCTCCGGAGAAAGCTACCTGATTGATGTATTTTTTAATTTCTTCTGCAGTCATTCCCAATCCGCTGTCGCTGATGGTAATGGTTTTTTTCTCTTCATCAAGCGCAACTTCAACAAGTGTATCGCCCAGTTCGCCGTTAAACTGTCCTAAGGCAGCTAAACGTTTGATCTTTTGTACCGCATCAACCGCATTTGAAACCAGTTCACGCAGAAAAATCTCATTGTCTGAATAAAGGAATTTCTTAATAATAGGAAAAATGTTTTCGGTATGTATGGAAATACTCCCTTTTTCTTCTATGCTCATATGTTAACTCATTTTTAAGTACATACCAGCCCTATCAAGGGATGTTCCAAAGTGATTTAGTTGTCAAATTGACAGTAAGCCTAAAACAAGTCTTAGCTTATAATATTACAATCTCTTAGCAAAGTTCTTCTGTATCTTTGTAACCCAATGGAATACAATGTACATACTTTGCCAAACGGCATCCGCCTGCTTCATGTGCCTTCTGCATCAGCAATCTCCCATGCCTGTATCATTATCAACAGTGGTTCGAGAGATGAGAGTCAATCGCAGTCGGGATTAGCCCATTTTATAGAGCATCTGATATTCAAGCGTACAGAAAAAAGAAACACCAATCAGATCCTGAACCGCCTGGAAAGTGTGGGAGCTGATTTAAATGCCTACACCACTAAAGAATATACCTGCATCCACGCTTCTTTCCTGCACCCCTATCTGGACAGAACATTAGAATTGTTTAATGATATTGTTTTTCATTCTACTTTCCCTGAAGATGAAATGGAGAAGGAAAAAGGAGTGATCCTTGACGAGATCGCCTCTTACCTGGACCAGCCTGAAGAAGCTATATATGATGACTTTGAAGATCTTGTTTTTGCCAGCCATCCCCTTGGAAGAAATATTTTAGGTACCACAGAAAGTGTAAACGGACTGAGCCAACAGGATATAAAGGATTTTATTGCTGCCAATTACCATACTGATAAAATTGTAATCGCTGTCTTAGGCGATTATACTTTGTCAAAAGCGGTTAAAATCTTCTCTAAATACTATGGGGAGATCCCTGAGAATCTGAAGGAACCTAACAGGATAGCTCCAGCCAAAGCGCCGGTAGTAATCCGTACGGATGATAAGCCCATCATGCAGGCGCATACGATGATCGGCTCACAGGCCTACTCGCTGCATCACCCTTATAAAACCGGCTTGCTGCTCTTGAATAACCTGTTATGCGGTACCGGGATGAGCTCCATCCTGAACCTGCAGATCCGGGAAAAATACGGCATTGCCTATAGTATAGAATCAGGGTACAGCCCCTTAAGCGACACTGGGATTTTTACAGTATATTTTGGTACCGATAAGGAAAAGGCTGACCGCGCACTTGCCCTGATCTACAAAGAGTTTAAAAAAATCAGGGAGAACCCGCTGACTGAAGTGCAGCTGCAAAAGGCCAAGAACAAATTTATAGGACAGATTGCTCTTGGTGAAGAGAACAGGATTGGCCTGATCATCTCTATGGCTAAAAGCCTCATTGATTACGACAGAATAGATAACCTGGAAACAGTTTTTAGGAAAATAGAAGCTGTAAGCACAGCTGAAATGGCGGAGATTGCCACCGAAATACTGGACGAAAATAAATTGAGTGTACTGACGTTTTACCCTTTAGGCTAATAATCGTACTTTTGTATTCTTGAATTGAATGCCTTACAGGGTTTCAATACAGGAATCAGGAATGATCCTGATGTCTGAATGGCCATTATAAAAATATAAAATAGATGAAATTATCGATTGTAGCTTATGGGGATCCTGTTTTAAGGAAGTTATGTGTAAACATTGACAAAGATTACCCGGAATTACAAAAACTGATCAGCGACATGTTTGATACCATGTACGCAGCAAGCGGAGTTGGGCTGGCAGCACCCCAGATTGGCCTGCCAATCCGGTTATTCATAGTTGATACAGGTGATAACGAAGAAGGTAAACCCGGTTTTAGAAGAGTTTTTATCAATGCAACCATCCTTGAAGAAACAGGCGAGCCCTGGGCATTTACAGAAGGCTGTTTAAGTATCCCGGAAATCAGGGAAGACGTATTGCGCAAACCAAACGTGCGTGTACAGTACTACGATGAGAACTGGGAACTACATGAAGAAGAGTTAACAGGAATGCCGGCACGCGTTGTACAGCACGAATACGATCATATACAGGGTAAGTTATTTACAGATACACTGAGCCTGTTGCGTAAAAGGATGCTGAAAGGTAAGCTGGATTCAATTTCCAGAGGCGAGATCCGTGCAGATTACAAAATGAAATTCCCGCAGCAGCGCAGAAAACGCTAGTTGCTGCTTGCCCTGCTTTTATCGCCGTTAAAGATCTGCTGCATCAGTTTACCCCAGGCGAAGGGGTTCAGCAGCGGATTGCCCTGTACCAGATAGCGGTTCAGTTCCCTCTCCTGATCCATGCGGAAGTTGCTGCCAGAAATCTCTCCGGCATCTCTCGGAAGATTCTGGATCATTCCGTTAATTGAACGCCCTGACAGGTTTTTTCTTGCAATCTCCATATCATCGTCGGCGACCTTAAGCGCAAGAAAATCTTTAGTAAATTCTTCTACGGTTGCCCATGGATAAATCCGTACGGCAGGCAGATAGACAATCTCTGATTTCATCTTTACCATCTCAGTGTATTTCACATCCCTGATGGCCGTAGGAATAGTGATTATCTTATCGGTATAACCAATGGCATTATAGACCAGTGTATCACCCGGATGGGCCACAAAAGAAAAATAACCCTTATAGTTTGCCCCATAGCGCTGTTCTTTATTGGACTTGTTGGTTATGGTGACATAGGGCACGACAAAATTACTATCCACATCTGTGATAATCCCCGAAAACTGGATCAGTCCTTTTCCTGCAGGTGACTGCTGTGCAAACAGTCCTGCGGTAAAAAGCAGGAAAATCAGGGTGAAAGTATATTTCATCGGGCAAAAATAACTGTAATTATAACAGTGGCTAGTTAAATAGTGTTAAATGGTCTTTAAACCGGCTCTGATAAGTTAATTGCTTCAACAGCAGTTATTTCTGGTACAGCTTTCATAATAGCCTGCTCGATACCTGCTTTCATTGTCATAAAGCTCATTTTGCAGGTTCCGCAGTTCCCTAATAATCTTAATTTAACTACATGATCTGATGTAATCTCTTCTATAGCGACATCTCCCCCGTCTGCAATCAGATAAGGGCGGATGGTTTCTAATGCCTGTTCAACTTGTTGTGTGATATCCATGATAGATTTTAAAATATAAATTTAGTAATTTTTTAGCAATTTGCTGGATATGCATTATTTATTGAAATCTGCTGGGCAATTCTACCTGCAATTTCAGCAAAGGCCGCAGCTGTTTTGCTTTCTTTATTCAGTGCAATTGGCGTACCACTATCTCCTCCCTCGGTAATCCCCTGAACGATCGGTATCTCCCCCAGGAACGGGACTTCAAATGCCGTTGCAAGGGCTTTACCACCGTCTTTGCCAAAAATATAATACCTGTTGTCGGGTAGTTCTTCAGGTGTAAAGTATGCCATATTTTCAATAACGCCCAAAACAGGAATATTTATACTCGGCATTTTAAACATGGCCAGTCCTTTTCTTGTATCAGCAAGAGCAACCTGCTGAGGGGTAGTTACAATTACGGCCCCGGCAATAGGGAAGCTCTGTGTGATCGTAATATGTATATCGCCGGTTCCCGGTGGAAGATCCACAATCAGGTAATCCAGCTCGCCCCAGTCCGCATCATTGAACAGCTGCTTGATCGCATTTGAAGCCATCGGCCCGCGCCATGGCACCGGCTGATCAGGATCTGCAAAAAATCCCAGAGACAAAAGTTTGATCCCATATTTTTCGATAGGCAGGATCAGTGTTTTTCCTTCTGCGGTTTCTCTTGCGCTGGGCTTAGCCCCTACCAGTCCGAACATAGTTGGTACTGAAGGCCCGTAAATATCGGCATCAATCAACCCAACTTTTGCGCCATCTGCTGCTAAAGTTACGGCCAGGTTACTGGCAACAGTAGATTTTCCTACGCCTCCCTTGCCGGAAGAAACAAGGATTATATTCTTAATAGCAGCCAGCTGTGTAGTATCAACAGGCTTGGTTACTCTTGAGGTAATATTGATATGTATTTCTGCATCCTGTGCAACAAAATATTTGATTGCATTTAAACAGGCATTTTTCAGCATGTCTTTCATCGGACATGCAGGCGTGGTGAGTTCAAGGGTAAAACTAATTTTTTTATCTTCGATCGTCAGCTCCTTAATCATATTCAAAGTCACCAGATCCTTTTTAAAATCAGGGTCTTCGACATTTCTCAGAGCTGCCAAAACTTGTTCGCTGCTAATTTCCATTGCTCAAAATTAACAAAAGGAGCGTACAATTAATTGATTTTAGGCTTTTTAAGTGTAATTTTAACACGAAATAAACATTTGCATTTAACGTTAAGCAATTAAACATCTATTTTACAGCATGCATCTTCCAAAAATAAACATTCCTAAAAAGTACATCAAAGCTGGTGCATGGGTTATAGGGATACTGATTGTCGCTTTTGTAATCTTGGGCTCTGTTGCCTACAGCAAAAGGGAAGCGCTACTTCAGAAAATGATGGCCAAAGCGATCAAAAAAGCAAATGACGACTACGGTCTGGACGTAAAGATCGGTAACGCAGGCTTTGACGGACTGTCTACCGTCCATATGATAAACATTTCCGTTGTTCCAAAAGACCGTGACACCCTGACAACAGTGGCAGACCTTACTATCGGTGTAAAGCTTTTACCTCTGCTCTTCGGAAATGTAAACATTGCAGAGCTGAAGCTGGACAACGGGCGACTGAACGTTGTATTAAAAGACAGTCTTACCAACCTCGATTTTTTCCTGAAACGGAAAAAGAAAGATCATCCTGAAAACACAACAAAAACAGACCTCAGTGAACTGGCACATGACCTGCTGAACCAGGTACTCGACAAGATCCCTGAAGACATGGAGATGAAGAATCTCCTGTTTACATTAAATGATAATGATACAGCAAAGCTAAGCCTGTTGACAACAACCGCAACAATAGATGACGGAGATCTGAAATCTACCATCCTTGTCAATAACAATGAGTCTACCTGGCACGTCAATGGAATAATAAAACCTTCCCGGCAGCAAATGGACGTTCTCTTTTTCGCCGACAATAAGAAGGTGGAACTTCCATACCTTGACAATAAACTGCATGCAAAGCTGAGTTTTGATACGATCAGGACTGAACTGAAGAATGCCGACTATAGTGGTGATAACTTTAAAATTACAGGCTCCTGGTCTATCAGGAACCTGCTGATCAACCATCCTAAAATCTCGGCAAATGATATTATCGTAAAAAATGCGAAGATCGATGCAGACCTGCTGGTTGGCCCAAACTTCGTAGCACTTGACAGTACTTCAACTGTATTTTTAAAAGATGCCTCCATACATCCATACCTGAAATATACACTGTCACCGAATAAAATCTATGAGGTAAAACTTCATGCTGATGAACAGGATGCACAGGCGATGATTAATGCCTTCCCGGTAGGGTTATTTGAATCGCTGGAGGGATTACAGGTACAGGGAAAAGTAAAATACGATCTGAATTTTTATCTGGACAGCAGCACGCCGGACAGTCTGAAATTTAGTTCTGCCCTTACACCATACAACTTCAAAATTGTAAAACTGGGTAAAACAGACCTTCAAAAGATCAACAGTGTTTTTGTTTACACCCCATACGAACGCGGAAAGCCAATGCGTGATATCACCATTGGCCCCTCAAACCCCAATTACACCCCACTGTCAGAGATATCCAGCAATTTTAAAAATGCGCTGCTCACCTCAGAAGATCCCTCCTTCTTTTCGCACCACGGTTTTGTAGAAGAATCCATCCGCAAGTCCTTCGTGATCAATTTTCAAAAGAAAAAGTTCGTCAGGGGCGGCAGTACCATCTCCATGCAACTGGTGAAGAATGTGTTTTTAAGCCGGAACAAAACCCTGGCACGGAAAGCTGAAGAAATCCTTATCGTGTGGCTGATCGAAAACAACCGTCTGATCAGCAAGCAGCGAATGCTCGAAGTCTATTTCAATATCATTGAAATGGGAAGAAATATTTATGGTATCGGAGAGGCTTCAAGACAATATTTTGGAAAAAGCCCCTCAGAATTAAGTATCGGTGAAGGTATATTCTTAGCGAATATAGTACCCAACCCCAAGATTGCCATGTTCAAATTCCAGGGTGATGGCAGTCTTAAAGGGTATATGTTACCCTACTTTAGATATATGGGCAGGATTATGGCACGCCGGGGCTTAACCCCTGCAGACACCAGCGGATATGGCTTTTATAATGTAAGGTTACGTGAAGGGCTTCGGCAGTACCTCCTTCCTGATTCTGCTAAGGTAGATACCGCAGCTTTCGATCCGGATGCAGAACCCGCAGCTGAACCTGTAAAAATGCAGGATGAGTCGAAAAGCCTGTTCGACAGGTTATTTGGCAAGTCTAAAAAAGATAAAGATTCTACCGGAAGAAATCTGGGCGTGGAGGATACGCTCAGGAAATCAAAAAAGGACTTGCGCCGGGAACGCCGGGAAAAGCGTCGCCTGGAGAAGGAAAAGGAAAAACTTACTAATTAACCTCGCTAAAAGGAGATGAATAATAATATAGAGGTTGGAGATAAGAGTTTTGAGCTGTTCATTGAAAACGATAGTATTGCCAAAAGAACCCGGCTGATCGGTACTGAGCTTAATGTAGATTATGAAGGCCGCTGCCCCATATTTATCGGGGTGCTAAATGGCAGTTTTCTCTTTATGGCAGACCTGCTGAAGGAAATGGACATTCCTTGTGAAGTAGGTTTTATCCGGGTTGCGTCCTATGAAGGAACAGCAAGCAGCGGAGCAGTAAAAGAAGTTTTCGGGATCTCTGAGGAGCTCAAAGGCCGTGATGTTATTCTTGTTGAAGATATCGTGGATACCGGATTTACCCTTAAATTTATCCTTGAGAAGGTTTACTTGCAGGAACCGGCATCAGTCCGTGTATGCACATTGTTATACAAACCTGAAGCTATTCAGCATCCCATCGAAGAGCTTGAATACATAGGTTTTGAAATCCCCAATGAATTTGTTGTGGGTTATGGCTTAGATTACAATGGTTTGGGGCGAAACCTCAATGACATCTACCGTGTTATCCCGGGATAACAATTCCTTAACCTGATTCCCGTAAATTTTTCACAAATTTGCACAAACATATTTTATACCTGATGACAATACATAAAGAAGGTTATACGACTATAGCCGTTTCATTGCTTTTCATTTTTATACTGAACGCTATAATCGATTACAGATTTGCTGACGTTACCTGGTTGAGATGGGGCGCCTATATTCTATCATTTGCATTGTTTATTACTGTAATCCAGTTTTTCAGAAATCCCTCGAGATCATTTATCAACGGAAACAACCTTGTCATCTGCCCTGCTGACGGCAAAGTAGTTGTTATCGAAGAAACAACGGAAGGTGAATATTTTAAGGATAAAAGGCTTCAGGTATCCATTTTCATGTCACCTGTCAATGTACACATCAACAGAAACCCGATCTCCGGGGTAGTTAAATTCTTCAAATACCATCCCGGAAAATACCTGGCTGCATGGAACCCTAAATCCTCTACCGAAAACGAACGCACTACAGTTGTTGTAGAGCACGAAACCGGAATACCTGTACTATACAGACAAATCGCTGGTGCCTTAGCCAGACGCATTGTATGGTACGTTAAAGAAGGTGATGTTGTAGAGCAAAGTAAAGAGTTCGGTTTCATCAAATTTGGCTCCAGAGTCGATATTTTTCTTCCACTGGGCACCAAGATTAACCTTGAACTTAATCAGGTCGTGAAGGGCGGGATAACTGTGCTCGCTGAACTTGCATAAGATCTCCTGCTTATAGAGATTATCTGGCTTCGTTTAAAAAAATGCTACCCCTTGTATCGATGCTGCCTGGTACTGAAGAGTACCAGTAGGTCATCGATACAAGGGGTAGCATTTTTTTTAAGTAGATCCTGTAGCATGATGGCCATGCATAATGCCTAAGCAAATTACATAGCGAACCACCTTGGTCAGACATACACTATTGAGTGCGTGTACGCCCTATCTACCCGCGATACCTATTCATCATGTTTTATCCCGTGCATATCCGTCCCGCGTATCAGCTATGCTTATCCACCCTGCTTCTGCACCATAATTGTCCATCATGCTTCTACACCACGCTTAGCCACCACACTTCTGCACCATGATTGTCCATCATGCTTATGCACCACGCTTCTGCACCACGCTTATGCACCATGATTGTCCATCATGCTTATGCACCATGATTGTCCATCATGCTTATGCACCATGCTTATGCACCATGATTGTCCATCGTGCTTATACACCATGCTTCTGCACCCTGTTTTGCACCATGCTTATCCATCATGCTTATGCACCATGTTTTGGATCAACCCATTGGATATACTTTAAAAAGGTGATAATGCTGTTTTGATCCCTCGCGTTATTTTGCCCCGCAAAATCATGCAGGATCAAAACAGCATTATCACCTTTTTCTAAAAATTTTCCAACAAAAAAACCTCCCTGAGAGTATCAGGAAGGCTTGTATATTCTTCTGTAAGTAATTAAACTCTTTTCGACTTGATACGAGCTGCCTTACCAGTTAATTCACGAAGATAGAACAATTTAGCTCTACGCACTTTACCGTGACTGTTAACTTCAATTTTAGCAATGTTTGGGGAATTGATTGGGAAGATACGCTCTACACCAACACCATTGGACATTTTACGAACTGTAAACGTCTCATTAGCACCTACGCTGTTACGTTGTAAGACCACACCTTGGTAAATTTGAATACGTTCTTTATTACCTTCGCGAATTTTATAGTGAACACTCACTGTATCTCCTGATTTGAATGCAGGAAACTCGTTCTTTGCGATTACCTGCTCTTCAACAAATTTTACTAAATCCATGATTTTAAGCTATTAAGCCGACTTTTTGTTGTTTAAAATCGGACTGCAATATTAGGAA
>NZ_JBEVDX010000099.1:0-8894 GCF_040513095.1 Pedobacter sp. | reverse complement strand
CCGAATTGCCGGCCATTGATTATTCTGCGTTAAAGACTGCAGTGGACAGCCTTAAAGCTTCAGCTAATCAGTTAAATAAGGTTATTGAAAGTGGTTTGGAAGGTATAAAACAACCTGAAAAACTTAACGTCCTGCTTTATCAGGCAGAAAAACAGCTGCTGAGTGCAGATGGCTTACCAAGACGCCCATGGTATAAACATACAATTTATGCTCCGGGATTTTACACAGGCTACGGTGTAAAAACGCTTCCGGGATTGCGGGAAGGGGTTGAGGAATACCATGGAGAAGAAGTGAAACAGCAGGTTGCCGTGCTTACTTCATCTATCAGGAACTTGTCAGCTGCACTTGATAAAGCTGCGGCGCTGGTTAAATAACATAAGCAGACCGGTTTCTGGAATAAACAGGATTTATTACAGGGACCGGCTGTCTATCCTGAGGGTGAAACAGGTTTGCTCATCTGTAGAAACCACATTGAGCTTACCATGATGGGCACGGGCAATTTCTGAGGCGATATAAAGGCCCAGGCCGAGCCCGTCCTTACTGTTTTCTTCAGAGCCCCGCGAGAATGGCTGGAAGAGGCGGGCAATTTTAGCATCCGGTATTTTCTCTCCACAATTGCTTACCGAGAGTTCAAGCTCGCCATTATGGCTTGTGACCTTAACAGTGACTGGTTCATCAGCTTTGCCATAAGTGAGGGCATTTCCTAATATATTGGAGAATAACTGTGCTATCCGCACTGCATCGCATTTTACGGGTTCCCTTAGTTTAAACTCAATGTCGATACTGCGGTTTGGCCAGATGGCTTTCAGTTCTGTAATTACCTGTGCAAGGGCCGATTCAATAGGCGCATTTTCAGTCAGGTTCAGCGTTATTCCTTCCCCCAGTCGCCCACGGGCAAAATCGAGTACATTTTCAATCAGTCCGGTGATACGGAAAGAGCTGTCCTGGATGATATTGGCAAGTCGCAATGCGCGGTCGTCCAGTGGCATCCTGAGCAACAGCTGGGCACTGTTTCTTATCGCTCCGACAGGGTTCCTGAGATCGTGCCCCAGGATAGCAATAAACTGTTCACGCAGTTCTGAGGTGTGTTGTTCTTCCAGTAAATTTGTGGCAGAAAGTTCAATTTGCTCTATCGCATTCAGGTGAAAGGCGATGAGATCTGCAAATAATTTAAACATCCCTATGGTCTCTTGCGTATTCAGTACCGCAGGATTGGGGTCTATTGCGCAAAGTGTTCCAAAGAAGCGGTTCCCACTGAGTGTAATAGGGGTAGAGATATAACTTTGGAAGCCATATAAAAGTGGGGTATGATGGTCTGCATACTTTTCGTCAGTTGCTACATGATCAATCACTACCGTTTGTTTATTTTTTTCAATTTCCTGGCAGATGGTAGTTTTAATCTCCAGTTCTTCGCCTGCTTTCAATCCGAAATTGATGTTGTCTTTAACAGCACAGGCTACCCACCTTTCTTCGGTTACTCGTGCGACTGCGGCGAAACCCATACCCGTGATCCTGCATATAACTTCAAGGATACTGTCCACAGCAGGTATACGGCTGAATATTTCAATTTCTGCCTGCAGTTTAGTGTCGGTATTATCTAACATTGTGCTCTCCAAAAAATATCAATGCAATTTAAACATTCAATCCGTAACGAAGAATAAAAATTACTGTTTCTGTGAAGATATAGATGAAAGTACCTAATAAAGGATGAAGATACCTAATCATAAATGATAAAAACCCCTATGAATAACTCCCTGCGTCATAGATTCTGATTTTGGTATGAAACCAAACAACAGTTTTGAACGTATATCGTACATAAACTATTATCTATTTATGAGCATTGGTAAAGAAAAAGTGAAGCTTGAAAAATTATTGGTGTCTGTAGCAAGTGTAAAAACCATAGACGACCTGAATCTTGAAATCGTAAATGATGGCTACCGTGAATATGCTGTAATTATCAAAAATTTATACACCAAACAACCTAATATTTTTGGTAACCTCTATAATTACGATCTCAGGGAGATCAAAGAAAATAAAAAGTTTACTAAGGAAAGTTACACTGCCAAAGCCAGACAGACAAATTTTACAGTCTATCGTGACTCTGTTGTAGAAGCTATTGAAAGAACAATGGAATATATTTCCAGTTACGTTCAGTAATGATTAACCATCCTTGAATCCGCCTTCTGTCCTATAGTTTGTCTGTTTTGTGTTTCCGGAAGTTATTGTTGTATAATATAAACCGGCCACGTTTTGTCATTCAGGGACTATAACTGGATATAATCCGTAATATATTCAATCGCGCTTTCAGTGGCATGTACAAGGGCATCTTTATAAGCTTTGAAATGCGCTTGTTGTACCTCATCATCAAAATCTTCTTTTACCTTTTTTTTGTGGCTTCTGATTTCTGCGAGATCATAGTTGTAGAGGTTCGCAAAAACATTGGGGCTCACTTTAAACAATACCCTTATTATTTTTGCATATTCAATAAATCCTTCCTCAACAATCAGCAGATTTTGCTGGTCAAACGAGCTGACGTCTGTTAATGAGGTTAATAGCTTGTTAAGTTTTGTTTTTTCTTTACTTAATGTCATAGAGGAAACTAAAGTAACTAATTGAATGAACTTTGCATAAAAATAAAAACAAGGATCAATAATTAGTACATAATTGCTACAATTAATGTTTGATCATCTGGTCTTGCGGTCAGGCGCTTTTGTCCCAGTGTTTCACCAGCGTATAGAGCTCTTGCCTGTCGAAGGGTTTGCGCAGAAAACCATCTGCACCGGCTTCTGCGGCCATTTTTTCTATTCCGAGTAATGCAGACATCATAATGATAGGGATATGCGTTGTTTCTTCATTTGCCTTCAGCGTTTTACAGGCTGCGCTACCTTTTTCATTGCCCAGTAATTCGTCCATCAGGATCAAGTCAGGCTGAATAGTCTTTACCTCTTTAATGATCGATAAATCTGATTCATATATTACTTCGTGGCCTTCTTCTTTTAGAAGAACATAAACTATATATAAGATTTCTGCGTCATCTTCTATGACCATTATTTTTAATGCCATGCCTTCTATCTGGTTGTTCAGTATTACCCCTGGTTCTTTAGTGCGTTTTAATAACAGGCCGCAGGCCGAAAAGTTAGGGACAAATGCAACGTTTTCAGGAATGATTTAGCAGTCAGGGGAGTACAGATAAATTGTTTTACCTAGGTTGTTGGAATAATCTTCTTTTTATATTTTTTCTCTCTCAATGTAATGAGTTCTTCCAGGTCTTCTTTGAGGCCGCTAATCAGTTCACTGAGCAGGGCTACAGTATTATCATCATGGTTTAACAGCCTCAGCGATTCTGCCCCGGGTTGATTAAACTGTTTTTTAAGGACCATCGGGATCTTAAAGCTTTGTGCAGTATATGCACAAGCATAAGAATACAGGCAGGAAATGAATTCCGTTAATGCCCGCTCATAATACTGAGTCAGCTTTTTATAACTTTTGGACTTTTTAAAAAGCAATAGATAGGGGCGGTAACGCTGGGCTTGCTCAACTATAAGAGCATCATTCAGATCTTCTTCCTCATCAATTCCCCAGCGGATATTGAGCTCATGTTTTGCGTCAATCAACCTGCCTGTTGCAGTATATATATTGTTTACAAAAGGATCGTCAGTCTGCTCGAAAAAATCAAGGTGATCTATAGATTCTGTCCAGGCATTTGTAAATTCCTTACCATGTGATTTCATAGCACGTTTGAACGTCATATAATACATGTACTCATACAAATCTGAGTGCATATAAGTAATCATGACACCTAAACCCCTTACTGAGAGATTTAAATCAAAAGGGTCATTTCTGGAAACTTTCATAGGACAGCGTTTTGCTATTGTTTATGTTAGTTAAATATACTCGTTAAATAAAAAAACAAACGGTACAGGATTAAAGTTGTTTAATTTTATCATTCAATATAAATAGAATTTACTTCTTTATCAAATGGACATATTTTCTGAGCCGCAGGCCGAACTTAAACTTTATATGCTGTTACTGGGTTCCAAAGCCCCTCAGAGAAATGTAGAACAGCATGATTATTTCTTTGGCGTAGCCAGATCCTTAAAGGAACTGGTGCCCGAAATCAAGGCTTTCTGGCCTGAGGCCGGTAATAGCATACACATTGATGGCTGGCGGGAGGTGAATGCTGTTGAAGGGTATCAGATCAGGGCAGTGTTGAAAGAAGATGGCAGCAGTTCATCTGAGAAAAGCCTGTTTTTTATCAATCTGGGCGGTTATCAGGAAAATATCCTTGAAGAACAGCATTATATAGTTTTGACTGTTCAGGACGACAGGGCACTGGCAACGCAGCACGCCAAAAAAACTGTATTTTTTAAAAAGAACAGTATCAAAGGCGCCAATTCGCATATCGATGAAAAATATGGAATTGATGTAGATGATATCTATAAGATAGAAGAAATCCTCAGTGCGGCGCAAAAAGACCGCTATAAGATTCTTATTTCCCCTGCGGCTGACTTACCTGCAGATCAGGTTCATCTGGGATATTTTAAGCTGGATAAATTATAATCATGCACCGAAAAACTAAAAGCATCAATCGTTGTTAAGTTTGAAGTTAAATCACACACCCACATACCCATTGAAAGAAAAAAAACGCATTGCCATTCTTGGAGGAGGCCCAAGCGGGCTGTTCATGTACAAGAGATTTGTAGATGAGAATAGGACAGATATTACCATCGATATTTTTGAGAGAAAAAAAAGCCTTGGTGCTGGTATGCCCTATAGTACCGATGGTGCCAATGATGAGCATATAACCAACGTTTCGGGCAATGAAATTCCTGATCTGGTGACCAGCATTGCTGAATGGATCAGGACCGTACCCCAGGAAACATTGCAGCGCTTCCATATCGATCCTGATAATTACAATGACTACAAAGTATTGCCCCGTCTGCTCTTCGGACAGTATTTGTCGGCACAGTTTACTTTGCTGAAGCAGAAAGCCGCAGAACAGGGCATTCCAACCAATATCTATTTCAATAGCGTAGTGACGGATATAATAGATCATCCACAGCGCTCAGTTGTTGTAGTTGAAATAGGAGGGAGAGACAAATATGAGTATGACCATGTGATCATTTGCACAGGGCATAACTGGCCGGTCAAACACGAAGGCACGGTACCAGGATATTTTGATTCACCCTATCCGCCGGCCAAGCTCGCTTTCCAGGTAAACCATGCTGTAGCTATAAAAGGCTCATCTCTCACAGCAATTGACGGCATCAGAACCCTGGCAAGACATAACGGGTCCTTCAGCAAAGATACTGAGGGTAAACTGATATATATACCAGCTGATACCAGCCCTGACTTTAAGCTGGTGATGCATTCCCGTAACGGGATGTTGCCAGCGATCAGGTTTCACCTCGAAGATTCACATCTGGGGAAAGATACAGTATTGAGCAAGGAAGATGTAACAGCACACAGAGCTTCAAACGGCGGTTTCCTCTCGCTGGATTACGTATTTGATAAAAACTTTAAACAGCTGCTTAGCACTAAAGAACCAGAGTTTTATGCCAAAATCAAAGATATGAAGATCGAAGATTTTGTGGAGCTGATGATGGACTTGCGGGAACGGCTGGACCCTTTCCAGTTATTCAAAGCAGAATATATCGAAGCGGCAAAATCTATCAAACGAAAAGAGTCTGTTTACTGGAAGGAGATGCTTGGGGTGCTGAGTTTCGCAATGAACTACCCTGCCAAATATTTCTCTGCCGAAGACATGCAGCGCCTGCAAAAGGTACTGATGCCACTCATCTCTATAGTAATTGCCTTTGTACCTCAAAGTTCAGTTGAAGAACTGCTTGCACTGCATGAGGCCGGCGTACTCGATATCATTTCTGTAGGCGATGACAGCCATATCGAAGTAGTTCCGGAAGGAGGCATTGTTTATCATTACACCGATGAAACGGGAATAGCGCATGCCTCTCCATTCCAGACTTTTGTGGATTGCGTTGGACAGCCCCATATGTCATACCAGGAACTGCCTTATGAGAGCTTGCGCTCTGGCAAAACAGTTAGTCCTGCGCGCCTGATGTTCCAGGACGCAGCAGTAGGAAGGGCAGCGATGGAGAATGAAGATTCGCATGTGGAAACAGATGGAAAAGGTAATTATTACCTGAAGGTGTCCGGAATCACCATAAATGACAGCTTCCAGGCTATTGATGAGTACAATGCATTGAATGAACGCATCTACATGATGGCCGTTCCCTACATCGGAGGCTTTAACCCTGATTACTCGGGGCTCGACTTCTGTGAAGCGGCATCAGCTACAATTATAAAAAGTATCACCCAACTTGCGCCCGATCTTCATGAAAATTAACTTCTGCAGGCTGGTAATCACTTTGATGGTTGCTATGCCCTGCATACTTAAAGCGCAAAGCCAAAAACCCTACACCTTATTTAATCCTGTACCAAGGCAGCAGTTGAGAGAAATGGAAACCGACAGGCCAGATATGACGGAGTCACCATATACTGTGGATGCAGGTCATATCCAGTACGAAACGGATCTTTACCGGCTGGAAAAGGAGAAGGGAGAAACAAGCGATCAGCATACGCACTTATTTAACCAGGGGAACCTGAAAATTGGCCTGCTGCATTCTACATCCATTCAGTTTGGCTTTCAGAGCTTTGTTATAGAGAAGGAGAAAGAGCTACAAACAGGAGAAACCAGAACTGGTCGCGGTATAGGGGATATAAATATACGCATCAAGCAGAATATACTTGGTAACGACGGAGGAAACTTTTCCCTTGCCATTTTGCCCTATATTAAATTCCCCACTGCAAGGTATACAGATGACAGCAAATATGAAGGAGGCGTAATTGTTCCTATGCTGATCAGGCTGCCGGGCGAGTGGAACCTGGGTACACAGGTAGAAGCAGACAGGCTGAAAGATTCAGAAGAAAAAGCTATGCATACTGAACTGATGCAATCACTTAGTATCAGTCATGATATTATCAAACATCTGGAAGGAATAGGAGAAACTTACTATCGCTATGATTTTAAAAAACACCACTGGTCTAATTTCCTGAATGCATCGGCACAGGTAGATGTATCTAAGAACTTAAAGCTGGATGCGGGTTTGAACTACGGCCTGCAGACTGATGCAGAGAAAAATTACTTTATAGGTACTTCATTCAGATTTTAGTGTATTTGTTCATTATTTTACTACTTTCACCACTGATAAACTATGGAGAATCCTATCTCGTAAGAGAATAATGGATCTATTACAGCGCCCATGAAAAATACTTTTGCAACAGAAATCATTTTACCCAGTGAGCCTCAGCGTCTTGAAGCGCTAAGACGCTATAAAATCATTGGCACATATGCCGAAAGTTCTTTTAAAAGTATTGCCAAACTGGTTGCGGAAATTTTTCAGTCGTCCATTGCCATGATTTCTCTGGTAGATGATGAGGAGGTTTATTTTGGATCTAACGTTGGGATGGATGATACTGTTGGCCCCAGGGGAGAGAGTTTTTGTTCACTGACTGTTCTCAAACCGGACGTAAACGTAATTGAAGATGCCCTCAAGGATCCTGTTGTAGCAAGTAACCCGCTGGTCTGCGGTGATTTTGGATTGCGTTTTTACGCAGGGGCACCGCTGATTACCCATGATGGCTGCCTGATTGGGACAGTTTGCCTGGTAGACACCAAACCCCGGAAATTTGATGATCACGACAGAAAAGTACTGGAAGGGCTGGCCAAACTGGTGATGGAGCAGATAGAACTGAGGCTGCAAAACCTGCTTGACAGGGAGCAGCAGGTGTTGGTCAATCAGCAGCTTGCGGAGAGCAATGCAAGAATTAACGAGTTTATCAATGTGGCAAGTCACGAATTGCGGACACCGGTAACCAGCCTCAAGGCTGCGATGCAGATTATGGACAGGATGAAAGAAAATCCGAAGCCGGAGATGATGATCAAAATGATTGCACAGTCCAACAAAAGCCTTGACAAGCTCACCACCCTCATCACCGATCTTCTGGGCAGCAACAGGATAACGCAGGGACAACTGAACCTGAGAAAAACCCGTTTCAACTTTGCCGATGTAGTTGATGACTGCAGCGAGCATATTCGTGTGGCGGGTACGCATGAATTGGTTGCCGAGGGTCTGATTGATATAGAGCTTGAGGCTGATGAGCAGCAGATCGAGCAGGTGATGGTGAACCTTGTAAACAATGCAGTGAAATACGCACCTGATTCCAAAAAAATTTACATTGCTACTGAGCAACTGCCCTCTGAGCTAAAGATTACGGTGCGGGATACTGGTCCCGGTATTCCGGAAGAACAGATTAAGCATCTTTTTGAAAGATATTACCGGGCAGATTACAGCGGCTACCAGTACTCAGGGCTGGGACTTGGTTTATATATTTCATCTGAAATAATTAAAAAGCACGGCGGCAGGATAGGTGTTGACAGTATTGTTGGTACCGGAACAACGTTTTGGTTTACCCTTCCACTGCATCTTCCTGAATAATATCCTCCCTTTGTGTATTAAATAATATACACTTTTTCCCCAGCGGTAAACAAGAGCAAAACTGCTCATTTTAGCCTTTAAAGTACTTTCGAGACAGTTTTAGGGTTTATATCACACAAACTGGTTGTGTGGCTGAATTATTTCTAAGGTGGAAGTAACAATCTACTTTATAAATAAATAAAATGGCTTCTAAATTTACTAAATCTGCGTTGATACTTTCCTTAGTAGGATTATCAACTTCTTTGTTTGCTCAGGACATGAATTCTGACACAACAAAACGTTTTGACAAAAAAGACTTCCGTACCTGGTCAATCGGCCTTAACGGTGGTATGTTAACTCACTATACTCCATTCAACGGAAACAGCAATGGCGATTTCC
>NZ_JBEVDX010000098.1:0-13043 GCF_040513095.1 Pedobacter sp. | reverse complement strand
AATGAACAGATCTTCAATTTATTCGATACGATTATTGAGAAGACAAAAACGGAACTGAGCGGTTACCAGCCACTGGTATCGGGTGCCGCTTTGCATTTAATGGGCAGCTTACATGCTGCTTTGAAGCAGAATTCTGTAGAACATGAAGACAGGGAAATCCTCGTTAATAAGGCCCGGCTCCTCTTTCGTTCCAATATTGACAAAGCATTTTCTCCTGAGCAGGCTGCAGAGGAACTGCAGGTTGGTTATTCCTGGTTCAGAAAAGTATTTAAAAGTTATACGGGCCTTTCCCCGGGGCAATATTGTATACAGCTGAAAATAGAAAAGGCAAGAACGATGTTATCAGACCCGAACCTGTCTGTGAAAGAGATTGCTTATACGCTGAAATTTGAGTCGAGTTTCTACTTTTCGAAATTATTTAAGGAAAAAACAGGGATTACACCGACGGCTTACCGCCAGCGGGCACTTGGACTACAGAGTGTTTAGCTATGAAAGTATAAGATAAGGCCGGCACTAGCTGGCCTTATTGAGTGCAGCAATTTCAATTGCATCCAGTTTATCCCCCAGCGCTTTTCCAAAGTTCTCTACAATCAGTGCAGCACCTCCGATCAGCTGGGCTTTATTATTTAAATCAGAGATCTTGATTTCTGTGAAATTGGTAAGCAGGGGAATGCAATGTTCATTGATGGCCTGCTGAATTGGAGAAAGCCATAATTTACCTACCACACTGCCTTTGCCACTTAAAACTATTGCTCCGGGATTCATCAGGTGGATCAGTATAGCGAGGCCTTCACCTACATGATATGCTGCCTCGGATATCAGTTTCACTGAGAACACATCCCCTCTGATTGCTTCATCAATGATCGCATCGGCATCCACATCTGCATAGCTGGATAAACTGGTAATCTGACCTTTGCCGATTCCCTCCTTTGCAATGCCGGCAACGGCGACTAATGAGGCCTCTGTTTCAAGGCAGCCCCGTTTTCCACAGTTGCAGAGCTTACCATTTTTAAAAAGAGGGATATGGCTGAACTCTCCTGCCAGGCCATTGTTGCCCCTGAAGATTTTATTGTTCAAAATCATTCCCAACCCTATTCCCCAGCCTAAGTTAAGTACCATTACATTTTTCATGTGCGCTGCTACGCCGAACTTCTGTTCTGCAAGCGCAATTGCTGTTGAATCATTATCAAGAAAAACCGGTATAGCCAGCTGCTGCTGAAGATAGCCGGCCAGTGGTTGCCCGGCAATATGCAGATAGGTATAATTGATACCCATTTCTGTATCAATGAATCCCGGCATGGTAATGCCGACTCCTAAAATACCAGATTTCGATATTTTAGTACTTTCAATAAACTGGTTGATGTAAGCAACCAGCTGATCCGGCTGCAATTTGAAAATATCAAATTCATACCTGATTATATCAGTTACAAAACTATTGTTCATATCTACTACAACCATGCGCGCAGAAAATTGGTCCATCGCCACAGAAACCAAATAATATGAATCAGAAATCAAGGAATAATTTAATGGTTTGCGTCCTCCGCTGGAGTTGGCAAGTCCCATCTCCTCGACAAATCCTTTCTTTTTTAGTTCATTTAAGACTTTTATCGCGTAAGGTATGCTCTTACCGATATGATTACTTACATCAGCACTGGTTAACAGCTTGTTATAATATAAACATTTAATCGTTTCGCTATTTGACACTAGCACTTTTGTTTTACTGAGAGACATCATAACTATAATTTATTTCTTGGCTAGAATTTTTAGAGAAAAATCACAAATCTTTCTAATTTTCTTAAAAAGATTACACAATTTACTAAAAAAAAGTTATTTTAGATTATTGTTTTACATATAAAACGATTAAGTATTAAACTAACTAAACGCTACTCTCTCAAGTTTGTGGTTTTATTGAAAATCATAGATAAATAATCGCAAGAACACCTGTTTTTACTCATAGAATAAGCATCAATACTCTTTTTAAAGCGATAAAACGTTTTAAAAGGTATGAAACATCCCTAATTGTCTATTTTATACACAAAAACCAACTTATAAATGAAATAAACATCCTCAAAAAAACCAAAGCCGGAGAATTGACAGAATCAAAATTTACGATCCTACGGACATTTTATCTCAACCACAAACAAAAACTTAAACCCTAAACAACAAGTTTTATGAAAAGATTTTACATGCTTTTTGCATTATTTCAACTCTGCTGGTTTTGTGTAGCTGCACAGAACATAACAGTTACAGGAACAGTGCTCGACCCTACAAATGCTCCACTTCCTGCCGTAAGTGTGAAAGTAACTGGCTCCTCTACAGGAACCCAAACTGATGCCAGCGGAAAATTTACTATCAGCGTTCCTTCCAATGCTACAATTACGTTCAGTTCTATCGGTTATGTAAGTCAGACTTTATCAGTCAACGGACGCAGAACGATCAACGTAACGCTTGCTGACGATGCAAAATCATTGGATGGTGTTGTTGTAACGGCACTGGGTATTACCCGCGCCAAGAAAAGTCTTACCTATAGTACTACTACTGTAACCTCAGAGGAACTTAACCAGGTTAAAGGTCCAAGTGTACTGAATTCACTTGCAGGTAAAGCCGCCGGTGTATTTGTTACTCAGGGAGCTGGTGGTCCTGGTAGTACTCCAAGAGTAGTACTTCGTGGTAACAAATCAATTTCTGGAAATAACCAGCCTTTATATGTTGTAGACGGTGTGCCAATCGGTGGTTTCGCTGATTACAACCCGGAAGATATTGAAAATTTACAGGTACTTCAGGGTGCTTCTGCTGCGGCATTATATGGTAGCCAGGCAGCGAATGGTGTAATTCTGATCACTACCAAAAAAGGTAAATTAGGTGCTCCTGCAGTAAATTTCACTTCTACAGCAACATTTGACAACCCTGTATCTTTACCGGAAATTCAGACAAGCTATGGAAACGGATCTTTGGGTGTTGCACCTACAACTCCAATCAATGATAGCTGGGGCCCTAAAATTACCAACGGCTCTGACAGTTACATTAAAGACTTTTTCCAAACTGGTCAGAACTATATCAACAGTGTATCGATCAGCAGCGGAACTGAGACTTCTAAAATCTATTTCTCTTATGCAAATACAGATGCAAAAGCGATGCTTCCAGGATACAAATTCGGAAGAAACAACATGACAGTAAGAGGTAGCACTTCATTATTTGATAACAAGATAGTTGTTGAGGGTGGTATCAATTACATCCAGACAAAAACTACAAACAGAAACGAATCTTCATGGTATAACAGTCCGATGTTCGGTTTGTATTTATTCCCGATGGGCGTAGATATTTCACAATATGCTGCAAATGGCGGTACTGTATACAACCCTACACGTGGTTTTAATACCCAAAACTGGCCATATATCAAAAATGAGCACAGTTCTAACCAGAATCCTTACTGGATCCTGAACCACATTAACCGTGATGAGCTGGATAACCGGACGAATGTAAACGGTTCCGTAAGATACAATATTACTGACTGGTTGAACATCACCGGAAGGACTACTGTAAATAAATACAGCTATGATAATGATCAGCGCTATGGTGCAAGTGGTGACCCTACTTCAATCGGCGTGAACGGATCTTACAGAAAAGACGTGAACATTGGTCAGGATTTGTATACTGACATCCTTTTACAGGCTAATAAAAACCTATCAAAAGATTTCACTTTAAATGCAACTGCAGGTTTTACCAATACTATCCTGACTTACCAGGCCATTGGCAACCGTACAAATGGTGCAGATAACACTTTATACTACGCAGATTATTTTGCTTTACAAGGCTTAACAGGAAACTACATTTCCGAAACTGAAAAAACAAAAAGAATCAGCAGATCTATACTTGGTACTGCAACACTAGGCTGGAAAGACAGATTATTTCTGGATGTAACCGCAAGAAATGAGTGGTCATCAACAACAGATAATTCATTCTTCTACCCTTCTGCAGGTTTAGCCTATGTTGCCAAACAATCTGCTCCAAACGATGTGTTGTCATTTGCAAAAGTGAGAGCAACGTATGCAGAAGTTGGTAACGCTTTACCATTCGGTGCAGCAGCAAGAAACTCCAACTATACTGTTAATGCCGACGAAAGTGTGAACGGAAGAGAAACTCTTCCATTCTTCAGCGGTCTTGACACCATTAACCTGAAACCTGAGCGTACAAGATCTTATGAAGTTGGTGCTGAACTGCGCTTCTTCAATGATAAGTTAAACGTGAACTTAACTTATTACGACGCAACTACACGTGACCAGGTATTTAGAATCACTGCTCCAACAGGTGCTGGTGCCAGCGAGTTTTATATCAATGGTGGAACAATTCAGAACAGAGGTATCGAGGCTACAGTAAGTTACAATGCCAAACTTGGTAATGTAAGCTGGACTCCCGGTGTGAATTTCACAAGAAACAAAAACAGGATTAAATCATTAAGTAACCTCTTAACATCTGATCGTTTTGTACTGCAGAGCGGAAACAGGTTAACCAATTTATACCTGCTTCGTCCGGGAAGTACTTTACTTAACGGCAGAGAGTATGGATCATACGGAGATTTGTTTGGTAAAACTTACCAGTACAATGAGGATGGATCACAAAAATTTGATGCAACAACAGGCCTTCCTGTATTATCCGTACAGGCAGATCAGTATATCGGAAATGCAAACCCGGATTTCCTGCTGAATATGAACAACCAGTTCAAATACAAAAACTTCAGCTTCTCTTTCCTTGTGGATGGCAGATTCGGTGGTTTGGTATCATCATCTACTCAACAATGGTTAGACTACAAAGGTCTTTCACCAAGAACAGCAGAAGCACGTGATGCCGGTGGTGTAATGGTTAACGGCAAATTAATTAACGCACAAACTTACTACAACTTTATCTCAGCAAGTGCAGATGCTGGTGCTGTTGCAACAGAGTATACTTACAAATCAACCAACATCAGATTAAGAGAGGTTGCAATTGGCTATACACTTCCAACATTCAGCAAAGTGATTAAAAGTGTGAACATTTCACTTGTAGGACGTAACATCCTGTTCTTCTACAAAAAAGCACCGTTTGATCCGGAGTTGGCATTGACAACAGACAATAACAGCCTGGGCTTTGAATCATTCCAGTTGCCTTCAGCAAGATCAATAGGCGCAACATTAAGGGTAAATTTCTAATCCATAAAAATTAAAGAAATGAAAAAATATACATATAAGATGAATTACAAATTGTTGTTTCTCTGCGTGTTAATCTTTGCAGCCTCATCCTGTACGAAAGATTTCGACGGATTGAATACAGATAAGGGTGATATCTCCGACATGGACCTTCAAAAAGACGGTGCTGAGGCGGCTTTCCTTCTCCCTGTAATGATGAATAATATCATCAGCACTAGCCCTGGAGAGCAAACTCAGCAAAACTTACAGGCTGAATCTTACGCCGGATATCTGGAAGCGCCAAGTAACTTCCTGGGTAACGTAAACACCACTACCTACGTAACCCGCGGTATCTGGGAAAGCTCATACACCATTTCTGTAAATGGTGTGATGAATAACTGGCTGACCATGAAGAGAAAAGGATTTGATACCAAATACCCGGATTTGTATGCTATCGCACTGATTATGAAAGTGGCAGCTGGACAAAGACTAGTAGATACTTTCGGTCCTTTCCCATATTCAAAATATGGGGATACTGCTGAACCGGCTTTCGATTCACCGGCAGCGGCATATGCTGCGATGTTTGTTGATCTTGATAAGGCTGTGGCTAACCTGCTTGCTGCAGAAGCTGCTGATCCGAATGCAGATCAGACCCGTTTCAAGAAATGGGACAGATCAACTTTAGTTGGTGAATATACCAACTGGATCAAACTTGCAAACACACTGCGTTTACGTATGGGTATGAGAATCTCAGTAGTAGATCCTACCAATGGAAAATTACAGGCAGAGAAAGCTGTCCTGACTGCAAATGGCGGAGTACTGGATGCAGCCACAGGTTCATTCTCTGTAGCTCCTCCAAGCGGCACAAACCCTCACTATACTATGACCAATGCATGGTCTGATACACGTATATCTGCTGCAGTAGTTACTTACCTGCAAGGCTATAACGATCCGCGTCTGCCTGCGTATGTACTCCCTGCACTAGACCCTGCTCTTAACGGTTCATACAGAGGAATTAGGCCAGGTGTGGAAAGACCAACAAAGTCTGTGTATGAAAACTACTCAAAATACAATGTTGCCCAAGCCGCACCGATGAAGGTTGTTGACGTTGCTGAAAGCTACTTCCTGAAATCTGAAGGTGTATTGAGAGGATGGAACATGGGTACCGGTACCGCGCAATCATTTTACGAAGCAGGCGTAAGAGCCTCTATCGCAGCAAATGGTGTAGCTGGTGCAGATGCTTATCTGCAAGGTACATCGACTCAACTTGCTTATGTTGATCCGAAACGTCCTGACTACGCAAGCCCGGCATTAACCACCAATGTCGTAAAATGGGATGAAGGTGCTGCTTTCGAGACTAAGCTGGAAAAAATCATTACCCAGAAATGGATTGCCGTTTTCCCTGAAGGAACTGAAGGATGGTCGGAATTTAGACGTACAGGATATCCTAAACAATATTTTATCATGTCGCCTCAAAACCCTGTGCTTCCATTGGGAACTTACATTAAACGTTTAACTTACCCTACAAGTGTAGTTACGTCTAGTCAGAATGCATACAATACAGCAGTTGCAGCCTTCCTTGGGGGCGTCGAAAATGAAGCAACAAAGTTCTACTGGATGAAATAAGATCAGGTAGATATTCTTAAAGAAGGGCTTGTCATTCAAAAATGGCAAGCCCTTTTTTTGTAGGCGTATTTTTTGAAGCAACAAATTGGATATGTATGGTTGTGAGGATATTACTCCGGCAAATTTTCATTATATTTCAATGCGCTATAACCTATACTCCAACCCTTGCCTTATGACGAAATCAACTACAGAAACCTTAAAAAGAACCTTAAAACCCGTCCACTTATGGGGCATAGCTGTCGGGCTGGTCATCTCAGGAGAATATTTTGGATGGAACTATGGCTGGGGAGTAGCCGGCACAATTGGCTTTTTAATCGCCACACTGATCGTAACGGTAATGTATATTACCTTCATCTTCAGCTATACCGAACTGACTACCGCCATTCCACATGCAGGAGGTGCTTTTGCCTATAGCTACCGTGCAATGGGGCCATTTGGCGGACTAATAGCGGGATACGCAACACTCATTGATTTTTTACTTGCTACACCCGCTATTGCATTTGCCCTTGGCAGCTACCTTCACTTCCTTTACCCTTCAATCCCCGTATTACAGTCGGCCCTCGTTTTTAACGTCATTTTTATTCTCATCAATATCTCAGGAATCAAGGAATCCGCTGCCTTCTCCATCTTTATCACGGCGCTTGCCGTTGGAGAACTCCTGTTGTTCATGGGCATTATCGCTCCCCATTTCAAGGCAGTAAATTACCTGAGTAACCCTATGCCTTTTGGCTGGAAGGGAATATTTGCCGCTCTGCCCTATGCAGTATGGTTCTATCTCGCCATCGAAGGCGTGGCCATGGTTGCAGAAGAAGTAAAAGAACCTGAAAAAAATATTCCGAAAGGATATATCTCAGGCCTGGCTACCCTGATGTTCCTGGCACTTGGCGTCATGATCCTTACAGGAGGAATTACCGACTGGCGTAAGCTGAGCACTATAGATTACCCGCTTCCCGAAGCGATATCCATCGTCCTCGGGAAAAACAACAGCTTAACAAAGATCTTTGCCAGTATCGGGCTGTTTGGGTTGATCGCCTCCTTTCATGGAACTATCCTCGCCTCATCAAGGCAGATCTTTGCTATGGCCAGAAGCGGTTATCTGCCACAGGGCTTAGCCAGGATCAACCAGCGGTTTAAAACCCCGCACTGGTCAGTTATAGCCAGCAGCGTTGTGAGCTTCGCAGCGCTGTTCACAGGAACTACCAGCCAGGTTATCATCTTATCTGTACTCGGTGCGATCGTGATGTATATGATGAGCATGATCAGCCTATTCCTGTTGCGCAGCAAAGAACCCCAGCTTATACGGCCTTTCCGTTCACCATTTTACCCTGTTTTCCCGGCAATAGCACTATTTTTATGTGTAGTCTGTCTATTTGCAATCATCTATTACAACATGATGCTTACCGGTGTATTTTTAGCGGGAATGTCGATTGCTGTTCTACTGTTTGTACTCAGCGGAAAACATAAGGAAAAAATTAACAACGATATCCTGCTCGAAAGGGCAGTGATTATGGCATCAGCAGAATAATTATGGCTTATCAGCATACCATACACCAGCGCGTTTACCGGTTCAGGGACCTGAAAGACCTGCTCGCCAAGGCATCTCCCCTGAGAAGCGGAGATATCCTTGCAGGCATTGCTGCTGCAAGCTATGAAGAACGTGTTGCAGCACAGATTACCCTGGCGGATGTACCATTGAAGGACTTTCTCAGGGAAGCAGTTATCCCCTATGATGAGGATGAGGTTACACGTTTGATTATGGACGATCATGATCTTAAGGAATTTGAGCTGGTTGCCCACTTAACAGTAGGTGGACTCAGCGATTGGCTGCTGAGTGATCAGGCCAGTACAGCGGTTATAACACGTCTAAAAATGGGGCTCACACCTGAGATGGTAGCTGCAGTATCTAAACTGATGAGGAACCAGGACCTGATCACAGTTGCGAAAAAATGTGAAGTGATTACCCGCTTTCGAAATACAATTGGTCTGAAAGGCAGATTTTCTACACGTTTACAGCCAAATCACCCAACTGATGATCCTAAAGGTATTGCGGCAAGTATAATAGACGGACTGCTCTACGGTAGCGGTGATGCCGTGATTGGTATCAACCCTGCTACTGACAGCCCTGCCGGGGTTACAAACTTACTGAAACTGATAGACAGGATCAGGCTACAGTTTGATATCCCTGCACAGTCCTGCGTGCTCAGCCACATTACTACGACCATAGAACTGATCAATAACGGTGCTCCGGTAGATCTTTGTTTTCAGTCAATTGCCGGTACCCAGCAGGCAAACTCAAGTTTTGGGGTAAACCTGGCATTACTTGATGAAGCCTATGATGCTACCCTATCGCTAAAGCGGGGAACAATTGGTCAGAATGTAATGTATTTTGAAACAGGACAGGGCAGCGCGCTGTCTGCGAACGCACACCATGGCGTAGATCAGCAAACCTGCGAAGCCAGGGCGTACGCAATAGCACGCAAATATCATCCCCTGCTGGTGAATACAGTAGTAGGTTTTATAGGCCCGGAATATCTATATGATGGCAAACAGATCATTCGGGCAGCTCTGGAAGATCATTTCTGCGGCAAGCTGCTTGGCCTGCCGATGGGCGTTGACGTTTGTTATACCAATCATGCAGAGGCAGACCAGGATGATATGGATAATCTCCTGACTTTGTTGGGGGTGGCAGGCTGCAATTTTGTAATGGGCATTCCCGGATCGGATGATATCATGTTAAATTATCAGTCCACTTCATTTCATGACGCGCTCTATCTGAGAAAAGTCCTTGGCTTAAAGCCTGCCCCTGAGTTTGAAGAATGGCTCATCAGGCAGGGCATAAGCAATGATCAGGGAAAGATCACACATACACAGCTAACAGGGAAACTAATTGACCATTTATTCTAACTCGTCTCATAGTGGAAAACACTCCGGTAAAAATTACTGATTCATGGGAGTCGCTCAAAGAATTTACAGCTGCCCGCATTGCTCTTGGCAGAGTAGGTGACAGCATTCCGCTAAGTGCATCGCTGGAGTTTAAACTTGCGCATGCTCACGCAAGGGATGCCGTCTATTCTGAGTTAGACCGTACGGCGTTGCTCAATGGCCTGGCCAATTTTGAAATACCCGTTCTGGAAATCCACAGCAAGGCAGAGAACCGGAACCAATACCTGCAGCGACCTGATCTGGGAAGAATCCCTGCCGATCAGGATGTTCAATTGCTGAAAGAACATGCTGCTACATTCGATATCTGCCTGATAGTAGCTGACGGACTCTCGGCGACGGCAATCAATTCCAATATAATTCCTTTGCTTGATGACTTGCTGCCCCTGCTAAAAGGAATGAAGTACAAACTGGCACCCATATGCCTGGCCTCACAGGCTCGGGTTGCTTTATCTGACCATATTGCCGCTGCACTTGGGGCTACGCTAGCCCTGATGCTCATCGGAGAGCGACCAGGCCTGAGTTCGGCCGACAGCATTGGTGCCTATTTAACTTACCAGCCCAGACCCGGGCTTACTGATGAATCACGTAACTGCGTCTCCAATATCAGACCTCAGGGATTAACTTTTGACCTGGCAGCGAATAAGATCTTTTACCTGATCCAGGAAGCTTTCAGAAGGAAACTGTCCGGGGTTGAGCTGAAAGATAATGCCGGATTGTTACCGGAATAACACACTGAAAGTAGAATTAACGAAATGGGTACCAACCTGAAAAATGAGCCTGGTACTCATTCATAAAAATCGTCAAAAAGCAAAAGCGCCTTAAACTTAAGTTTAAAGCGCTTTAGTGTATTTACTTTGCTAACTCGCGGAGAGAGAGGGATTCGAACCCTCGATACCCTTTTGAGGTATACACACTTTCCAGGCGTGCTCCTTCAACCACTCGGACACCTCTCCATTACGGGGTTGCAAAAGTAGTATTTTTTTTGATTTCTAAAACAAATTAATCAATAACGGTAACTTTTACCATGTTTGTTCTGCCTTTGCTTTCCATTGGAACGGCAGCTGTATTGATCAGGATATCTCCTTTTTTAATCAGTTTCATTTTCACCAACTGATCATTTACATCTAAAATAGTCTCATCAGTACTCTCAAACTTATCATAATAGAACGCCTGAACGCCCCATACCAACGCCAGCGTATTAATTAACTGCTTGTTATTTGTGAAAATATAAGTCAGTGCTTTTGGTCTGTGGCTTGAGATTTCGAAAGCAGTATAACCACTCACAGTCATAGAAACAATACCTACTGCACTTGTTTGTTTAGCTAAGAAAGTAGCTGAATCACAAACTGCATCACTTAAGAATGTTTCAGATTTAGGTTTCAGGTGCTTATCAACGTTAAACGGATAGTTGTTTGTTTCAATGTTCTGAATGATTTTCTGCATCGTTTCGATAACGATCAGTGGAAACTCTCCAACAGAAGTTTCTCCGCTTAACATTACCGCATCAGCGCCATCCAGTACCGAGTTAGCAACATCATTTACCTCAGCACGTGTTGGCCTTGGCGTAGTGATCATGCTTTCCAGCATTTGTGTAGCAATAATAACCGGTTTAGAAGCTGCGATACATTTCTGAACAATCATTTTCTGCAGCAAAGGAACTTCTTCCATTGGCATTTCAACACCAAGATCTCCACGGGCAACCATGATACCGTCAGAAACAGCAATGATTTCATCAATGTTAGCTATAGCTTCAGGTTTTTCAATTTTAGCAATTACCCTTGCATGTTTGCCTCTTGCTTTGATAATATCTTTTAATTCTACAATATCAGCTGCGTTACGAACAAATGAAAGACCTATCCAGTCTACATTATTTTCAAGTACGAAGTCAAGATTGTAACGGTCTTCTTCAGTTAGTGAAGGAATAGAAACCTTAGTATTTGGTAAGTTTACACCTTTTCTTGAGGTCAGGATACCACCGTGAACAACCTCGCAAACTACCTCATCTTCCAGGTTGGTTGAGACCACTCTCATCTGCAGTTTTCCGTCATCCAAAAGGATAATTTCACCTGCTTTTACGTCTTTGGGAAAGGTGTTATAAGTGATATAAATACGCTCCTCGTTACCAATACATTCTTTAGTGGTAATAGTTGTACGTGCTCCATTAACTAATTGTATTCCACCATCCTGCACTTTTCCAATCCTGATTTTAGGACCTTGTAAATCTGCTAAAATGCCGACGTTGTAATTGTATTTTTCGTTGATCGAACGGATGGTGTCCAGGACTTCCTGGTGATCTGCTTGTGAACCATGTGAAAAGTTAAGTCTGCAGACGTCTAATCCGGCATTAAACATGCTGTATAAAACTTCTGGTTTAGCCGATGCAGGACCTAGTGTGGCTACAATTTTTGTTCTGGAATGAAAAGGTTTCATTGAAATTACTTTTATTTGTTACTGACCAACAAAATGGGGGTTTTATATGAAAAAACCAATGTTAGTCTGGTTATTTATGTTATTTAACTAATAATGTAAGCTTCAAATATAGTGTATTTAATACACCTTGTATATAAAATTTACATTATCAAATTCTCTTTTGATTTGAGTTTTAAGGGATCTATCTGCGCAGCAACCTGAATATCAGGCAGTTTGTTTAATCCCGTTAAAATATAATTGAGATCTTCTTTATCAATGTAAGTGTGAATGATCATAAAATAATCAACTTTACTCATCTCCGGGATCAAAAAACCTTCACTGTTGCGGTTGCTCAGGATAAAATATTCATTGTCGCCCTGCTCCACATAAAAATAATATTTGGAAAAAGCGAGCGGTGGTTCATCCACATTGAAGTAAACTTCGTGATCATCTGCCTTTTCAAAATTCAAATTGAGCCGGGTATTGATCTGGTGACAGAACACATAATCCTTCAGAGATGCGGTGATTGCGATCAGCACAAAATCGAGATCCAGTGAAAGTTTTAAATAAGTTTTGTTCAAAGTAGACGAATAAGATTTTAGGATACGAAATTATAAAACTAATTTTGTTTTTCAGTTTGGAATAAAAACATTAAAATTGACAGAGAAATAAAAACATTTGAAATGTGTCAGAATTTATTTTTCTTTGCACTGAATTATTTAACCCATTAAATTATAACATTATGTCTGATATTGCTTCAAGAGTTAAGGCTATTATCGTTGAAAAATTAGGTGTGGATGAGAGCGAGGTTACCCCAGAAGCTTCTTTCACTAATGACCTAGGTGCGGATTCTTTGGATACTGTAGAACTTATCATGGAATTCGAAAAAGAATTCAATGTAGC
>NZ_JBEVDX010000097.1:0-11018 GCF_040513095.1 Pedobacter sp. | reverse complement strand
TTTATTGAATAACTGGATATAATCCAGCATAAACTGTTTACGCTTTTCAAATATCTTATTGCCCGAGTGTACAAGTTGCTCATTAAATATCTCCAGCAAAGTGGGATCATACCGCCGTGTCGCCGCTATTTGTTTCAACAGAGCGTTCCTGTTCAGCAGGTGCCTGTTGTAAATGATGAGCTCATCGAGGTATTGCGCATCAGTTTGTGAAATCACATTATCCATAAACCTCCGCCGTTCCTCACTCCCGTCCATAATGATAGTTACGTCATATGGAGAAATCATTACCAGGGGAAAAAGGCCAATGTGGCTGGCCAGTTTGTCGTATTCCTTTTTATTCCGCTTAAACTGTTTTTTCTGGTTTTTCTTTACTCCGCAGGTAATCTTCTCATTTTTTTCCTGGCGGTCGAAATCCCCTTGTATCAGAAAGAGATCTTCTGCCGTTTTTATCTGCTGACTATCAATAGGATTGAAATAGCTCTTGCACAAACACAAGTAATGAATGGCATCCAGCAGATTGGTTTTCCCGGCACCATTATTCCCAACAAAAGCATTTACGGTTTTAGAAAAGCGTAAATCAGCATCAGAATAATTTTTGAAATTGAGCAGAGTAATGTTTTTTAACCACATAGTAATATCAGTCAAAGTTACCGTTTAGATTTGTTAAAATAACCGGATCTTCATATTTGTTTCCCCCGCGAAGCTATCCCTATCAGATTCAGGAGGTTTGAAACCGGGCCTGTGCAAAAAAGTTTATTGAAATACTAAAAAAAGAGGTTGATACTTTAACCGAAAAATGTATTTTTGCAATCCTTAATTTTTTTAAATAAAATGTCCACAACAGAAAAAGAAGTAAATCATAATGTTAGAAAGGGTTCATTTTTAGAAGAAAACTCTAAAAGCCTTTTATTCATTGCCGCTGCGGTAATCTTATTGGTGATCATATACTTTTGGTATCAGAATGTATACTTAAAAGACAGGGCCGAAGAAGCTAACAAAAAAATGTACAAAGCGGAACAGTATGTTGGGGTAGACTCACTGGCTAATAAAGCGATCAACGGAGATTCGGGTTACCCGGGATTTGAAAAAATTGCAGAAGAATATAACAATACCAAATCGGCTAACTTAGCTAACCTGTACCTTGGCGGTATCTATTTACGTAAGGGAGAATACAAAAAAGCTGCAGACGTTTTAGGCAAATACTCGGAAACAGGAAGTCCTGTAGCAGATCCACTTGCATTAGGTTTGCTGGGCGATGCTTACAGCGAACTAAAAGATTACAGCCAGGCTATTACATATTACAAAAAAGCAGCCGACAAATCGAGCAACAAGTTTACTTCTCCTATGTTCCTTAAAAAACTGGGTCTGGTATATGAGGCACAAAAAGATTATGATAATGCTGAAAAAGCATATACAAAAATAAAATCTGAATTCCCGGCAAGTCAGGAAGCAACCATGATCGATGAATACATCGCCCGTGTAACTGCGGCTCAGGGAAAGTAAAATAAAATATTTTGACAAAGGCCTGCATTTAATGCGGGCCTTTTTTTATGGCTAATACTTACATTTGCGCTATGGCAACAAATTTAAAGAACCTATCTGATTTTTCACATACCACCGTTCCTGATGGCAGTGCATATAAAATTGCAATTGCTGTGGCCGAATGGAATGCAGACGTTACAGGAAGTTTATACAAAGGAGCATTTGATACCCTTATTAAAAACGGGGTTAAGGAAGAAAACATTCTTTCTGTACCAGTTCCGGGAAGTTTTGAATTAACCGGTGCAGCTGAGATCCTGCTGAACAAACATCCTGATCTTGATGCCGTAATCTGTCTGGGCTGTGTGATCCAGGGTGATACCAGACATTTCGATTTTATCTGTGATGCTGTTGCAAATGGCGTAACCCAGGTAGGGATCAAATACAGCAAACCAGTGATCTTTGGCGTGCTGACCACCAACGATTTACAGCAGGCGCTGGACAGATCCGGAGGCAAACATGGTAACAAAGGTGATGAAGCAGCAATAACTGCAATAAAAATGGCTCATTTACTGGCAACTGTCTGATAACAGGTTTGTTTTTTTTGTTAAATAACGTAGATTAGCAAAGAAAATCCAGTAAACGGAAACAACATTAAGATATCGCTCTCAAAAAGCAATACAATTTGTAATCTTTAACTGATAATAATATAATCCGGCAGGATGAAAACGTCGTACTATAGGATAGCTTCACCTCAGGAATAAAAATATATACTTATGAAAAAAGTGGCGATCGTATTGCTTGGCGTATTTTTTGCAATCACAGTTTTAGAGTCATGCGGATCACGGATCTGTCCTGCGTACCAATCGTACCCAAAGGGCAGCCGGAGAAAGTAGCTCTTAAAAAATTAAGTAAATGATGGAGTGGAAAAACATTACTGATCTGAACCAGATCAGCGATATCAAATCAACAACGGGCTTTAGTTTAATCTTTAAACACAGCACGCGTTGTTCTATAAGCATGATGGTGAAAAAACGTTTCGAGCTCGACTGGGAAGTTATCCCCGAAGACACGAACCTGTATTTTCTTGATCTGATCAGCCACCGTGCCATATCCGCACAAATTGCGGAAACCTTTCAGGTACACCACGAATCGCCTCAGATCCTACTCATTAAAGACGGCAGCTGTGTACTCGATGCCTCTCACGGTGATATATCTGCAGATGAAATTGCCGGTGTCATCAATAATTAAATGACATTTCATCTTTATAACAATTCAAACCTATTGCTTAACTTTGTTGTATGATCGCACTTCCGGTTGTTCCAGCAAACACAGTACAACGCAAACCAGATTGGCTTAGAGTTAAGCTTCCGGTAGGTAAAGAATATGCGCAGGTGCGCAGCCTTGTAGATACCCACAAGTTACATACGATTTGTGAAAGCGGCAATTGTCCTAATATGGGCGAATGCTGGGGTTCGGGTACGGCAACATTTATGATCCTTGGTAATATCTGCACACGCTCCTGCTCGTTTTGCGCAGTGGCTACTGGCAGGCCAAAAGCTGTGGATACGGATGAGCCTAACCGTATTGCCAATTCGGTAAAACTAATGCAGGTTAAACACTGTGTTATTACATCGGTAGACCGTGATGATCTGAAAGACGGTGGCTCTATCATCTGGGCAGAAACCCTGCAGGCCATCAGACGAGAAAGTCCTGAAACTACACTGGAAACCCTTATTCCTGATTTCAGGGGCATCTGGGATAACCTTTATCGTGTTTTGGAAGAGCGTCCTGAAGTAATGTCGCACAATATCGAAACCGTACGCAGGTTAACCAAACAAGTTCGCGTACAGGCAAAATATGACAGAAGTCTTGAATGTTTGAAAAGAATTTCCGACTTTGGACTGAGAACCAAGACTGGTATTATGCTGGGATTGGGAGAAACTGAAGATGATGTGCTTGAAGCAATGGACGACCTGGTGGCAAATGGTGTACACATCCTCACCTTAGGGCAGTACCTGCAGCCTACACGTAATCACCACCCTGTGCTGGACTGGATCCATCCTGACCAGTTTGCTAAATACAAAGAAATTGGGTTGGCAAAAGGACTGAGATATGTGGAGAGCGGCCCTTTGGTACGGTCATCGTATCATGCTGAGAAACATCTTTTTGAATTTTAAAAAGAGGTCATTGTTTAAACAAATTATGTTTAAACTTGTTAGACTTTCTGTATATTAGCAACATTGGCAGCGACTAAAAAAATAACCCTCACAGAAGAAGAACTGGTGCGTGCGCTCCGGGCTAAAGAGACTATTGCTATACAGGCACTCTACGATATGTATTCGGGTGCCCTGTTAGGTGTGATCTCAAGAATCGTACAGCAATCAGAGATTGCCGAGGACCTTTTACAAGAAACTTTTATTAAAATATGGAACTCTGCTGATAGCTATGACAGCAGTAAGGGACGCTTATTTACGTGGATGATCAACGTTGCACGCAATATAGCTATAGACAAACTCCG
Source organism: Pedobacter sp. (assembly GCF_040513095.1). Lineage (GTDB taxonomy): Bacteria > Bacteroidota > Bacteroidia > Sphingobacteriales > Sphingobacteriaceae > Pedobacter. The sequence continues at coordinate 7,018 of NZ_JBEVDX010000097.1, read as the reverse complement.
CTCTAAAGACTTCAGAAATTCTCATAAAAACCAAGACATAGAAAATAACGTAGATTTTATTGACTCGCAAAAAAAGATCACTTTTAATGCTGATACACTTGGTATAAGGGATATGGTTACTGCACTGAAACCTGAATTCAATGATGTATTAAACATGGTATACTTTAAAGGTTATACCCATGTTGAGGCCGCAGAAGAACTGAATTTACCATTAGGTACGGTGAAAACCAGGATCAGGATGGCTATTATGGAATTAAGAAAGCATTTTAATTAAGTGGAAGAATCAAAGGCATACATCGAAACAGGCATACTTGAACTTTACGTACTCGGGCAGTTAAACGCCCAGGAACAACGGGAGGTTGAAGCTATGGCAAGCAGGTTCCCTGATATCAAACAGGAAATCACCGCCATAGAAATTGCTATGGAGCAATATGCTGTTAGTCATGCAATAGAACCTACTATAGGTTTAGAAAAACAAATATTCGAAAAAATTACTACTCCTGCAGCTCATCCTTCGGCACCTGCCGCAGCTCCTGTAAACACAGCTAAAGTAGTACCTTTATATGAGGACAAATCTGCCTCAACAATCAGGACATTAAAATTTGCCCTTGTAGCTTGTATTGCATTACTGGTTATCAGCAGTGTCGCATTGTATTCGGCACATGACAAGCTTAATCTGGCCAATGAGCAGATCGCTTCTCTGAGTATTGACAGAGAAAAGTTTGCTGCTACTGTAAGTTATATCAAAGATGAAAACAAAGACCTGCAGGAAATAGCAGCAATTGCTTCTGATCCTACCTGGGCTTCGGTAAAACTTGCCGGTACAAAGATATCCCCGCAGGCCAACATGATGGTTTACTGGCATAAAAAAGGACAGCATGTAATGGTAGACAATACCAAAATGGCGCTTCCTGAAAATGATACTGCAAATCAGTACCAGCTATGGGCAATCGTCAATGGCAAACCAGTTGACCTTGGTGTATTTGATGCACAAACCCAGCCTAAGAAGTTGCTGCTTACCATGAAAGAAGTAGGTAACGCACAGGCTTTTGCCGTTACACTTGAAAAACGTGGCGGAAGTGCAAGTCCAACTATGGAAAAGATGGTTGTTTTTGGCGCCGTGTCTATTTAATTAATCCTTTTAGCGCCTGAGATACATGGTCTGCTACTGCAGAGGCCGATACGCTTACCTGCGCCTCTGCCAGCTCATCTCCTGATTTTCCATGCAGATAACAGGCAATGAATGCCGCCTGTTTCGCAGTATACCCCTGAGCCAAAAATGAAGCCGCTAATCCTGTAAGTACATCACCCATCCCGCCCTGTGCCATCGCCGGATTACCTGTAGAGTTAATAACAACATTCCCCGATTGCTCGATAATAAATGTATACTGATTTTTCAGGATGATTACGCAATTCAATTCTACTGCTTTCCTTCTTGCGGTCTCCAGTCGGTCCCACCAGGATTTCTGAGTTCCAAACAGATGATCAAACTCCTTCATGTGCGGCGTTAATATTGTACCGGCGGGGAGCTGATCCATTAGCTCGGGCAAATTGCCCAGAATGTTCAGCGCATCAGCATCAATAATAAGCGGGCGGTTCAGGAGCAGGATGTTTTTTAAAAGTTCAGTGCTTTCAGTTCCTGTTCCCAGTCCGGGGCCAATAGCTATGGTATTCAGTTTTTGAACGTTTTTAGGACTCAGGTCTGTTCTGTCAAGATACATTACTTCAGGGAGAGCCGTATTTAATGCGGTTAAGCCACTTTCAGGTATAGACACTGTTGTCAGTCCCGCCCCTGCATGCAAACATGCCCTGGCAGCGAGCAGCGCCGCTCCCATGGTTTGCCGTTGTCCAGCAATAATCAATGCATGCCCGTACGTTCCTTTATGTGAAAATGATTCCCTTGGTTTAACCAGCTCTCGTAGATCAGATGCTTCAAGCAGATGATAAGAGGATTGGCAGTTCTGTATAAATTCTTCATCAAGACCAATCGAAACTACCCTGAAGTGTTTCATTGCCCCTGCAGATTCAGGAAAGAAAAAGTTAATCTTTGGCCGTTCAAAACAGATCACGAGATCAGCTTTCAGGTAAACACCTTCTTTTTTAAGATTTCCTTCAGCGGGAAAACCTGTAGGTACATCAATGGCTATGACTTGTTTATTCATTTTATTCACCGCCAGTACAAGCTGTTTGTATGGTCCCTCAAGTTCAGCGTTGAGCCCGGACCCTAGAACAGCATCAATGATCACCTTTTCTTTCAGATCAGGCAAATCTTCAGCTCTTTCTACCTTCAGCATTGGAAACCACAGGTCTTCCAGCCTTTTCAGGTTTGCGGTGTAATCTTCGCTCTCTTTAGCAGAGAAATTGACCAGGTACACAAATACATTGCTGTACCCTATATCTTTCAGTAACCTTGCAACCGCCAGCCCATCGCCTCCGTTGTTACCTTTACCACATAAAACACCAATTGAAGTTTCATGGTCCGGCACTTCTTCTGCAAAAGCGTTAACAAATGCCCTTGAAGCAGATTCCATCAGGTCAAGGGATGTTATTTCCCTGTGCTTGACTGTATATGCGTCTGCTTCACGCATCTGTTTTGCGGTTAACAAGTTTTTCATAGGCAGTATTTTTAACGGTTATGAAGCCTGCATAAGTTTCATAGCCTTATGTTAAATATGCAGAAATTATGCCCGTCATTAAAATCAGGCTAGTTCTTTATGTTCATTTCTTTCTTCAGGAACTTTCCTGTAAGACTGATTGGATTTTGGGTCAGGCCTTCCGGTGTACCCTCAAAGATAATCCTTCCGCCGCCGGCACCACCTTCTTCACCCAGGTCAATTACCCAGTCGGCCACCTTTACCACATCCAGGTTATGTTCAATAACAAGTACAGTATTTCCTTTATCCACCAGTTCATTGAGTACTCCCAGCAATACATTGATATCTTCAAAGTGAAGTCCGGTGGTAGGTTCATCTAAAATATAAAATGTCCTGCCGGTATCTTTTTTGGACAATTCCGTCGCCAGTTTTACCCTCTGGGCTTCTCCGCCTGATAAAGTTGTAGAAGACTGTCCCAAAGTGATATATCCAAGTCCCACATCTTTCAGCGTTTTTATCTTCCGGTAAATTACCGGCATATTTTCGAAGAAAGCGCAAGCGTCCTCAATGCTCATATCCAGCACATCGCTGATTGATTTACCACGGTAGCGCACTTCCAGGGTTTCCCTGTTATATCTTCTGCCGCCACATTCTTCACAAGGCACGTGTACATCCGGAAGGAAATTCATTTCGATCACCTTCATACCAGCACCCTGACAGGTTTCACATCTTCCGCCTTTCACGTTAAACGAAAAACGTCCGGGTTTATAACCCCTGATTTTTGCTTCGGGCAACTGTACGTATAAATTCCTGATGTCAGAGAAAACACCGGTATAAGTTGATGGATTCGATCTTGGCGTTCTTCCTATTGGTGCCTGGTCAATTTCGATTACTTTATCTATTTCCTTCAGTCCGTTAATCTTCTCATATGGCAGCGGATGTTTTTTAGCCCTGAAAAAGTGGTGGTTTAAGATCGGGTACAATGTCTCCGTGATCAGACTTGATTTACCGCTACCCGAAACACCTGTCACTGCAATAAACTTCCCTAATGGAAAATCTACTGAAACATTCTTCAGGTTATGGCCGCTGGCTTTCAGAATCTGTAACTTGTGTCCGTTTCCTTTTCTTCTTTTCCTGGGTACAGTAATTTCTTTCTCCCCGTTAAGGTAAGCTGCGGTAAGTGTTTTGGATTTCAGGATCTGTGCAGGAGTTCCCTGTGCAACGATCTGTCCGCCATGCAAACCTGCTGCCGGCCCTACGTCAATCACCCAGTCGGCCTCAAGGATCATATCCTTATCGTGCTCAACTACCAGGACTGTATTTCCCAGATCACGCAGGTTCTTCAATGCGCCTATCAGTCGTTCATTGTCCCTCTGGTGCAGCCCGATACTGGGTTCATCCAGGATATACATTACGTTCATCAGCTGGGAGCCTATCTGCGTAGCCAAACGGATACGCTGTGCTTCTCCACCCGATAGAGTTCTGGCTGTACGATCCAGCGATAGATAATTCAGTCCTACATCCGATAGGAAACCCAGACGAATGCGGATCTCTTTCAGGATCTCTTTGGCTATAGTGTTCTGACGCTCGCTTAACCTGGTTTCCACATCCACGAACCAGCCTTTAAGGCTGTTGATATCCATTTCTGCCAGTTCAAAGATATTCTTTCCGTCTACCTTAAAGTGCAGGCTTTCCTTTTTTAGTCGCGCACCCTCACAAACCGGACAAGTTTTCAGCTTGCGGAAGTTCTCCATATCATCCACGGCTCCCTCGCCTTTCTTCTCATTCTGCTCTTCGAGGAGTTTGATGATCCCGTCAAATGAGATCTGGTAATTCTGCACGTTCCATTTATTGTATTCCACTGCTACAGAAAGCAGCTCCGGCGTACCGTTCAGGATTATGTCTATATTTTCTTCTGTCAGCTTCTCAATTGGCGTAGAGAGTGAAAAATTGTATTTTTTTGCCAGCGCTTTGATCACCTGGAACAACCATATATCCCTGTACTCACCCAATGGGGCAAGTCCGCCGTTGATGATGCTTAGTTTGGGATTAGGCATTACCGATTCCCTGTCCACTACAAATATGTAGCCCAGGCCGTCGCAGCGTTCGCATGCACCGTAAGGTGAGTTGAAAGAAAAACTGTTTGGCTGTGGTTCATCATAGGAGATACCAGTAGTTGGGCACATCAGGAAGCGGCTGAAATGGGAAACATTGTTTTCCTTATCACTGATCTTGATGATTCCTTTACCCAAACGCATCGCAGTTTGTACAGAATCTATCAGGCGTTTGTGGTCTTTTCTGTCGATCATCAGGCGGTCTACCACAATTTCGATATCATGGATTTTATACCTGTCTACCTGCATTTTGGCAGTCATATCCTGGATTTCTCCATCAATTCTTACTTTCACGTACCCTTGCTTGCGGATTTGTTCAAATAACTCGCGGTAATGTCCTTTACGTCCTTTTACCACCGGCGCCAGGATGTTTACTGCCAGTCCGTCATATTTTGTGTAAATGTTGTTCAGGATCTGGTCTTCGCTCATGCGCTCCATTTTCTCCCCGGTATTGTAAGAGAAAGCATCAGCTGTACGGGCATACAACAAACGCATGAAATCATAGATTTCCGTGATTGTTCCTACAGTAGACCTTGGGTTTTTACTTGTGGTTTTTTGCTCAATTGCGATTACCGGGCTTAGTCCTGATACTTTATCCACGTCAGGCCGCTCCATACCGCCCATAAACTGGCGTGAATAGGCGCTGAACGTTTCCATGTACCGGCGTTGTCCTTCGGCATATATGGTATCAAAAGCCAGTGAAGACTTGCCGCTTCCGCTTAGTCCAGTGATCACCACCAGCTGGTTCCGCGGAAAAGATATATCTATATTTTTAAGGTTGTGGACCCTGGCACCATACACTTCTACATCTTTTTGCTCGCCCAGGTCAATGGTATTTTTGCTCATATATATTTATAAACGCTGTTGAAATTTTTGAAATTAAGACAGCAAATTTGCAGCCACAAAAATGCTAAAAATTTTATCATTAAAAAAGTGAGGCTTGCTGGAACAATAGCTCAAACGTAATGATTTTGAATTATTGGCCAGCGTTTTAAGAACACCTTCAATCGTTTGTAAACGCGTACTCAAGAAATCCACTGTAGAAACTTTAATGTTTTTAAACTTATTGAACAGTCTTTCCTGTCTGCTGACTATAAAGAGAGTTATAAAACCATCTGGATAAGCAAACCCGAAAAACTCAGAGATTAAACGCAAAAAGCCGGCATCATGTGCCGGCTTCCCCAATTGCATGTCAATATTTTTATTCTCTTCCTGTATTCAATGCCAGGATACGCTTAGGCGCCCGGTTGTCAAAACGTGAAGACTTCTTCAGGATCTGCTTCATCGAAATGAGTTTATACACATAACCGCCTGTTTCACGGTTAAGCTTCATTTTGAAATAGTTATCCTGGCTTTGCCTGTTGATCTGTTTTCTCATGTGGTTATCACCTACATTGTAGGCTGCGGCCACTAAAGTCCAGCTATCGAAGATCCCATAAAGTTCTTTGATGTATTTGCAGGCAGCGATGGTAGATTTGCGCAGATTTTTGCGTTCATCAACAGATGAATTTACTTTCAGTCCGTAACTCCTGGCTGTACCAGGCATAAACTGCCAGAATCCGTTTGCTCCTCTTGGTGACATTCCGCCCTGAATACCCGATTCAACCAGGGGAACGTATTTAAAATCGTCAGGTATACCATAAGCTGCGAGTATAGGTTCGATAATCGGGAACCACTCTGCTGCCAGATGATGTAAACGATTGGTTTGAAGACTGCTGAAATTGTGAGCAGCGAGAACTTTCTTCATTTTTCGCTCTACTTTCCTGTCTCCAACAGGCAAGGTCTCTTCTGCGAAATTTAACTGAGCCATCAGAGTTGCCGGCTCTTTTTTTAGTGTGGGTATTGTGGGTATTATAGTGTTTTTAACAGTGGTATTGACTTCTTTTTTTTGACTTTTTGCTGCTTGGGGCATGTAGTAAGCAAACACTTTTGCCATAACCAGTAACCCTAAAATTACTGAACATGTTATTATGTGTTTCTTTATCATTTTCCTCCTTTTTTTGGTTAACAATTATAAAACGCCTGCAAACATACGATATATAAAGCTAATTATCAAGACATTACATAATTTAGGGTCAAAAGGCCGGTTTAAATGCCTGTAGGGCACGATTTTAAATTTAACAATTGGATGGAAAATATAGGAGGTGGTTTCCGCTATTTTTATTAAATTTGCACCCCGCATTAAGTATGTGGTTAACAGCGTATCATGATAAAAAATAACAACAGGAACAGTCGGGATGACAAGTCCAAACCGGGAAACCGAAGCACAACAGGTAGAAGCCAGAGTGGAACAGATAGTTCTTACAAAGG
>NZ_JBEVDX010000096.1:0-8100 GCF_040513095.1 Pedobacter sp. | reverse complement strand
TACACGGCTAAAGTTTTTTCATTATAAATACTGATCCGCGATCCTAAAGCTCTGATCATTTCCCTGTACCTGGCAAGTTCGGGAGAGATAAGGTTAATAATAAAAGGATCTTTTAAGACGTACGTTTTACCCTGTTTTCTGATTTGCTTAGCTCCCACCCAATGGGGCGTAACGATGTAGGAAGATTTCCTATTGACTGTTACTCTGATCTGTACATTCCATGTACCGTCAGATTTCTTCTTTTGGGAGTGTCTGATTACTTCCGAAATAGTCGCCATATTATAAAGTTAGCGATCGTAATTTTCATATGAAATTGCCCAAAAAAACTTTCAAACAATTTTCAAACAAATACGATCAGTTCAACAAAAAACCCTGTAAGACTTTACAATATTTAAAAACCTATTCGATTAAAAGTGACAGAAAAAAGACACTCCAGAAACCAAAAAAGCCTGTTTTCGATATGAAAACAGGCTTTCAGTAGAGGTGGTGTGGGCCGGGATCGAACCGGCGACACAAGGATTTTCAATCCTTTGCTCTACCGACTGAGCTACCGCACCATCTTTTATTTAACATGATTTCGATCATGTTCCCCTCGGTTGGGAGTGCAAATGTAGTTTCTTTTTTTGTATTCCAAAACTTTTTTTAAAATAATTTTAAAAAGGCTGATTATTTATTTGAAACGACTCTAAATTTTGAATAATTATGCAAGCATAGTAATTTGTTTATGCTATTTATTTTAACTTAGCGTTACTGTAAAAGATATCCAGATAATGATTTCACAAATTCTATTTATAGCCCTCACGATAGCGTCAATCGCATTTTTCAGCTTTAACCTGAAAAAGGTGATCCGCAATATCAGGCTTGGACGGCCGGCAGACCGTTCCGATCAACCGGGTAAAAGACTGATAACCATGCTGAAAGTTGCTTTCGGGCAAACCAAAATGGTAGTCCGTCCGATCCCTGCTGCGCTGCATTTTATCGTTTATATTGGCTTCGTAATCATCAATATTGAGGTACTGGAAATCATGATCGACGGCATATTTGGTACACACCGCATCTTCGGCGGCCTCGGCAGCGTCTACAATTTTCTGATCGGAGGCTTTGAACTGCTTGCCCTGGGTGTGTGGATTTCCTGTGTAATCTTCCTGATCAGAAGAAATATTTTAAAATTAAAAAGATTTATGGCGCGGGAACTCGTCGGCTGGCCAAAATCTGATGCCAGCTATATCCTGATCACAGAAATCCTGCTGATGACAGCTTTCCTTTTTATGAATGCTGCAGATGCAAAACTACAGGCTCTGGGTTCGCATCACTACATCAGTGCAGGGTCTTTTCCTGTGAGCCATTTACTGCAAAATCTTTTACCTGCTAATGAAGCTGGGCTGATTGCCATTGAAAGAGGCTGCTGGTGGTTCCACATTATCGGCATTCTGGCCTTCCTCAATTATCTGCCCTACTCCAAACACTTCCATATCGTGTTTGCCTTTCCGAATACCTATTTTTCCAATCTGGAGCCAAAAGGCGAGTTTACAAACATGCAGAGCGTAACCAATGAAGTAAAGGCGATGCTTGATCCTTCGTTTACACCGCCTGAAGGGGACCCCGGAAGATTTGGTGCAAAAGATGTAAATGATCTGACATGGGTAAACCTGATGAATGCCTATACTTGTACCGAATGCGGACGCTGTACTTCGGTATGCCCGGCAAATATTACAGGAAAACTGCTTTCTCCCCGCAAAATCATGATGGATACACGTGATCGTATGGAGGAAGTCGGGAAAGCACTGGATAAAGGCACCGCTGCTTTTGAAGACGGCAAATCACTGATCGATGATTATATCACCCGGGAAGAGTTATGGGCCTGTACGAGCTGTAATGCCTGCGTAGAAGCCTGCCCGATCAACATTGATCCACTTGCTATTATTACAGACCTGAGAAGGTATGCCGTTATGGAAGAATCACAGGCACCCTCAAGTATCAGCAGCATGCTGGGCAATATTGAAAACAATGGTGCGCCATGGAAGTATTCACCGGCTGACAGGTTGAACTGGGCCAAAGAAAGCTAATTAAGAAATCAAGCTGCATAATGAGCGAGAAACTAAATATTGAAGTACCTACTATGGCAGAAATGATTGCCAGGAGCGAAGAACCTGAGATCTTATTCTGGGTAGGTTGTGCCGGTAGTTATGACGAACGTGCACAAAAAACCACACGCGATATCTGCAAGATCCTTCACCATGTGGGCATCAAATATGCAGTGCTTGGTACAGAAGAAAGCTGCACCGGCGATCCTGCAAAACGCGCAGGAAATGAATTCCTGTTCCAGATGCAGGCCATGACCAACATAGAGGTCCTGAATGGTTACAACATCAAAAAGATTGTTACCGGATGCCCGCACTGCTTTAACACGATAAAGAACGAATACCCGGGACTGGGAGGAACATACGAAGTGATCCACCATACCCAGCTCATCCAGGACCTGATCAATGAGGGTAAACTGAAAGCTGAAGGCGGAGAAAGTTTTAAAGGCAAAAAGATCACTTACCATGACCCCTGTTATTTAGGTCGCGGTAACGGCATATACGAAGCTCCAAGGGCGGCTTTGGAAGTGCTGGATGCCCAGCTGGTAGAGATGAAACGCTGTAAGTCTAACGGTCTTTGCTGTGGTGCCGGCGGTGCACAGATGTTTAAGGAACCGGAAAGAGGTAACAAGGACATTAACATCGAAAGAATTGAGGAAGCCCTGGAAACCAGCCCGAATATCATTGCAGCAGGTTGCCCCTTCTGCATGACGATGCTGAGTGACGGTGTAAAAATGAAAGACCAGACAGAAAACGTACAGGTTTTAGATATTGCAGAAATTACAGCAAGAGCAAATGGATTGTAACCCGCTATATATTACTTCACTGAATTCCGGCAGTAATGGCAATTGCTATTATGTAGGTAACTCCAAAGAAGCTATTTTGGTAGACGCAGGTATTTCCTGCAAGGAGACCGAAAAAAGAATGCTGAGACTGGGTTTGTCGATGAAAAAAGTGAAAGCCATTTTTATTTCCCATGAACACGGTGATCATATCCGCGGTCTGACAGTACTGTCCAGGAAATTCGGCATTCCTGTTTACATCACACAAGGCACGCTGAACAACTGCCGGCTGAATCTGCCGGAAGAGCTTACCCGTACATTTTCCAGTCATCAAACCGTTGAGATCGGCTCATTGAAAATCGCCTGTTTCCCAAAAGTCCATGATGCTGCAGAGCCACATAGCTTTATGGTTTCCTGTGGTGACATTAAAGTTGGGGTATTTACTGATCTGGGGGTTGTCTGCGATCAGCTGAGCCTGCACTTTAAACAATGTGACGCCGCTTTTCTGGAGGCCAATTACGACGAAGAACTTTTACAAAACGGCAAATATCCCTATTACCTGAAAAGAAGGATCAGTGGCGGACAGGGACACCTGAGCAATACGCAGGCTCTGGAATTGTTCACCAATTTCCGGCCTTCGAAACTCAGTCATTTACTGCTTGCACATCTGTCAAAAGACAATAACGATCCGGAACTGGTGGAGCACCTGTTTAACCAGCATGCCGACGGTACGGTGATCGTAGTTGCTACCCGTCATATGGAAACACCGGTATTTACTATTGGTGCAGCTTCAGGCTCATCTGCCGGAACTTATCCGACAGGTCAATCAAGTCTTCAGCTTCAAGATTTTTAAGTGGTATGGCTATGAAAGTAGCCATACTGTCTATATCCCCTCCCCTGCTGTCATTGTAAGTCTGCACAATCACATCATCTCCTTTGGTCCTTACAAATAAAGTACCTGATTGTGTGTTTCCCAGGTAATCCAGTTCCTTGAATTTCATCAGGTTGCAGGAAAAATATTCTACCTTTCCATTGTTAAAAAATCTTTTATAACGGCAAAATCCCTTATCCGTCACATGCAATTCAAATTTTTTGATATTTTTTGGCCCGGATTCAGCATTATAATGTTCGGTTAATTTCTGCTGCATATAGCCAGCCTCTTCTTCCGTGGGTCCGGAGGCCGAAAAAGAAAGCAAAATAAGGCAAAACACAAATTGTGCGCATATTTTCAAGGAGAATGTAAACTTTTTCATCAGGCTGGGTATTTCAGGATATGAATTTAAATAAAATGTTAAATTTGTAGTATGAGTTTTTCTCCACAATCTAAAGTTTGGATTTATCAGGGTGACCGTGAGTTCACCGAAACCGAAATGACAGCCATTCGCGGACAGTTGAATGATTTCACTTCGCAATGGAAAGCCCATGGCCATCAGTTACAGGCAAAAGCAGAGATCCTGTATAATTATTTCATCGTTTTTATCGTCGATGAGGCTACTGCAGGTGCCTCAGGCTGCTCTATCGATGCTTCTGTAAGAATTATCAAAGGTTTTGAACAGGAATACAGTATTGACCTGTTTAATCGTTTTAACATGGCCTATAAAGTTGGCGACAAGGTTGTGGTCGTAAATAAAGAGGATTTCGAGACCCTCATCAGCATCAAAAAGGTCACACCAGAAACTATAGTTTTCAACAATATGGTTCAGACACTGGCTGATTTTGAGACCAAATGGGAGGTTCCGTTTAAATACAGCTGGCATAATAAGGTTTTTGCAGACCTGCTTTAATCATCACATCAGCGCCACTAAAATTTCAGCGGCCCCATTCTCCGGATACTTCTCATGATCAGGTAATGCCTGCGCCGGATAAATCTGGTGGGATGTTCCGGTGTCCATCGTATCGGATTGGGAAAACAGGCGGCTATCATGGCTGCCTGTGAACGTTTCAGATTCCTGCAGGATACGCCGTAGTAAGTTTGGGAGGCCGCTTCGGCTCCATAAATACCGTCACCCATCTCTATGACATTGAGGTATATCTCCAGGATGCGCTGTTTACTCCAGAAGATCTCGATCAGTATTGTAAAATAAGCTTCGAAGCCCTTGCGGATCCATGACCTTCCGGGCCAGAGGAAAACATTCTTGGCTGTTTGCTGCGAGATTGTGCTCCCTCCTTTCATCTTGGTAGAATCTGCCTGATTGGCATTGTATGCAGCCCTGATACCGGCCATATCAAAACCGATGTGGTGGATAAATTTCTGGTCTTCCCCTGCAATGGCAGCGCGCTTCATGTTGTCTGACATGTCTTTCAGATCTACCCAGTGCTTATCTGTTTTAAAAGATTTGCCATCAGATTTCCGTTCAATGTTTTTCATGACCATCAGCAAAGTGAAGGGGGGATTGATAAACCTGTAGGCCAGCACCCAGAGCACCGTTGCAAGGATAAAGTACAGGAGCACCTTGCCTATCATTAACTTTATTTTCTGGATATTAAACTTGCCTGTTTTACTTTTAGCGGTACGCTTTTTTGCCATCGGCCAAAGGTAGTAAAAAGCCGACATTTGTCATGCCAGTGCATATATTTAAAGCAATATAAACATTCGGGATGCTGAGGTGTTACATCCAGAAATGAGTTCATATGGAAACGAATAAAGTAAAGAAAATACACGATTTTGGTCAGAGTATCTGGCTCGACTTTATTGACCGTGATATTATTAAATCCGGCAAACTGAAACAACTGATTGATGAAGATGGTGTAAGGGGACTAACGTCAAATCCTGCGATCTTTGAGAAAGCGATCAGCAGCAGTTCCGATTATGATGCAGACATCGCCGAATTTTCAAAAGAAAACCTGAGTAATGACGATATCTTTTACCGTCTTGCCGTAAAGGATATCCAGCAGGCAGCTGATATTTTACTGCCGGTTTACAATGAAGAAGTGAAAGGCGCAGACGGATATGTAAGCCTGGAGGTTTCACCCCTGCTGGCACTGGATACCGAAGGTACTATCAAACAGGCGCTGGAATTGTGGAAAGCAGTAGACCGCAAGAATGTAATGATCAAAATCCCTGGTACGCAACCGGGACTGGCGGCGATCAAAAAGACCATCTCTGAAGGACTGAACATCAATGTAACTTTGTTATTTGGACTTGAACGCTACAGAAAAGTAGCAGAAGCTTATATAGAAGGTTTGGAAGAACGCGCAGCAAGTGGACAGAGTATCAATGAGATTTCTTCCGTAGCGAGTTTCTTCTTAAGCCGTATCGATGTGCTGATTGACCCTATCCTGGATGAAAAACATCTGGGAGAACTGAAAGGTGAAGTGGCGATTGCTTCAGCAAAGAAGGCCTATGAAATCTACAAGGAATTGTTCACCGGCGAGAGATGGGAAAAACTGGGTGCCAAAGGCGCAAGACCGCAGCGTTTGCTTTGGGCAAGTACCAGCAGCAAAAACCCTGCATTTAAAGACACCAAATACGTGGAGGCACTGATTGGCCCGGATACCGTAGATACGATCCCTATGGAAACATTGGAAGCTTACCGTGACCATGGTGATCCTGAGAGCAGACTGGAAATTGACCTTGAAGGTGCATCATCGGTTCTAGCACAATTACGCCATGCGGAGATCGATCTGGATCAGCTTACTCAGCAACTGGAAGATGAGGGAATTGAAAAATTCAATGCACCTTATGAGAAATTATTAAATGCGATAGAACAGCAAAAACATTCTGCTTAATAACTAGATTTGTTTCAGGTTATATCAGATTAGAAAAATGAAGTTTACAGCATCAAGACTTTCAGAAGGAAACAAGGTTTTTCCGGCAGAAATCCATTTAGAAGAAAACAGCATCGAGATTAAAGTTCCGGGACTGTTCAGCGGTGATTCCAAATACCTGAATTATGAGGACATTACTTCGATTGAAGTAGACTCTCCGATGATTGGATTTGCAACACTGCGCCTGTTTACTACCGGTACCAAAGTAGAGGTCCATGGTTTCTCCAAGAGTGATATCAAAGAGATCAGAAAGATCATTGATGAAAACAGGTCCAAAAGAAGAAGAGTATAATCTTCCTGAAAGCTAAAGCATAAAAAAAGCGTTCCGAATGGAACGCTTTTTTTATATCGTTTAAGATAAGATTACTCAGCTACAACTTCGAAAGGAACTTTAACTTTCACTTCTTTGTGTAAGTTTAAGTTGGCTACATATTCACCAACAAATTTAGGTTCAGTTTCGAAAGTGATACGGCGACGGTCAACATCAAAACCTTGTTGTTTCAATGCATCAGCAATCATGATAGTGTTTACTGCACCAAAGATTTTGCCTGTCTCACCAGCTTTAGCACCAATGCTCAGTTTAACATCAGTTAAACGTGCTGCGATACCTTCAGCATCTTTCTTAATTTTATCTTGTTTAAACGCTGCTTGCTTTAAGTTTTCTGCTAATACTTTTTTAGCAGATGTAGTAGCTAAAGCACCAAATCCTTGTGGGATTAAGTAGTTACGACCGTAACCTGGCTTTACGTTCACAATATCATCTTTCTCTCCAAGAGATTTGATGTCCTGTTTTAATATAATTTCCATGTCTCAGATCCTATTTTAATTGGTCAGCAACGAAAGGTAACAAACCAATGTGGCGGGAGCGTTTTACAGCCTGAGCCACTTTACGTTGAAATTTCAATGAAGTACCGGTTAAACGGCGTGGTAAAATTTTACCCTGGTCATTGATGAATTTTAACAAAAAGTTTGCGTCTTTGTAATCAATATATTTAATACCATTTTTTTTGAAACGGCAATATTTTTTTCTGTTATCGTCCACTTTTGGAGCGGTAACATATTGTATTTGATCCTTAGCCATTATGCTGCAGCCTCCTCTTTCTTAGGTTTTTTGTTAAAAGCACCACTGCGTTTCTTCTCATTATAAGCAACCGCGTGACGGTCTAATCTAATGGTAAGGAAACGAAGAACACGCTCATCGCGTTTTAGTTCTAATTCCAATTTGTTAATTAATTCACCTGAAGATTTGTACTCTGTAAGGTGGAAAAATCCGCTTGCTTTTTTTTCAATCGGATACGCTAATTTTCTCAAACCCCAATTGTCCTCTTGAACAATTTCGGCTCCGCTGTCAGTGATGATTTTGCTGAATTTCGCTAATGCTTCTTTCGCAACTTCTTCTGACAACAACGGGGTTAGAACGATAACAGTTTCGTACTGATTCATTGTTATGATTATTTTATGTTAATTCC
>NZ_JBEVDX010000095.1:0-6251 GCF_040513095.1 Pedobacter sp. | reverse complement strand
GTTGGCCACCGTAATAATAAGCCTGTCATTTGCCTTGATCGCCGAAGTAACTGTTTCTTTCCCATGTACCAGGATAGTAATACTGCCATGATGGAAGTGAGTATTGGCATAATCCTGTACCGGATGCTCTATTCTGGTTTCGTTTTCTACGACCATCAGTAAATAATAGTGGTGATTTTCAATAGCAGCATGGTCAATAAAACAGCCAGATCTGCTACTTGATTCAGTCAACTCACCAAAACGGTAAATGTATAATGGTTTGTACCTATCTGCGAGTACTTTTACAAATGCTGCAAACTCTTCTTTCTTGTCATTTATAGGCTTACATGAACATAATCCGTATGTCGAAAAGTCAAAAAGTTCATTTTTTCCTGTTCATGAAATCGCGGAATAAGAAACTGGTATCAGTAGGCATTTTCATTTGGATAAATCATAGCATTAACTGAAGGTTAGAACGTTCTATACAAACTGTCTTATAATGATATTACTTGACAAATGTACAGTAGTAAATATTGTGTTTTAAGAGTTTCGACTGATTTTACTTGACAGACTAATCTTAGAAACACACTATTTGGATGAAATGAATTGAAAACATGGTTCAAAGGCAGTCGCGTCATCGCGACAGCTTTATTATTACCTAAAAAAGTCACAGTACTAACATAATCTTGCTTAAATGTTAGGATAATATGCTAAATTAACTTCAGCAAATATTCTGCGTAATACAATGAACAATTTCAATCCCAAAGACTTTGAACCCATCAGAAGGATTGCCCTTCAATTTCCCAACGCTGCTGACAGTCTTTCACACTATGATACACCTTCGGTTAAAATCAAAAAGCACCTGCTCTGCCGCCTGAATGAAAATGGAGAATGGATTGTAATCCGCACAGATTTTGAAAGTCGTAACGGGTTTCTGGAGCAATATCCAGACAGCTGCTTCATCACTCCGCATTATCAGAATTATCCATATATCTGTCTGCATGTAAAGAATTACAGCAATGAACTCGCTAAGGCTATCCTGGAAAGTGGCTTCAATGCAATCACCACAAAGAAGAAAAAGTAGACTTCAACTGCTTTGCCGTAATAATGCCGCAAATATGTCGCAATAAAAAACTAGCCTATTAATCTACGTTTACAGCATCTAACAGACGCTTATGAAAAACACTGAAATGGGACAAAGGATTAAGGAACTGCGAAGCCGTAAAGGATTTAGTCAGGAACAACTGGCAGAAATTGCTCAGATTAATCTGAGGACAGTACAAAGAATTGAAGGGGGAGAAATTGAAGCCAGGGCCGATACATTGAAACGCATTGCGAATGCGTTGAACGTTGGTCCTGATGAACTGATCGACTGGGCCGAAAAGGAAGATAACGGATTCCTGGCATTTCTTAATATTTCAGCCTTATGTTTCATCGCATTCCCCTTATTGGGAATTATCATTCCGCTATCAATCTGGGTGCTTAAAGAGGATAAAATCAAGAATATTGCCCAGGTAGGAAAACGTTTGGTAAATTTTCAGATTACCTGGTCAATATTTACTTTCCTTTTCTATACCGCTTTCATATTGTCCAGAATAATGCATTTCCATCTCCCTCTTCCAAATATTAATGGACTGGGGGGACCGGCGCTGGTATTTATTATGATACCAATTTTTTATCCGGTTAATGTTTTAGTTATCATAGTCAATTCTATCCGGTCATATCAGGGAAAAGAAGTGTATTATCTGCCTGCATTTAGATTTTTGGGGTAGCAAACTACTTCAATCGCTGCAGCCTGGCACGCAATACATTGATCTTAGCATTCCGCAACTCATTTTCCTGCACAATCTCTGCAGGATATAAAGAACCCGTATTCAACTTGGTAAATCTTTTATCTAACTCTTCCGGATGCAATGCTTCAAGTTCTTTCAGTAATTGAACCAGTCCGGCTTCCGTCATTTCAGGAGCATTTGCCCTTGATTCGATTAACTGATAAGTTAAGTACTGCACTCTTATAGCAGTCATCAACCGGTAATGCTCAAATTCTTCTGCATTTTTTAAAGGTCGCAACCTGTCAAGCTCTTTCAACGCCATCTTAGTGCTGTCCAATAGCTGGCTGATACTTAAATCTGTGCCAACAGGCTTCCCTTGTGTAACTTCGAATGGCGTTGCAGTAATTGCCTTCCAGAACAGTGCTGAACTGTGGGGATCTAGACCATATTGTGTTTTACTGTAGCTGGTAACAAATTCGGCAACGTCAAGTGGTTTGCTGGATTTGAGGCTTTCTTCGAAAGCAGAAACCAGCATCTTAAATCCACTGATCGGATAAACGCGTCTTATTGCATACAAGTCTACCACATCAGTTGTGCTTTCCAATACAGATGAATATAACCCTGAGGTTGACCATGAGGTCATGATCATCCCCTTATATCCCATTTTCTCTCCGAAGGGAACGAATTCCTGGATGTTTCGGAAATGTTTGGCCCATTGGGTAAGAAAAAAATTATCAGGATGACTGCGGATAGCCGGTGATCCCCATATTTCAAATCCACTTTGCATTAGCTGCTGGTGGTCGCCAAATTTATTCATATCCCAGCCATAGTTCCAGTCGATAAAGATGGTTTCCTTTGGCAGTCCCTTAAGCGCTTCCGGATATTTCAAAGCGATATCTGCCCAAAGCACAGGTCTCTTACCAAGGCTCACAACAGTTTCACAAAGCATTTTTATATAATCACCATACAGCCTGCCCATCCCGACAGCTTTGACCTTTTTTTTGGATTCTTCAGAATGGCCCAGGAGATAGGTCTCATCGCCACCAATGTGAATATATGGAGAGTGATGAGTAGAGATGAGATCTTGGTATAGCGTGGTAAAAAGTTTCTTCGTTTCAGCTTCTTTCAGCGGATTTACCTGGGAGTAGTCTTTCTGATCTTCCCTCAGCTCTTTGTACTTTGGATTTCTCAGGATATATTCCACATGACCAAAGCTTTGCTGAAGCGGGATCACATCGATATGTAAGGAGTTACAATACCCGATAAAAGAAGTCACCTCTTCGCGGGTGTAAGCATAGCGGTTTGGAATCAGTGGTTCATCTTTGAAAGGATACGTTCCCTCCCACTCCATCACCAGCGTGTTTATGCCATTTTTACTCAGTTGCAATACAAAATTTCTTAGTGCCGGCATAGGCATAGCCTGGATACGGAGATCCAGATGAAAGCCCCGCACCTTAAACCGTTCTGATTTATCCGGAGCTGGGATCTGCAAATTTAGCCTGGGAGCCTGAATTGCCACTGCTCTGATATAAGCACTGGCCATAAGCATTATTAGCAATAGTGTTCTTTTTTTCATAACTCCATCTTTATTGTTGTGTTATCCTGTACGCAATTAAGGTGCTAAATCTTCAAAAGATACTTTTTTAAAAAATTGAGGCTGATGAAAATCTGGTTCATCCGTTTGAATAGCATTCCAGATTAGATAATGCGGCTCAAAAAGTTTATCCCCGCATTTATAAACATTTGCGCGGGCAGGTTTACCTTCAAGGCTTTTAAGGTCACTATGACAAAAGACAGCCAGTGGAATATCGATGGTAAACGTCCATTGATAATTATTCTCTTCCGGAAGATATACTCTCCACGCCAACGCATGTGTGATGGTTTTGATGAGGTTTTCAGGGATCCGTTGCCTGTCATGCCTGCCTGGACCATAAGCCGCCAGACACGTACCCAATGCATTAAATTCGAGGTTATAATAATTGGGATCTTCACCAAAGGCGATAAAAAGTTCAACACAGCTGTCTTCACTTACCGGATCGTAGGTATTTTTATAATCTGCCTTAAAATAGGGTTCTGAGATATAATACTTCAGACAAATGGAGTCTGCCGTATAACAGATCACAAAAGAAACCTCTGGCATGATCTGAAGATTACCCCATGTGGAGGCCTCCAGGTTTTCCTTTGGCAAACCGTCTAAAAAGGTTTCGCTGACCACTAAATTATTATGCAGGGAACCATTGTAAAATGGTATCCCTGCTATTATATCCTGTTCTAAATCTTTCATGAACAATATATTACCAACCTGTGTTTTGTGTTAATGCTTTATTTAATGAGATTTCTGATGTAGGAATCGGCCATAATACATCGCGCGCCTGCGCATTAGTAAACGCCAGTGCACCAAATTTTGTTGCGGTAGAAGCATTAGCTGCAAACTCAGCAGCTACAGCCGTCATTGTAGTATTGAATATCCCCCATCTTACCAGATCACGCTTTCTTAATGATTCAAAGCACAATTCACGTGAGCGTTCATCCTGTATAGCCTTAAGGAAAGTAGCTGCACTTGCTGTCTGAGCAGCTGTAAGATTTGCATCGGCAGTTTTAGTGATTGTTGCAATAGCAGCCGCACCAGTACCTCCACCACCGCTAAAGGCCACAGTAGGTGCAGAGGTATAAAACTGACCGCCTCCAGTAATGGTAACTGCTGTTACCCTTCCGCCGGATACAGTAGCTGTCGCCGTAGCAGCCGTAGTTGCACCACCACCAGTGATAGTCACCGTTGGTGCTGCGGTGTAGCCTGTACCCGCAGTGGTAACGGCTATTGTACTCACTGTTTCTCCGTTTAACGTTTTGCCATAACCTCTTCTTCTTACCTGATTTACTGCATCGATTGCAGCGGCTGTTGGGCCATTCAGTGCATTATCAGCTTCTGCGTACATTAACAGAACATCAGAGTAACGCAGCAGTCCAAAGTTCTGGCCACCACCATTTTTATTGACAGGTGTTGCGGTTTCATACTCCCTGCGGTATTTAGCGCCATTACGCTCATAAATTTGCGCTGCTGTCCAGTTTGTTTTTACAGCGGGCGAGCCGGAGAACCTGTAAGTTGCGATAGCCCAGTCACGGCGTAAATCACCAGTAGCGAAAGAAGAATATAACCGGCCTGTAGTCTGGGTATAACCATAAGAATAAGGCGAATTGGCATCTGCTGTTTGTAAAATACCGTTATTACTGCCTGCACGGCCAATCTCCAGTGCTGAAGCATCGTTGAAAAACTCTACCTCCCAAATACTTTCCTTTACGTCATACTTGTCTTGTGCATAATTGATAAATACCTGCTGAAATGAAGGGTTCAGGGCATGATATCCCTGATCGATCACTTTTTTAGCCCAGGTCCTGGCATCATTGTACTTTGCAGCATCATTCAATGGTGCACCTGCCATGTATAAACTTACCCTCGCAAGAATACCCTGTACTGCTGATTTATTTACCCTTCCGCCAAAACCTACCGTTTGCGCTGTATTTACCAGACCTTCAGCGGTTACCATATCGGCGTAAACCTGATCGTATACTTCTTTAACAGAGGATTGTGCAACATTAACATCACTTGCGGAGGCAGAACTTGCCGACTTCAAAATGAGTGGTACTTTACCGTAATTGCTGACCAGGATGAAGTAATAATAGGCCCTCAGGAACAATGCTTCTCCTTTAATAACACCCCTGCGGGTTTCGTCCATTACAGGTTTATCTATGTTAGCAAGCAGTACATTGGCACGGTTAATTGCTTCATAAAGTACTTTCCAGTTTGCTGTAATGTAAATATCTGTTGGATCTGCTGCCATTACAGCTACTCCGGTTTTAGCGGTTGAGATTCTGTAAAAGCCCTCATCACCATCCAGGGCCAGACGCGCAATCATATAATCGCCATAAAGGCCGGTCTGTGCGAGTTCATCATAAACACCGGTCAGTGCGGTATTCAGCTGGCTTTCGGTAGCATAATAATTGACTGGGGAAAGCGAATCCACGGGCGTGGTATCAAGAAATTTCTTGCAGGAGTTAAAGGTTAAAAGGATAACCATGCTGCCTAAAACGTATATAATTTTTTTCATAATCAGTATTTTAAAACGATGCGTTAAGACCAAAAACCAAAGTGCGTGCATAAGGATAAGCCGAATAGTCAAAGCCTGGCGTTAATGCAGAGTTCTTGGTTGATACTTCCGGGTCCATACCTGTGTATTTGGTAAAGGTGTACAGGTTCTGTGCTGCAGCGGTTACGCTCAGGCTTTTCATGTGAAGTTTTTGTGTAAACTGAGTTGGGATAGTGTAGCTCATTGAAACGGTTTTCAGTTTCAGGAATGAACCATCCTCCAGTGTGCGTGTGGAGTAATATCCTAACGGTCCCTGGCCACCCGCCCTGTACAGTGTATTGCTTGGGTTAGTTTCTGTCCAGCGGTTTGCATAGCTTGCATACTGGTTTAAGTTATAACTCGCCCTGGCATTGCC
>NZ_JBEVDX010000094.1:0-91028 GCF_040513095.1 Pedobacter sp. | reverse complement strand
TTTTTATCAAGATCACGCACATAAATGTGGCGGAAACCATGCCACCAGCCAGTGTGGTATACTACTTTACGTCCTTTGTCCCCATCAAACATTCTCCATCCGTAACCATAGTTAAAGTGGCCGTTTACTGGTTTATTGTGACCTGTGTAAGCGGAGTCAAGACTGGCTTTTTTCAGCAGTCTGCCTTGTTTCAATGCGTTGTCATACAATACCAGGTCATGAACCGTACTGTAAACCCCTTTATCACCCACCGGGCCGTCAAGGAAATTTTGTACTACAGAATATCTCCAGGTACGGTCATGCCCAACCACATCAACAGGGATCTTTGGATAAACCGTAGTTGAGTACACATGGGTATGTTTCATGCCTGCCGGTTTAAACACATTGGCCATCATATAATCTGCATATTTCTTGCCTGTTACCTTCTCAATGATTGCGCCCAGCACCATGAAGTTGGAGTTATTATAATGGAACCTGGTGTCAGGTGCAGCATAACGTCCAGGCTTGTACTGCGCGATAAGGTCCATCACATCCGTATTACTCATTGGTTTTCGCTTATCTTTCCAGATGCCGTCAGTAAAATACACGTAGTTCATCATCCCGCTGCGGTGAGATAACAACAGCTTTACAGTGATCCCTTCGTAAGGGAAATTAGGGTAGAACTTTTTAACGTTGTCATCCAGTTTAATCTTGCCCTGCTCAACCAGCTGCATGATGGCTACGCCTGTAAAAGTCTTAGTAATAGAGGCCAGTTCAAATTCGGAACTGATCTTCAGACTGTCCCGGTGCAGGTAATCAGCCCAGCCGATGGCTTTTTCATACAGGATCTTGCCGTCTTTTGCAACAAGCATGTTTCCATTGAAGCCGTATTTTTTATGTAGGTTCTGAACAAAATCAGCGATCCATCTGTCGCCTTTGGCCGGATTATAAACAAGAAGGAGACTATCTTTCTTGTCATCATTGACGGTACGGACTTTAGGATCTTCGGTCTTTTTTTCAGCGTGTGAACAAGCATTAAATAGAAAAGTGGCCAGAACAGCCACAGGTAGAATGGTACGGTAGGTCATTGTATGGATAGGTATTTTTTGAAGCCGGAAAAATAAACAATAATTACCCTTTAAACGCAAAAGAGTTTTAAACATTATGATATACGTTACATTCACATATGCATATAAACCTTATTTTTGGTTCAAAATTATAGAACAAATGAATTTTAGAACCGAACACGACACCATGGGCGAAGTGCAGGTGCCTGCCGATAAATACTGGGGAGCACAAACTGAACGTTCACGTAATAATTTTAAAATTGGTCCGGAGGCTTCGATGCCCAAGGAAATTATCCATGCTTTTGGCTACCTGAAAAAAGCAGCAGCACTGGCTAATCAGGAATTAGGTGTATTGACAAGTGAGAAAGCGGCATGGATTGCTTCTGCTTGTGATGAGGTGATCGCCGGTCAGCTGGATGAGCAGTTCCCATTAGTGATCTGGCAAACAGGATCGGGCACGCAGAGCAATATGAATGCAAATGAGGTAATCGCTTACCGCGCGCATGTATTGAACGGCGGCGATCTGGCCGATGAAAAGAAAATCCTTCATCCGAATGATGATGTAAATAAGTCACAATCCTCAAATGATACTTATCCTACAGCGATGCACATAGCGGCATACAAACAGGCTGTGGAGATTACCCTTCCGGGACTGGAGAAACTGCAGCAGACCTTACAGGCCAAAGCTGCTGAATTCAGCGATATCGTGAAAACGGGCAGGACCCACTTCATGGATGCTACCCCATTGACACTGGGCCAGGAATTTGGAGGTTATGCGCAGCAGATCACCAACAGTATCAGGGCAGTGAAAAATGCCTTAGAAATGATTACCGAACTGGCCTTAGGTGGTACAGCAGTAGGAACTGGGCTTAACACTCCAAAAGGATATGATGTATTGGTGGCAGCCAAAATTGCTGAACTTACAGGATTACCTTTTGTAACTGCTCCGAATAAATTTGAAGCGCTGGCGGCACATGATGCAATGGTGGAGCTTTCTGCTGCATACAAACGTACAGCGGTAGCTTTAATGAAAATAGCAAATGACGTGAGAATGTTAAGTTCCGGCCCGCGTTCCGGAATTGGAGAGATTATTATCCCTGACAATGAGCCGGGATCATCGATCATGCCAGGTAAAGTTAATCCTACACAGCCAGAGGCACTGACTATGGTTTGTGCACAGGTAATGGGTAACGACGTAACTGTAGGTATTGGTGGAAGCAACGGCCATTTCGAACTGAATGTTTTTAAACCGGTAATTGCTGCCAATGTATTACAATCAGGAAGATTACTGGGCGATGCATGTGTATCATTCAATGACAACTGTGCTGTTGGTATCCTGCCTAACTTGCCGGAGATCAAAAAACACCTTGAAAATTCGCTGATGCTGGTTACTGCTTTAAATCCGCATATCGGTTATGAAAATGCAGCGAAAATTGCTAAGAAAGCACATAAAGAAAATAAAACACTTCGTGAAGCCGCTGTTGAACTGGGACTGCTTACCAGCGAACAGTTTACCGAATGGGTGAAACCTGAAGATATGGTAGGTAGCTTAAAATAGCATGAATAAATACCATTATCTAATTGCTCTACTTTGTTTGACGGCGTTTCTCAGTTGTGAGAGACGCCCAAACGTGCAGGGTAATGGAGAACTATTTTTACAGGGTGTATGGAACCAGGACAGTGTTGCCAATTCAGAAAAGCTGCTCAATTATACAAAGTACCATATCAAATTCACCTGTGATTCCTTTTATGTAGATCTTACCACACATTCCAGGGTCAATTATTACGAAGATCCATGTTACAATAACGGGGTCTGGAAGGAATATGCAAAAGGAGTTTACCAGGTCAGGAAGGATAGTTTGTTCCTCGAAGGGACGTACACCAAAGATAACTACAAGCAAAAAGTATCAGGATGTTATACAGTAGGCGTCTATAGAAAAGGCTTTATCGTTAAATCTTCAGATGCAAATCACCTGTTTCTGCAGGGGCTCAGCGACCAGCGTGATGTTAACCTGGTGCTTAAACAAAAAATAACCTGTGTACCTCAGGAATTATAAAAAACAAACATGATTTTAGTTCATCAAATAAAAAAGGCCTGTATAGCGATTGCAATTATTGCTTATCTGCCATTAACTGCTGGTGCCTGGGGAATGACAGGACACAGGATCGTAGGGCAGATTGCCGATTTCTATTTAACGGCAAAAGCCCGTAAGGGAGTAGCTCAGGTTCTGGGTACTGAAAGTCCGGCAATGGCAAGTAACTGGCCTGATTTTATCAAATCTGACAGTACTTATAACTATCTTAGCAGCTGGCACTATGTAAATCTTCCCGGCGGACTTGACCAGGAAGGCGTATTTAACTTTCTGGACACGGATAAACAGGTAAATGTTTATAACAAGATCCCTGAAATGATCGCTATCCTCAAAAACAAACAGAAAACTGCAGCAGAAAAGCAGATGGCTATGCGTCTGCTGATCCATTTTCTGGGTGATGTGCACCAGCCGATGCATACAGCCAGAAAAGATGATCTTGGCGGCAATAAAGTAAACCTCAGCTGGTTTGGCCAGCGTTCTAACCTTCACCGTGTCTGGGATGAACAGCTGATCGATTATCAGCAGCTGAGTTACACGGAATATGCTGCAGCGATTAATCACCCAACTAAAGAACAGTTGAATAAATGGCGTCATGATTCCCTTAAAGAAACAGTATATGAGTCGTATCTGGCATGCAATAAAATATATGCAGAGACTAAAGCAGATGATAAGTTAAGTTATCGCTATAATTTTGTATTTGTTGAACTGCTGAATGAACAATTGCTGAAAGGGGGAGTTCGCCTGGCACAAATCCTGAATGATATCTATGGCTAAGATGAAAATCCTGATGGTATGCCTGGGCAATATATGCCGTTCTCCGCTTGCGGAGGGTATTGTGCGGCAACTGGCTGCTGATAATGGGCTGGACTGGGAGATTGCTTCTGCAGGGACAGGAAACTGGCATGTAGGGCAGCCTGCAGACAGTAGAAGTATTGCGGTTGCAAAGAGTTATGGCTACGATATTTCAAAGCAGCGCGCTCAGCATTTCATTTCCCGGATGCTGGAGGAGTATGACCAGATCCTGGTGATGGACAGAAACAATCTTAGGGATGTATTAAAGCTGGCGGCAAATGATGAGCAGCGTAAGAAAGTAAGCTTGTTCCTCACAGAAAACCTGGACGTTACAGACCCTTACTACGATGATCATTTATTTGATCCTGTGTTCCTTACAATCGAAGAAAGAGCCAAAGAACTAATAGAAGAATTAAAGGATAAATTGACTTAATGCAAAATTTATAAAAACATTTTTATAAAACGGGTGTTCTTTCCGTACATCAAAACCTTATAAAAATGGAAAATATTGCAGTAAACCCCGAAACATTAAACGACCTGATCCAAATTAATAACGATAGAATTGCTGGTTATGAAAAAGCAATTGAAGAGCTTTCTCCTGAAGACAGTGATCTGAAAGCATTATTCGTGAAAATGGTTGGTCAGAGTCATAAACATAAACTGGCTTTAGCTACTGCAGTGCAGGGCAGCGGTACAGAACTGGAAACAGGAACAACCAATTCAGGTAAAATTTACCGTGCATGGATGGATGTTAAAGCAATATTCACAGGCCATGACCGTAAGACAGTATTGAACAACTGTGAAGGTGGTGAAGATGCCGCTCAAAAAGCATACAAAATGGCTTTGGAAGAAGAAGGATTGTCAGCAGATACAAGAGCCCTGATCACAGAGCAAAAAGCTGATCTGAGAGTTTCACATGATGAGATTAAAGCATTGAGAGATTCACAGGCGTAGTCTTCTTTCATATATAAAAAAACCGCAGTGGATGTTCCGCTGCGGTTTTTTTTGTTTTTATTTTGAATTATATATCCCGAATTCCTTATCGAGATACTCCGTTACCCTGTCAATGGCATTATCAATGGTATTGCTCAGGATGGTAATGAATGAACCTGATTTGGCAGTTGCTACCAGGAATTGCAGGGCATCCGCACCATCATTATTGATGATGATTTCCATTTTAGGATTTACTTCATGTATCCCGGAAATCAGCAAATCAATAAGTTCCTGCTGCTGTCTGCCACGCAGATATTTCTCCTGACAGATAATGATTTTGTCGAACATCTGTGCCGCGATACGTGCAGTTTCCCTAATATCTTCGTCTCTTCTGTCGCCAGTACCCGATATCACACCTATATGTTCAGTCGCTTCTACAGTTTTCAAGTAGTTTTTAATCCCGTTAAATCCATCAGGATTATGGGCAAAATCTACCAGGATCTTGAATTCTTTAAATTTGAAAACATTCATTCTACCCGGCGTTTGTGCTGCTGAGGGAATAAATGTTTCAAGCGACATACGGATATCCTCGATTTTATAGCCATAAAGGAAGGTAGCCAACGTTGCTGCAAGTACATTCTGGATCATAAAATCTACACTTCCGCCAAATGTGAGCGGGATATGTGTTACTTTCTCTACACGGATCTTCCAGTCACCCTTTTTGATTGTGATATATCCATTCTCATAAATTGCTGCCGTACCGCCTTTTTTGCAATGGTCTGCAATCACAGGATTGTTCTCATCCATACTAAAGTAGGCAACCTTACAGTCTGCATTATGGGCAATCTTCACACAATACTTGTTGTCTGCATTCAGTACTGCCCATCCGTCTCTCTTAACAGCACCAATCACTACGCCTTTTACCCTGGCCAGATCAGATAGATTATGAATATCTGATATGCCAAGGTGATCTTCCTGGATATTGGTAATGATACCGATATCACAACGGTTGAATCCAAGACCTGCCCTCAGGATTCCGCCACGTGCGGTTTCCAGTACTGCAAACTCAACTGTGGGATCTCTTAAGATAAACTCAGTGCTGACAGGACCGGTAGTATCACCCTTCATCAGCAATGTATTCTGAACATATATACCGTCAGAGGTTGTATAACCAACGCGGGTACCGTTGCTTTTCACAATATGGGCAACAAGTCTCGTTGTAGTGGTTTTTCCATTTGTTCCCGTGATTGCGATGATGGGTATCCTGGCAGATTTTCCCGGAGGATATAACATGTCAATCACCGGAGCAGCAACGTTTCTGGGCAATCCTTCACTTGGGGCAAGGTGCATCCGGAACCCCGGAGCGGCATTGACTTCAAGAACTACACCGCCATTTTCTGTAAGCGGCTGGGTGAGGTTTTGCGCCATGACATCGATTCCGCAGATATCCAGCCCGATGATCCTCGAAATACGCTCACTGATGAAAATATTCTGTGGGTGAACAAGATCAGTTACATCGATTGAAGTACCACCCGTGCTGAGGTTAGCTGTAGATTTAAGGTAAACCAGTTCTCCGTTTGGTGCTACTGTTTCGAGTGTATAGTTCTTTTTACTCAGCAAATCCAGTGTATCACGGTCTACGATAATCTCAGTGAGTACATTTTCATGCCCGTATCCACGCCTGGGGTCTTCGTTTTCTTTGTCAATTAATTCCTGTATGGTATTTACCCCGTTTCCGGTGATGTGCGCCGGCACGCGCAATGCTGCGGCTACCATTTTATTGTCAATTACCAGGATCCTGAAATCATAACCGGTAATAAAACTTTCAATAATTATTCTTCTTGAATACTGTTTGGCATATTCAAAAGCAGCTTTTGCGGCTTCCTCTGTTTTAACGTTAATTGTAGCACCCTTACCATGGTTACCGTCAAGAGGCTTAAAGACAAGCGGGAAACCTACCGTTTTGATAGCGTCCTCCAGGTCTTCTATTTCCGAAATAGTCACACCTTTAGCAACCGGAATAGCAGAATCTTTCAGCATGCGCTTGGTTTCATCCTTATTGCCGGCGATGTCTACAGCGATACTGTTTGTTCTCTCTGTCATGGTAGCCCTGAACCTAACCTGGTTTTTGCCGTATCCCAGCTGGATAAGCGAGCTCTTGTTGAGCCTGATCCAGGGTATATCTCTTGCTATGGCTTCATCTACGATTGAGCCAGTGCTTGGGCCAAGCATTTCCGAATGTCTCAGTTCTCTCAAACGCTGGATATCAGCCTCCAGATTATATTCCAGATTGTCAATCAGCGCTTCCGCTATCCTGACGCTGGCTTCGGCTGCATATATACCCGATTTTTCTTCAAGGTAACTGAATACAACATTGTAGATGCCGTCAGTTTTAGTTGTACGCGTTCTTCCAAAACCAGTATCCATTCCTGCAAGCGTCTGGATTTCCAGGGCAATATGTTCTATGACATGTCCCATCCAGGTGCCTTCTTTCACCCGTGAAAAGAAACCGCCGGGTTCACCTTTAGAGCACCTGTGCGAGTATAAACTTGGCAGCATCTTTTCAAGGCGATCGCCAAATCCTTCAATTGAGCTTGTAGGACGTTGTTCCATGTCCTCCAGGTCAAGCCTCATCTGAATTAGTTTCTTTCTGTTGATCGACCAGATATTTGGTCCTCTTAGCACTTGGATGCCGAGTATTTTCATATTTTGTTTATTTGACTTATAGGTTATGAAGCTTGCAGCAGGTTGTACATGAAAAAATAGAAATGTAATGCTGCTGATTTCATGTTTTGTTTATTCTAGTTTTAGGTAATAGAGCCAACACGAGTGTCGTTCCTGCTCCTGGTTAATCCTCAAAATGCTCAGCATAAATTGAGGTTAAATCTAATCAAACAATGTCAATTTATAACGAAAAAAATATTTATGCCTTTTCAACAGAGATAAATGATATTCGCTAAAATTTCATTTTTGCTAATAATTGTGATTTACTGATGAAAATATGGTAATAATTAAAGTTTAGAATATATATTTGAAATTTTAGGATAAGAAAATAAATAAAATGGCTCCAAAAGGGAAATTGATTATTATTGGCGGTGCAATAAATACCGGCAGCTTTACTGAGACCCAATTCGGGCTTCCTCAGAATATGAATTTTTTTGAGAGAGGCATATTAAAACGTATTACTACAGAATCAGTAAAAGATACGGCATCCCGTTTCGAGATCATTACCACTGCATCTCTGGTTCCTGAAAAAGTTGGCGAAGAGTATATCAAGGCTTTTGCCCAGTTGGATGTACACAATGTAGGTGTACTGAATATCAGTAACAGGGAACAGGCAAATGACCTGGCTAATTGTGAACGTGTAAAGGCGGCAGAGGTGTTGGTTTTTACAGGTGGCGATCAGTTGCGTCTGTCCTCTATTTTCGGAGGTACTGCTATACACCAGATCCTGCTCGACAAATATGAGAACGAAGAAATTGTCATTGCCGGAACTTCGGCAGGGGCAGCAGCAAGCTCAAAAAATATGATCTACCAGGGCAATAGTAAAGATGCACTGTTGAAAGGCGAGGTTAAAATCACAGCCGGATTAGGATTTATTGACGGAGTGATCGTGGATACTCATTTTGTACAACGTGGCCGTATCGGCAGGCTGCTTTATGCTACTGCCAGCAGTCCCGGGATACTTGGTATAGGACTCGGTGAAGATACAGGTTTATATATCTCAAACGGGAATATGATGGAAGCCATTGGCTCAGGCATGGTGATCCTGGTTGACGGACGGCATATGAGCGATACCAATCTGACAGATGTAGAGATGGGACAACCCGTTTCTATAAAAAATATGATTGTACATGTGATGTGTGACGGCGATACTTATGATCTTACCGACCATCAGTTAACTATACACCATCCCAAAGTAATCCCCCAATATTAGATCAATGAAGCTGATTATACATGGAGGTTTTTTTAGTGAGTCCGCTACCAACCAGGAAACTAAAAAAGCCAAGCAGGACGCGCTGGCAGAAATCGCTACTGTCTCTTATCAATTTTTGCAATCGCATACGGCTTTGGAGACTGTTGCTTACGCCGTAAGCCTGCTGGAAGATAATCTTCTTTTTAATGCAGGACTGGGCTCGCAAATTCAGAGTGACGGCAAAGTGAGGCTGAGTGCCTCCATTATGGATGGCAAAACGCAAAAATTTGCTGGAGTAATTAATATTCAGGATGTTCAGCATCCAGTACAGCTGGCTTCAGTCTTATTGAAATATGAGGATTCTGTCCTGAGCGGAGAGGGTGCACTGGATTTTGCGAGGAAGAATGATTTTCCTTTCTTCGATCCCATTACCCCTCAGCGCCAGTCGGAATATGAACTGAAGCTCAACCAGCAAAACAATAAAGGAACAGTGGGTTGTGTAGCCCTGGATGCTGCGGGCAATATCGCCGCGGCCACCTCTACGGGCGGCAAAGGCTTCGAAATCCCAGGCCGCGTAAGTGATTCGGCTACTGTAGCCGGAAATTACGCAAGTGCTGCTGCAGGTATTTCCTGTACAGGTGTAGGTGAAGATATTGTCAGTATTGCTTTATCGGCCAGGATCGTTACCCGGGTAACGGATGGATTTATGCTCAAAGATGCCTGTGATAAATCTTTCGCAGAGCTGAAAGCTATAGGTGGCTTCGCCGGGGTAATCGGCATTGCTGCAAATGGCGAGGTTTATCATACAGATTCTCACCCCTACATGGTTTGGGCATCCTTTGACGGTAACTTGCAGGTATTCAACTAAAAAAAAGATATATAATTAAAAAGACATATCTTTGTTACATGTATAAACTATGTTTCGCGTTGATTTGCCTTGTTTTTAGCGCTCCGGCAATCGCACAAACGAATACTTTTACTCAGCAGGACTCTAATTCCGGAGGTGGCTCAATCATTATTGCTACTTCTGGTGCAGAAGAAGCAGAGGGGGATGTTTATTTCGAGGAAGCTGAAAAGAATGAGAAGATGGGCGATCTGAATGATGCGCTGACACTCTTTGGTAAGGCTGCATTCGAATACAATAACTCAGGGAATTATTCGCGTTACGGTATTTCTCTCCTGAGGTTAAGCAACGTTCACTATTTGCTTGAGCATTATACTGAAGCAGAACAGGTCGTGCTAAACGTAGCGCTCAAAACCTATTCACGTTATGGAAACCGCAGCGGACAGATGGCGTCATATAGTCAGCTGGGCAAGATATACCTGGCAGCAAACAAACTGACACAGTCGATGTGGTTTTATACCCAACAGGGGATACTAGCCAGACAGGTCAACAATAATACTTCATATATCGACTCTATCCTGGGATTGGTGCAGGTTAAAATCCGGAAAAAGGAATATACCATGGCTATTAAGGATATCAACAGGGCAGAGGTTTTCGCCAAAAACTCCAGGATCAGTCAGTTTAAAGGGCAAATCAAACAGGCAAGGACAACTATTGCAGAGAAGAAAAGAGTAATGTAAATGAATTAAACGTATTTTTCCTATATTAGGAAATAACTGTTTGTGCCACTCTTAAATACGGTATACAATGGTCAAAGCCATGTATTTACCGCAGATTTAATTATATTTGGGAAAGATTACAGAAAAGAGACAGTATTATACTGTCTCTTTTCTGTTTATTTGAGAAATTGGTATCATATTGGTTCTTACTATAAAAATGGATTTTAAAATATTTAAAGAGATGTTGAAAAGAATATTACTGGTAACCTTCACCGCAGCCATATTAGCTTGTCAGGCTGCTCCAAAACCACAGAGACTGGTTGAAGGAATCCCTAATATTAAGCCTGATGAACAGCAGAGTTTGGTATGTAAGGAAATTGTAGCGCTGATTGAAAATTACAATTATAAAAAGATAACGCTGAATGATTCTATCTCTTCTCTTATCCTGGACAAATATGTAAAGGCCCTCGATCCGTACAGAAGCTATTTCCTGGCTTCTGATATCAAAGATTTTGAGCAATTCAGAACCACGCTGGACGATCAGTTCAGGGCAGGCGACCTGAGTGCTCCCTTTTATATTTTCAACGTTTATTCCAAAAGATATAATGAAACACTTGATTATGCAATCGCACATATCAAGGATAAATATGATTTTAACCAGAATGATACTTACGTCTTCGACCGTGAGAAAATGCCCTGGGTAGCCTCAACTACTGAACTGAACGATATCTGGAAAAAAAGGGTAAAATACGAACTGATCAATTTAAGCATTGCAGGAACTGCAGATACTAAAAATGTAGAAACACTTACAAAAAGATACCAGAACCTTAAATCACAGTCGTCTAAACTGAATAATCAGGATGTGTTCCAGACCATTATGGACGCGTTCACAGAAACAATTGACCCGCATACCAACTATTTCAATCCAACAAATGCACAGCAGTTCAATGAAGAAATGGCCCGTTCTTTTGAAGGAATAGGTGCCCGTCTCAAACTGGAGAATGACGTATTGAAGATTGATGAAGTTATTCCCGGCGGTCCTGCGTTTAAAAGCAAACTGCTGAATGCAGGCGACAGGATCATTGGGGTAGCACAGGCTACAGGAGATTTTGAGGATATTATCGGCTGGAGAATTGAAAGCTCCGTAGCAAAAATCAAAGGTCCAAAAGGCACTAAAGTAAGACTGAAAATCATCCCTGTAGGACATGAAATGTCGTCAAAGCCAGTAATAATAGAGCTGATGAGAGACAAGATTGTGATGGAAGATCAATCGGCCAAAAAAGAAGTTAAAACCATTCAGTCGAATGGAAAGCCCTATAAAATAGGTATTATCACTGTCCCTGGTTTTTATGCTGATTTTAAAGCAGCAAATGCTGGTGACCCTAATTACAAAAGTACAACCCGCGATGTAAGGTTGCTGATTGATACCCTGAAAAACAGAGATAAGGTGGATGCTATTGTGATGGACCTTCGTGCAAACGGTGGTGGTTCACTGGTAGAAGCTATAGACCTGACAGGTCTGTTCATTGACCGCGGACCGGTTGTACAGGTAAAAGACCTGAAAGGTAATGTTGAAGTGAGCGAAGACGAACATCCGGGTGTTGCCTGGGATGGTCCTTTCGGTGTAATGGTAGACAGGCTGAGCGCATCAGCATCTGAGATTTTCTCAGGCGCGATTCAGGATTACGGCAGGGGAATTATTGTAGGTACACAAACATATGGTAAAGGTACTGTACAATCTTCTATCGATCTGAACAAACTTGTTAACCCTTCTATTCTTCAGCGCCTGGCTGCACTGGTTCAGAAAGGACCAAACTCATCAGGCCTGGCAATCAAAGGAGGCAAGGATTCAACCCCTCAACTAGGTCAGATCAACCTGACCATGGCTAAGTTTTATCGTGTAAACGGAAGCAGCACCCAGCATAAAGGTGTAATGCCTGATATCGTGTTGCCTTCTTTCTATCCTATGGATAAAATCGGCGAGGATACAGAAACATCGGCATTGCCATGGGATGAAGTTCAGCGCTCTAATTTTGTTGCTGTTGCAGATCTTACCAGTCTCAAACCTGAACTGGTTAAACGTCACAATGAGAGAATGGAAAAATCCCTTGACTACAAAGGGCTGATTCAGGATATTGAGGACATGAAGAAACGTGATACCGAGACTTCTGTAACACTGAACGAAAACAAGCTGAAAGCAGAAAGAGACAGCCTTGAAGCTAAAAGTTTAGAAAAGATCAACAAGCTGAGGGCATCAAGAGGATTGCCTGCAGTGAAAAAAGGCGATAAGATCAAGAAAGATGAAACTTTTGACTTCGTTGAAGATGAGGCCATGCATGTAATGGCAGATTATATACAACTTAAAAAATAGTCATATACTGCCGATACCTGATCCCGATGGATCTGGTTATCTATCTGGTATAAATAGGAAAAGGGGTGTACTTAATTCAGGCCTTATGCTGCATTTCCGCAGCATAAGGCCTGAATTAAGTACACCCCTTTCTTATATTAAGAATCCTTCGGTTTGGAAAGCTGCATAGACATCATTTCCTTCATCGTTTTATTCATCCCTTCAGTAGAACCGTCCAGGAAGATCACGTTACCGTCGCTGTTCTCAGCGAAGTGTTTGATAGATTCTGTCCACATAGTAAAAAGGATCACAGAGATATCCAAATTGGCTTCTTCCATTTCCTGTGCCGCCTTGGTCATTCCGTGTGCAACTTCTGCACGGAACAATGCAATGCCCTGGCCTCTTAACTGTGCAGCTTCACGTTCAGCAGCAGCAGCAATCTTAATGGCATTCCCATCAGCTTCTGCACCTTTGGTTTTGGTGATTAGTAAGGCCTGGCCTTCATTTTCGGCGGCAGCCTTCAGGTTATTTGAAGCAACTACACGGCTCATCGAGCGCATGATCTCTTCATCAAAAGTAATGTCATTCAGCTGAAGATCCTGCAGGTGATATCCCCAGGACTCCAGAACCTTGTCAATCTCTTCTTTTACGTGCAGCACAATTTCATTCCGCTGGGCAAGCACATTCGCCTGGTTCTGGGTGGCCACATAAGCCCTGATCGAACCCTCAATGGTACGGATGAGTGCCTGCATCAGGTTGGTGGCATCCACGAACTTAAAAGCTACATTCTTAATTGTTTCTTCATCATGATCCAATACCGAATATAATAACATTGCTTTGAAATATACATTTGCCTGATCCTGTGTGACCGCCTGAAAAGATAGCTCTACCGAACGGTTCTGTATAGAGATCCTTGAGTGGATCATCTCTATCAGCGGGATCTTAAAGTTGAGGCCTGGCCCTAGCTGGCGCCTGTACTTGCCGAAGATAGTAACCACTGCTATGGTGCCCTGCTTAACTGTTACAAACGAGCTAAACAATATAACCAGTACTATAAAAAGGAAAATTAATAACCCGTAACCCATAAATTGAGAATTTTAAATTTAAACTTTTTCAAGATACGGAATTTACCAGGGATCATATTACGCCACCTTAAATTAATGAGGCACAGATATTGTAACAAAAGCATTGAATCAAACAAAACACTATGAACGTAAAACGTACTTTCGGAACAATTTTAACAGTATTGGGTATTATCGGTCTGATCTATACAGGCTATGGATTTGTAAAACATGACAATGACACCCGTTCGCTGCTTGTTGCAGGACTGATCGGTGTTGTCTTCTTTTTTTCCGGTATCAGTTTGGTGAAAAACACAAAAGACGAGGCTTAGTCCTTTTTGACTTGTATTTGCTGGCTGGCAAAAGATAACCGGTGTCCGGCAAAATCAGAATCCGTTAAGGAAACGATCTTTTTAAAGGCAGTATGGTTATGATCGATTGTCAGGCCGCTCAGTTTAGTCTGTTTCGTAGAAACCACATCTGCATAAAGAAAGTCTCCGCGGCCATTCAGTTTTATATTCAGCAGTGGTGCAAAACCGTTCGGGCCGTTCAGATTGAACTGCCCGTAGGTACAAAAATTACCGAGGCTGTAGGCGATAAATTTATTCCTATAGACCTCCACAGCTCTGGTCACGTGCGGTCCATGTCCCAAAACCAGGTCGGCACCTGCATCAATTACAGCATGCGAAAAGGCATACACATCACCACGGTTTTCCTGATAAAAGATTTCATTCAGCCTTGGCACATGTTCAAATTTCGCACCCTCGCCACCACCGTGAAAGGATACGATCACAATATCTACCTGTTTTTTCAGAAATGATACCAGTTGCTTTGCACTGTCAATAGCTGTAATCTGTAATGTGAAGTCATTGGGTGAAAATGCACAAAAGCCATATTTTACGCTGTCTTTTTCAAAAATAGTGTAGGGATGGCTGGTCTGGCCGGCATAATTTATTTTCAGCGAATCCAGTAGTTCTGAGGTTCTTTTTCTTCCGGCAAGACCAAAATCGCCAACGTGATTGTTTGCCATGCTCAACAGATTGAAGCCAGCCTTTTTATAGATACCGGCATAATGCTCGGGCATTCTGAAGGCGAAACAACTGTTGCCTGTGGTGTCTTTACATTTTGTTGATTTCCCGCTATCGAGGAAACATCCTTCCAGGTTCGCAAAAACAACATCGCCTTTTAAAAAAGAACTGACATGTTTAAAACTGCCTGCGGCATCATCCGGCGGCAGATCTGCTTTTGACCTGTATGCAGAACCCAGCATAATATCACCTACAGCCACAATCGAGATGGTATCTTTTCTGAATACGGCGGGTGTGTCAGCCTCAGCTGTCTGGCCAATAATAGTTGCACTGCCCGCACAGCTGATCAGGATTAGTGCTGTAGCCATACCCAGAAGGCTTTGTCCTAAAACTTTGATCCGGATGCTGCTGGTTCTTTTATATGCCGTCATGCTGGTGTAGGATTATCAAAAAAAAAGTCCCTCTAAAATAATTAGAAGGACCGTATGATTTAAATGAGAATTTCAATTTTATTCTTCAATGAGTTCTTTCTTCGCAGATTCAATGATACGTCCGCCTCTGTAGAAATGACGTGCATAATAAGGTTCATCAAGATTACTGATCACAACGCCCCTTGAGGAAGATGCATGTGCAAAGCGGTGGTCACCTAAATAAATTCCGATATGTGTAATTCTTGAGCTTTTGATTTTGAAGAAAACTAAATCGCCTTCTTTTAATTCGTCTTTTGGCAGGGGATCAACCATGCTGAAGATGTCTCTTGAATTTCTTAACAGTGTCGTATTAAAAACCTTGTCATAAATCGCTTTAGTAAAGGCAGAACAATCGATTCCTTTTTTGGAGCTGCCTCCGAAGCGGTAAGGAGTTCCGATCCATTCATAAACGAATTTATAAAGCTTAATGTTTGATGTCGCGTCAACCGCAACACCCATTACCTGAGAGAAATATTGTGATGCTAAATTATCAGGATCTTCTAATTTATTGGTTTCTTTTGTTGTTTGTGCATTTAAGGCAGTGATGCTGCACAAGGCAATAAAGGTAGAAAACAAAAACTTTTTTATCATGTTACACTTTTAAGTTTGGGTAAAAACGTACTTGCACTTAAACTTACACCACTGCGGGCTTATTGTCAGGTTTTTCAAAACTATGTATTTTAGATATGTTATCCAAATGTAATTTGTGGAAAAAATCCGTTTGTCACATTAATATGTAAACATGTCGTTCATTTTACACTATTTCTTCGATTTATTGCAATAAAAAAGTAGATTTGCTCTCATAAATAAAATCAATAGCCAAAAATGAGTGCAGTAGAAATTAATAAGGATACCTATCTGAAGTGGTTCGAGTCGATGTTGCTGATGCGTAAATTCGAAGAGAAAACTGGTCAACTTTACGGACAACAAAAAATCCGTGGTTTTTGTCATCTATATATTGGTCAGGAGGCGGTAATCGCCGGGGCAATTTCGGCCCTTCAACCTGGAGATTCTATGATCACCACTTACCGTGATCACGCCCATGCCCTGGCATTGGGAGTGAGCGCTGACAGTATCATGGCCGAGATGTACGGTAAAGCTACGGGCTGTTCTAAAGGTAAAGGTGGTTCAATGCACATGTTTAGCAAAGAACATAATTTTTATGGCGGACACGCAATCGTGGGTGGACAAATTCCATTGGGTGCAGGTATCGCCTTTGCAGAAAAATATAAAGGAACAAGCAATCTGAATGTTTGCTATATGGGTGATGGTGCTGTTCGTCAGGGCGCACTGAATGAAACCTTTAATATGGCGATGTTATGGAAACTTCCTGTAATCTTTGTTTGCGAGAACAATGGTTATGCGATGGGAACTTCTGTAGAGCGTACCACAAACATGACTGAGATATACAAAATCGGTTTAGGTTTCGATATGCCATGTGCTCCTGTTGACGGAATGGATCCTGTTGCTGTTCACAATGCAATGGATGAAGCAGCTCAGCGTGCACGTAATGGTGAAGGACCGACATTCCTGGAAATGAGAACTTACCGTTACCGCGGACACTCAATGTCTGACCCTGCAAAATACCGTACCAAAGACGAGTTAGAAGAATATAAAGCTAAAGATCCTATTGAGCAGGTAAGAGAAGTTATACTGAAAGAAAAGTATGCTGACGAAGCCTGGTTCGAAGAAATCGAAGCTAAAGTGAAAGAGACTGTTGATCACTCTGTTAAATTTGCCGAAGAGTCTCCTTGGCCAGAAGCATCAGAATTATATACTGATGTATACGTACAATCCGACTATCCATATATCCTGGATTAATTTAGAACTCTTTCAATATAAAATATAGAATGGCTGAAGTAGTTAAAATGCCCAAGATGAGCGACACCATGACCGAAGGGGTAATGGCTAAGTGGCACAAAAAAGTTGGCGATAAAGTAAAAAGCGGTGATGTACTTGCTGAAGTGGAAACCGATAAGGCTACCATGGATCTTGAATCTTACTGGGATGGTGTAATGCTGTTCATCGGCGTGGAAGAAGGTAAAGCCGTTCCCGTTGATGCAGTAATTGCCGTTATAGGTAAAGAAGGAGAAGACTATAAAGCTGCTCTGGACGCTGAAGGTGGCGCTGCTCCTGCAAAGGAAGAAGCACCTGCAGAAAAACCTGCTGAAGAAAAAGAAGCACCGAAAGCTGAAGCAGCCGGCGCAGCGTTAACAGACGAAGACCTGGAAAAAGCAGGTGTAACTGTTGTACGTATGCCATTGCTGAGCGATACCATGACTGAAGGCGTAATTGCTGAATGGCATAAAAAAGTAGGTGATAAAGTTAAAAATGATGATATCCTGGCTGACGTAGAAACCGATAAGGCAACTATGGAAGTGATGGGCTATGCAGAAGGAACTCTGCTGCACATTGGTGTAGAAAAAGGTGCTGCTGCAAAAGTAAACGGTATCATTGCGATTGTTGGTCCTGAAGGATTTGACATCAGCGGAATACTTAACCAGGGTGATGCCCCTGCGAAACCGGTAGCTGATAAAACTGCTGACGCTCCTGTAAAAGAAGCTGCTGCTGCACCAGCTGTTGAAGCGAAAGCTGAAGAGCCTGCTGCTGCAACTGACGGCGCACGTTTGAAAGCTTCTCCGCTGGCTAAAAAAATCGCTAAAGATAAAGGAATAGATCTTTCACAGGTTTCAGGTAGTGCTGATGGTGGACGTATCATCAAAAAAGATATTGAAAACTTTAAGCCTGCTGCTGCTCCGGCAAAAGCTGCTGAAGGAACTGCTGCACCTGCAGAGAAAGCTGCCCCAGTGCTGGCTGCTTACTTAGGTGAAGAGAAATTTACAGAGAAACCAGTATCGCAGATGCGTAAAGTAATTGCGAAACGTTTATCTGAAAGTCTGTTTACAGCACCGCATTTCTATCTTACAATGAGTATTGACATGGATGCTGCAATTGCTGCACGTGGCAAAATGAATGAGTTCTCTCCGGTGAAATTGTCATTCAATGACCTGGTTGTAAAAGCGGTTGCCGTTGCCTTAAAACAACACCCTAATGTGAACTCTTCATGGAGAGGTGATGTGATCCGTTACAATGAGCATGTGAATATCGGTGTGGCAATCGCTGTTGAAGACGGCCTGCTTGTTCCTGTAGTTCGTTTTGCTGATGGTAAATCACTGTCACGCATTTCTGCAGAAGTAAAAGACTTTGCACAACGTGCTAAAGCAAAAAAACTTCAGCCATCTGATTGGGAAGGTTCTACATTCACCGTATCTAACTTAGGTATGTTCGGTATTGATGAATTTACTGCAATCATTAACACACCAGATTCCTGTATCCTCGCAATCGGAGGAATATCACAGGTACCTGTTGTTAAAAATGGTGCTGTAGTTCCGGGAAATATTATGAAAGTTACTTTGAGCTGTGATCACCGTACGGTTGACGGTGCTACAGGTGCTGCATTCCTTCAAACATTCAAAGCTTTGATGGAAGAACCAGTTAGATTATTGGTTTAATAAATCTCAAATAATTAAAAAGCTGCTTCGGCAGCTTTTTTTATGCCTTTTAGTTTTTGTACTTTTGCAGCCATGTCGAATATTAAACCCTCCTTAGCTAAAGGAACCCGTGATTTTTCACCGCAGGAAATGGTGAAACGTAATTACATTTTTGATACCATTAAAAAGGTATTTAAGAAATATGGTTACGCTGAGATACAAACTCCTTCAATGGAAAATCTATCTACACTGACAGGTAAGTATGGCGATGAAGGCGACAAACTGATCTTCAAAATCCTGAATTCAGGAGACTATCTTTCAAAAGCAAATGCTGGTCATCTTTCAGAGATGAACTCCAATGCGCTTATCTCTTCGATTAGTGAAAAAGCATTGAGGTATGACCTCACTGTGCCTTTCGCGCGTTACGTAGTGATGCACCAGAATGATATAACATTACCTTTCAAGCGTTTTCAGGTACAGCCGGTATGGCGCGCCGACCGCCCGCAGAAGGGAAGATACAGGGAGTTCTACCAATGTGATGTAGATGTAGTAGGTTCTGAAAGCCTGCTGAACGAGGCGGAGTTCGTGCTGATTTACCAGGAGGCATTGAGTAATCTTGGTATGACCGATTTTACCATCAAGATCAATAACCGTAAGATCCTTTCCGGTATCGCTGAGATTATTGGCAAGCCTGAACTGATTGTGGATATGACTGTAGCTATCGATAAACTGGATAAGATTGGTTTTGAAGGGGTAACCAAAGAACTAATCGGGAGAGGGTTTACAGAACAGGATATTGAGCAACTGAAACCTGTGATCTTACTTCAGGGAACCAATGAAGAAAAGTTGGAAAGTCTAAAAACTGTACTTGCCGCCTCAGCAGTAGGATTGAAAGGGATCGAAGAAATTGAGACCGTATTTTCTTATGTAAAAGGGCTGCTTTCAAACAGTAAGCTCAAAAAGCCAGACCTCGAACTTGACATTACCCTGGCGCGTGGTCTGAACTATTATACCGGATGTATTTATGAAGTCAAAACCAATGAGGCAGCTATGGGCAGTATTGGAGGTGGTGGCCGTTACGATGATCTTACCGGAATGTTTGGATTAAAAGGCCTCACGGGTGTGGGGATCTCTTTTGGTGCCGACAGGATATACGACGTAATGCAGGAACTTAATCTGTTTCCTGAATCTGCCGCTGCCGGAACGAAGGTGCTAATCAGTAATTTCGACAGGGAAGCTGAAATATACGCTCTGCCGCTGTTACAACAACTAAGGCAAGCAGACATAGCTGCTGAACTTTATCCTGCATCAGCGAAGCTAAAAAAGCAAATGAGCTATGCCGATGATAAATCTATACCTTATGTAGTGTTGATTGGGAGTGACGAAATCCAAAGCGGAATACTGACTTTGAAAAATATGCATACCGGCGATCAGGAAAAATTATCAAAAGATGCCATCGTTGCACTATTAAAAGCACAACAATAGCATATCTTATATATTTGAAGTATTAGCTATCTTGCTAATACTTCGTCAAGAAACATCAGCATATGTTTCCAGGATCTTTTATCTGCAAGTTCATTGTAGGCCGCACCCTTTGAGTTGTCATTCCCGGCTTCAGCTTCTGTAAAAGAATGCACTGCATTTGCGTAATAGATCATTTGCCAGTCGGCCTTAGCTGTTCTCATTTCCTTATGAAAAGCCAATATTACCGGAACCGGAGCATAAGGATCATCTGCACCATGCAATACCAGTACCTTAGGCATAATTGGATTAATGGTACGCGTACTATCCCTGTCCAGCCCCCCGTGAAAGGAAACAATACCTTTAACCGGAAAGTTCTCTCTGGCGGTTTCTAAAGCACCAGTACCACCAAAACAATAACCGATCACTACTATCCTGGAGGCATCAGCTCCGGATTTTACCAGTTCCTGCATAGCCAGTTTGATACGCTGCTGATATTCAGTAATATTCTTTTTATAATAACCTGCTTTGATGCCAGCGCTTTTCACATCTGTTGGATAATTGCCTTCACCATAAATATCTGCTATAAAAGCATGGTAGCCCAGTTGTGACAGCTCTGCCGCAACTCTTTTTGAATGTTTATCAATTCCCATCCAGGCAGGCAGGATAAGGATACCGGCTTTTTTCGTGTCACCTTTTGCAGGAGCGATAGAAAATCCGTTTAATTTCTGACTGCCATCCTGATAGGATACAGGTTTCAGTTGCCCATAGGTAATTGATACGATAAGCGTTAACGCCATGGTAAGAAATGTTTTCATGTAATTTTTTTAAGATATAACACAGTTGAATTTGCAATGTTTGGGCGAAAACATGTGGACTATCTGTTTAGCAGGTAATGCACAGCAAACAAAAGATAAACCCTGTTGTTAAAATAGATAAAATCAATTGATTATGAGAACACTCTGGAGAGGATCTATAGGATTTGGACTGGTGAATATCCCTATAAAGCTTTATTCTGCTGTGCAAAGCAGCCATCTCGACCTGGATATGCTGGATAGTAAGGACCATTCCAGGATCAAGTTTAAAAGGGTGAATGAAAGCACCAATAAAGAAGTGCCTTATGATAAAATTGTAAAGGGATACCTGGTTAATAACCAGTACGTGATCCTTGACGAGCACGATTTCGAAGATGCAAGTCCGGAGAAAACCAAAATGATCGAACTGGAGAATTTTGTCAGTATCAATGACATCAATCCTATTTATTATGAGATATCCTATTATGCAGAGCCAGAGAAACAGGGCAAGAAAGCCTATGCTTTACTTTTAAAAGCATTGGTTAAATCCGGTAAAGCCGGGGTGGCCAGGTTTGTCTTTAGAAATACGGAGAATCTGTGCGTCATCCATCCGCTGGGTGATGTGCTTGTGGTTACAAAAATCCGTTTCCAGGAAGAGGTGAGGGAATATGATGAACTCGAAGTTCCTGAAGCCAGCTCAGTAAGTAAAAAAGAACTGGATATGGGCCTTGCCCTGATCAAGCAGTTTACTGCAGAATTTAACATTGAGAGCTTCAAAGATGAATACAGTAAAGATCTGCTGAAGATTATAAAAGCAAAGGCTAAGGGTAAACGCGCTACAGTTAAAAAGCTGAAACCAAGGGAGGAAAGCAGTGACGATCTTTACACTCAACTGATGCAAAGTCTCGATAAGAGAAAGGGCGCTTAATACAGCTTCCCTGCCAGAATTCCTTCAATCCTGTCCAGTAAATCATCAATGTCAAATGGTTTTGCAAGAAAGCCATTTGGCTTAAATTCTCCGTGCTGTACGTTTTCAGCAGTATATCTCGCAGAAATCATCAGTACCGGAATATCTGCGGTGCTGGCTTCAGATCGTAAAGCCTTTAACAGATCGCGGCCATCGCCATCCGGAAGCATAATATCAAGAATAATCAGATCAGGTTTAAACTGTTCAATATGGAGCATCATATCTGCACTCTTGTTTAAACCTGTCACTTTATAAGATTCGCTTTGCAGGATTAAAGTAATCACGTCCAGAATGGCATGATTATCTTCAATTACAAGTACATTTTTACAGGATGGTGGAAGTATGTCCAAAGCATTAATAATTTGTACAAATATATTTATCTATATGGATTATGTTCACTCATTTAAAAACTTTTATGAACAAAAGACTTTTACAGGACAAATATGCAGGTTTAAGAACGAAAATTCCACTAATAGGTGTGAATTAAATATTGATGCCAATCAAACCTTTTTACTTTACTGATGTCTTATGTATAAGTTTTTAGGTTAGAAAGGGGTATAGTTGTGGCGACTATACTCCTTTTATTTTGGCTGGTACGTGGTAATCTTTTTTGCCATACCCTTAAAGAGCACCAGATGGAAAGGAAACATGGAATACCAGTAGAGCCTTCCCCATAATCCTGATGGCCTGAATGTTGCTATCTGTGACAGGTAAGGCTTGCCGTGAAAATCGACAATCTTGAATTCAAGCCACGCTTCCCCGGGAACTTTCATTTCAGCATACAACAGTAACCTCGTATTTTTCTTATCAGCCAAAAGCACTCTCCAAAAATCCAGTACATCACCGGCCTGCAGTGTAATATTGCTGGTGCGTCCCCTTCTGGTTCCTACACCACCAAACATTTTATCCAGAAAGCCCCGCAGGTTCCAGAGCCAGTCCAGATAATACCAGCCCCTGCTGCCTCCGATGCCCCATATGTTCTCAAATACCTCCTCCGCCTTTCTTTCAAATGGCATCTTTACCTTGTATTGCAATGTTCCTTTTTGAGGTACTTTTACCTGGTCCATAAAAGAAGTGTCCAGGTAACCCCGGTTAAGCGCATCTTTCCAGCTGGAAACAATAGAATGCTGCTCAATTTTTTCAAAGGCAAGCTTGAGGGTTTCCATATAGCTGAAGCATGTTCTCGGGACCACTTCATTGATATGATTATCCTTGCATACCACTTCGTTTTTCATGCTGTCTACCAGGCTCCGGGCCAGCGAATATGGCACCGTAGTTACCAGGTTTAGCCAGAGGGATGATAATTTTGGAGTCAGAACAGGTACAGTGAAAATCCAGCGTTTTAATCCCCGGGAGCGTGCATACTGGAGCATCATCTCCTTATAGGTAAGAATATCTGGTCCACCGATGTCGAAGGTCTCATTAAAGGCTTTTTCATTCATGAGGATACCACTCAGATAACCCAGCACATCGCGT
This sequence comes from Pedobacter sp., assembly GCF_040513095.1. Classification (GTDB taxonomy): domain Bacteria; phylum Bacteroidota; class Bacteroidia; order Sphingobacteriales; family Sphingobacteriaceae; genus Pedobacter. The sequence goes on along the minus strand of NZ_JBEVDX010000094.1, from coordinate 67,587 downwards.
ATTCCAATAGGCTGGCATCTGGTGTTTACCCATTTGGGTGCAACCATTACCGGCAGCTTTTCCGTCAGGTCGCGGATGATCTCAAAGGAAGCGCTTCCGGATCCGATAATGATCGCTGCGCGTAAGATGGTGTAGGCTATTCCTGATTTCTTCAGTTCTTTTTCTACGGCTAACCGCGAAGTAAGATGCTTGGAAAGATCTTCATCATTGACAATTCCCGTCAGGTAAATGATCTGTTTGCAGGATGTTTTCTGGATGGCCTTCACAAAATGCATTGCCGATTCAAACTCCTGTTCAGAAAATTCGCTTCCTCCGGATGACATAGAATGCACCAGGTAATAGGCGGCTTCGATATCTGCCGGGATATTTTCCAGTGTTTCCGGTTTAAGCAGGTCACCTGTGATAATCCTGACCTTATCCCCAAAATCCGACTCCTCCGCAAAACGGCGCTTATCGCGCACCATACACACTACATCATGTCCCTGTTCCAGCAGAACGGGCAAAAGACGTGTTCCGATATAGCCGTTAGCACCGGTCAGCAGGATCTTCATGCAACATGGGGTTTAAAGGTGTCAGTCTTAACTACAGCTTTCAGTTCCTGTAATATAGTATATAATCCAAAGTTAGTTCTGTTCACATAAATGAAGTGTTTTACACCGCGTGCCTGTTTAAACTCAGGCATTTTGGCGATCTTCTCTCCATATGCATACAACTTCGCAAAAAACTCAGGCTCACTAAAATCGAAGGTGTCACTGAGATAGGGTTTCGCAAAAAGCTGGATCATTTCGAGATAGGCCTTGTAATAAAATTCTATCTGTGCTGGTGTATCACTGTCATGGATCATATCCAGTTTCCTGAAGGCTTCAATCGTTTTCTGTTTGTCGTTCACCACATCCGAGGAGATCAGTGAAAAGAAAGGGTCATAAAAATCGGCCGGCATTTCCTTGATACAGCCAAAGTCGATCACCCCAAGTTTCTCGTCGGGGGTAATCATAAAATTACCCGGATGCGGATCTGCATGCACGGCTCTTAGCTCATGCTGCTGGAAATTATAGAAGTCCCACAAGGCCTGGCCAATCTTGTTGCGCAGTTCCTGCGAAGGGTTGGTTTGCAGGAACTCCTTCAAATGAAGGCCCTCAATCCAGTCCATCGTGATAATCCGTTTGCCTGATAATTCAGGATAATAGGTTGGAAAAACTACATTTTGAAGCACTTTGCAGGCCTGTGTAATTTCTATAGATCGCCGTACTTCCAGTTCGTAATCGGTTTCCTCCAGCAGCCTTTCCTCTACCTCTTTGATATAGATGTTCAGTTCCTTCTCGCTCATTCCCAGTAAACGGAAGGCAAAAGGTTTTACCAGTTTCAGGTCCGAAGAAATACTGTCGCCCACACCGGGATACTGGATCTTCACGGCCAGTTTATTACCTTTCAGTTCTGCCTGGTGTACCTGGCCTATAGACGCGGCATTGGTCGAAACGATATTGAATTTATCATAAATCATTTCAGGAGTCCTGCCAAAGTTCTTTGTAAAAGTCCTTACGATCAGCGGACCCGAGAGCGGAGGGGCATTGTATTGCGACTGAGTAAACTTATCAACGTAAGATTTGGGAAGAATATTCTTGTCCATGCTCAGCATCTGCGCGATTTTCAGCGCACTTCCCTTCAGTTCACTCAGGGATTTGTAAATGTCGGTAGCATTATCCTCGTTGAGCTCATCCCTTCCCAGTTCAGGGTTAAATAGTTTTTTAGAGTAATGCTTGATATAATTTCCGCCAATCTGGAAACCTGTTTTTACAAATTTGGCAGAGCGTTCAACTTTGGTGACAGGAATACTGTTCTGTTCGTTCATATGATCTTATTTCCTCATTTTTTCTGTAAACCGGCTGTTTCTTGACAGGAACTTTCCGTAATCAAAAAGATTATCGAGTGCTGAGCGCTGGAACAGATCAAAGGTTACATTGATACCTTTTTCAATTGCTTCGTCGGTTTTTTCAAATCCTGTACTGTCATCATTTACCCAGAAATTTATAATAAATGCAAACTGTATCCAGAGGGCATCCTTATATCTTTTTGTCAGGAACTTGCGGTCGGCAAGTTCTCCGCTTTCCACTCCCTCACTGATCAGTTCTTCGGCGAAATTCTCAAATATGGGTTTTACGCCGGACAGTACAGTCGGTGTAGAAAATTTGGCTCCAGGTTGTTTCAGGCTGTATACAATAAAGCTACGTTGCTTTTTCAGCACTTCCACATAACTATAGAAAAATGAAAGCATTCTGTCTCTTGATGAATACTGCGTCCATACTTCCTGTTGCCTGATAGTGTCAATTGTATCTATAGTCAGGTCTGCCCAGATCATTTTTTCAATACCTTCAAAAGAGGCATAAAACTGGTAAAATTCGGATTCAGTGATCTTCAATTTTTTCACGAAACTATAAACAGATTTGGGCTGCTCGTCATGCGTTAGTACATAATCGATATAGCCTGTTTTTATTTGTTGTGCCGTTGCCATGTGATTTGTGTTTTACTAAAGAAATACTGCAATATGGAGTACAGTTACTATGCCATAAGTACCTGCATATACGTGATTTATTCTTTTTATGGTTTTATAAAAGCTTTGTTACTTTATAATTACACGAATGAACCATATTTGTTTACTTTTACAGTTCAATTGAAAAAGAAACGCTTACATATTCAACGGACCTTTGCGGTTTTAATGCTCTGGGTATTTGCCATTGCACTAACTCCATGGAGTTCACTTCATCATCATGAAGAGGAGCAGAATGACTGCGCCAAATATGGTAAGATGTGTATGCACAAGACGCATATCGGCAATGAATCCCATAATTGTCTGATCTGCTCCGCACACTTTGAAAAAGATTATCTAAAAAGTACCCATTCCTTTGAGCTGAAGTCCCGCAGTGTTGTTTTGATCAAATCCTATGTTTTGATTAAAGCCGGTTATACTGCATTAATAGGCACTTCTCTGCGTGGTCCTCCTTCAGCCTGATCTCATTCCGAAATTTTATGTACCTGTTTTAATCATACACAGGTATCTGCTGAAATATATTTGGTTTTCAGCAAATTACACACAAATGAAATCATGTGCTAATAGGATTTTGCAGTAGCTTCAGCGCTGCATCCCTTGGCGAAAATTATACTTTTATGAATAAGATACTTCTATTTTTAGGCGTACTACTTTCCGTTTTTACCTTCAATGTTACATCCGCTGCCGCACAGACAGAGTTCAGGGGCAGAATTACTGACATTCAGACAAAATCACCACTTCCGGGTGCCACTATTTCAATCCCCGACCTGCGTAGTTCTGCTGTGACTAATCAAAACGGAGAATTTGTCATCAAAAATATACCTGCGCGCGGACGTTTCCTTGTGCAGGTTAGCTATATCGGTTACAGAAGCATTACCCAGTCTGTCGACCTGGCCAGTGCCGGCGCGCTTAATTTTGCCTTACAGGCCAGCGTAATTGAAGGCAGAGAAGTCGTGATCACCGGGTCTGCCTCAAGTTCAGATAACCGCAAGAACAGTACTTCTGTTTCTGCGGTAAGCAAAGCTGATCTTTTATACCATCCTTCAACTAACCTGATCGATGCGATCTCCCGGGTACCGGGGGTTGCCCAGGTAACTACAGGGCCGGGGATATCCAAACCGGTAATCCGCGGATTGAGCTATAACCGCGTGGTTACAGTAAGTGATGGTGTAAAACAGCAAGGACAGCAATGGGGAGATGAGCATGGTATTGAAATCGACCAGTACAGTGCTGATCATGTAGAGGTGCTGAAGGGCCCTGCAAGTTTGATGTACGGTTCTGATGCATTGGGCGGTGTAATCAATATCCTGGACGGACTGCCTGCACCGGATGGCACATTGAGAGGAGAATTCCTTACAAATTATGCAAGCAATAACGGACTTACCGGAAGTTCACTGATGCTGCAGGGTAATGAGAACGGGTTCATCTATAAGCTGCGCGGGTCGTACAAGAATGCGTACTCCTACAAAACACCAACTGAATTTGTCCCAAACTCAGGATTCAATGAAACAAACTTTGAAGGACAGATCGGCCTGAACAAAAAATGGGGATATGCGCATCTGGACGCTTCCAGTTTCCGTACCAATATCGGGTTCTACGAGCCTGTAAGAAATGATGCAGGTCAGCTGGTAGATGATGACGGTAATACTTTTTCTGATGCACAAAATAAAGACAGGACTTTAGCATACCCAAAGCAGGATGTACGCCACTATAAGATCGCACTGAACAGTAATATCCTTTTGGGCGATGGAAGTCTGAAAGCAACGCTTGGTTATCAGCATAACCTTCGCAGGGAACTGGAAGGTGCGGGAGAGGACGGACTGGCTTTATTCCTTAACAGTTATACCTACAGCTATGACCTTAAATATTCTTTCAAAGAAGTTAATGGATGGGCTCCTGTACTGGGTGCTTCGGGCGAGTTCATGCACAGTATAAATACTACAGGTGCTGAACAGCTGATTCCTGACTATGACTCACAAGGTGTGGGCGGTTTTGCCTATGTCAAAAAAACATGGGATAATGATACCTTTAATGCAGGGGTACGTTTCGACTATAGAAAAATGACCGGTAAGGCATTTGACGGCGATTCACAGTTCAGTGCTTTTTCCAACAAGTTCTCGCATGTAACCGGTGCTTTAGGTTATACCCACGAGTTTAATGAAGCCCTGAGTTTTAAAGCCAATGCCGGAAGTGCCTTCAGGGCACCCAATATTGCAGAGTTGTCTGCCAATGGTGTGCATGAAGGTGCATTCCGCTACGAGGTAGGTAATCCGGACCTTAAACCAGAACAAAGTTACCAGGCTGATGCCTCTTTTGAGTATCAGAACCAGTATGTGAGCACAAGCCTGGGTGCTTTTGCCAACATCATCAATAACTATATTTATTACAGTACCAATGGACAGAATATAGATGTTGACGGCAGAGATTACCCTGTGTACAACTTCGTTCAGGACGATGCCTTTCTCCGTGGTGTAGAGGCTACCTTTACACTGCACCCGGTTAGTCTGATCCATTTTGAAAATAGTTTCTCGTATACAAGGGCTACTAACAGGACTACAAAAGAATCGCTTCCATTTACTCCTGCAGCTGCCTTGCGTAATGAACTGCGTTTCGAACCAAAGATTGCCGGTACGTCACATTCCTATATCTCTGTAGGCATTGACAACTTCTGGAGACAAAGCAAGATCGATAGTTTTGAGCAGCCTACGGCCGGATATACCTTATTAAATGCCGCTATTGGAACTACATTGAAACTGAGTAAAAACCAGGTGGTAACAGTTTACGCAGCCGGTAAAAATCTGTTGAATAAAGCTTACTATGATCATTTAAGCAGATTTAAACCAGGCAGACTGAGTGACGAAGATCCTACACTCGGTATCTATAATATGGGCCGCAACATCACTTTTGGTGTAAATATTCCCTTTACACTTAAAAAATAAGAAGATTTAACCAAAGGTCCCATTTCCTGTTATCCTGCAGGGAACGGGGCCTTTGCTGTATAATCATTAACATTAGAACTTTCAGCCTGTCTTAACTGTTTCATAAAGGAAAACGAAAAACTATGTTCAGAAGACTTCTTGCCTCATCCTTTCTCTTAATTTGCCTTTCCATTTCTGCGTTTGCCCAGAAGACAGATACACTTTCCATCACATTAGAAAATATAAAGTATCCTTACCCCGTAAAATTCTTCCCCATCCATACAGAAGGGCAGGACATCCGTATGGCTTATATGGATATTGTACCTGCTCAGAACGCCAACGGAAGAACAGTGGTACTTTTCCATGGTAAGAATTTCGGCGGTTATTACTGGGCAAATGTGATCAGGGCCTTGACAGCTAAAGGATTCAGGGTAGTGGTTCCTGATCAGATCGGTTTTGGTAAATCATCCAAAGCATTTATCCATTACAGCTTTCACCAGCTGTCCCGCTGGAATAAAGCATTGTTGGATACCCTGGGTATTCAGAAAGCAAATATCCTTGGCCATTCCATGGGGGGTATGCTGGCTACCAGGTTCGCCCTGATGTACCCCCAGACTATAGAGAAGCTATTGCTGGAAGATCCTATCGGATTGGAAGATTACCGCCAGTTTGTACCTTATACCACTACAGAACAGCAATACAAAACAGAACTTAAAGCCACGGCTGAAAGCATCAAAAAATATTATCAGACTTCCTATTTTACTGCATGGAAGCCTGAGTATGATGAACTGGTAAAGATAGGCGCGGGAGTTACCGGCAGTGCCGATTTTCCGAGATATGCGAAAGTGGCGGCCATGACTTTTACCATGATCTATGAACAGCCTGTGCTGTATGAATTCCCGAACATTATCGTTCCCACAACGCTATTTATAGGCAGGGAGGATAAAACCATTGTTGGAAAAGGATTGCTAAGCCCCGAAATGCAGGCTGCTCACGGCCAGTACAAATTGCTGGGCAAGCAAACAGCTGCCCGCATACCCAAAGCCAAACTCATAGAATTTGAGGGATGCGGCCACATCCCTCATATGGAGGTTACCAAGGAGTTTATCACTGCCTTATTGGCTGCTCTTTAGCGGGATCCTGTAAAAAAGTACCAGCAAGCATCCGGTAAAGTTCCGGATGTTTGTCTTTAAAGTGTTCTGGTTTTTCAAAGAAATATTCAGAGACCACCGCGAAGAACTCTGCTTCATTTGTTATGGCATAAGGATTAATGTCTGACTTGCCCTGTTCAATCTTACCAATCTCCTGATGGATCATCTTTACCCAGGGAATAATGTACTGATGAGGCATCAGGTTTTCCGGAATACCATCCGTAGCACCGTCTGATTTATCCAGCAGGTGCACAAACTCATGTATTGCCGTATTCTCTTTTCCTGCTGCGGCAGAAAAGCCCTGCAGTAAAGCAGAGCGCGACAGGATCATCTGACCATTCATGTATCCTGTACCTACCATACCAAGGATACTGCGTTCCTCCCCGCCTTCAAACTGAAAATCTTTATTAAAGGTGTCTGGGTATAATAACACACTGCTGATATTCTGGTATTTCCAGTGCTCAAATCCAAAAACTGGAATAACTGCACTGGATGCAACCAACATGCGGTCGAGTACATCCGGCGTAATACCTACTCCTTCAATACGGACACCGCTTAAAAAGTCACCCACCAGCGCCTCGAACTTCAAACGCGCTTCAGGAGTCAGTCTGTGATAAAAGTTCACATGGTCTGAGAGGATTTTCTTCTCCTCTCCGGTCAGCCCGGCAGGGGAAATTTGCAAAGATCCTTTCTTTCTGAAGATAAAATAGAGCGCAACAATAAAGGCCGCAATTAAAATATAATACGGACCCATTACTGTGCCTGTAATATTTCCAGCTGTGCAAGTATCTGCTCCCTTTTTACCGGGAAAGGTTTATCATTAACTACCGATTGGTACACGTCTTCAAAAAGCGACAGGTAAGTAGCACTTTCAGAAGGTACCAGTTCCTGTGTCCTCTCGCCATTTTTATCAATAAGTGTTAACCTGCCTTCTTTACCTCTGGCTTCTACACCAAAACCTGCGTCATTAGGTTTGATCCCACGGAGCAATTGTTCTTCCTGGATGTCCGCACGTTCCTTGATAAAACTTCCGTTCTCGCCATGCAGTACAAATGAAGGCTGCACATCCACTACCAGCATGCTGGCATGAACAAAAACATTCAGGCTGTTGGGGTAGCTCAGGTGGATAGAAAAATAGTCGTCTACTTTAGTGCCCGGCCTGTTTTTTCCAAGTATCTTATGAAAAGCCTCCGGTTTTCCGAACAGGCTGATCACCTGGTCCAGCAAATGAGGGCCAAGGTCATACTGCAGGCCGGTAGCTGGTACCAGCTCTTCTTTAAAGCTTTTCACACCGATGCCCGCTTTATAGCGGTCGTACCTGAAGTTGACTTCAGATAGCTTGCCCAGCTTTCCGCTTTCAACAATTTGTTTGACAGCGTTGAAATCACTGTCCCATCTGCGGCTCTGGAAAACAAATACTTTTTTACCAAGTTTGTCTGCCAGTTCAAAGATCTCATTTGCTTCTTCCGTATTTGCTGCAAATGGTTTTTCTACAAGAATATGTTTACCTGCCTGTAATGCCTTTTTAGCATTTTCATAATGCAGGAAGTTTGGTGTATTGATAACGATCAGGTCGATATTTTCATCAGCTATCAACTCATCCGTAGTGTCATAACTGACTATACCAGGGAAGTCTTTCTCTGCGTTTTTTTGATGACGTTCAGTAACTGCATAAAGTTTAAAACCCGGGTGTGCATTGATAAAAGGACCCTGAAATAATTTGCCGGACATGCCGTAGGCAAGCAGCCCTGTTGATAGGATTGTACTCATTCGTTTCTGTTTTTATGGGTTAAAAGTAACAAATCTCAAAACTTATGTATGAATTATAATGTCATAAACCTTTCTTTTGTTTCTATCTTTGTATATGAAGCCAGCAGAAATAAATGCAAAATGGAAGGTTCTGCAGCAAAAGATTGCTCAGGAATTCGACTCAGATATACCAGATCTGAAGGTAATGTTATTTTTAATAGGTGTTCAGGAATTAGGCAAGGGGCCGGGCAAATACAGCAAGCGTCAGAAAGAAGAACTTATGCATATTGCAACCTGCCGCTTGTTAAGCGAGATGGGCTTTTACGAACTGGAAGGGTTAGATCAGGACGGATGGCCGCACTGGAAGCTTTTAAAACCCGTTCCTTCCTTCGCAATGATGGAGCAGGAACTGCTTTTAAAGTCGCTCACAATCACTTATTTCGAAGACATCTATCAATAGAACGATACTATCGTTCAATAAAAAAACCCGGAAGACATCGTCCTCCGGGTTTTTTTATTTCATAGTTAGATATACAGCTTAGTTTGCCTGTGCAGCAGCTTCTTTTTTCAATTGATCATTTGCAGTGATCACTACTTCAACCCTGCGGTTGGCAGCTCTTCCTGCTTCAGTAGTATTGTCTGCAATTGGTTCAGAAAAACCTTTACCCAGCGTACTTAAACGTGACGCAGGTACACCCTGAGCAACAGCGTAAGCTTTTACAGCAGCAGCTCTTTTTTCAGATAAGCTCAGGTTATAAGATTCAGTTCCTTTGTTGTCCGTATGGCCAATTACCCTGATTTCTGTGTTTGGATACTCGTTGATAGAGTTTGCCAGCGACTTCACATTGTCTTTAGCCTGTGCCTTTAAGTTTGCACTGTCAAAATCAAATAGGATACCGCTGTCAAATTTCACAATAATCCCTTCACCCTCACGTACCACTTCTGCATTTGGAATTGTATTCTGAATTTCTGCAGCCTGTTTATCCATTCGTTTACCGATAAAACCACCGGCTGTACCGCCTACTGCTCCACCTATAATTGCTCCAACTGCAGTGTTACCTGCTTTTTTGCCAATAATAGCACCAAGCACACCACCTGCAGCAGCACCAATACCAGCACCTTTCTGAGTTTTTGTTAAACTGTCGCAGCCTTGAAATCCCATTGCAGCTATTGATAAAGCTATACTGAATGTAGCTATTTTAAATTTTGAAGTAGTCATATTCATAATTGATTTGTTAATATGTGCTCTAAAACAAAGGTGATGCCAAGTTAAAGTTTTGTGGGTTTTAGTATATAAACACAAGGATATTACATTTCAGTTCCTGCATAATTGGCATGCCTGCATTTGCGGGCGACTACAATTCTGTACATTATTGTGAAAAATAGGCTTCCAGTTCCTCCAGTGTATTCTCCGTGGTATAAATATCTTTGATCACCTTCCCCTTTTCAAAAAGGATGATTCTGTCGCACACATCGGTTACATGGTTCAGGTCATGACTGGAGATCAGTGTCGTTAGCTTACCGGATTTCAGCAACCTGAGATGCGCCTTGAGGCGTATTTGTGTTGTAGGATCAAGATTGGCAAAAGGTTCGTCCAGGACCAGCAATTCGGGCTGCTGCATCAGTGACGCAGTTATACCTATCTTATTTTGATTTCCCTTTGAAAAATCTCTGATGTACTTGCCCCTTTCGAGGATTTCACCATTAAAAAACTCTTCATAACCATGCAGATAATCCATTACTTCCCGGGGACCCATATGATGCAGACCGCCGATAAATATGAAATACTCTTCGGGAGTGAGGTAGTCGATCAGAAAGCCTTCGTCCAGATACGAAGCTGTATACTGCTTCCACTGATCAGCTGCAGCTACATTTTTACCCTTAGATAATATCTCTCCCGAATCAGGGCGTATAAGATCAAGCAGCATCCTGAACAAGGTGGTTTTACCCGCGCCGTTGTTACCTACCACACCCACCGTTTCGCCGGTGTTGATCGTTAGCTGTTCAATGTCAGTAACCGTGCGGCCGGCATATATTTTTTTGAGTTTGTTTATTTCTATGATCATGATCTTTCTCTGAAGCCTGCGGCGATTTTGTGTTTCCTCTTATTGAATTCTCTGACCAGGAAGCTGATCCAGAAGCTGCGGCTGAGCAGCCCTGCAATACCCAGAACTGTGATGCCTAACAGTCCCCAGTATGGGCCAATCAGTGAGAGGGGAAGGTAAATCAGGTAGGGTGATAAAAGGATCGGCAGCGCAAGCAGCATCGTTGAGGCACTTACACCTTCCCAGTTGAACTGTGCTCCCTTGCTGATGTCGATATGCTTGTAATTTCTTGTAGCAAAATACAACACAATGATGGTACTTACCCCAATATTGTACAGGTAAGCTGCAAGATGTATAATCAGGATTTTCCAGCTGAGATAGGCATAAAATGTGCTGAGGATGGTCAGCACTGATGCTGAAATTGTCAGAAGAATCAGCTTTGCCCCGAAAAAATCTTTGATCTGGACCCGGTTAGCCAGCATGCCATCAAATTCAGCCGCCTGCCAGCCAAACATAAACTGTCCGTAAATCATGATCGTATTGCCCGTCATAAAAACTGCGGGAAAAAGCATTTTTCCGAATTGATTGGAAGCTATCAGATCCCCTTTATAAAACAGGAAACCGTAAAACAGCAGGAGCAACGCCTTTGTCACCGTCGCTTTAGGTCGTCTGTTTCTCAAAATGAGTTTGATTTCCAGTGCCGCAAGTGTACCTGCTGCGCCGAACGAGTCCAGGAAAGGATAATCTGTGCTGGATTTCTTTTCCTGACCAGAACTAAGGTTCTCCAGATAGAGATTATTCCTGAGGTACCTGTCGTTGATCAGAAAGATGATAATCGCAAGTAAAGGAAAGACAAGGCCCGCAAACGGATGAGCCACAATAAAGCTGAAAAGCTGATCTGAGAATGCTGCTATGGAAAAGATCTTGAGGTATTCAAGTCCGCCAACAATTGCTAAAAGCAGAATGGCAGGGATGACAATCTTTATGTTTTCTGCCGATACCCTTTTGAAATACAGCGCAGCGTAATTGTTAAATATAACCAGAGAAAATATCGCAGTCAGATAGATGGCGCAGGTAAAATTCCCATATTCCGGGCCGATATTCCGGATGCAGAACGGAAAAAAAATAATGAGTGGAAAAATATTGATCACCGACATTAACGATCTGAACTGCAGAAAATTCACCAGCTTCCTCTTCGGGATATTCAGGTGCAGGTAAGGCGTGATAGCCAGGGTAGGCAATTCCTGTATCTGGAGGCGCAGGATGAAATCGATGGCAAAATAATAAAGGATCATGCCATTGAATACGGTGAATACATCCCGGCCAGGCAGGAACTTATCAATAAGGTCTTCCATTACAAAGCCTAACAGAAAGCATACTCCGATAAGATATAGTGCAAAAAAAACCAGAATCACTTGTGCTGCGATAGTTCCGCCTTTATTTCTCGATCTCCAGAAACCAATCCACTGGTGGTGTAAAAACTTAGAGAACATAATTAGTAATTATATTTGTCTTTCCAGTTTTGTCTGAGCTTTTCGCGCAATTTTTCCTCCGCCGGATTTTTACCCGGATCATACAGCTTAGTGCCGCTGATCAGATCCGGCAGATACTCCTGGGCAGCAAAATTTCCCTCGTAACCATGTGAATATTTATAATCCTTACCATAGCCGATGTTCTTCATCAGTTTGGTAGGTGCGTTTCTGATATGCAACGGTACAGGAAGATTTCCTGTTTGTTTAACCAGCTGCTGCGCCTGGTTGATCGCTTCGTATGAGGCATTGCTCTTTGCAGATGATGCCAGATAGGTCACTGCCTGTGCCAGGATAATCCTGGCTTCAGGATAACCGATTACATTTACAGCCTGGAAACAATTATTTGCCAGTAAGAGCGCATTGGGATTGGCATTGCCGATATCTTCGGAGGCAAGGATCAGTAAGCGGCGTGCAATAAAGAGCGGGTCTTCGCCACCTTCAATCATCCTGGCCAGCCAGTAAACAGCTGCATTGGGATCACTGCCCCTGATCGATTTGATAAAGGCAGAGATGATATCATAATGTTGTTCACCGGCTTTATCATACAGGGCAAGATTTTGCTGGGCATGTTCCAGTACATTTTCATTCGTAAGCACGATAGTCTTGCCGCCGATCCCGTTCACAGCGATTTCCAGTACGTTCAGTAGTTTCCTGGCATCACCGCCGGACAAACGGATCAGCGCTTCGTGGTCTTTTATGGTGATCTTCTTTTCTTTCAGCAGCACATCTTCTTGGATTGCCGTATGCAGCAGTCCCGATAGTTCCGCCTCATCCAGCGACTTTAGGATGTAAACCTGGCAGCGGGATAACAATGCGGATATAACTTCGAAAGAAGGATTTTCTGTAGTAGCTCCGATCAGCGTAACCAGTCCGCGTTCCACAGCTCCCAGCAGGCTGTCCTGCTGCGATTTGCTGAAGCGGTGGATCTCATCGATAAACAGGATAGGCAAACCCAGCAAGCTGTCCTTCAGGAGTGCAGCTTTGTCAATCACCTCACGGATATCCTTTACACCGGAGTTAATGGCACTTAAGTTAAAGAATGGGCGGTCTAAGGCCTGTGAAATGATAAAGGCCAAAGTAGTTTTACCAACTCCAGGCGGGCCCCAGAAGATCATAGAGGGCAGCTGGCCGCTTTGGATGGCTTTTCGCAAAACTGCGTCAGGCCCTACCAGGTGTTTCTGGCCAACATACTCATCCAGATTGTGCGGACGCATGCGTTCTGCTAATGGAGGTAGGTTTTGCATAACAGTAAAGATAAAAAAAACAGGAGCAATTTTCGTTACTCCTGTTCAATGTTATTCAGACTTGGGCGCGCTGCCTGCTGTCTTGGGTTTCTTTTTCCAGAACTTGCGCTGTGGCTTTCTCTGTTCCGGTTTGCGGTCGCCTGATGCGGGGCTTTCGCCTTCTGCAGGTGCTTCTCCCAGATGTTCCGGTAAAGGCATTCTGGTAATCATTTTGTCGATGAGCTTTTCGATGTTGGCAAACTTGCGTTTGTCTTTGTCGTTTACCAGAGTAATTGCTGTTCCTGTAGTTGCGGCCCTGGCAGTACGTCCGATCCTGTGGATATAATCTTCAGGGTCATGAGGTACGTCGAAGTTGATCACCAGGGAGATACCTTCTACGTCGATACCCCTTGACAATACATCTGTTCCGATCAGCACAGGTACACGTTTATTTTTAAATTCAGATAAGATCGCTTCGCGTTCTTTCTGATCCAGGTCAGAGTGAAAAGCCTCGGCCTTAAAGCCCAGTCCGCGGAAAACCTTTCCAAGATTCTTCACTTTTTCCTTGGTAGAAGCAAATATCAGGATACTCGGGTATTCCACATTTTTCATCAGCTCTGTGAGCAGTTTTACTTTTTGGGCATCATGCACCAGATAAGCCTGCTGGTTTATACCGGCTGCCGGTTTCGAAATCGCAATGCTGATCTGTTCAGGCTCATGCAGCAGTGTGCTGGCCAGCTTCCTGATTTTTGGTGGCATCGTTGCCGAGAACAGTACCGTCTGGCGTTTCTCCGGAAGGAAACTTACGATGCGCATAATGTCATCGTAAAAGCCCATGTCCAGCATTCTGTCGGCCTCGTCCAGCACCAGGTGCTGCAGTTGGTCAAGTTTCAGCAACCCTGAAGAAAGATGGGAGATCAGCCTGCCTGGTGTAGCAATAATGATATCCACACCTTCGCGCATGCTGCGTTTCTGCTGTTCGTATGCGATGCCGTCTCCGCCACCATATACAGTTAATGAACTGATATTGGTGAAATAGGATAAAGCTTCTACCTGTAAATCTATTTGCTGTGCAAGTTCGCGGGTAGGGGCGAGGATCAGTGTATTATTATGGCGGTTCTCAGTCTGGCTGATCATATTCATGACCGGCAGCAGGTAGGCCCCTGTTTTACCAGTACCTGTTTGAGCACACGCTATTAAGTCTTTTTTCGCAAGGATGAGTGGAATTGCTTCCTGTTGTATTGGAGTTGCATTTCTGAAACCCATCGCTAATAAACCCTCTAAAAGATCGGGGTTAAAATTAAAATCTTTAAAATCCAATATACTTGTATGTTATTCGTAATTGTTCTGTATAAAAGTAGCTTTTTTTTATGAGTAATGCTATTTTTTAAAAAGCATGCAGGCTACTGTACATTTTAGGCCGCTGTACGGCTATTTTAACTGATCGGCGTAGCCAAACACCTTCTGCAGTAATGTAGAAGAACGTGCTCCAATGTTGTTCCTGATCGTCAGTTCCTCCTGCGCTACCTGTATGAACATTCCATCGATAGCCTTTTGAGTGGCATAATCAGACAAATCTGTATTTACGCGTGTAACCATAGGCAGTTTATTGTACTGGCCTGTGGCAGTGCTCCAGTATCTTGTTGCACCGACCTTATCAAGGCTGGTAGCAATTACAGGTTTAAATTTTTCCATCAGCTGTGCTGTAGTAGCTTTCTTGAAATATTCGGTAGCAGAATTCTGATTTCCAAGCAGGATATTTGTAGCATCGGTTACAGTCATTTGTTTAATGGCCGAAACAAAAATAGGTTTAGCTTCTTTTGCGGCATCTTCTGCTGCGCGGTTTAAGCTAGTGATTACATTATCTGCCAGCGATCCCAGGCCCAGGCTCCGGAGGGTTTTTTCAACTTTCTGAGCTTCAGGTGGAAATAAGATCTTCACGGCGATATTGCCTAAGTATCCATCTTTAGCAGAGAGAAGGTCGGCTCCTCTTGATATACCTGCTTCCAAAGCTTCCTTGATCCCTGATCCAATTTCCAGAGCTGTAGGTTTGGCGGCAGTAGTTGAAGTTGTAGTCGTTGTTGTGGTAGTAGTTCCGGCCGCTTTCTTTGTAGTGGTTACTTTTTTGAGCAGCGTGCCTAATTTAGACTGGCCCTGTGCATGATAACTAAATAATATGATGGCAGAAAAAGCAATGGCCAGAGATTTTATTTGATTCATTCTTTAGATATAAGATAGTCAATATTAAGCAAATCTCTGGCCATTTGTACGAACTTTCAGAATTTCAGTAAAGGTGTCAGAAAATATTTTTATACTTGAAAAGAATTTTCCTCCATCTATACTTTGAAATTTATAAAGAATACAGCCGGAATTAAGGACCAGGATGATGCAGTGCTTCTAGCCCAGTACAAAAGTACGGGAAGCCTGGAGGTTCTTGGTGTGCTGTATAATCGGTACATGCACCTGGTTTATGGCGTGTGCCTGTCTTATTTTAAAGACGAGGAAGCCAGTAAGGATGCAGTAATGCAGATCTTTGAGGAACTGGTAATGAAGCTGCGGCTGCATGAAGTACAGAATTTTAAAAGCTGGCTGCATGTGCTGACGAGGAACCATTGTTTGATGGCATTGCGGAAGATGGCCAAACACGATACCGTATCTATTGATGATGTATTTGTGGAAAATGCCGATTTTGTGCATCTTGATATCGAAGATGCCAAAGAAAGGCAGCTGACCATCATGGAGAAATGTTTGCAGACGCTTCCCGAAGAACAGAAGATCAGTGTAGACCTGTTTTACCTGCAGGAGAAATGTTATAAGGAAGTTGCCGAGATTACAGGTTATGAAATGCTCAAAGTAAAAAGCTATATTCAGAACGGAAAGCGGAACTTAAAAATTTGTATAGAGAAAAACAGCAGTGAATAACAATTGGTTAGATATAGAATTACTGGAAGATTACCTGGATGGTAAGCTTGACAGCAAAGCTATGCACCGGATTGAGAAGCAGGCGCTCGAAGATCCTTTTGTAGCGCAGGCCCTTGCCGGATTGAGCGAATCGCCTAAACGTGCTTCTCAAAATGTGTCCCTGCTGCAGAAACAGCTGTATGAGCGTATTGGCCAGCAACTGGTAACTAAAAAAGAAAGTGTATACACCTGGCAGCGCCTTAGCATTGCTGCCGCTGCTGCAGTGATGTTTATCTCAGTAAGCATCATTTTCTTTATGCGTGAGCAGGAACGCCGTACAGAGCTTACAAAAATTAAAAATCAGCCCAAAAATATAGAGGTAAATATAGCGCCGTCGCCTGCTGCAGTAGATTCTGCTAACAACGAAAGTTATGCTGCGAATGCGCCTTCAGGTAATTCTGCTTTGACAGATGCTTCAATTACAGCTGCTCAAAGAGATCCTGGTGTTGGGCAGATCAGTCCCAGAAGGAAAATGGAGAACCAGCCGATACAGGAAGGTGCGGCATTGTCAGCAGACATCGCGTCGGTCAAACAGGATACTGCAACTGCTGAAGCAGCAGCCAGTAAAGTAAATGCCAGGATAACATCAGTTATGCCTGTAGCGTCTGCTCCGATCGGGGGCTGGGCCAGCCTTGATAGTTATATCACTGACCATAATAAGTTAAGTAAAGACGGCAGCGCCGGTAAATTTGTGGAACTCAGTTTCCTGATTGATGCTGAAGGCAATCCTTCAGATATTAAGGTAGAGAAAGCTGTTGCAAAGGAATTTGATGAGGAAGCCATCCGGCTGATCAAAGAAGGCCCTAAATGGGAGCAGCCAAATACTGCTGGCGCCAGGATCAGTTATACTGTTGCTTTTTAAATTAACAACAGAAAACACTGAAATCAAACTGCAAAAAAATGCCGGAAATTAATTTCCGGCATCCATATTATAACTTGATTTAGTAAATATTCTATGTAAAGAACAAGTGTATGATACTGAAAATAACAGCGGCAAGCGTAGCGGAAACCGGTATCGTCAATACCCATGCCCATAAAAGATTGACTGTAACACCCCATCTCACTGCAGAAACCCTTTTCAGTAATCCAACACCTACAATAGATCCTGTAATCGTATGAGTAGTAGAAACAGGAATACCAAAATGTTCGGTTAATCCCAGAGTCACCGCACCGGCAGTCTCTGCCGCTACACCTTCAAAAGCATTCACTTTAGTAATCTTGGAACCCATTGTTTTAACGATCTTCCATCCACCACTCATGGTACCCAGCGAAATCGCTGCATAACATGAAATAGGAATCCATTCTGGCATCGCATCACCTGTTTTAAGGACATTTGAAGCAACCATGGCTACATAGATGATTCCCATTACTTTCTGAGCATCATTTCCACCATGCGTAAAGCTTAATGCTGCAGATGATACCAGCTGTAATTTTTTAAACCACCATTCCGCAACCGATGGACGGGCATTTTTAGCGAGATGCAGCAGGATGATAGAAATGATCACTGAAATAAACATACCAATTACCGGAGCAAGCACAATGAATGCAACGACTTTTAGGATTGGCGCGAAGTTTATCGCTGCCATGGCACTTGCGCCCACTGAAGCAGCCTTAGCCATACCTGCGCCAGCGAAGCCGCCCAGCAGTGTATGTGAGGAACTTGAAGGAATACCATACCACCAGGTAAAGAGGTTCCATAAGATAGCGGCTACAAGCCCCGCAAGGATTACCTCCAAGGTGATATATTCTTCCAGTACCGTTTTAGCGATCGTGTTGGCAACCTTATGGTCAGTAAAATAGAAATAAGCAGCAAAATTAAATAAGGCTGCCCATAGTACCGCCTGAAATGGCGTGAGAACTTTTGTAGATACGACGGTGGCGATAGAGTTGGCCGCATCATGAAAACCATTGATATAGTCAAAACCAATAGCCAGTATTATTACAACAACCAATAAGGTAGTTACCATTTTTATGATTTTTAAGCGTTCTTAACCAGGATAGATTCCAACACATTTGCGGCGTCTTCACATTTATCTGTTGCCATTTCAAGTGTTTGCAGAACTTCTTTTTGCTTAATCAGTTCAATCGCATTGGTTTCAAATTCAAATAATCTTGCAATAGCCAGATTACATACGTAATCAGCCTGGTTTTCACCGCTATTGATTCGTACGCAGGCATCAGCGATGACACGGATATTTTTAAAGCTTCTCAGTTCCCTGATCGCTTTGTCTAAATCTGTACACATCTCTACCAGCAGTTCTGCCAGTTTGATCATTGCATCACCAATGTTCTTGATATTGTACAATTCAATATTTGTAGCTGAGGCATGAATATAATCTGCAATATCATCAACGGCACTTGCCAGCGCGTGAATATCTTCCCTGTCAAACGGAGTGATGAAGTTTTTGCTGAGTTCTAAAAATATAGAGTGGGTGATATCATCTCCAACGTGTTCTAAACGCTCAATTTCTTTGATATATTCCTTTCTCTTTTCCCAGTCTTTCGTGCTCAATGCAAGAAAAAGCGCCTCAGAGATTTTTAAAACGTTATTTCCGGCTTGTTCAAAAAGGGGTTGGAACTTTTTGTCTTTGGGTGTAAAGAACTTAAAGATGTTATTCATGTTGACTGTAAAATATGGTACAAAAGTAGTAAGGCAATGTTAAGTTAATGTTAAGTGTTAACATATCCCTTATATTTCTCAAATATTTAACCCAGTTTCTGTAGCGTAAACGCAAATGTTGTACCGATTTGCAGGGTACTTCTTACCGAAATAATCTGTTCGTGGGCCTCAAGAATATGCTTCACTATGGCTAAGCCCAGTCCGGTTCCGCCTACCTCGCGCGAACGGTGAGAATCTACCCTGTAAAAGCGCTCGAATAATCTGGAAAGATGTTTCTCGTCGATTCCAATTCCGTCATCTGTTACTTCAATAAGGTACTGGTCATGCAATTCAAAAATCTTGATTGCCGTTGAACCACGTTCTTTACCATACTTTACAGAATTGGAAATCAGGTTGATCATTACCTGACGGATTTTTTCACGGTCTGCCCTTACAAATGCAGGGTGTGTATACTTTTCCTTAAAGGATAGTGAGATGTTTCTTTTTTTAGCTTTATCCTCCAGCCCTTCCATTACTTCTTTGGCCAGCAGCACAAAATCGAACTTCTGATAGTCGATAGGTATTTCACCAGATTCCAGTTTAGAAATGGAGTCGAGGTCGTTGATAAGGTAACTGAGGCGTTCAACGTTCTTTTCTGCCTTCTGCAGAAATTTCACAGCCATTTCCGGATCGTCCAGCAGGCAGTCCTGCAAGGTTTCGATATATCCCTGTATAGCGAATAGCGGAGTCTTAAATTCATGCGAAACATTAGACAGAAACTCTTTTCTGAACTGCTCCTGTTTTTTCAGTAAGTCGATTTCGTTTTTCTTGGCACCGGCCCATTCTTTTACTTCCTGTTCAACATCGTTGATCGGATCAGAACTTACATATTCTCCGAGTGCATCTTTCAGATCTTTACCCAGTTTGAGGTTATGGATCAGCTTATAGATCAGCTTGATTTTAGAATAGATATATTTTTCCAGCAGGTAATAAAACAGGATAAAACTGGTGGCAAAAGATATCCCAAATGAGACAAGCAGGTAATACCAGCTTTGCTGAAAATGAAAATTTACCAAGGCTATTGAAAGCGCGACCGCAAGGGCAGTAATGAGAACCAGTACACTTAACTTCATGAAGGCAATTTACGAGTAAATTTTACAATATTCCTACATTAGCCATGTGAATGCTAACTATAATATTTACAATTATTGCTGTTTCTCTGTCAGATATTTCCAATACCTTTTTGGTACATGCTGCACATGCAGTTTAGTGTTTTTTCTGGCTACTATATTTGCGCTTTTAAAATAATCTTTCCATAGTACAGCATATAAACCTTCTTTGTCGGATAAAGCAGCAGCGGAAGGTTTGAGGAGATTCTGCTGTCCGTTAAATTCCATTTTGATTTCTTCAACCTTCTCCAGGTCATAAAACAATCCGTATTTTCTGTTGATATCATAAATGATCCATTGCTGATCGGCATAGCGGTTTTTAAAATGGGTCATAATCAGCGGCAGGACGTTAAAATCAGGATCTATTCCGCAATAAAATATACCATCCGCAGTTTGCTGAAAGCGGATAAATGCTTCCATCCTGTGTTTTTCCCGCTCCACTTTTATTGCCGTCTGGCTGATGGCAAGGACATAGGGATTTCCATAATTGTTTTCCGCTCCCGGATCGGCAGAAAAAATATAACAGGCAAATTCAAATACTGCTGTATAGGCCTGTTCTGTTTCTGCAAGGTACGTACAATAAAGCCTTCGGATCCATCCTTTTGGTAATTTTGACTGCAGTCCTTTCCATACCCTGTCGGCCTTGCGCTCTTCAGAAAAAATATCCAGGTGCACAGAAAAAGCATCAGGCTGAAAGGCGGCTTTGCTTACCAGCCGAACAGGGCCCGGCTTACGCTCAAACCATTCGAACACCGCACAAAGCAATCCCTCCAGGCTACCGTCAAATACGTAGGTTTCCATATTAAAACAGGATAAGCTGACTGGTGTCGTTTTTAATATATTTACTCTGGCTTTCAGCGAGAATAAACGATTTGATTTGGGTACCCTGGTAATCCTTCAGCTCATAGGGGCTATCTGCACATTTGATAAAATGTTTGGCCCTGTTGTAGGCTACGCCGATTTTTTGCAACTGATCGATGCGGAGTTTTCCAAACTTCCTGGCCTGCACTATCTTTTTTGCTGATCCTACACCAATACCCGGGACACGCAGGATTACCTTATAAGCTGCTACATTGATATCTACAGGAAAGTGCTGGAGGTTACGCAGCGCCCAGCTTAATTTCGGATCAATATCAATATCCAGGTGGGGGTTTGCATCATTTAGCAATTCATTTACATGGAACCCATAAAAGCGCATGAGCCAGTCTGTCTGATATAACCTGTTTTCACGGATCAGTGGGGGCTGTGTACCCAACACTGGCATCCTGCTGTCGTTACTGATGGGGATATATCCGGAGTAGTAGACTCTTTTTAATGAAAAGTTCCTGTAAAAAGCATCTGCGGTATGCATAATATCTTTATCAGTTTCAGGAGTAGCACCGATCACCATTTGTGTGCTTTGCCCGGCAGGCACAAATTTAGGCACACTTCTGATTAGTTTGCGTTCTTCTTTAAACTGAATAATCTGGTTTTGTACAAACCCTAAAGGCTTGATCACATCCTGATGGCTCTTATCAGGTGCAAGTAGTTTCAGACCGCTTTCGGTTGGCATTTCCAGGTTAATACTCATCCTGTCAGCATACAAACCTGCTTCCCTGATCAGTTCGTCGCTTGCCCCCGGTATAGTTTTAAGATGGATATAACCATTGAACCGCTCTTCCAGTCTTAATTTTTTAACAACCCTTACCAGGCGTTCCATCGTAAAATCGGCATTCTTAAAAATCCCGGAACTAAGGAACAGTCCTTCGATATAATTTCTGCGGTAAAAATTCATTGTCAGCTCCACCACTTCTTCAACGGTGAAAGCTGCGCGCTCAATATCGTTGCTTTTGCGGGACACGCAATAGGCACAATCAAATATACAATGGTTAGTGAGCAGGATCTTTAAGAGCGAAACGCATCGTCCATCTTCAGTATAAGTATGGCATATGCCGGAAGCATGGCTGTCTCCCAAGCCCTTATTATTGTTTTTCCGGCTTCCGCCACTGGAAGAACAGGAAACATCGTACTTGGCTGCGTCAGCCAGGATATTGAGTTTTTCTCTAATGCGTTCAGACATAATACTATATTTGCTAACAAATATAGTATTTTATTGCTATTTAATTTAGCTTTTAAGCACTCCTGAGGAGAGTACTATCTCCCTTCCCATTCAGCATAAAACTGATCAAGGTAAAGCAGCATGAAATCATGCCTTTGCTGTGCGAGTCTTTTCCCTGCGCTGGTTTTCATCAGGTCTTTAAGGAGAAGCAGTTTTTCGTAAAAATGATTGATGGTAGGGGCGGTGGAATTCTTATATGCTTCTTTACTTTGATTAGGCATGCTGGGAATAGCCGGGTCATACATTGTCCTATTTTTAAAGCCCCCATAGGTAAAAGCTCTTGCGATACCAATCGCACCAATGGCATCCAGGCGGTCGGCATCCTGGACAATATCCAGTTCCGGAGATTGAAAACTTACGCCTGATAAACTGGATTTATAACTCAGGTTCCTGATGATCTGCTGCACATGCAGGATTACATCTGCCGAAATGCTCAGTCCACGCAGAAAATTTCCTGCCGTTAGCGGACCAATTTCTTCGTCTCCATTATTGAATTTACTGTCGGCTATATCATGCAGCAATGCAGCAAGAGTTACGGTGAGCAAATCTCCGTTTTCCTCTGCATTGATGTTTAAAGCCGTTTTATAAACTCTCTCAATATGGAACCAGTCATGGCCGGCTTCGGCCTGGGCAAGGGTTTCCTTTACGAAAGCAATCGTTTGTTCTACTACAGTATCAAAGTCCATCTGCATGGACCAAAGATAAGCTAACTGGACTTAAATTTCAACGTATCGGTTGCAGGCGGATCCAGTTTAACAGTTACCCTGTGATCTACACAGATCAGCTGCATCACTTCAATATCAAGTATGATGGCAATCTGAAATAACCTGTCTAGAGTAATCTTACTATATCCCAGTTCAATTTTGCTGTAGGCGTTCTGCGAAATCGACAGTTTGGCCGCAAGGTAATCCTGTGTATAATTTCTATACTCTCTAATCTTTCTGATGTTGCCTGCTACAACTTTTGGTTTTAAATCAATTGGGTCTTTCATAATCTAATTTTTTAAATCGGATTTGGTAATTAACGAAATATTTAAAGTGGCGGATTTCTATATTTTTATTTTATCATTAAATAGGGGCTGAGTATCAATTGATACGGGTGATTTGCTTACGTATTATAACGCCTAAAAGTTGATGTAACAGCCACAACCACAAGGGGTAATCTATTCCTGTAGGTTGTTCCATAACTTCTGAAAAAAAAATCCTGTCAAATCATCTTCTCGTTCTATTATTTGAGATAGCACCAGTATTTTAAGTTTATCCAGGAGTAGCCGAAAACCTGAAAGATAGTAGGCATGAACCAAAATTTATGAAAAAACGTATGAATTTTCAAGAGTTGAACCAAAATGAAATGACAGAAATTAACGGTGGCGCATTATTAGGTGGTACCAATCTGATCCAGGGTAATCTTGTTGGTCCGGTAACTATTGGTAATCTATTGTCGCTGAGTGTAAACTCACAGTCAGGAGTAACAGCTTTACTGGCTACAGGACCACTTACCAACCTGACTGGCGGGCTTAATTTAGGAAGCCTTTTGAAGGGTCTTAACCTGAGTATCTAAGCACCGACCGTTTGAACTAAACACCCGGTAAACAAAGGGAGAAACATTAGATTTCTCCCTTTTGCTTTTCATCTTCCCGGGTCAGGAAAAGCATCTGCGTCACATTTTAAAGAAACTATATGAATCAAGACCAATACATTTTTCCCCAGGAAATTGTTGAGAACACCGCAGAATTCCATTTTCAGACCCATCGCTCAGGAACCACTGTTATTTACCAGGCAATATTGGTGCTGCTGTTTGCTGCATTTCTTGGGTTGTTCTTCATAAAAGTAGATGTCAATGTAAAAAGTAACGGATTGTTTCGTCCCGTATCAGAACGCAATGAGATTAAATCTCTGGTGTCTGGCAGGATAGATTCAGTATTTATCACCGAAAATACCCGTGTAAAGGCTGGCCAGGTGCTCTTCACAATGAAGCGGGAATCCCTGGAAGGTAAAAATGATATGGCAGCCCTGCAGCAGCATGATATAAGGGCTCAGCTTAGTGATCTCAGCGCCTTGATTGCCGCCAGCAGAGGAGATGGATGGTCCCGTAAGCTGGTGCTCCAATCAGGTTTATACGGGCAGCAGTACAGCTATTTCATGCAGCGCATGGCAGAAGCACGATCCAGGTATCAGATGGCACAGAGAAATTTCGACCGCTATCTTTATCTCTATCAGCGCAGAGCCATCTCGTCACAGGAATATGAAGATGCGAAAATTAAGGCTGATAACATCTTTAATGAACTTTCACTGATTGGAGAAGATCAGGGGAGTAAGTGGCAGGCAGAATTTAATGCGCTTAAAATCCAAAACCGTGAACTCAACTCACAAAACAGACAATATTCGGAAGAAAAGGAATTCTACACTCTGAGAGCTGCCGTAACTGGCTCTGTGCAGCAGCTGAAGGGTATACAGCCCGGAAGTCTTGTGGCAGCGAATGAAATGCTGGGCGAAATATCCCCGGATTCCGGCATTATTGCCGAAACCTATGTCCTGCCAAGGGATATAGGATTACTCAAAAAAGGCACGAATGCGAAATTCCAGGTTGATGCCTATAACTATAACCAGTGGGGAATGGTAAAGGGCAAAGTGATTTCTGTTTCCAATGATATTTTTATCGACAATGGAAAGCAGCCCTATTTTAAGGTAAGGTGTTCCCTGGATCAGCATGAACTAACACTTAAGAATGGTTATGTAGGCAAGATCCGAAAAGGAATGACCTTACAGGCCAGGTTTTTTGTTACCCGGAGAACACTCTTTCAACTGCTGTACGATAAAGCAGACGACTGGCTGAACCCAAATGTTACTTCAAATCAAACGACAAATTAACGCATGAGCTCAAAAGAACCTATCTTCCGCAAACATTTCTTCCTGAAAAAAAATACCAAAAGGACAAATGTAAAGCAGCATGACGTGACCGATTGCGGTGCCGCATGCATAGCTTCTATAGCCGCCTACTACAACCTGGACCTGCCTATAGCCAGAATCCGCCAGATGGCATCTACAGATACAAAAGGCACCAATATCCTGGGACTGATAGAAGCCTCAGCCCGTATAGGTTTTACAGCCAAAGGCGTAAGGGCAACGTACGAAAATCTGCCAAACATCCCCCATCCGGTGATTGCGCATGTGAACCAAAATAATATGGCGCATTATGTGGTGATCTATAAAATCACTTCATCCCATCTCGAAATCATGGATCCCGCATACGGGGAAAGGCAAAAGATTAGACCGGATGAATTCAAAAAGAAATGGACAGGTATATTGGTCTTACTGCTGCCTGGAGATGATTTCTCTGCAGGAAACGAAAAGATTAGTATTGAGCAGCGGTTCTTTTATCTTTTAAAACCCCATCGTTCAGTATTGTTGCAGGTACTGGCAGGATCAGTATTTTATACAATACTGGGTTTATCATCTTCGATTTTCCTTCAAAAAATTGTAGATAATGTGCTGCCCGACGGTAACATCAACCTGCTCAACCTGATGGGTACGATAATGATCGGGATTATACTCCTGCAGATCTTCATCAATCATGCAAAGACAGTGCTCACCATTAAAACCGGACAGCAGATTGACGCACGCTTGATTCTGGGATATTATAAACACCTGTTGAAACTGCCCCAGCAGTTTTTTGATACGATGAGGGTTGGAGAGATCATTTCAAGGATGAATGATGCAGTAAAGATCAGGGCCTTCATCAATGATGTACTGGTAGGATTTGCGGTAAATGTGTTTATTATCTTTTTTTCATTTGCGCTAATGTTTACCTATTACTGGAAACTGGCGTTGATCATGCTGATCGTAGTGCCGCTGTATGCACTCGTCTATTATTTCTCCAACAGGCTGAACAAACATACCCAAAGGAAGCTGATGGAAAAAACTGCAGAACTGGAGAATCAGCTGGTAGAATCTGTTACTGCTGTAAGTACTATCAAACGGTTTGGACTGGAAGAATTTACCAATCTGAAGACCGAAATCAGATTTGTCAATTTACTGCGGACGATTTATACTTCGGGCATGAACTCTTTATGGCTGGGCAATGCCGGCGGATTTATCTCCAGTTTGTTCTCGGTAATCCTGCTGTGGACAGGGGCAACTTTCGTGGTAGCCAATATGATCACTGCGGGGGAACTGCTTTCATTTTATGCAATCATTGGCTATTTTACAGGACCGGTAGTTAGCCTCATTGGGATGAACAAGGTCTTACAGGATGCCCGCATTGCAGCCGACCGCCTATTTGAGATCATGGACCTGGAAAGGGAAACTACGGAAAACAAGACGGATCTAACGGTAGACATGCTGGGGGATATCCTCTTTAAAAACGTTGGTTTCAGGTATGGTACCAGGGTCACTGTTTTTGAGGATTTCAGTTTGCAGATCCCGCGTGGCAAGATCACCGCCATTGTTGGGGAAAGCGGATCGGGGAAAACCACGCTGCTGTCGCTGCTGCAGAACATTTATTCCTTGCAGTCGGGCAGTATACAGATTGGTGATTTCGACATAAAGTACATTACAAACAGCAGCCTCCGCAGGATTGTAGGTGTGGTGCCACAGGACGTGCATCTCTTTGCCGGAAATGTGATTGACAATATTGCCCTTGGCGATCTGGAGCCCGATATGAAAAAGATTATCCGCATTTGCGGGGAGATCAATATCCTGGAGTTTATTGAGAAACTGCCCAATGGATTTGAAACCTGGCTTGGCGAAAACGCAGGAAACCTTTCTGGCGGACAAAGGCAGCGTTTGGCAATAGCCAGAGCTTTATACCGTGAGCCTGAAATCCTTATACTGGATGAGGCTACTTCCTCACTTGATTCTACAGCAGAAGAATATATCTATAAAACGATTGCTTATCTGCGTGGGAAAGGCAAGACGATCATTCTCATTGCGCACCGTTTAAGCACAGTGGTAAATGCCGATCAGATCTGCGTACTGAATAACGGAAAGCTTATTGAAGAAGGCACGCATCCGGAGCTGCTCAGGCGCAATTCATCCTATGCGGCCATGTGGCAGAAGCAGTTTCCCCTGCCGGAGCAAGCCGGAGTTTAATCTTCCGGCTGTTGTTCTGCTGACCGGGCCTGTTCTTCTGCTTTGTAGGGTTTTGGCTGTGGCCTTTCTTCGTCTGCACGTTTGGAGCCATCGTACAATTCATATTCCATCATGCGGCAATCTAATTTACCGTTATAGAATTCAACTTTTCTGGATGCTTTTAAACCTATCTTTTTAGCAAGGTCAGGGTTGCCGGTAAAAATGTAACCGCTATATCCTTTACAATCTTTTTTCATGAAATCACCGATACGTTTGTAGGTAAGTTCCAATTGTGAGTGCACACCCAGACGTTCACCATATTCAGGGTTAAACACAACTACGCCTTTTCCGCCTTCAGGAACCGGAGTGTCTGCAAAATCACAAACTTCGAAGGTGATCAGCGTATCTACCCCTGCTGTTTTGGCATTTTTACGGCTGATATCTACGGCATCCTCAGATAAATCTGAAGCTACGATCTGCAGGTCAACATTTTTAATTACCTGGTCTTTCAGGATGCGGCGTTCAGCAAAGAACACTTCTTCTTCATACCCTATAATATGCATAAAGCCGTAGTTCATTCTGAATAATCCCGGGCGGCGGTTTGTAGCCAGTAAAGCAGCTTCAATAGCTAAGGTCCCTGAACCACACATCGGGTTGATGAAAGGTGATTTCTGATCCCATTTGGTGCTCATCACTACACTTGCAGCGAGAGCCTCGAGCATAGGGGCCTTTCCGGGTATTTTACGATATCCGTGTTTGGCAAGTGTTTCTCCTGAAGTATCCAGAAAAATATCTGCTTCATCATCTTTCCAGTAAAGATGGACTACAGTTTTATTGGCATCTGATCCGGAATTTGGACGGATACCTTTTTTATCCTTGATCCTGTCTACGATCGCATCCTTTACTTTCAGGTTGGTGAATAGCGGAGTGGTGATCGTTGGATTGTCAACATTTGAAGTAACGGAAAAATAACCTGCGAAATCGATCAGGTCTTCCCAGGCAATATCCACTACCTCGCGGTAAAGTTCTTCGGGATTGTTTACTTTAAAACTGCCGATACAATATAGGATCTGACTGGCACATCTAAGATTGAGGTTCAGTTTTATACATTCTGTCAGTGTGATATTAAGTTGAACCCCTGTCTGGAAATCTCTTACGATTTCATAGCCAAGCGCTTGAACTTCTTCCACCAGGTATGGTGAGAGCCTTTTGTTACAGGTGATGATCACCTTACTTTTGTTGTGGAAAACTTGCATAATTTATTGTGCGAAGTTATCAATAAAAATATAGAGATTTGGACTAGTAAGTAGAATAAAAGCGTATTGTTATGGAATTAAAAGGAAAAGTGCACGAAATCGGTGCATTACAACAGGTAAGCGAGACTTTTAAAAAACGTGATCTCATCATTGAGTACGCGGAAAACCCAACTTATCCTGAATATATAAGGTTTGAAGCTTTGCAAGACAAAACTGCTTTGTTCGACAGCTTAAAAACTGGTGATGATGTAGAAGTTTCCTTCAATCTGCGTGGCCGCCCATGGACTGATAAAACTGGAAAAACTTCTTATTTCAACAGTTTGGTAGTTTGGAGAATCAATGCACTGACTAACAGTGCGGCAGGTGCCCCTTCAACTCCGCAATATGCTCCACCGGCAGATTTGAACAACGCGCCGGGTGAAGAAGATGATCTGCCATTTTAAGAACTTTTTTATAGGAAACAAATTGTACCAGAATGCCGGAAATTAATTTCCGGCATTTTTTTGTGGGTTAAATCTTGTCAATTTGTTTACCTCAAATGACTGGACATTGTCCGGCCCCCAACCGGGTCACAACCGGTGCTGAACCGGTCGGAGGCAAATAAGCGCCGCTATTGCACCGGATCTCATTCCGTTCTGTTGCGCGCTTGCCCAAAGCCCTTTCAACCCTTTGAATATTACTGTGTTAAAAATTGTTAAAATAGTGCTTATCAGCTTACTCTTCCTTATTTTTGACCCTGTAGATAATGAAGAAAAAAAGCCTTTGGCTGATTACCGGACTCATGACCATAGCCTTGCTTGGTGTATTTGTAATGCAACTGTATTACATCAGGGAAGCATATCGGCTTAAATCACAGCTTTTTGAACAGGAAGTAAACCAGGCACTCAGTGCCGTGGCCGATAAGGTTCAACGTCTGAATGCCGTAAGCCGCATCACCAAAACGGACTACGAGTGGCGCATCAAAATGGAAAATCAACGCCGTGACAGAACACGCCGGCTGATTGATCTCGACCAGAAATTTAAAGAAGAAGAGCGGAAAAGAAAATACGATCAGCAGAAGCAGATGATTGACGAACTCAATTATCAGGATGGCATGATCAGAAAAATGTATCTGAGTCCCACGATTATTTCAGAAGCTGATTTCTTTGCCCTGGCTAACCAGGCTACTACGCCGCTGAATGTAGATGTGAATGTCGGTTTCGATGAAGACCTCAATATGATCGGCAGCAATGTACGCAAGGTATTCAGGATTGGCACTGCCAAAACATTTAATCTGGAACCGAAAAAACTTCCTGACAGCATCCGCTACCTTGTGTATAGCAGCAATGATGGCCGGCCCCTGCGGATCTCCCTGCCCAGCCTGAATGCTGACATGCGGGCAAAGTTCAGAATAGAAGATGAGATTGCCGCAAGAAGACGAAGCAATGCATTGAGCGAATTGCAGGCAGATACAGTAAAGCTGATCAACGACGGGGATTTCAACGTGCTCGAAGCTGCAGCAAAGGAAATGAGCCAGCTGGATATCCCGCTGAATGAGCGGGTAACAAAAGCCACGCTGGATACTCTTCTGCGCGCTGAACTGCTCAATAAAAATATCCAGCTGAATTACGATTTCTGGCTGAAAAGCGTAACGCGCGATTCTGTCCTCTTTAGTAAAGTCAATTTTATCAAAGGAGAAATCCTGCCGGCAAATACGTTTAAAACAACCTTGTTCAGCAATGATGTGATCCGCGATCCGGGTATGCTGTATATCAATTTCCCGGACCGGGAATCCCTGATCCTGAATAACCTTAAAGTAACCATGGCATCATCAGGAGCATTGTTGCTTGTTCTGATCTCTATTTTCTCCTACACACTGTATGCGATACTGAGACAGAAAAAGATCTCTGAAATGAAGACGGATTTCATCAATAACATGACCCACGAGTTTAAAACCCCGGTATCCACTATCATGATCGCCAGCGAGGCACTCAGAGATCCGGAGATCCTGGAAGATAAAGCCCGGATCGGACGGCTTGCCGGAATTATTTATGATGAAAATGTACGCCTTGGTAACCATATAGAGCGGGTGCTGAGTATTGCGCGACTGGAAAAAAAAGAACTGAAGCTCGAAGAAGAAGAGGTAGATATGAATGCGCTCATCGCCGCGGTGACTGACAGCATGAGTCTGCAGCTGCAGAAAAAGGATGCAGAGGTTACGCTAAATCTGAATGCAGCACATCCTGTAGTGAAAGGTGACGAACTGCATCTTTCAAATGTGCTGTACAACCTTATAGACAATGCTAATAAATACAGCATAAATGCACCAAAAATTACCATCAGTACCAGAAATTCCGGTAAAAATCTCGTAATAGAGATAGAGGACGAAGGGATTGGAATGACGAAAGAGCAAAGTAAGCGTGCATTTGACCAGTTTTACAGGGTGCCTACAGGCAACCTGCATGATGTAAAAGGATTTGGACTGGGCCTGAATTATGTGTTGGATATCGTTACACAAATGAATGGAACTATCAAAGTGCGCAGTGAGAAGGACAAAGGAACACAATTTGAAATAATTATACCCCTGAATTAACATGAAGAAAATTCTATTGGTCGAAGATGATCCTAATCTAGGGATGCTTTTGCAAGATTATTTACAGCTGAAGGGCAAATTTGATATCGTTTTATGCGTGGATGGCGAAGAAGGCCTGCGCGCTTTTAACAAACAGACTTTTGACCTCTGTATCCTGGATGTGATGATGCCGAAAAAAGATGGTTTTGCCCTGGGCAAAGAGATCCGTAAAATGAATGAAAGTGTGCCGATTATTTTCGCCACTGCAAAGGCAATGATGGAAGATAAAGCTTCGGCCTATGATCTTGGGGGCGATGATTACATCACAAAACCTTTCCGCATAGAAGAGCTGTTGCTACGGATCAATGCACTGCTCAAACGGGCCTCGGTAAAAGAGGTGAAGCCAGCAGAGCCGGTACAGTGCCAGTTCCAGATCGGAAGTTATTCGTTCGACTATACTACTCAGATGATACAGCACAACGGTCAACAGCAGAAGCTGTCGACTAAAGAAGCAGAACTCCTGCAACTGCTGTGTTTAAAACAAAATGCAGTGCTGACTAGAGAAGAAGCTTTGCTGAGTATCTGGCATGATGACAACTATTTCAACGGCCGAAGCATGGATGTTTTCCTTAGCAAGCTGCGCAAATACCTGAAAGAAGATCCAAAAGTGGAGATCCTGAATGTACATGGCAAAGGCTACAAGTTGCTGGTGAATTAATTAATTACACTCAGTGTTTTTATTTAATGACGAATAATTAATTGAATCTATAATTAGTTTGTTCCAATCTTTAGTACCTTTGCTTCAAAACTGTTGCAAAATATGTCTGAATACAACCCCGCTGAGATTGCTGCTAAATTCATCAATTATACCTCCCGGCATATTTTCCTGACCGGAAAGGCCGGAACAGGAAAAACTACCTTCCTGAGGAATCTGATTGAACTGACGCACAAAAAAGCCGTGATTGCCGCCCCTACAGGGATTGCCGCAATCAACGCCGCCGGGGTAACCATTCACTCACTTTTTCAGCTTCCCTTTGGCACTTACCTCCCTAAGCAGCCAACGGCAGAGCATCCCAATCAGCAGTACAATACGCCAAGATCTATTGTGCGCCATTTACAGATGACCAGCACCAAGAGAAGGATCTTCCAGGATCTGGAACTACTGATCATCGACGAGGTGAGCATGCTCCGTGCGGATCTTCTGGATGCCATTGATATGGTACTGCGTTATATTAGAAAGAACAATGCCAGCTTCGGAGGTGTACAGGTTCTGTTTATCGGCGACCTCCATCAGTTACCACCGGTAGTAAAATCCAATGAATGGCAGCTGCTGGGAGAATTCTACAACAGCGTATATTTCTTTGACGCCCATGCGCTGCAGCAAAGTCCGCCGGTTTATATTGAACTGGAGAAGATCTACCGTCAGGCAGATTCGGTATTTATCAACCTGCTGAATAACCTGCGCAATAACGAGATCACGCCAGGGGATGTGGAACTGCTGGAAAAATATTACAAAGCCGGTTTTGT
Source organism: Pedobacter sp. (assembly GCF_040513095.1). Taxonomy (GTDB): domain Bacteria; phylum Bacteroidota; class Bacteroidia; order Sphingobacteriales; family Sphingobacteriaceae; genus Pedobacter. The sequence continues at coordinate 35,194 of NZ_JBEVDX010000094.1, read as the reverse complement.
GCCTGCAAAGGAAGATAAATATATTACGCTGACTACGCATAACCAGCGTGCAGATACATTAAACAAGAAAAGCCTGGATGAACTGGATGGTGTATCCTATCTTTTCCAGGCCAGCATAGAAGATGAATTTTCGGAAAGCTCTTTTCCGGCAGAACGTATCCTGGAACTGAAGCTGGGAGCCCAGATCATGTTCATCAAGAATGACCAGAGTGGCGACCGCAGGTTCTTCAACGGGAAAATCGCCACTGTGATTAATCTGAAGCCCGACATGATCGAGGTAGAAACTGAAGGTGAAAGAGAGCGTATCGTCCTTGAAAAGTATACCTGGAAGAATATCAAGTATACCAATCATAAAGTGACCAATGAGATTGAGGAAGAAGTGATCGGTAAGTTTATTCAATACCCGATTAAACTGGCCTGGGCGATTACTGTCCACAAAAGCCAGGGACTTACCTTTGACAAGGCGATCATCGATATCGGCAATGCCTTTGCTCCGGGACAGATCTATGTGGCTTTATCAAGATTGCGTTCGCTGGACGGGTTGGTACTGACATCCCAAATTTCCAAAACGGGAATCCGTCAGGACCAGAATGTCTCTCATTTTTCAAAGAATAAACAGCAGGAAGAAGAACTGAAGATCCAGATCAAAGCGGAGAGTGAAGCCTTTCTCAGAAGCTACCTGCTGCAGTGTTTTAACCTCACGCCGCTCGATAACTATGTATATGAGCATGTGCATTCTTACAGCAAGGATATCAATAAATCCGCCAAACAGAAACATGTGAAATGGGCACAGGCACTGTTAAAAGAATTGAGTGAGATCAGGGGGAATGCGAATAAGTTTCTTGCCCAGATACAGCGCCTTAGCCATGATCAGACACCAGAAGGGTTATCTGCAATGCTGCTCAGGACTACAGCTGCGGAGAACTATTTTAATCCTTTATTGCTCGATCTGTCCAAACGCATTTTTGAAAGGATGGAACTGGTGAAACAGGATAAACAGGTAACTGCTTTCCTGACAGAACTACTGGAAATGGAATCCCTGTTTTATGAACAGTTCAAGAAGATCAGGAAGGCAACAGCATTGCTGCAATCCACAATCAACGGGACAGAATTCACTAAAAATGATGTAGGCTTGCTGTTAAACCAGGCGGAACGCGAGGAACAGATGAAAAAGGTATTTGCTATGCCGAATAAAATGGACTTCAATGCAAAAAAGGAGAAGCCTAAAAAGACTGCAGCAGCTAAAGCTCCTAAAGAACCAAAAGAAGATACCAAAGAGGTTTCCCTGGAGTTGTTCCGTAAAGGCAAAAGCATCATGGAAATTGCTGATAAGCGGAAGATGGCTGTGGGTACAATTGAAGGGCATCTTGCCCATTACGTAGCCCGGCAGGAGCTTGATGCAAAAGATATCCTGGGCAGAAAAAAGCTGGAAAAGATTCTCGAAGCAATTAATGAACTCAAAACGGTGAACCTGAATCCACTGCGGGCCCAGCTAGGTAACAGTGCGACCTTTGGAGAAATCAAGATCGGTATTGCCGCGCATCTTGCTGGAGACAGTTAACGATTTGGCCCCGATCAGGATCTATAAAAACTAGAGTTTAACGTCTCCCTCAAAAACAAGCTCAGCAGGGCCGCATAAAAAGATATTGCTGAAATCCTGTCCGTTGTAATCAAATTCAATACGCAGTTTTCCGCCTAGCACTGTGATATCAGTTTTTAAACTGCCTGTCTGATCGTGTGCTTTGGCCATAGCAAGAGCAACGGCAGTAACACCTGTTCCGCAAGCATAAGTTTCATCCTCTACACCGCGTTCAAAGGTGCGGACAAAAAGATGATCACCTTTATCTTCTACAAAGTTCACGTTAATACCTTCAGCTTTATAGGTTGCGTTGTTACGGATTTCTTTCCCTAATGTGAATACATCCATATCTTCCAGATCTGCAACCTGATTCACATAATGAGGAGAACCTGTATTCAGCACATATGCTGAACCATCATTTGCAATATCCTTAACATCAATCATCTGTAGTTCAACCCAGTTACCCTCTGCTGAAATTTTGGCATAATGCGGCCCGTCAACTGCCAGAAAGTTAGTCTCTGTGTCAATAATTCCTAAGTGCTTTGCAAACGCTACAATACATCTTCCGCCGTTGCCGCACATGCTGCCGATGTTACCGTCAGCATTGAAATATAACATCTCAAAATCGTAGTCAGGGTGGTCCTGCAGCAACATCAAACCATCACTGCCAATTCCAAAACGCCTGTCACACAATTGCAGCACTATATTGTTATCTTTATATTGGAAATCAAGTGAACGGTTATCTACCAGAACGAAGTCGTTTCCAGCGCCCTGATATTTATAAAAATGTGTATGCTGCTGATTTGAAGGGGTATGATTTAACATTTTTTAACAATTTATGTGATGCTGTGCTGATACAAATATCGGTGTAATGGTATTAAATTTGAATATAATCCAACGAAATTAACAAATGATACCATTATATGACATATCCGGCCCATCATCGTTAAACCTAAACAGGGGATCCTCAGTCGAATAAAGCGTTCTTCATCTACTGAAAGACAGTAAAAACCCGAAAATGTAACAAGCATATGAAACATTAATACGCTTAACAAATCTAATAAACCAGGAAGCCCTTAAAGCTTCGTAACAAATTTTAAATAACAATACACACATGAAAAAAATAGCATTAATCGTTTTCGCTGCATTCATAGGAGGTGCAGCAGCAATCGGAGGTTATAAAATGCTGGAAAACAAAACCAGCGAGCTCACACTGGCTGAAAAGCAAAATGTTCTTTTTGCAAGTAACCCCTCAGCGGGTATTGCATCAACGGGTGCGCCCGACTTTGTACAGGCAGCAGCAGCAGTTTCTCCGGCTGTAGTACACATCAAAACTACATTCAGTTCCGGCGGTTCCAGTGAAAGCGGTTCACCAATGGATATGATGGAGGAATTCTTTGGTGGCGGCAGAAGTGGCAGAAGATCAAGAGTGCCAAGAGCAGCCTCTGGGTCTGGTGTGATCCTTACACCTGATGGTTATATCGTCACCAACAACCACGTCGTAGAAAATGCAGAGAAGATCCAGGTGATCCTGTCTGACAGACGTAAGGTAGAAGCCAAAGTAATCGGTAGAGATGCCAATACAGACCTTGCCCTGATTAAAGTAGATGCAAGCGATCTTCCTGTAGTAAAAATGGGTAACTCCGATAACGTACAGGTTGGTGAATGGGTACTTGCAGTGGGGTTCCCTCTGGATCTGCAAACTACAGTTACCGCAGGTATCGTAAGCGCTAAATCACGTCAGATTGGGATTTTAGGCAGGGAAAAACAACAGCCTACAGAAGAAGAATATGAGGAATATCAGCGTACAGGTAAAGTTCCTGTAAGAGCAGGTAACAGCGCAATTGAGTCATACATCCAGACTGATGCTGCCATCAATCCGGGAAACAGCGGAGGTGCCCTTGTAAACGCAAACGGTGAGCTTGTAGGTATCAACTCGGCAATTGCTTCTCAAACCGGTACAAACGAAGGTTACGGTTTTGCTATCCCTGTAAACCTGGCCAAAAAGATCCTTGAGGATTTCAAAAAATATGGCAGCGTGAAACGCGGATACGTAGGTGTTACTTTCCAGGAACTGAATGCTGATGTGGCAGAAGACCTGAAAATTGATGACATCAGCGGACTCTACGTAAGTGATGTCATGCCAAACGGTGGCGGTGCAGCAGCTGGTATCAGAAAAGGTGATATCATCAAAAAGGTAGAAGGTAAAGAAGTTTTCAACTCACCTGACCTTCAGGAAAAAATCGGACGTATGAGTCCTGGTGATAAAGTTATGCTTACAATTGCAAGAGAGGGTAAACTGCAGAATGTAAACGTAACGCTGAAAGGCGACGCCAGCATAGCCACTAAACCGAAAACTATCCTTGCGTCGAGAACAACAGGGACTACTCTTGATAAACTGGGGGCTACTTTTGCTCCGGCTTCAGCTGCAACAAAAGCAAAGTTTGGTGCCAAAAGCGGTGTGATCGTTACAGCGGTAGAAGAAGGTAAACTATTTGATTCCTTCGATATCAGCAAAGGACTGCTGGTAACTGCAGTAAATGGTAAGCCTGTAAACAGCGCTAAAGATGTTGAGGCAGCATTGCCAACTTCCAGAAATGGTAAAACTACGATCTCAGGTGTAGGCCCCAACGGCAACTATACTTTCAGTTTCAACTAAAATTTTAACGGCTGTATCTTCTTAAAGGGGGCAATGAAAATTGCTCCCTTTTTCTTTTTATATGCGTCATAATCAATTATTACACATTGCGACGTAGAACGTTTCTAAATAGCTTTTTTATTACTAATAGATGATATTCGTGTTTAAATTAAGTCATTTATTAAATACTTTTGCAGGAATAGAACTCAAATATAAAAATCTAATGGCTAGTTTCGGAAACGCTTTTTCCTCATCTATAGGAAAAAAACTAATAATGGGTATCACCGGCCTGTTCCTAATTTTATTTCTCATCGTACATTGTTTTATCAATTCGTTGATATTCCTGAATGACGGTGGTTTAGTATTTAACCTTGGTGCTAACTTTATGGCTACCAACTGGCTGATCAGGGGCTCAGAAGTAATTCTGATGCTTGGTCTGATTGTACACGCAGTACAAGGCCTTCGTCTCACATTCCAGAACCAGGCAGCACGCCCGGTAAAGTATGCTGTGAACAACGGAAGCGCAAACAGTAAATGGTATTCCCGCTCAATGGGCTTACTGGGAACTTTGTTGCTGATCTTCCTGATCGTCCATTTGTCTAACTTCTGGATCGTATCACGTTTTACAGGAATTCCAACTGAAGATATAAACGGTCGCGAAAATCTATATGCGGTGATGCAGCAGGCTTTCCAGAATATCTGGCTGGTAGTTTTATATGAATTGGCGATGGTTTCTCTTTGTTACCACTTACTGCACGGTTTTGCTTCGGCATTCCAGACATTGGGTTGGAACCACAGAAAGTACAGCCCGCTGATTAAAGGCTTTGGTGTATGGTACTCAATCATTATATCGTTGCTTTTTGCAGCTATGCCTGTGGCATTTTATACAGGTCTTATTAAATAATTTCGAACGTATAACGCTAATATAAAATGGCAGATTTTAATGCAAATATACCGGAAGGGGAACTAACCGTAAAGTGGACTAAACTGAGGTCTTCAATGCCTCTGGTCAATCCGGCTAATAAAAGAAGTATAGAAATAGTAGTAGTAGGTTCAGGACTGGCAGGTGCTTCGGCAGCAGCTACACTGGCCGAAATGGGATATAAAGTTAAATGTTTTTGTTTCCAGGATTCTCCGAGAAGAGCGCACTCTATCGCGGCTCAGGGAGGTATCAATGCTGCGAAAAACTACCAGAATGATGGTGACAGTGTTTACCGTTTATTCTATGATACAATTAAAGGTGGTGACTACCGTGCCCGCGAAGCTAACGTTCACCGTTTAGCTGAAGTAAGTACAAGTATCATCGACCAGTGTGTGGCACAGGGTGTGCCTTTGGCAAGGGAATATGGTGGATTACTGGATAACCGCTCATTTGGTGGTACTCAGGTTCAGCGTACGTTCTATGCAGCAGGACAAACCGGTCAGCAACTGCTATTAGGTGCTTACAGTGCATTGGAGCGTCAGATCGGTATGGGTAAAGTAGAAATGTTCACCCGTCATGAGATGCTTGATGTAGTAGTGATCGAAGGTAAAGCACGCGGTATTATTGCACGTAACCTGATCACTGGTGAACTGGAACGTCATTTTGGTCACGCTGTATTGCTTGGATCCGGTGGTTACGGAAACGTATTCTACCTTTCTACCAATGCAATGGGCAGTAACGTTACTGCAGCATGGAAAGCACACAAAAAAGGTGCATTCTTTGGCAACCCTTGTTTCACGCAGATTCACCCTACATGTATCCCTGTATCAGGAGATCACCAGTCTAAATTAACACTGATGTCTGAATCCCTTCGTAATGACGGACGGATCTGGGTACCTAAGAAAAAGGACGATACGAGGAAAGCATCTGAAATTCCTGAAGACGAAAGAGATTATTACCTGGAACGCCGTTACCCTGCTTTCGGTAACCTTGTACCACGTGATGTAGCTTCGAGAGCAGCTAAGGAGCGTTGTGATGCAGGGTATGGTGTAGGTAAATCCAAACTGGCAGTTTACCTGGATTTTGCTGCAAATACTGAGCGTTACGGTCGTATCGAAGCTACAAAACATAACATTCAAAATCCTGACAAAGCAACTTGCGTACGTCTCGGACTTGAGGTGATAAAAGAGAAATATGGTAACCTGTTTGATATGTATGCACAGATTACTGGTGAAAACCCGTATGAATTGCCAATGCGTATCTATCCGGCGGTTCACTATACCATGGGCGGTCTTTGGGTAGATTATAACCTGATGACTACTATCCCTGGTTTATATGCTTTGGGTGAAGCTAACTTCTCAGACCACGGCGCTAACCGCTTAGGTGCATCTGCATTGATGCAGGGATTGGCTGACGGTTATTTTGTAATCCCTTACACTATCGGTGCATATCTTTCAAAAGAACTGGCTACAAAACCAATTCCATTGGATCACCCTGCTTTTGTAGAAGCTGAAGCGAGTGTAAGAGGAATCTTAGAAAAATTTGTCTCGATCAAGGGAACTAAGTCTGTGGATTTCTTCCATAAGAAATTAGGTCTGATCATGTGGGAGAAATGCGGAATGGCACGTAATGAAAAGGGACTTACTGAAGCGATTGCAGAAATTCAGCAGTTGCGTAGAGATTTCTGGAGCGATGTACGTGTTCCGGGTGTGATCAATGAATTCAATCCTGAACTGGAAAAAGCTGGTCGTGTGGCCGACTTTATCGAGCTGGGAGAGCTGATGTGTATAGATGCACTAAACAGAAATGAATCCTGCGGTGGTCACTTCCGTGAAGAATACCAGACTGAAGAAGGTGAAGCTTTGAGAGATGATGAAAACTATGCTTACGTTGCTGCATGGGAATTCAAGGAAGGTGTGAAATTTGAACTCCATAAAGAGGAGCTTAAATTTGAAAACATCAAGATCGCACAAAGAAGTTATAAATAATCTAGTACTAAAATATCCATACCATGAGTACAGGAAATATGAATTTAACGCTGAAAGTTTGGCGTCAGAAAGATAACAAAGCCAAAGGTAGTTTGGTCGATTATAAATTATCAGAGATCTCTCCGGATATGTCCTTCCTGGAAATGTTTGATGTGCTGAACGAGCAGTTGATCACAAAGGGTGACGAACCGGTTGTATTTGACCATGATTGCAGGGAGGGTATCTGCGGTTCATGCTCAATGTTTATTAACGGCAGACCGCACGGGCCAAAGGATCTGGTAACAACTTGCCAGCTGCACATGCGTTCGTTCAAGGATGGGGATACTATCGTTGTTGAACCATGGAGAGCAGCAGCTTTTCCGGTAATTAAAGATTTAACGGTAGACCGTACTGCATTTGACAGAATTATCGCCGCAGGAGGCTTTATTTCAGTAAATACCGGGAATGCCCAGGATGCCAATGCACTTCCGATCCCAAAAATTCAGGCAGATGCTGCTTTCGAAGCTGCGGCTTGTATTGGTTGTGGTGCCTGCGTTGCAACTTGTAAAAATGCATCAGCTATGCTGTTTACTTCGGCTAAGATTTCCCAGCTGGCATTATTGCCACAGGGACAGCCGGAAAGGTACCGCCGTGCACAAAGCATGGTTGCCCAGATGGATGCTGAAGGTTTCGGAAACTGTACCAATACAGGTGCCTGCGAAGCAGAATGCCCTAAAGGAATCTCTCTGGAGAACATTGCAAGGATGAACAGAGATTTTTATGCTTCAAAATTTGTTTCTGAGGAAGAAGTTTAATAAATTTAGAGTCTACGAGACAAGGATTTAACACAAAAACCCCTGCTAAATTTTAGCAGGGGTTTCGTGTTTTCAGGAGCTTTGTTTTAGAGCGCGGCTTTTGAACTTATTTTGGCAGTGCAATGTCAATACTATGGTCACTTGATTACGGATGTCCCTGTATTGGAGATTCTGCAGTTGAAAATGTATTATCCTGCTTACTTTTTTTAGTAGTGATCATGACAGCTGCATTTGTCCATTCGGGAACATTTCCAGTCACTACGGTTTTATCCTTTTCGACCCTGATTGATTCGATAGTATTAACGTCGAGCTGGTTCATTAAAGTAAGAGAGCTTTTAACTCCATCAATATAAACAAGAGGATTATCTTGTTTACTAATGCGAATCCTCCTGCCGGCCAGCGAAACGTCAGATGCCTTCAGCTTTGCCGGACCGCCTGAGCTAATCGTCTTAGCACCGTCTTCAGGCTTCACCCCTGCGGGACTTCCTGAAGGGATTGTCTTCGCTCCATCTTCTGGTCTGGTACCTGTCGGATTTACAGAAGGAGCTTTATTCATATTTGGTTCAACTCCTTTATCTTTTGAAAGGCTAAAATTGATTGGGAGGTTTAATTGCACCCGAACAGGCTTATTATCAACAGTCCCCGGTATCCACTTTGGAGAATTTTCCAGTAACCTCACCGCTTCTTCATCGGTTCCGCTTCCCAGTCTTCTTACTACTTTAACATCGCTGATACTACCATTCTTTTCGACAATGTAAGATAGAAATACTTTTCCCTCGACATTTTTTTCTATCGCTTCTTTAGGGTATTTACATGCTGCAGCCAGGTATTTATAGAATTTCTCCATACCCCCCGGAAAAGATGGCGTTGTCGTCGTGGAATTGAAATCATATGGCTTTTCTTGCTGCGCCGGAGAAGTGGAGGAGGTATTTGCCTTATTGCCGGCTTTTGTACCTGCTGGCAATTTTCCTGTTGCTTTAACAGTTTTAATTTGAAGGCGTTTCTGTGGTGTATCAGCCTCATTAAAAGTATTAGCTGCGGCAGCATTACTTGCGCTATTGCTGACTGATGCAATAATGACCGGCGCCTTAATTTGTTCAGCGATATCTTTGATATTTTCATTCCTGCTGATCTTGGCAGATGACAACAGAAGCATTCCCGCAAATAGCGGAAGAAAGAGGCCATACTTTAGAATGGCGGTCCTGGTAGATCTTTGTTTATTCAGCATAATTATTCTTTTTTTGATAAGTGACTTTGAAAAAAAACTATTGGTGAGAACGCTCTGGTCTACCTTTAAAGCCTTACACAATAAAAGTATCGCATAGGATTCTTTATCTCCCTCCAGTTTGGCCGCATACTCATCAGCCAGGTATTCATGTATGTTTTTAATGGAGAGTTTATATTGGTATATTACCGGGTTACACCACAAAACTATGGCAAGCAATTCAAAAAAAATCACATCAGCAGTATGATACTGACGGATATGTATATCTTCATGCCCATGGATAGCTTTCTGCCCGGGCAGCTTTCTGTCAATCACTTTTGTACCGAAAAATGAAAAAGCCATACCTTCAGGGTTTGCGCGGATCAGCAGACTGACATGAAATAAGCGCCAGATTAAACGTGCTGCAAAAAAGACAATGCCACATATATAAATCGCTGAAATCAATCCTCCCCAGTTGAAGCCAGCGTCTGGTAAAATCTTTGCGTCTGCAACGAGTATGTCCAGCTGTCCTGCGCTGATAACGATACCAGCATTTGCCGACTCTGGCAGTATCCATTCCGGTTTAATAAAAGGGATGAGCATAGAAAGCGTTCCCGCTGACAGCAGATAAATCCTGTTGAGTACAAACCAGGTTTCCCGGTCCAGGAATATCCTGTAGAAGACGTAAAATATAACGATGTATATGTTTACTTGCAAAAGATAGTAGGCCCAGGTCATTTTGATTTTCCTTTAAGTTTGCTGATCATTTTGAGAATTTCATCCACATCATTTACATCCATCTTTTCTTCCTTTACGAAGAAGGAGAACATGCTTTCTACGGAGTTTTCAAAATAGTTGCCCAGTAGCTTTTCTGTAGCATGTCGCTTGTAATCTTCCTTAGAAATCAGTGGATGATATTGATGGGCTTTGCCAAAAGCAGTATGGCCGATAAAACCTTTTACTTCAAGTATTCTGATGATAGTGGATACAGTATTGTATGCTGCCTTAGGTTCAGGCAGGAATTCCATCACTTCTTTGACGAATCCCTTTTCTATCTGCCAGATGACCTGCATGATTTGTTCTTCAGCCTTAGTAAGATCTTTAATTTCCATAGTATTGTGAGTGTTAGCTATATAATGAACTAAGATTATAGTTAAATGTATGAACTATAATCTTAGTTTCAAAATATTTTGCTATTTTTTTTCAAAAACCTCTATAAAAGCAATGGCGGCCATCCAGCCGCCATTTACTACTATTAACTATAACTAAAACTAAATTTTTTGAGCTATTATGCCCATGATGTCTATGAGACGTAATTTTTTTTATAACGTTGCATTATTTTAAATCAACTTGCGCCGATTTTTATTTTAACAGGCTAGCAGGCAACTTTGCAACGCTGGTTTGATTTGTTGATTTTGCACTTACCATGCTTTCTTCCGGAGTACCGCCGTTGCTGGTTAGTGTAAGGATCATCATCATAAAAACAGGTACCAACAGTAATAAAAATGGAGAGACATTTGTTAATTTTTTCATGATATAAGTATATATATTGGTCAGCTTGCTGAAATCAATTTCGTAAGAGGTATAAATCCTGTTTTGTGCTAAAGTGTCTATGTGTTGAACAGATGCAGTTTTCATAGGTTGTCTATTTTTATTAATCGGTAATGAAGCTATCACGAGCATTTCAGAGTTTTGAGAGCTGTATACTGGTGATGGTTTCATAATCGTATCGTTTTGTTGAAACAAATAGAATCATAAAATTCATGCTGCTAAAATGTTTTATACCAAGTGGAAATAATTATAGATCAACAGGTGATTTTGAGAAAAAACGCAAAATGTTGGTATTTTAGCCGTTGGTAGAAAAAAATTGCCCGTTCGTCGAAAGCTATGACCAAAAAGTATTACTTTCAGTACTTTGGTTCCATTGCAGAAAGGTCCTGAATGGATCAATTACAGGCTCCTGCAGGCACAAAGCTGGTAAACACAAATAATTTTAACGCTTTATAATAATTTAAATCAATACAAAACAAATGAGAGGCAGGAGAGAGTTGATAGCACATTTGGTTTATTGGCTGTTCTTTATCGGAATGGTATCGGTAAGCCTGTTTTTCAACCAGAGCAAGCATAGCCATACCTATTACATCGTCAATATCGGCTATTTCTCCATCATCAATATCTCCATCTTTTATATCAACTATACACTGCTTATTCCGCAGCTGCTAAAAAAATACTGGTATTATATCGTCTCGCTCATTGCGCTGATTGCAGTGATGTCTTTTGCGAAAACAATCATAGCGGTGCTTTACCGCGATCAGGTACTGCAACATATCGATGCCAAAACCGGCGCAATTGAGGAAACCTCCGTGATCACTTATGTAGTTTCTACTGTATTTTCATCTGGCTTTTTTATCATCTCGGGCTGCCTCATTAAATTCGCACTGGACTGGTTTGGCAATATCCGTATCCAGCGCAGCCTGGAAACGGAGAAAAAAGACATGGAGCTGCAGTTCCTGAAATCTCAGCTCAACCCGCATTTCCTCTTCAATTCCTTAAATAATATTTATTCCCTCGCCTATCAGAAGTCGGACAAGACTGCAGATGCGATTCTGAAGTTATCCGAGATCATGCGGTATATGATCTATGAGAGTAACGACAGCTGGGTAGCGCTGAGCAAAGAGATAGAGTACGTACAAAGTTATATAGAACTGCAAAAGCTGCGGTTTAAGGACGGCGCAGCAGTGGTGATGACCCTTAATGGCGAGATTGATAACCAGCAGATCCTGCCGCTTGTACTGATCTCATTTGTGGAGAACGCCTTTAAACATGGAGTGGCCAATGACCCTTCAGATCCCATCAGGATCAATATCATTGCCAATCAAAAGATACTGCATTTCAGTATTACCAACAAAAAAAATAATGCCAATAAAGACCATGTTGGCGGAGTGGGTTTAAATAACGTGGAACGCCGGCTGCAGCTGCTTTACCCGGAAAGGTATAAGCTAAATATCGTAAATTCGGCTACGCATTATACGAGTGAACTCATGCTGGATATATAATTTCTGATTTAAAAAGAAAACAATGACGCTAAAATGTATTGCCGTGGATGATGAGCCATTAGCGCTCGATATTATTGAAGACTATGTTTCCAAAGTGCCGTTTCTGGAATTGGTGAAAAGGACAGAAAATGCGATTGAGGCCCTGCAGCTGGTACAGGCAGGAGGGATTGATCTTGTTTTTCTGGATATCCAGATGCCAGACCTGACGGGCATCCAGTTCCTTAAGATTGCAAACAATAAAGCCAGCTATATTTTAACTACGGCTTATTCTCAATATGCACTGGAAAGTTACGACTTAAACGTTTCAGATTACCTGCTCAAGCCGATTGCATTTGACAGGTTTTATAAAGCAGTGGAGAAGGTGCATAACAGGCATAAGAATGACGCTGAACCAGCTATTGCTGTTGCTCCGGTAATACCTGTTGCTGCGGCTATAATGCCAGAGCCTCAAACCGTGCAGGACTTTATCTTCGTGAAAACGGAACATAAAATTCAGAAGATCGAGCTGGATAATATTCTTTATATCGAAGGATTGAAGGACTACATCTCGATTTTTACAAAAGCGGAAAGGGTGATCACCTTGCAAAATATGAAAAGGATGGAGGAAACACTACCGAAATCACAGTTCATCAGGGTGCACAAATCTTATATCATCGCGCTGGATAAAATCGAAAGTATTGAACGTAGCAGGATCACTATCTGCGGCAAGATCATTCCTATAGGAGATACTTACCGCGATGAGTTCTTTAAAAAGATCGAGAACAAGAATATTTAGGCGTTTTTTTCCTGTTTCAGTTCTTTCCTGATTGCAGTTTCTGCCATCAGGGTAAGTTCTTCGGCATTTCTGCCCGCCGGCTCGATTGGTTCCAGCACCGTCCAGCGAATCTTCTCACCAAAGCTAAGGGGGTACATTCCATACTGAACTGTTTTCCAGGAGTTCTCTATCGCAACTGGTACAATCAGGGCATTCGGTACAGCTTTCAGGAGCGTGGCAATCCCACCTACCTGGAAGGGCTTCATTTGCCCGTCCTTTGCACGGGTGCCTTCTGCGAAGATCATAGCCGACCAGTTATTTTCTTTCATCCTGCGGCCCAGTTTAATGATCTCGGAAATGGCCTGCTTACTGTCTTTCCTGTTTATGTTTGCCCCTCCGCCGTATTTGAGGTTAAAGGAGATGGAAGGTATCCCCTTGGTAAGCTCAATTTTTGAGATAAACTTTACATGGTATTTCCGCAGAAACCAGATCAGCCCGGGAATGTCGTACATGCTCTGGTGATTCGCAACGAAGATAATCGGATGGTTAACCGGAAGTTCCTGCTCATTGATAAAGGTAGAAGAGGAGCCCAGGAAAATATGACTGTAGGTGAGGAAGAAATTAAGGTAATCTACTGAGGTTTTATGTGCCTTATAACCAAAGAAACGGTAGCTGATCCATTGAACAGGATGGAAAACCAATAAGGTGAGTAAAAAGAAAAAGTAAAATACAGGAGAAAAGATATACCCCAAAAATTTGTTCATATGGTTATAATTTGCCTTCCAATAATAATAGTTTGGTTTTCAGTAATGCGGCTACACTCATGCTGTCGGTAATTCTTCCGTCGAGCGCCATTTGATAAGCCTCTTCAAAAGGAAGTTTACGCAATACAAGTTCCTCAGTTTCTTCAGGGGCAGCAGGGCCCATAGTTAAGTCCCTTGCGATAAAAATCACGGCGGCTTCATCACTTACGGAATTGGAAAGGTGCATTTTGAGTAATTCTGTCCATCTGCCAGCAAGGAGTCCTGTTTCTTCCTGGAGTTCACGCATGGCGCTGTCGAGCACCGGCTGATCCAGCGGTCCACCCCCTTCGGGGATCTCCCAGCTGTAGGCCTTTAGCGGAAACCGGTATTGCCCCACCAGCCAGGTATTCATTTCTTCATCCAGGGGCAGAATTCCTATAGCATGGTTCCTGAAATGGACTTCCCCATAGATTCCACTGCCCCCGGAAGGATTGATCACCTGATGTTCAGTCAGTCTGATCCAGTTATTCTCATAAATTTTGCGGCTCTCTACAGTGGTCCAGGGATTGATCTCTTCCATGCTGCAAGATACAAATTTCTTAAAATGTTCCTTCGTCAGGTTTCTGCTCCTGCTGCTCCTGTTTTTTCGGTTTCTTCTGGAATGTAGTCTGACCGAAACGGTAAGCGAAAGTCAGGTTGCCCATTTGTCCTTTCTGGTAGCGCTGGAAATCAGTAATAGTATTGGCATCCTGGATTATAGCGCCAAATTTCCTGGTGTTAAAAACGTCTCTCATGTTGAAACTAAGGGATGCTTTTTTATTCGGGAAATCGTACTTGGCACCAGCATCAACTCCATACATGGCTTTACGTTTTCCCTGTGCCTGTAATTCTGTGGAGTTGTAGTCGCCCCTAACCTGCAGTGAAATATTGTATGGAAGGGTAAAATTATTGGTCAGGTTGGCATTCCAGCTATAACCGGATGTTTGTCTGATGTTGTAAGCAGGTACTGCATCAATATTACTGTGGTATCCGTTTACGTTGGCCGTAAAACTCCATGCTTTTATCGGATCTACCTTTGCTATGATCTCCACTCCGCTGTTTGTACTCTGAGTTAAGTTATAAGGAGTCATGATAATTACACCTGCAGAATCCGGAGCTGAACGTACACGCTGAATCAAATCGTTGGTATGGCGTGAATATAAACTGGTAATCAATGTCACTTTCGGCCAAAATCTGCTGTAGCTTAACTCATAAGAGTGCACATCCTCAGGCAGCAGGTTTGGATTTCCCTGGCGCCAGCTCAGAGGGTCTGAGTAGTCAATGAAAGGATTGGTATCCCATGGTCTTGGTCTGTTTACCCTTCTGGTATAGCTCAGTTGTAATTGCTGTTCACCTGTGAATTTCTGTGTTAGAAAGATACTTGGATAAAGCCTGTCATATGCAATGCGCCCAGCAGCATTGGTCACGGTACCATTCTGGTCGTATCCGCCCGAGTTGGTATTTAAGCGTGCCATCTCACCACGCAAACCGATCTGGTATCCAAAGTTTTTAATTTGGTTTGAATAGTTCGCATACAGTGCATGTACCTGGTCTTTACTGTTAAACAGATTTGATAACCGGTAGTTATTATCAAAAGCACCTGTGGCATCATTGTATGTTTGTGCGATGGTGTTGTTATCCGAGTATTTGATCTGGCTGCGGTAGCCGCTTTCCAGTTTACCAAGCTTGCCTAAAGGCATGGTATAATCTGCCTGGATATTGTAATTTTTATTTGTACCGTCATTATCATTTGTCAGAATTTCTGATGGGTCGGCTGACGGAAGGCCGTTTAAACTGAGAACAGTAGTATTGTACTGCTGGAAGTTATCATTATTTCCATGAGAGTACCCAAAATTAAATGTCAGTTCGTGGTTGGCCTTAAATTTATGGCTGTAATCCAGGTTCAGGTCGTAACTGTTACCACTTCCGTCAGTAGTGTTGATCCTGTCACTCAACAGGATTGGAGAGCCATCAATGTTATTGTATGTATTTACATTCAGCAGATCCCTTTTATCCTGATCCCTTCTGTTATAGGCTGCCGAGAAGCTAAGGATATCCTTTGTAGTAAGGTAGTAATCTATTCCTGCTTTTGCATTATGGCTTTTTTCAATCTGATTAGAGGTTGTCAGCTGTTCGGCTGATCCGAGTGAGTCAGCTCTGTTCAGGTATTTGATATTGTTGAAGCCACCACCAATACGTTTACCATATCTGTAGCCGTAATTTCCATAGATATTGATGTTTTTATTCTGGAAGCTCAGGCTGGCGTTACCATTATAGTTATCTCTGTTACCGGCAGTCAGGGCGACATTCCCGTTAAATCCAAGTTTTGAATTTCTTTTCAATACAATGTTGATTATACCGGAGTTACCTTCTGCATCATATTTTGAAGAGGGGTTAGTGATTACTTCCACGGTTTCGATAGAACTGGCCGGGATAGATGCCAGAATAGAAGCAACATCACCTCCGCCAATTACTGAAGGTTTACCATCTATCAGCACTTTTACGCCGGTAGATCCTCTCAGGCTTACATTTCCATCCACATCGATCTGGATCGATGGTACATTGGTGAGCAGGTCTGATGCAGATCCGCCCTGGCTTACCAGACTCTGGTCTACCGCGAATACTTTTTTATCGATACCTAATTGTATCGGTGCTTTTTTTGCCGTTACATTAACTTCATTGAGTACAGTTCCTTTGGCAGCCTTCATTTTAATAGTACCCAGGCTAAGCATTTGTTTTGAAGCGCTAACTGTTACGGAATCCCGGATTAATGTCTGGTAGCCTACATAACTGATCTTGATAGTGAAGGTTCCATTAGGGATGCCGTTGATTACCAGATTACCGTTAACATCGGTCTGTCCAGTTGCCACATTCACTTTAGTTTGTCTGTTCATGATCACCGCAGAGGCGAAAGGAACGGTTTCATTGGTTTGCGCATCTACAATTTTTCCTGTAAGTTTACCCGAGCCCGGGCTCTGTGCATAAAGTTGATAGGAAGCGGTTGTAATACAAATAGCGAGCAATATAAATATAAATTTACAGCGAAAATTGTTCATTACTGATATATCTTTTTAGGTGTGTTTTGATAGAGGGACAAAGTAACGGCGGGATAGTTTAAAAAACAGGCCGTAACTATTTTATTACAACGCTTTTAGAGCTGTTTATAGTAATATTTTCGTGAGGGAGAAGAATTAATCTACGGTTACAGTGAGACCTTCCTGCTGCAGGATTTTGCGGTAAACTTCCATTTCAGTAAAGGAACCTTCCAGAACGGCACATTTTCCTTTATTGTGTACTTCCCAGGCGATTTTCTCTGCCTGGCTTTCGGTATAATCAAGATATTTAGTCATACAGTAGATCACATGATCAAAAGTGTTCACGTCATCGTTCCATAAAATCAAACGGTGCGTGGTTTTGAGGGAGGTCAGGATCTCCTCAAGTGTGAAGGTTTCTTCTTTTGTTTCTGTTGACATGGTACAAAAATAAGCTAATTTCAAAATAAAGAATACTTTAAAATCATATTTGCTTAAAAGATTGGACTCAGCTGCCTTTGGCTGACCTGGTCATTTGCGCAAAACTCTCCCAGAGGTCGTCCGGTATGGCTTCGAGGCCGTTGAACTGGCCCGCTCCCTGCAGCCATTCACCGCCGTCAATCGTGATTACTTCCCCGTTGATATATGAAGAGAAGTCACTTACCAGGAAGGCCGCAAGGTTGGCCAGCTCCTGATGGTCGCCCACCCGTTTCAGCGGTACCCTGTTTTTAAAATCGAACTTTTCTGCCAGATCTCCCGGGAGCAGCCGGTCCCAGGCCCCTTTGGTAGGGAAGGGTCCCGGAGCAATGGCATTGGTACGGATGCCATACTTGCCCCATTCCACTGCCAGTGAGCGGGTCATGGCAAGTACGCCTCCTTTTGCACAGGCGGAGGGCACAACGTACGCTGAGCCTGTAAATGCATATGTAGTAACGATGTTCAAGATGCTCGCTGCCTGTTTTTCTTTGATCCAGTGTTTGCCAAAGGCAAGCGTACAGTTTACCGATCCTTTGAGCACGATATCAATTATTGCAGAGAACGCATTTGCGGATAAACGCTCCGTAGGAGAGATGAAGTTGCCCGCAGCGTTATTGATCAGGCTGTCCACAGCACCAAAAGCTTTCACTGTTTCTGCCAGTACATTTTCTACCTGTTCATAGTCGCGTACATCACAGCTCACTGCAAGTACCCTGCCACCGGTCTCTTTTTCCATCTCCTCTGCGGTTTTTTGCAGTACATCAGCCTTACGGCTGGTGATGACCAGGTTTGCGCCAAGCTTTAACAGATAGGTGCCCATCGCTTTACCCAGCCCGGTACCTCCACCGGTAACGACAATGGTTTTACCTTTTAAAGCATCATCTCTTAACATCGGTTGATTGTGCATATGCTTATTTTTTTTGCAGGTTATCAATAATCATTTTCAGCAGGTTTCTGCTGGCGGGCGACCACCATTGGGCAAGCAGAATTTCAAGTGTATCAGATTGGTCTGCTGAAGTAGCAGCGATGAGTTCTTTCCTGATATTGAGTTTG
Organism: Pedobacter sp.; assembly: GCF_040513095.1. Taxonomy (GTDB): domain Bacteria; phylum Bacteroidota; class Bacteroidia; order Sphingobacteriales; family Sphingobacteriaceae; genus Pedobacter. The sequence goes on along the minus strand of NZ_JBEVDX010000094.1, from coordinate 16,915 downwards.
CTCTGCTGCCAGGTATTGGGCTCCATAGCCATGTATTTCCTGATCCTGCGTTCTGCCGCTGTCATGATGCTTGCGGGGTTAACCAATTCATCTACGAGGCCAATGCTTAAAGCTTCCTCCGGACTGAATAATTTGCCTTCGAGCAGGTTCCTGCTCGCATTGGCTTTACCGAGCCAGAAGGAATACAGCTGGAATATACTGTCAGGAACGATGATGCCAACTGGCACCTCGTTCAGCCCGATGATATATTTTCCCTCGGCCATTACCCTGGCATCACAGGCCAGTGCGATGACACAGCCTCCGGCGGGGGCATGCCCGTTGATCGCAGCCACCATAGGTTTTTTAAAGGAAACCAGCTTTGCAGTGAAATCCAGGAATAGTTTCCAGAAGGACTTGATCTCCTCATCATTATATCCGTAGAGCGCTATCAGGTCCAGTCCTGCCGAAAAGAAATGCTCCCTGCCGGTAATGATCACTCCACCGATATTGTCATCGTTGTTGATATTGTGAAGCATGTCTGTCAGTTCAGTGAGCATTTCCCTGTCCAGTGCATTTGATTTGCCACGGTTAAGGGTAATCAGTGCCAAACGGTCTTTTATAGTTACATTGATAGTGTTCATATTTTTTATTTTACCTGGTAGGTATATACTTTTCTGGCCAGATGCCCTTCTTCGTTGATGCCTTCGATTACAATTCTGTAAGTGCCGGGTTCATCTGTATTGTAAAAATTAAATTTGCCGGTACCGTCTGGTGTAGGTACGTGCGGGTTCCAGTATACTGTTGAGCGTTTGTCTTCGCTCTTATCTGTGTTTTCTGGTGTGTACTGCGGAGAGTAAAATTGTCTTACTGCGTAATAACCTTTAGGCCCGAATGTGATGATGCCTGGGGAGTATCTTGAATAACCCAAATCCCCGCCGCCGCGCTTAGTAGTGATGATCATTACTCCGCCACCGCCCATAGAACCGTAAATGGCAGTGTTGCTCACGTTTTTCAGGATTTCAATTGTTTCCACATCAAACGGTGTGATCTGGTCAAGTATATTCGCATCTACGTACATCCCATCAAGAATGATCTGCATTAGTTTTCCGTTATTTCTTACCAAATAAAATCCTTGTGGATTGGGAGAGTATAACATTCCTGCCACGCGCCCTTGTAAACACTGCCACAAATAAGTACAGGTGCCGAGATCCTTTGCAGTGATTACCTGATCAGCATGTCCCGCACCATTCAGATTCGCTGAGTATTGTGCCGGATTCTTCTTCTGCACAATATTCACCTGATCGAGCAGGAGCGTGCGTTCCAGTAATCCGCGCTTATTCAACCCGTCGAAATAGGCATTGCTCTTAGTGATGTATCCTGCGATTGACTCATTGACATTGATTTCAACATCGCCTGTATTTTTATTCTTTGTTACTATCTGGCCTGGCAAAACGTCTACGTTGATCTCCACGTATTTTTTGTTCTTCGCGTTTCTTGCCTGCACCACAAACTTAGTGCTGTCACCAAACACCAGATTATCAAAGTTGAAATGTCCCCTGGCGTCCGTCAGGGTGTCAGCCATGAAGACCCCACCACCCGTTGCCAGTAAAGATACCTTACCGTTAGGCACAGGCTTGCCGCCTGTAGTTGTAATCGTACCGCTAACCTTCAGTGATTTTTCGGGCGGAAAAGCCAGTGGTTTAACGGCGTCACCCATCAGGTCAGACCATAAGAACCTGCTCCAGCCCTGGCTTAGCATAAGATTATCCAGATGTTCGCGGGTTTCTTTTGTATTGTTCCTCAGGTAATAGTTCGGTTTTTCCACGTATCCTTTTAAGTCGGACGTAAGTAGTAAACCAGTCAGGATATTACTTTCATTATCAGGATCCGGTGTAACTACATTAGTATTTGTAACGGCAACCGAAAAACTGCCTACCGTTGCTTTATCACCATCCTTTGCAGAAAGTGTAAGCTCTGTATTCTCGCGCGTATTATAAGTATTCTTTAAGCCTGTTAAACTGGCGACAATTTGGTCTGCGGGGTTATTGATAAAAATCAGGCGTTCTGCAACCGGCAGATTTGTGGCACTGAACAGTGTAAAATGGATAATTCCGGAAGGCAGGTCTTTTTTTGGTAACGACAATGTGCTGACCTGTTTTGCTGAGGGTATCTTTTGTACGGTAAGGACGGCATTATTCTGTTGTATTACCAGTTTGAGTTCTCCCTGGTTGAGCATTGCCTGGCTGGTCAGTAATTTTACCCCCACCTTAGTACTGTCGGCATTATTTATACTGAGCACATATCCTGACGGTGCTGCTTTAGGCAAGGGTACGTCAAGCGTACTCCCATCTTTCAGTTTTACTTTTGCCGTATAGGTTTTTCCCGGCTGCGGGTTTACAATAAAATTGCCCATCCCGAGATGAGTGGTGTTAAAAGTCAGCACTTCGATACCATCATTATCCGTTAACGTTCCTGCAACATCTACACCCAATCCTGCCGCGTTAATAGCTTTGATCGCCACTTTAGAGGGCAGGTTTTCCACCAGGCTTCCGCCTTCAGGGAATAGCTGTACAGAAAGTGCATTTGTAGTTGTTTTTACCGGGATCGTTTTCACGATCTGTTGTTTATTGGGCAAGGTGATAGTTGCGGTAATCATTCCTGACGCCGGGCTTCCCGTTGAGTTTTGGAAAGAGAAGTTAACCTCACCCTGTGCATTGGTCATTCCCTTGCCCCGCCCCGAAGGTTTATCCCTGAGCCGTACTTCGTAACTTACGTTTTGTCCGCCATAAGGTTTACCGTCTTTATCAGTAAAGGTAATAACCGCATCAACAAGCTCTGCGTTGCTTTTCTTGCCGAAAGTATATGTAGTACTGGTGAAAACCTTGTTTGCCCAGGCATTGCCTATCCTGATCGTTTTATCAAAAAAGAAATCCGGACCGGCATTTCTCATCCACTGCGTGTAAGCCCTGATCCTGTAATTTCCTTCTTTCAGCGTGTCCGTTAATTTGAAATCTCCCCAGCTGAGCCCGCTGACAAGCGGCAGTTTAATCTGTTTTTTTACAGAGTCTCTTTCACTGATCAGTTCTACATACAGGGCAGAGCTGATCTTCGATAGCTGACCACTGCGGCTGTCTGTGACATAAGCCTTAAACCATATATTATCCCCAACAGCATAGTAGGGTTTATCAAAATGCAGGTATACTTTTTCCTGGGGATGCTCTTCATTGTATGCAGCAAGTTTTTTCAACAGGTTTTCAAAAGGATCATCTGCGAGCCTGAAAGCACAGAATAGAGCAGATACAAGCAGGAAAATTAAGACTTTCGGATATTTGGTTTTCATAGATGTCTATTGCTTTTCATAGGTAAGGTGCTGAAAATAATAAAGCCTCAATATAAGAATATTGAGGCTCAAAAGCTATAGTGATTAATCCAGCGTTAAAAGTTATTCTTCCACATCATACTTTCTACCGGTTTGGTAGTTTTGTTGCTGTATTTGGCGTCGTTTTTAGCGTTGTACATTGTTTCAATATTTCCCTCTACCATGAAATAGATCAGCTGTCCGATTGGCATACCTGCGTAAATTTTTACTGGTTGTGCACAGGAAATTTCCAGTGTCCAGGTGTTGCAGAAGCCTACATCGCCTTTTCCGGCAGTGGCATGGATATCAATGCCCAGGCGGCCTGTGCTCGACTTCCCTTCCAGGAAAGGCACATGGGCATGTGTTTCTGTATATTCAAGCGTTACACCCAGGTATAAAGTGCCCGGCTGCAATACAAATCCGTCCTTTGGGATTTCAAAATGGATGATTTTGTTGTGTGCTTTGGCATCAAGCACCCTGTCTGCATATGTTGCGAGGTACTTGCCCAAATGAACATCATAAGAATTGGTGCCTAAACACTCTGGTTTGAAGGGCTCAATTATTATTGTTCCTTTGTCAATCTCCTCTAAAATACGCTTGTCCGAAAGTATCATTTGTTAAGTCTTTGGGCGAAATTATGATTAATTTAAGATACTTTTGCATTGATTTTTTAAATAGGATGCCTGTAATCTATAATCAAGATATTGACGATCATACCATACTTGCCGTATGGAAAATCCAGGAGGGGGAAGAAGAGCTGCTCTCCGGCCTCCAGCTAAAGCAGCATGAACTGGATTTCCTGACTACATTAAGTCAGGGTAAACGTCTGCTTCAGTGGTTAAGTACGCGCTTTTTATTACGCACCATGCTCAATACTTCGGAATACATTGATTGCCGGATGGATGAACATGGCAAGCCTTACCTGGCCAATTCCCCCTACAGCATTTCACTCAGTCACTCTTATGATTATGCCGCAGTGATGATTGGAAAGGAAAAGGGGGTGGGCGTGGATATCGAACTGATCAAACCCAAGATACAGCGGGTGCAGCAGAAATTCCTGAATCCGGCCGAACTGGCGCAGCCGAATGTGAAAAACAATACCGAAGCCCTGTATGCCTGCTGGTGTATAAAGGAGGCTGTTTATAAATGGTACGGTAAAAAGGGACTGGAATTCAGGAAACATATTCATATACAGCCTTTCGATCTTAAAGATAAGGGCTCTGCCACAGTACTTGTAGATTTACCAACCGGCATGCAAAAAGTAAGTGTGTGTTATTTTAATACCATAGCAGGCTATATGCTTGGTTATGTAGTCGCTTAAACAGGATGAACAAGAACGTGAAATTTGTGGATTGGGGACTGGTGGATTACCAGGAGGCATGGGACCGTCAGGAACTGCTGCTGAATGAAACTGTAGCCATTAAAACCAATAACAGGAACAATGGAACAGCAGAACAGACACCCAATTTCCTGGTTTTTTGTGAACACCCCCATGTATATACTTTAGGGAAGAGCGGCCATCCCGAAAATTTACTGCTTGATGAAGAAGGCCTGAAGGAAAAACAGGCTACTTATTATAAGATTAACCGCGGAGGCGATATCACTTATCATGGTCCCGGTCAGCTCGTAGGCTATCCTATCCTTGACCTGGACAACTTCTTTACAGATATCCATTTGTACCTGAGAACGCTCGAAGAAGCCGTTATCCTGACCCTTGCGGATTTTGGTATCCCGGCAGGCAGGTATCCTGGTTTTACGGGTGTATGGCTGGATGCCGATAATGAAAAGGCGAGGAAGATCTGTGCGATGGGCGTAAGGTGCAGCCGCTGGGTGACCATGCATGGTTTTGCACTAAACGTAAATTCCAATCTTGACTACTTTAAAAGTATCGTCCCTTGCGGGATTGATGATAAAGCAGTTGCTTCCATGGAGCAGGAACTGGGTCATGAACTCAATATGAGCGCTGTGAAAGAAGTGCTCCGGAGGCACATCGCCGCTCTTTTTGAAATGGAGATTTCTCTTTAAGCTGCATCTGTTTATTTAGTTCTTTCGTAGATTTACCAATGAAACTAACCGCATTAATCCTGCTGCTATCCACTATAGCATGCGGGAAAAGTTCAACGAACGGAATGAGCAAAACAGACACAACAATAATTACAGTACCTACCGGCGAGCAGAGTTACCTTGCGCTTGGCGATTCTTATACCATCGGTGAGTCAGTTGCACAAAGCTCATCTTTTCCCTATCAGCTTGCAGCAAGCCTGAATAGTCAGGGAATAAAAGCACGAAGCCCAAAGATTATTGCTAAAACCGGATGGACAACCAACGAACTGCAGGATGCCATCAGGGCTGAGGCGCTTAGCACTAAATTTGATATCGTCACTCTCCTGATCGGTGTAAACAATCAGTACAGGGGCAATTCTATTGCTACTTACCGTACTGAGTTTAAAGAATTACTGCAAACAGCGATCAGCTTTGCCGGGGGTAATAAAGCGCATGTATTCGTGGTATCCATTCCTGATTGGGGAGCTACACCTTTTGGCAAACAAAGCGGTAAGGGCGTGCAGGAAATAGCAGAAGAAATTGATGCCTTTAACGCGGTAAATAAGGAAGAAACACTTAAAGAGGGAATCAGCTATACCGATATCACTCCAGGTTCAAGAAATGCTGCAACTAATAATGCTTTAGTGGCTGCAGATGGTCTTCATCCCTCTGGTTTGATGTATAAAGATTGGGTTACGCTGCTGGCACCTTCGGTATACAAAGCGCTGTCACTAAAATAGCTGTTGCGATGCCATCCTCGGAAGAGCCAATGCTAACACTCAGGCAAGCTGATTGGGATATTGGTTGCGAGTCCGCCGTCAGATGTTTCCTTGTATTTTGAATTCATATCGAGCGCGGTTTCCCACATCGTATTAACCACTGCCCCAAGACTTACTTTGGCTTTGTCTGGATTGCTTTGCAAAGCGAGTTGACTAGCAGTAATCGCTTTAATCGCACCCATGGTATTCCTTTCAATACACGGGATCTGTACCAGTCCGCCAATAGGGTCACAAGTTAAACCCAGGTGATGCTCCATGGCTATTTCAGCTGCCATCATTACTTGTCGCTGTGAGCCGCCCATACATTCTGTTAATGCAGCGGCTGCCATCGCAGAGGATACGCCTATTTCGGCCTGGCATCCGCCCATGGCGGCAGAGATCGTTGCTCCTTTTTTAAATATACTGCCGATTTCGGAGGCACAAAGTATAAACTGTATAATCTTTTCTTCAGTAAAGCAGTCGCAGAAGGCAATGGCATATTGCAGTACCGCAGGGATCACTCCCGCTGCTCCGTTGGTAGGAGCCGTTACCACACGCCCAAAAGAGGCATTCTCCTCATTGACAGCCAGAGCAAAGCAGCTTACCCAGTCCAGCGTATAGTTAAAGCTGTTTCCGCCTGCTCTGATTGCTTCAATCCAGCTGTTGTAATCTGTGTATGGCCTGCCTGCTATCAGCCTGGTGTTTAGTGCAGCGGCCCTTCTTCCAACGTTTAATCCTCCGGGCAGAAATCCAGCGGAATGACAACCACGGAAAGTACATTCCTGCATGATCTTAAAATGCTGCATCACACCTTTTACAGTTTCAGCTTCAGGCCTCCAGGCAAGTTCATTCTCCATTACCACTTCCGAAACTTTGAGTCCTGTGGTGAGGCACCAGTGCAGCAGATCACCTGCCTGCTCTACCGGGAAGGGGAGTTCTACCATTTCTTTATCATTGTTCAGCTCTCCATCTTTAACCACAAAACCTCCGCCTACAGAATAATAGGTTTCAGAATATGCTTTTCCGGTATTCAGAAAGGCCTGGAAGGTTACCGCATTGGGATGGAAAGGCAGGCTTTCCATATACAGGAAGACGAGATCGTCAGTATAGCAGAAACTTATAGGATGTGTTCCTGCCAGCGGCAAGCTGTTATCGGTTTTGATTGCTTTTATTGTAGGGTCTATCGCATCTACATCAAAAGTCACCGGATCGGCCGCCATGAGACCCAGTAAGATTGCGATATCTGTACCGTGGCCCACGCCTGTTTTTGCGAGAGAACCATACAACAGTATTTTCACCTGTGCCACATCACTCAGCAGTTCCTTTTCAAGCAACGAAGCTGTAAACTGCTGGGCAGCCCTCCAGGGGCCTAAAGTGTGCGAACTGGAAGGACCGATACCGATCTTGAAAATATCAAATACGGAGATTTGCTCTCTAAACATGTGATAAAGCTAAAAAGATTAAAGTAGATTCAGGAAAACAAAAGATGAAAATTTCCTCTTGTTTTGCATCCGGTTACGAAACCATGAAAAGGGTTAATAGAAATCGTAGCAGCGGAGGCCATTGAATTTATTATAGCTGGAGCTGTTATTGAAATATTTCTGGTAGCCGATACTGCCTTCTGTAGTTCCGTTGGTGTTGGTATAGTTGATTTTGGAAGTAGTTGCATCATGACTGATCCCGACCCTTAGTTTTTCACCATTCCTGCGGTCGCTTGAGAAGATGTCAAAGATGAGTGAGATCACAATTGCATCCGGGCCACCTTCTCCGGCTGTACGGTACCAAAGTCCGGTGTTTACGCCCTTATACTTAAACTGTGCTCCGGCACTCATGGAAGAAACGTTGCCCTGTTTATAGTAAACCACAGAGGGGATGAGGTACGATCCATCATCAGATCCGTAATTGTAGCTCCTTGTTAAAGGGAGGCGGTAACTTGCATTTACTGCAAATCTCCTGGGTAGTTTTGCCTGTGCACCGCTAAAGGATTCGTCAGGCTGATTGATGTGATAGACCGCTGCACCGGCCATAAAGTTGCCATATACCAGGTTTGCTCCGGCTCCCGGATCAAAGAAAAACCTTTGTGCCATATCTGGTAATTGTGCAGAACTTACGCTGCCGGGAATATAGCCCAGCCGGTTATCGATCTGGTCTGAAAACACCAGTTTATCCCAGTTGATGCGCCTGTTTGTGAAACCTGCCTGTATACCGAAAGAGAGCACAAAATCATCACTCCCCACGCTATAGGCATAGGTTGCGGCAACATTGTTCTTTACCAGAAACGCTGTTCCTTCTGTGCTGCGGTTAAACTGAAGTCCGACACCCCCTCCAAAGTGAGGGATGTTGAGGTCGGCCGATGCATTCACATAAGATAAAGTACCATTCAGGCCTGTCCACTGATTCCGGTAGATCATGTTCAGTCGTACATCCCCTTCAAATTGTCCTGTTAATGCTGGGTTGAGATAAAGAGGGGCATTATAAAATTGCGAATAGATATGGTCCTGGCCCGATGCACAAAACGACCAGCCGGATAAAAACACCAGCACTATATAGCTTAAAAATAATTTCATTCTTCTCATTATCTTATCAGGTGGATTACTCCTGTTTTTTTCGGAGCCGACGAATCGTAGGTCATCCCTTTCCAAGCTGTTCCATTTACAAACTCAACATCAATCTTCCAGAAGAATACCCCCTGAGGCTGTAATATGCCGTTAAATGTTCCGTCCCATCCTTCAACCGGCCTTCCCTCGTTCAATTGGGTAGTTTCCCACAGTGTCTGGCCCCATTTGTTGAAAACGCTCATCCTCCAGGATTTCATACCTGATCCTTTTGCAATAAAGGTTCTCAGTTCGGGCGTCTGACTTCCCGGCATAAATGAGTTAGGTACATACAGATAACCCGGAACTCCTACAATTGTTACGGTTTTAAATGTCGTAGTGAAACATCCCTGCTGGTTGCTCACTCTTAAGGTCACCACGTACCTGCCTGTATCAGGATAGGTATGTGAAGGATTCTGCAGGGTGGAGTTTGTGCCGTCTCCAAAATCCCATGCCCATATTGTTGGGTTATTTGTACTTTCATCTTCAAATCTGAAGGTGTAATCCGGGATGCTGATCAGTGTTGAAGGGGCCACATTAAACAGTGCAATTGGCGGTTGTACAACGTGGATGTACTGGTTCATCGTTGTGGTTGCTGTACAGCCTAGACTGTTAGTTGCAGTAAGGCTGACGGTGTAATACTCCTGCGTTCCGGCAAACACATGTTTTGGTTGGAACTCATTGGAAGTGGTACCGTCCCCAAAATCCCAAAGGTAACTTACTCCGTCTGCACTGGTGTTTGTGAACTGAACAGCAAGTCCCGGGCAACCCAGGGTAATATCCGCAGTGAAGCCTGTTACCGGCGCTGGCAAGACAGTAACCGATTCTGTTGTGGTAGTATCAGAACATCCGTTGGATGCTGTAAGTGTAATTGTGTATGTGCCGGCTGCTGTAAAAGTATGTCTCACTACTTCAGGAGCGCTTCTGGTGATGACAGTACTGCCATCGCCAAAGTCGTACTTAAACACATTGGCACCCCTGCTGTTGTTATAAAAATTAACTGTCAGCGGTGCACATCCTGTCTGTTCGTTTGCATTTACCACCAGTTCCGGCAGAACCGTATTTGGAGATACGCGGATGGTGTAGGAGCTTTCATCCCTGCCACATTCGTTCTCCGCAACCATCTTCACTACAAAGTCCCGGACCACATTTGTGGTGAAGGTATGTGTTACCGGCAGTTTATCGGTTTTCGTCAGTAAGGTTCCGTCCCCAAAGTCATAGTAGAATGTATTAGTTGCCCCAGGAGAACTGTTTGAGAAGGTGACTGTCAGAGGGGCGCAGCCTACCGTTTTGCTCGGAGAGAATATCGATATAGGTTTTGCCTTTACCAATACCGTGGAGGTAACGGAGCTTACTCCGCAAGTAGTTGTAGCAGTAAGTGTCACGGTATATGTAGTGTCTTTTCCTGTTGGCTCCGGCTGGTAGGTTACTGCCGCTGGCATAGTTTGCGAAGAGGTTACCCCATTTCCAAAATCCCATCTGAAGGTAACGCCTTCCAGAGATGTAGAAGTGTTGACAAAGTTTACTACTAATGGTCCGCATCCCGAAGCAGTACTCTGGGTAAATGCAGGAGCAACGGCCTGACTGGTACTGAAATCATGGGACATCTCATCCGGCTGACAGCCTGTGCTTGGAGCGGTTACCAGTTTAATGTTTACTGTAGCATTACTTGTGGTAATGGTATAACCCGGGAAAGTGATGCCCGTGCCGATCTGTACATTATCTGCGTACCAGGTGTATGTTGCATTGCGATCAGGATAGGCAACTGCTTTTACGTTGTTCGCATCGATTACGAATGGTGAGCAGGATCTATCCAGGGTAAAAGTGAATTCTGCTTTAGCATTTGGTTTTACAGTGATGGTAACGGTGTTACTTATATTTCTGAGGTCGCCATTACATGTGATGGTACTTACTATACGTCTGTAAAGTGTAGTAGCTGTTAGTATTGGAGGCGTGTAACCTATGAATACTGCACCGCTTATATCTGTCCATGTAGTGCCGTTCAGACTTGACTGCCATTGATAATTAAAGTTTCCGTCAGATCCTGCAGGTAGTGTTCCTGTCAGTGCTACCGGAACCACCCCTGTACAGATGGTTTGATCTGCCGCGATGGTGTTGTTTGCTATCGGGGGCTGGGCAATAATTCTGATGACATTTCCGCTAGAAGTACAGCTACTGCTTATTACAATTCTTCTGAAACTCAGTGTAGCCTGTAACTGATAGCTCAGGTCTTTTCCCGTTTGCCCGGTCAGTGGAGTCCAGGTTGTTCCGTCTGTGCTTGCTTCCCATTGGTAAGTGTATGTTCCGTTTCCGCCGGTAGGGGTATTGCCTGTAATTGTTATTGTCTGGTTGTAGCAGACCTCGGTGCTTGTACTGGTGATTGTATTGGTTATTGGAAGCAGGTCATTGACAATAACGTCATCCCTTGTTGGTCCGCATGGCGATGGGCCGGTGATTGTCCACGTGAAGGTATAAATTGTTCCGGCAGCAAGATTTTGTACTTCTGTTGTAGGATTGGTTGGGTTTACAATTACTGTATTTGGTAATGTTGGGCTAACAGTCCATAATCCACTTTCACCTGCTTTTAAGGCAGAAAGTGCTGATAGTTGAACGGTCGGTTGATTACATAAAGTTTGATCTGCCCCTGCATTAGCGATCGTTGTTGCCGGGCTAACGTTTATTGTGGTTGCTGTAGAGTTTGCTGCCGCACATTGTCCGTTTTGAACAACTGCCCTGTACTGTGTGGAAACCAGGAGATTTGTATATGTTTGGGTTGCAGTTGTATTTGTGATAGCCTGCCATGTAGCCCCATTATCTATTGAACTTTCCCATCTGAGCACTATACCTGTCTGTCCTGATAATGTGATCGTACCTGAGTTAGTACCTTCACAAACTGGATTGGGGTCAGCTGTTGCAGTGGTACCAGGAACTGTTGGAATATTTACTGTGATGACTACGTCACTTGATGTAGGGCCGCATGCTCCGGTGCCGGAGATGGTCCATCTGAAAGTATAGTCCTGTCCCGAGGTAAGGCCTGAAACAACAGCATTTTCTGAAGTAGGGTTGGTGATCACTACCCCAGACTGACCAGCAGATGGTACAAATGTCCAGAGGCCGTTACCAACTCTTACAGGATTACCCTTTAAGGTATACGTTTGCTGATCACAAATACTTTCAGACGTTCCTGCATCTGCAACTGTCAGTGCAGGATCAATCTGTACTGAAACAGTTACTGGTGTTCCCGGACACCCATCGGGATTATCCGCCGTAACATAATAGGGAATAATTGTATAGGTTACTGTAGCCTGAGTAGTTCCTGTGTTTGACACACGGTTATTGATAACTGTTGTAGCCAAGGGAGTCGGCTGAGCATCGTTTCCAGTAACGGCACCATCCGTAACGCCGCTTACGGTTGATGTCCATGTGTAACGTGTACTACTCGTAGTATTACCAGGAATGTTTGATGTTAGCGTTATTCCCAGTTGATTACCACTGCAGATCGGTGAAGCTCCCTGAGATGCTGTAAGAACAGGCCGGGGATTTACCCGTACTGTAAAGGTAAATGGAACACCGTCACAGCCATTACTTTCCGGAATAATTGTATAAATAATTTCAGCAGTGGCTGTAGGGTTCGTGTTAACTATAGCATTAGCGGTAATATTTCCTGTTCCGGATGCTGGATAGCTGCCAGTCTGTGCATTTCCATCAGCATTTGCCGCTGTCCATCTGAATGTACTACCGGTAACACTTGAGGTAGGGGTATATGATATCCCATTGGTTGTACAGATTGTTTGAGTGGTATTTGTTCCTGTATTGTTAGGGAGTATTCTTATAGTTTTGATTGCACTCACCAGTTCACATTCTCCCGGAATTCCTGTGTTAACCACTAAGGTTATAGTAGTGCTCAATGCATTAAGATCGGCAGCAGATGGTGTATAAACCGGAGTGAGGCTGGCTGGATCAGAGAATGTACCGCTGCCGCTGCTTCTCCAGGAATATGTTGTTGCAGGATTAGTATTGTTTATCGTCGCACTTAGATTAATGTTTGCGCCGTAACACACTGTAGGAGCAACTGTAACTATTGGTGATGGAGAAGGTAAGAATGTCAGTGTCTGACTGGTTGTTACACCGGTAGGATTGCAATTGTTTTTATGGAGAAGTGTTATTGTATACGTACCATAATCTGTAAAAGTAATTTTGGGATACTGACTATTGGGAGGTGTTGTAGGATCGAACGTATAGGTCGTTCCTCCCGTTACTGTCCATGTATAAGTATCTGCCAAAGGTTTCGCCGTTCCTGTTGTGGTCGTTTGAGTTACACCACCATTTGGCCCAAAGCTAAATTCACCTCCCTGGGAACAAAGTCGGGCATCGGCAGACATGGTACTTTGTGGCGTAGTGTTTACCACTACTTCCTGTGGGGCCGTAGTTCTATTACAGGTAGCTGATTGAATATTGAGGGTAATACTATAAACTCCGATCTGTGTAAAAGTGAAGGTGGGAGTTATGCTGTTCACATTGTAAGCAACACCTGACGGAGGAGTCACAGCCCATGTATAGACTGGCGGAGCAACATTTGGGCAAGTATTATCTATTACTGAAGTATTTGTAGGAGTAAGGGCTGCAGCACTCAGGCACAAAGTAGTTGCCGGTAAGGTAAAGCTTGGAGCGGGAGGGTCTTGTATGCAGATCGGAAATTCTATATCATCCGCCTGACAACCACCATCGCTTGAAGAGCTTAGACGGACAGTATGCTGGCCTTTTACTGTAAATACATGTTCAAGGCTATAACTCAATGGTTGGTCCTGAGCTACCATCGTCCCGTCCACATACCACGTGTAAAATACAGTGTTGTCTGCACATCCTACAGAATTGGTATTAGACCGTTGTCCTGGCAGGGAGTTGTTTACAAAAATAACATTGTCATTTAGACAGGCTACCGGGGGGAAACTAAATCTGTTTTCCGGTCTGGAAACTACTCTTGCCGGTGTTGATAATGGCGCCCCGATATTTCCACAAAATGGGCTTACTACATTTACATTGACTCCAAAAGCATTGTATACGGTTTGTGTTCCAGAGGTGTAGGATAATCCACATGAGGATCTAACAAAGGTATGTGATACCCTGTTGCTGTTTGAAGTGATATCACAAATTGTGTAATCACTTGCTGAACCATCTCCCCAATCAATCCGGTATATATTTCCCGGAAAGTTTCGTCCGATTCCGTCAGCCGGACTTACATTCACCAAATATTCAAAAGAACCTGTTGGAAAACAGACTGTATTACCCGTAGTTGTGGTAAACGCTGTTCTGGAAACATTGTTAATCAGGAAATATGCTCTTGTACCTACAGAACCGTCTGGCATCACTGCTTTGACATACATGGTAAAATGAGCTAACGTAGCTGTGTAAAGGAGAGCCTGACCAATTGAAGTAAATGTTAAAAGTGCAGGGGCGCCACCATCAATCTGGTTCACAATGGTTACAGTAACAGCAGCAGCAGTAGAAGCATTGGTAAAGCTATAACGTGTAGTCAGTACATTTTCGTCGGTATTGCAATTACCGAACGTAACCGGGTTATTACTGATGGTAGTATTTTGTGCGGAGGTTAACCTAGCTTCGACAGGGGTAGTGCCGGCAGTAATAATTATAGGCCCGGATGCTGCGGAAGTTGTTGCCGGATTTGTGGATTTGACTCTTACCCGGTAGCCAATACCCGCGGGTGTTCCGGTAGGTATAGTTCCATTGACAAAAGCTGAATAAAAAGTAGCGTAAGTTCCTATTCTTACTTCGTTAGTAAAGTCGCCATTTGAATCTGAAAGATACAACTCAAATGTGTTTGCAGATGCAATGCAATTAGTTCCCAGGCTAAAGGTTGCTGCAATTGAAGATCCGGGCGTATAAGGCCCTGCATCCACCGCACCGATCGTAATCTGCCCCTTGGATTCAAAGAATACAAAGACAAGCAAGAGGGTAAAGAGAGCGTGTAAAATTTTCCTCATAGTGTAGCGTAATCTAAAAATATCAAAATATTATGATACCTTCCAAATAACTGCCTTACAAAGAGTTGAAATTTCTACATAATAAAAAATCCCGCGAGTAATCGCAGGATTTTTTATTATTAAATAAATGGTTGAACGTCGAATTACATCATGCCGCCCATGCCGCCGCCACCCATAGGAGGCATGCCAGCACCAGCTGCACCTTCTTCAGGATCATCAGCTAAAACAACTTCTGTTGTTAACAGCATAGCTGCGATAGAAGCTGCGTTCTCTAGTGCTACACGACTTACTTTAGTCGGGTCAATAACACCAGCACCGATTAAGTTTTCATACACATCTGTACGTGCATTGTAACCAAAATCTGCAGTTCCTTCTTTAACTTTCTGAACTACGATAGAACCTTCAATACCTGCGTTTTCACAGATCTGACGTAATGGCTCTTCAACCGCACGTTTCACGATTGCGATACCTGTAGTTTCATCTTCGTTATCACCTTTAAGATTAGCCAGAGCTTCGATAGCGCGAATGAAAGCAACACCACCACCTGCAACGATACCTTCTTCAACCGCAGCGCGGGTTGCATGTAAAGCATCATCAACACGGTCTTTTTTCTCTTTCATTTCAACTTCAGAAGCTGCACCTACATAAAGAACAGCAACACCACCAGATAATTTGGCTAAACGTTCCTGTAATTTTTCTTTATCGTAATCAGATGTAGTAGTTTCAATCTGAGCTTTGATCTGGTTAACACGACCTTTAATATCTTCAGACTGACCTGCGCCGTTGATAATTGTTGTATTGTCTTTGTCTACAACGATTTTTTCAGCAGTACCTAAATAAGTAAGGTCAGCATTTTCTAATTTATAACCTCTTTCCTCAGAAATAACAGTACCACCAGTTAAGATCGCAAGATCTTCCAGCATAGCTTTTCTGCGGTCACCAAAACCTGGAGCTTTAACAGCAACAACTTTCAGGGAACCACGGATTTTGTTCACTACTAAAGTAGCTAAAGCTTCACCGTCTAAATCCTCAGCGATAATCAATAATGGTTTACCAGTCTGAACTTGTTTCTCTAAAATCGGCAACAGTTCTTTCATGTTGCTGATCTTTTTGTCATAGATCAAAATGTAAGGGTTTTCTAATTCCGCTTCCATTTTATCAGCATTGGTCACAAAGTATGGAGATAAGTAACCACGGTCAAATTGCATACCTTCAACTGTTTTTACTTCAGTTTCAGTACCTTTTGCTTCTTCAACAGTGATAACCCCATCTTTACCTACTTTACCCATTGCTTCAGCAATCAGTGAACCGATTACTTCGTCATTGTTTGCCGAGATAGATGCTACTTGTTTGATTTTGTTGTTGTCTTCGCCAACTGTTTGTGATTGTTGCTTTAAGTTAGCAACGATTGCAGTAACTGCTTTGTCGATACCACGTTTCAAATCCATTGGATTTGCACCGGCAGCTACGTTTTTAATACCAGCAGTAACAATTGCCTGTGCAAGTACAGTTGCAGTAGTTGTTCCGTCACCTGCGATATCTGCAGTTTTAGAAGCAACTTCTTTCACCATTTGTGCACCCATATTTTCAATCGGGTCTTTCAACTCAATTTCTTTTGCTACAGTTACACCATCTTTAGTGATTGCTGGTGAACCGAATTTTTTATCGATAATTACGTTACGTCCTTTTGGACCTAAAGTTACTTTAACTGCATTGGCCAAAGTATCAACACCTCTTTTCAGGGCGTCGCGGGCTTCTACGTTATATTTTACTTGTTTTGCCATTTTAAAATGTTGTTTAAATATTTGGTGGGTTTTGCTGGGTTATACCAACGATTAAAGAACTGCGTAAAGATCAGTTTCACGCATTATAAGATACTCTTTACCTTCATAAGTAATTTCAGTACCGCCATATTTTCCATATAAAACTACATCTCCAACTTTAACGCTCAATGGTACTAAGTTCCCTGTTTGTTCGGCAAATTTACCTGGTCCGACTGCTACAACTGTTCCTTGCTGAGGTTTTTCTTTTGCTGTATCCGGGATGTAAATACCCGAAGCAGTTTTTTCTTCGGCAGGAGCAGCTTCAACAACTACTCTATCTGCAATGGGTTTAATGTTTAAAGCCATAACTTAATTATTGTTTTAATTTAAAGGTTAATGTATAAATTTTATTAAACAC
>NZ_JBEVDX010000093.1:0-7901 GCF_040513095.1 Pedobacter sp. | reverse complement strand
TTGCGAGCCTTGTTCAAGGTATATCCGCGGAGTACTCTTTGAAGCAGCCCCCTTTAGAAAAGGAGATTCGGCCTCTGCGATGATCTTTCCCTGCTGCAACTTTACTTCAGCAAGATAGGGAACGCCGGTAATTATGCCTTTGATTTCAGGACTCTCTGTAAACCAGGCATGATCCATTTCTGCCCTGCTCATCACTAGGATACGGATGAAATCGTCCCCTGAATGAAAAGAATATTCTGCTGGCTGTGTCGAACCTCCAGGTGCTGCAACAGTATTCAATAAAACCTTATTTCCGGAAATCCTGAATGCCTTTTGTGTGGTCATTCCAGTTACTTTATTCCTGAGCAAAAACTGCATCAACACCTTTTCATTGGCTTCGGCCTGTACCAGGATGGTGGTGGTATGGTTTTGTTTCAACATCCCGTACACCCGGCTGAATGCCCAATCAAGCACGACCGAAGAATTTAAGCTTACAGTATGTACCAGCGGGTAAATTTCACCGGCGGCCAGTTTTACTCTCAGGTCTGGCATAGTCGTTACATCCTTCGTACTGATCTTTGCAACCACCGGTTTAAGGCCAGGATTATCCAGAAAAATCAGATCTCCTGCAACACCCGTTCTTGCTACAATTCTTACTGCTGTATCTGCAGGTTTGAATCCATTATCCCTGATCAGGTACTGGTACTTTTCCCCGGCATCAGTGCTGTTTTCAAGTATATCCTGAAAGCTGCGGGCAAAATAAGCGGCGCGCTTAAATGTGTAATACAGCGGCCTGAGATCTCCTGCCTGCCCTACCGCAGCCCCGTAGTCATATGATGCAGCATCCTCATCATTGTTGGTATAGCCAAAGTTAGACCCACCGTAGGCCATGTAAATATTATATCCGTTTCCGCCATTGGCGATGATCTTCCATGTAGAGCGGTCATACTTTGCCTCATCGCCTTTTTTCGCACCATATTGTGTATACCACATACTCCAGTATTCGGTAGAAAACCATGGATTTGGCCTCCCAGCATCATCAAGTTTACTGTTGCCGGCTGGATCAGTAGAGTGATGTACACCACTAAAAAAGTAAGGAACTTCCATTCCCATATCCAAAGCTTTATCCTGCAAATGTTTAAAGTACTGATCAGGCATAATTGTACCCCAGCCTTTTGGATGTTCGTTTTCCAGTTGGATGAGCACCACTGCTCCGCCTTTAGTGATCTGGTGTTTCATCACGATCGGCAGTAAGTGGTCAAAAAACCTGTCTACATATGTTTCAAATACCGGATTGGATTCCCTTACACGTAAACCAGGTTTGAAACGGAGCCATATGGGATATCCTCCCTGGTCCCACTCCGCACAATAATATGGGCCAACTCTTACAATGGCGTACATTTCCAATTTCTTTACCAGCGCTAAAAAAGCATCCAGATCATGATCACCACTAAATTCAAACTTCCCTTCCAGCGGTTCATGGTAATTCCAGATCGTATAAATCTCTACACTGTTGAAACCTGCCCTTTTTAAACGCAGGAGCCTGTCCTTCCACAACTCATGCGGTACCCGGGCATATTCTATACCAGCAGACACTAAGAAAGTGCGTTTCCCATTGATCAGGAAACCTTTACTGTCAAAATCACTAAACGGCCTTGCTGCTGCGCTGGCAGGAAACATATGGTCGTTGATCACTGACGGGTCGTCGGTTAAAGCCTGACAATAAACTGACCGCGGAAAAAGCAAGGCGGCTGACAAAAGGCACAGCTGAACGGAAGCTTTCAGGCAGGTAAGCAAGAACAACTTAGGAACATTAAAAATTAAAGTCCTACTTTGCATAAGCACCTTTAATTGTCTCATTGTATTTCACATACAGCAGGGCAGCGGTATCATATGCATTCCCTTTCGGGCTTGCAGCATAGGCGTTGTCATGCAGGTTTACCCATTTCCATTCCCAGTTTTTCACCGCAGCATCAAATGCTTTGAGATCGGGTGCTTTATCAGTTTTTAAGGATTGGTCCAGCATGGTAAAGAACATCTTCCATCTTGGCTTATAGTAGCCTTTGATCAACCCTGCCCACTGGCGGTTGGAGTATTCGCGTAGTCCGCTTTCCTTATCCCCCCATAGGGTCACCAGGTCCCTTGCATTAAATTCATACAGGTTCTTTTCCGCCTCAGTAATTCCGTTTGCACGGGCTTCGGTGATCCATTTGCCCAGTAAAAAATCCTTGCGTGTATTCAGCAGCAGATCCATATCGTCCATCAGTGCTAAAAATGCTGTACTGTACTTTTTATAGGCAATTTCATCTTTATCACGAAAAGCTTTTGCCATTTTCTGCTGCAGCGGACTTGCATAATTCGCCAGTACCTGCCGGCTGACATCTACCAGATCGTATTCAAAACCATCACTTGATTTCAATTCCTTCCCTGCTTCGATAAACAAACCCCAGGCTTTTACAAGTTTCAACTGGTCGTAGTCTACATGAGTAAGCACCCTGTCTATCTTTTTTTCGAAAGTCGGACGCGCAACGATGATCGATTCATTGCCTCCTTCGGTAAGTCCGCCGCTATAAACCGTATTTAATAAAATATTCCATGCCTCATCCATTTGAGGAGTTGCCTTACCATAACGGCGCCTGGCATATCCCTTTAGCCATTCATCGGCATCCGTTGGTGTATCTTTCCATACATTTTCAAGCATCAGTTCAAACAGTGCCGGATTTTGTTCAATCCCTTCTGGCGCGAGTCCTATTCCAACCATTTGTTTAGATTCCGGATCATGCAGGGCGATTGCCGGATCTGCTGCTACATGCCGCATCCTGCCAAACATACTGATGTTGCCCCCAAAGTTCTGCAGCATATTCCAGATCCATGGTTTTCCGTAGTAAGCTTCTGTGCGGTTCCAGACAGGTTTTGCATCGCTGTAAAGGTCAAGAATAATCATCTGATCGTTCGGAACAGCATTGACCAGGGCCTTAATCTGCTGTGGCTGCCAGAACTTATTGTTGTAATGGAACATCCATCCCTGCATTACCCACACTGCTTTTGGATCAGCTGCAGTCATCGACCTGAATACCTTTTTGCTCATATCGCTCAGGTAGGTAGAATCGTTTGTCGGCGGGATATTTTCATTGAAGGTATCCGATGAATACAGGTGGTCTGTACCAAATTCCTTTGTTTGCAGGTCGATGTATTTCTTTCCGATTTCCTCAAACAGGGTATCTTCAGGATCGAGGATAAACACATCCGGAAAACCTGCATCCCAGTTGGTACGCTTCACTTTTGCAGAGGGATATTTGTCTTTAAATGCCGGCGGAACATGTCCGGTGAAGGCAGACAGCACAGGTTTCATCCCAAAGGATCTTTCCCTTGCCAGGATTTTCTTTTGCAGTTCCTTATGAGATTCCATCCAGTGCTGCGGCAGCGGGCCACCCCAGGCATCGATATTGCCCATCCATAACCAGGAGAAATAAGCAGGGCCACTGAAAAAACCTTCCAGTTCTTTGTCGGAGAAACCCATTCCACGGTATACATCACGCCAGATTGCCTCCTCGCCAGTTATAGCCAGGGGCATATTGATGCCATTCATAGCCATCCAATCGATCTCCTTCTGCCACCGCTCCCAGTCCCACCAGGCCATAGTATAATTAAAGGTGCAGTAGTTGAGGTAATATCTGTAATTGTATGGCGTATTCTTGTGCAGCTTTCCTTTGAGCACAGGCAGTACCTTCGGAACATTCAGGTTCGTGCCGTTCCAGGTGATATCACAGAAACAGTAATTCTTCAGATAATAGTTCAGTGCAGAGGCAATGGATAATCCATTGTTCCCTCTTAATATAATTTTATCTCCTTTGGATTCAATTTCAAAAACATCTTTTCCGTTTTCCTGCGGGATTTCCTCTACCAGGAAATCATTTTTCCTGTCTGGCAGCACACGTGCGATAAAGGCCGCGGATTCTGTCTGGTTAATTTGTGCAATCGCTTCTGAACCAGCGAATGTAAAAGCCAGCAGCGTTACAATCAGGTACTTCCTCATTTCTGTCATTGTTATTCAGTAATAAAATACCAGGCTCCTGCTGCCAAAAGCACAGGAGCCCGGTATATCAATTAATAATTTGGATTCTGTTTTAATATTCCACCACTTTTATCAATCTCTACCTGAGGGATTGGATAGTAATAATGCTTAGGGCGGATAAAAGTCACCGTTTTACCCTGGTCAACCGGCGCTTTCGATACCGGAAGATTATAGATTGCAGCGATATTCACCAGGTTAACCTTATCCCAGCGCATCAGGTCCTGATGTCTTTCTCCTTCACCTGCAAGCTCCACACGCCGTTCATGGATCAGTTGTGTCATGCCGGCACCAACTACTGGTGGCAATGAAGCGGAAGCACGTTTTCTCACCTGGTTGATCAGTGCATCACCTGCACCAGCACCCTGTGTACGGATTTTTGCTTCTGCAACCAGCAGGTAGATATCTGATGAGCGCATGAGCGGAACCGCATAGTTATGGTCCGGACCACTACCTTCAGTAGAACCGAAAGGATAAAATACCGCATACTTGCGGAAGGCAAAACCAGTTGAAGAAAGGTCAGAAGTAAAAGTGTCGATATTGGCATCGTCACCGATATCAATCTGATCACCTACACTCAATAAAGTAGCTGCTTTACGCGGATCATTTGCTTCAAACTCATTGGCCAGTCCCTGTAGCGGCTGACTAAACCCATAACCTCCCCATGCTCTGGGGATATAGTATATTGTGTAATCATTTGTTACCACATTCTGTAATCCCTGTACAGACATCAGGATCTCTGTACTGTTGACATTGGCGCGGCTAAAATTTTCCTGGTAAGTCGCTGCTAAAGCATAATTACTGTTTGCGATCAGTTTCTCGCCGGTAGCGATAGCTTCGGGAAGCTTTTCCCAGTACATGTACAACTTTGTGAGTAGTCCGAGCGCCGTCCCTTTACTCACCCTACCACGATCAGAAGCGCCATAACTTTCCGGCAGGTTGTCAATGGCCTTTAGCAAATCAGCTTCAATTTGTTTACGGACCTGTTCAGTAGTTGATTTAGCAACGTTAAAATTCAGGTTTGCATAGTCTTCGTCTGTAATAATGGGCACGTCTCCATAAATCAGCATCAGGCGCCAGTATCCGAAAGCTCTCATAAAGTATGCTTCTCCTAAACTGCGGGATTTGACAGCGGCACTCATCGAAGCGATTTTAGGTATACTAAGAATCACATTTGTAGAGCGGTTTACCGTTTCGTACTTGTACTTCCAGCTATAATTGACCTGTGCATTCGAGGCATCATAAGTCAGATTTTCAATAGCTTCATCTTCGGAGTGGTCGCCGGAGCGCCAGTAATCATCAGAAGCCACATCGAACGTTGTTTCTGCATGTGAAATATAATCTTCCTGCTGGAGTAAGTTATAAATTCCCGAAACGCCGTTGACTACATCAGTTTCAGTTTTAAAGTAGTTATCAGTGTTGTAAACACCTTTCTGATCCAGTTCCAGGTCTTTCTTGCAGGAAGCAGTACCGATGGCTATCAGGAGCAAAGTATATATTGTTAGTTTCGTTTTCATGGGACTATAATTTAACTGTTAAACCAAATGTGAATGCACGGACAGATGGATATTGAGCCACATCTACACCTCTTTGTACGTTGCCATTTGTATAACCAAGTTCAGGTGTGTAACCAGAGTAATTGGTGATCATAAAAACATTCTGACCGCTCACATAAAACCTCAGGTTGCTCAGGGTGGTTTTTTTAGCCAGTGTTGATGGTATGGTATAACCGATAGTCAGGTTTTTCAGGCTAAAATAGTTTCCGCTTTCTATGAACAGGTCTGAGGTACGGTAGTTATCATTTGCACGGTCAAGCGTCATTCTTGGAATGCTGTTACTTGTTCCCGGGCCAGTCCATCTGTTGATAGTTTCAGCGTAAAGATTGAATGAGTAAGTTGGGTCAATTCCCTGCATCCTGTCAGCATTATAAAGACTGAGACCGAATGAACCTGTGAAATTGGCTGCGAGATCAAAATTTTTGTAGT
Organism: Pedobacter sp.; assembly: GCF_040513095.1. Taxonomy (GTDB): domain Bacteria; phylum Bacteroidota; class Bacteroidia; order Sphingobacteriales; family Sphingobacteriaceae; genus Pedobacter. The sequence goes on along the minus strand of NZ_JBEVDX010000093.1, from coordinate 1,865 downwards.
TCAGTGTAGTCTGCAGGCCCACTGTTGCCTTAGGATTAGGATTACCAAGATAAGTTCTGTCTTTTCCATCAATCAGTCCGTCACCATTGACATCCACAAACCTTACATCTCCAGGCTTGATCCCCGATCTGCGGCTATCATTTGATAAGGAGGGATCAGCATCTATCTCTGCCTGGGTTTGATACAGCCCTGCGGTTTTCCAGCCGTAGAACGAAGCAATAGACTGACCCTCATATGTTCTGGATATTTCCTGGCTTGAGCGACCGTAAACTGTTGAACCTATAAAAGCATTTGGGCCATAAAGTTTGGTAACTTTGTTCTTTACGAAGGAAGCATTTGCACCAACAGAATATTTCAGTTCATCCCCCCCATTGTAATTGATCTCCAGCTCTATACCGTGATTGTTCATCGTTGCGATATTGCGGTCTGGCGGAGTTAACAAACCTGCAGTACCCACCTGAACAGCAGGAATCAGCATGTCGTTGGTATTCTTATCAAAATAGGTTACCGAGGTGTTCAGTTTGTTTTTCAGAAAACCCGCTTCCAAACTTATATTTGTCATTGCAGCGCGCTCCCAGGTGATGTCCGGATTGGCAGTTTTTGTAATTGCAGCCCCGTTAGCCCCGGCACCGCCAAAAGTATAGCCATTAGTTCCATAACCGTTGCCCACAACAACTGTACTGATATACTGGAAAGGCTTTACATTCTGGTTACCCAGCTCACCCCAGCCACCTGTCAGCTTTAAATTACTGATCCAGTCGATATCTTTCATGAATTTTTCATTGGAGATTCTCCATCCCAGAGAGAAAGCCGGAAAGTAACCCCATTGGTTTCCGGGTGCAAATCTCGAAGATCCGTCAGCCCTGAAAGTGAGCGTGGCTAAAAACCTGCCGTCATAATCATAGAAGGCGCGGCCGAAAACAGACTGAAGGCCTGTAGGATCGTCAGCAGTACCTGCAGCAGTAAGCAGGGTATTTCCCTGGCTCAGAACACGCTGGGCAGTAGTTGCATTATCGTAACCTACCCTCGCCGCTGAAAAATTGCTTCCCCTGAAGTTTTGTGATGAATAACCGCCGGTGAAAGTGATATGGCTCTTCTTAATCGTTTTATCATAAGTCAGGAACAAATCCAGCAGATTCGAGTAAGTTTCAGTTTCAGATTGTGTCAGGGTAGAATTCGTAGTCTGCCTTGCCTGGTTGACATCCAGAATATTGAATTGATAACCGCGGCCTATTGTACCATCAAAACCGTAATTGGCACGGAATTTCAGATCTTTATAGATAGGTACTTCAGCAAAAACATTTGCAATAGCCCTGTACTTCCTGTTGTAAGCATCATTTTGCTGGATCGTTGCATAGGGGCTGTTGATATCTCCCAGTTGGTTGGCAAAGTCTTTGGACGAACCGTAAGTCCCGTCGTCATTTACTGTTGGTATAGCCGGATTAAAACGCAGTGCTGAGAACAGCAAGCCCGTTTGAGAACTTAAGTTGTCAAATGAATTGCTCTCACCGTAAGTCAGCTGGATGTTCTGCCCCACTTTAAGCCATGGTTTTAGTTTATGCTCAGAGTTGATCCGCGTACTGAAACGTTTAAAGTAGGCTTTATCAATAATCCCTTTTTCATCATAATATGAAGAAGAGAAATAATAGGTAGAGGCTTCATTTCCACCCTGGATACTTACATCTGCATTATTTACCTTTCCGGTTCCCAGGATGGCTTTCTGCCAGTCGGTCCGTTGTGTAGCATAATAAGGATCATTCCATGGGGCTTCAATTGCCACATTATCATTTGTATATCTTTCTCTTTTCAATGTATACAGATCAGGTGCAGTCAGCAGGTCTATATACTTTGTCGTATTGGAAATA
>NZ_JBEVDX010000092.1:0-3162 GCF_040513095.1 Pedobacter sp. | reverse complement strand
CAAAATCAAAAGGTTCATCAAATCCTCACAACGTGGTAAAAGCAACTGTTGATGCTTTAACAAAAATGCGTGATGCTTATACAGTAGCACAACAACGTGGTGTTGATTTAAACAAAGTTTTTAACGGATAAGACTATGGCTAAGATCAGAATAACCCAGGTAAAAAGTATCATTGACAGAAGCGAACGTCAAAAAAGAACGATGCAGGCATTAGGTTTAAAAAAAATGAACCAGTCTGTTGAAGTTGAAGCTAACGCTGCTATCATTGGAATGGTAAGAAAAGTGAATCACTTGGTTGCCATCGAAAGTATATAATTCGCAGAGGTTGTAAGTGTAATATATTATATTACATTTGCAACCTTTGTATATGTTTAACCGTTGTCCCTGATTAGTGAAAGCGAAGGGCAGCACAATAAGTTTCAAAAATGAACTTAAGTAATTTAAAACCTGCATCAGGTTCTACTAAAAACAGTAAAAGAATTGGTCGTGGTACTGGTTCTGGTCGTGGTGGTACTTCCACTCGCGGTCATAAAGGTGCCGGATCACGTTCTGGTCACAAAACCAAAATCGGATTTGAAGGTGGTCAGATGCCATTGCAACGCCGTGTACCAAAGGTAGGTTTCAAACCTATCAACCGTGTTGAATATGTAGGTGTAAACTTAGATGTTTTACAGGGATTAGCTGAGAAATTCAGCCTGACTTCAATTGATTTTGCTACATTGCAGGAGCATGGTTTAGCACATAAAAACGACCTGGTTAAAATCCTGGGACGTGGTGAAGTTAAAGCAAAAGTTGAAGTTAAAGCTCACGCTTTCTCTGCAACAGCACAAAAAGCAATTGAAGCTGCTGGAGGCTCAATCGAAAAATTGTAATTAATGAAGAAGCTGTTTACTACTTTAAGTAATATTTGGAAAATTCAAGAATTAAGAGAGCGTATCGTATTTACGCTCGTAATTCTTTTGGTCTATAGGTTCGTTTCTCACGTTGTTTTACCAGGCGTTGATGCAACAGCCCTAGGCGATAATCAGAAATCTGGAATCTTGGGTCTGCTGGATATGTTTGCCGGGGGATCATTTTCCCGTGTATCGATCCTTGCACTGGGGGTTATGCCATATATTTCTGCATCAATTGTAGTTCAGTTATTAGGTATCGCTGTACCTTCCTTCCAGAAAATGCAGAAAGAGGGAGAGAGCGGCAGGAATAAACTCAATCAGATCACAAGATACCTTACAGTAGTAATTACCGCTGTGCAGGCTATCAGTTATGTGAAAACACAGGTTCCCAAAGAAGCTATTCTGATTGATCCTACTTTATTCTTCGTTCTTTCAACATTCGTTTTGACGGCAGGTACATTGTTTGTAATGTGGTTGGGTGAAAAAATTACCGATAAAGGTATTGGAAACGGGGTATCACTGATCATTATGGTTGGTATTATCGCACGTCTTCCAATGGCACTGTATCAGGAGATCACTTCAAGGGTTATCGTAGACGGAGGCCTGATTGCACTTGTACTCGAAATCGTTGGTTTGTTCGCCGTGGTAATGTTTACGATCCTGATCGTTCAGGGTGTCCGTAAGGTTCCTGTACAATATGCAAAACGTATCGTTGGTAACAGACAGTTTGGTGGGGTGAGACAATACATTCCATTGAAAGTAAATGCTGCCGGTGTAATGCCTATCATCTTTGCCCAGGCGCTGATGTTCATTCCCACAACACTTACAGGCTTTTTCCCGACATTACAAAATACATGGTTAATCCAGTTCAGTGATCCAACTTCACTGGCATACAGTTTAACCTTTGCATTTTTAATCATTGCATTTACATTCTTCTATACAGCGATTACCGTTAATCCGGTTCAGATGTCTGATGACATGAAGAAAAATGGTGGTTTCATTCCCGGTCTTAAGCCAGGTCTTGATACCTCATCATTCATTGACGATGTAATTTCTAAGATAACCTTTCCAGGTTCTGTATTCTTAGCGATTATTGCCATCCTTCCATCTATCGCTGTTAAGTTCGGTATTAAATCAGAATTCGCCCATTTTTATGGAGGTACTTCCCTGCTGATCCTGGTAGGTGTTGTATTAGATACTTTGCAACAGGTTGAAAGTTATCTGTTAATGCGTCATTATGACGGATTAATGAAAACCGGAAGAGTTACAGGTCGTACTGGTGTTCCCGCTGCAAATGCAAGCGGCAGCAGCGCGGTAATTTAATATGAATGTCTAAGATCTATTATAAGTCTCCGGAGGAGGTTGAGCACATTAGAGTAAGTTCCATGCTGGTATCTGAAACACTTGCAGAAGTGGCGAAGATCATTGGCCCCGGGGTGACCACAATGCAGCTGAACAAACTTGCGGAGACTTACATAAAAGATCACGGAGCGATACCGGCATTTCTAAACTACAACGGGTTTCCTTATTCACTTTGTATATCGCCCAATGAGCAGGTTGTTCATGGCTTTCCAAGTGAGTATGTGATTCAGGAAGGAGATCTGATCTCTGTTGATTGTGGTGTGATCAAGAACAATTTCTTTGGTGACTCGGCTTATACTTTCTCTATTGGAGAGATTAGCCCTGACCGTCAGAAATTGGTTGATGTTACCCAGGAGTGTTTGAAGCGCGCTATTGAAAAAGCTGTTGTTGGTGCCCGCATCGGTGATGTGGGTTACGCAGTTCAGTCATTAGCTGAGCAGAATGGTTTCGGTGTGGTAAGAGAGCTTGTTGGTCATGGCGTTGGCGTACAGCTTCACGAGAAACCAGAGGTGCCTAACTACGGTAGACGTGGTACAGGTATGAAATTGGAGGAGGGTATGGTAATTGCCATAGAGCCGATGATTAATGCCGGTACAGCTAATATAAAGTTTTGGTCTGATGGATGGACAGTAACCAGCGTGGACAGTCGGCCTTCAGCACATTTTGAACACACTGTTGCAATAAAAAAGGGCAGGGCAGATGTTTTATCGACCTTTTCCCTGATTGAAGAAGTTTTAAAAGAAAAAAAGTAAATAATTAAATATTTTTCTTAAATTTGCAACCCTGTTTAATAGCAGCTAATTAAGTAAAAATCAAGATTATATGGCTAAACAAGCCTCGATTGAACAAGACGGTGTAATAAGAGAAGCATTATCCAATGCCATGTTCAGAGTTGAACTGGAGAACG
>NZ_JBEVDX010000091.1:0-26862 GCF_040513095.1 Pedobacter sp. | reverse complement strand
CATCCGGATAAATCATACGAAATACTGGAGGAGATGAGCAGTTACGTTCAGACCCTTCTGCAGGATCTTGGTTTGCATTACCGCGTACTTCGTCTTTGTGGTGGTGATATGGGCTTTGTTTCTGCGATGACCTATGATATGGAGGTATGGAGTGCTGCGCAACAGCGCTGGCTCGAAGTTTCTTCAGTATCTAACTTTGAAGCTTACCAGGCAAACCGTTTGAAGCTGAGATTTAAAGGAGTTACTGGTAAAACACATCTTGCACATACTTTAAACGGCAGCGCTTTGGCGTTACCACGTATTGTAGCCGCGATCCTGGAGAATTACCAGACAGAAGATGGGGTGATAATCCCTGAAGTACTGAGACCATATACCGGATTTGACCGTATCGATTAATGGCATCATTTTGATATAAACCATTAACAACAATCAAGCATAAAAAAAGCTCCATCTTTTACAGATGGAGCTTTTTTATTTGAATAAATCCTTAGATTATAAAATCAGGATCAACAATAAGATAATGATGATAATTGCACCTACTGAAAGATAAACACCTCCACCCATTGCACGGGCTTCTTTTTTCATTGCTTTCAATTCGTTACGCAATTCTTTTCTCTCAGCTCTTGACATGTGAGATTTATCCATTGCTTTAATTTCTTCAACACGGTTAGTGATTTTTTCCAATTGAGCTTTTTGCTCTACTGTCATTTCCACTTTGTCTTTTGTTGTTGCTGCAGATACTGTGTTCATGCTAAGACCTAACATGAAGATTAAGGCGAAAGAGTAAATTAATTTTTTCATAACGTTTGATTTAGTTTTAAAGTGTACGTGATACACATCCAGAAACAAAAAACCTACCAAAAGTTTTGGTAGGTCTGTTTTGCGCTCAAATCGCCTAATTATGCTTTAAAAGCCTATTTTTTATTTTTGGTGATAAAAAATGTTGTTTCGGGCTGTCTACTGTAGTGGTCGTTATTTAAATTCGAACACTGTATTCATCACGTAACTGAGCTTGATCTTCTTAAAATCGATCTCTGCTGAGGGTGCAGCCTCTGCATCGGCACCTACGCCCCGGGCCATCGACATCATTGTACGGTATACGGGCTGAGGAAAAGTTTCGTTATTGATTTCCTGGATATCAATAACGCCGCCTAGCTGATTACCCAGTGCTTCTACCAGATAAGTTGCTTTCGCCTTAGCGGCCTGCAGTGCTTTAATCTTCAGATCCTTTTTTAAGGCCTCGATTTTAGAATAGTCGTAGCTGTCGATATTTGTATAAGCTACAGCTTTAGGATCAACAGCGCCGATGATCGCATTCCATTTATTCAGGTCGGTTACTTTCAAACGGTATTGTTTGCTCACCAGAAAGTCAGGGTTTTTCTTCTTTTCTGCAACTGTATTATAGCCAGACAGGTTACTGATCATCAGGTTTTCCTTTGAAATCCCGGCAGACTGTATTGCATTGTACAGTTGTGTTTCCAGCTCGGTGATCTCCACCTTTTTCTTACTGTTGCCATCTTTGAGGTATTCCTTCAACGAAATGCTGATATAGATAATGTCCGGGGTCACTTCAGTTTCTGCTGTTCCGCTAACGCTGATCTTTTTACGCAGGTCTACCTGCTGGGCCATCGCGCTCATACTGAACAGGGCTACAAAGACAATTGTGAATAAGTGTTTCATAAGGATTCTTTTTTGTGTGTATACAGGTTAGATGTAAAAATCATACCGTTTCCATATTCTAATGTAAAAAAAAACGCCTGCAAAAATGCAGGCGCCTTGTTTCTTATGTCTTTGGTTAGTCTTCTACCATTTCATTATTGGGGCCGATCTCCTCTTTCACATCTTCCTTAAAATAACTCTTCTGGAAGATCAGAATGGCGATTACGCCTACAGATATGGCAGCATCTGCAACGTTGAACACCGGTCTGAAGAAGATATAATCTTCTCCTCCCCATATCGGTACCCATTTAGGAAAAATTCCTTCGAGGATCGGGAAATAAAACATGTCGACAACCCTTCCATGGAAGAGGGCGGCATATCCATAGATTTTTCCGTAGATCACCGAATCAATGATATTGCCCAGTGCTCCTGAAAAGATCAGTGCCACGTTTAATATCAGGCCCCGGTGGTATTTGTGTTTGATCAGGTGTACCAGTCCGTAGCCTATTCCGGCTACAGCACCAATTCTGAAAAGCGACAAAGCCAGCTTTCCAAATTCACCGCCAAACTCCATCCCGAAGGCCATTCCATTATTTTCAGTGAAATGTATAATGAACCAGTTGCCAATGACCTTAAATTCCTGGCCAACGTACATATTGGTCTTGATCCATGTTTTCACTGCCTGATCGGCAAGTAAAACAAGAAATATCACCAGCAATGGTTTAGTATAACCTTTCATTATGCCTGCTTCAGTTTAGCTTCCATACTTAATGTAGCGTGAGGTACTGCACGCAGACGTTCTTTCTGAATCAGTTTACCTGTTTCACGGCAAATACCGTAAGTTTTATTCTCAATGCGTACCAGTGCAGCTTCTAAATTATCAATAAATTTCTTCTGACGGGCAGCAAGCTGGTTCAATTGCTCTTTTTCCATTGTTGCTGATCCGTCTTCCAGTGTTTTATAAGTTCCTGAAGTATCTTCAGTACCATTAGAATTTGGACTGCTTAATGAATTTGTTAAATCAAGAAATTCCTCTCTGGCCATACGAAGCTTGTCCTGGATCAGCACTTTAAATTCTTGAAGCTCGTTATCTGAGTAACGCGTTTTTGTAGGGTTTTCCATAATTTATTATTGTTTTGCAATCAAAATTTGTAGTTCAACATCATCAATTACTATTTTGTTTCCTAAATCGAAATCATCGGTCAGGGTAAGCTCATCTGCTAAAATTTCTGCGCAAATGTAGGCTTTATTATTGTCTACTGCTGCCCTAATCAGGTTATCGTTTTGTAAATTAACCGCTATACGGTCAGTTACCTCAAAATTTAATTCTTTTCTCAGGTTCTGGATCCTGTTGATCAGCTCCCTCGAAAGTCCTTCTTCCTTCAGTTCACCTGTAATGGTCACGTCCAGGGCAACGGTAAGGTTGCCAAGGTTAGTTACCTGCCATCCGGGAATATCTTCAGCAATGATATCAACATCAGCCAAAAGTATCTCATAATTCGTACCTGGAACCCTGAAAAGGCCTTCGGCTTCAAACGTGCCCAGATCTTCCTGACTCATATTGCTGATCAGTTCCGCAACGGTTTTCATGTCCTTGCCTACCTTTGGCCCAAGGGCTTTAAAGTTAGGTTTTATCTTTTTGGTGATGAATCCTGCGGTGTCTGTAATATACTCAATATTCTTGATGTTGGTTTCTGAGAGGATAATTTCTTTAACCAATTCTACCCTGCTTTTAAAAGCCTGGTCCAGTACCGGAATTAAGATCTTGGCAAGGGGCTGACGGACATTGATACCGGATTTCTTTCTCAGGGACAATACCATCGAAGAGATGTCCTGCGCAAGGTGCATACGTTCGTTCAGTTCTGTGTCGATCAGTGAAGTATCACCTTCTTTCCAAAGTGTTAAGTGGATGGACTGTTCTGCCTTTGCAGGTTTGTTCACTGTCAGGTTCTGATACAGCCAGTCTGCAAAAAACGGTGCTATGGGCGACATCAGTTGTGATACCGTTGCCAGACAGGTGTATAATGTCTCATATGCCGCTTTTTTATCGGCTGTCATTTCGCCTTTCCAGAAGCGGCGGCGTGACAAACGGATATACCAGTTGCTCAGGTGTTCATCCACGAAGGATTGTATTGCCCTTGCAGCCTTAGTCGGCTCATACGTATTGTAACTCTCATCCACCTCATTGATCAGGTTTTGCAGCAATGAAAGAATCCACCTGTCCAGTTCCGTGCGGTCTTTTACAGGGGTTTCGTTGTTCTCATCGATTTCAAACTTGTCGATGTTTGCATACAAAGCGAAGAACGCGTATGTGTTATATAAAGTTCCAAAGAACTTGCGCCTCACTTCGTCCAGTCCGTCCATATTGAACTTCAGGTTGTCCCATGGAGAAGCATTGCTGATCATATACCATCTTGTCGCATCTGCACTGTAAGTATCAATCGTATGGAAAGGATCAACACCATTTCCTAAACGTTTGGACATCTTGTTACCGTTCTTGTCCAGGACAAGACCATTGGATACCACATTTTTATACGCAATACCTTTATTGCCTACACGTTCATTGATTGCTTTGATCTCATCACTTGTCTCGCTCAGCATTACTGCTATCGCGTGCAAAGTAAAGAACCATCCGCGGGTCTGATCCACACCTTCTGCGATAAAATCAGCAGGGTACGCATTCTCAAATTCTTCTTTGTTTTCAAAAGGGAAGTGCCATTGTGCATAAGGCATTGCCCCGCTGTCAAACCACACATCGATCATATCCGCTTCACGGATCATCTTTTCTCCTTTAGAAGAGGTCAGGATCACATCATCCACATATGGACGGTGCATATCTTTCAGTTCAAAAGAAGCTTCCATGAAACCTGCATCAACAGATTTTTTGATCTCTGCATTCAGTTCGGCTATAGAGCCGATACATTTTTCTTCCAGGCCATCTGCAGTTCTCCAGATTGGCAGGGGAGTACCCCAGTAGCGTGAACGCGACAGGTTCCAGTCTACCAGGTTTTCCAGCCAGTTACCAAAACGCCCGGTTCCTGTAGCTTCAGGTTTCCAGTTGATCGTCTTGTTCAGCTCTACCATTTTCTCTTTTACAGAAGTGGTTTTGATGAACCAGCTGTCAAGCGGATAATATAATATGGGTTTATCAGTTCTCCAGCAGTGCGGATAACTGTGCTCGTATTTCTTTACGTCGAATGCTTTATTATCTTCTTTCAGCTTGATCGCGATCAGCACGTCAGTTGGTTTAAAATCTGCTGCTTTGCGTTCCTCGTCGCTATAGTATTCTTCCTTTACATAATAACCGGCGAAGTCAGTTACTTCATCAACAAATTTTCCTTGTTTATTTACCAAAGGAAGATCATTGCCCTGGTCGTCTTTTACCATGACAGCAGGTACGCCACTTTCTTTGGAAACCCGGAAATCGTCCGCTCCATAAACAGCGGCTATATGCACGATACCTGTTCCGTCTTCTGTGGTTACATAGTCAGCGGGGATCACGCGGAAGGCTTTTTCCTCCAGCTCCGCATTGGTTACATAATTCATCAGCTGATGATAACGCAAACCAATCAGGTCTTTACCGGTAAACTCCGCAGCGATAGTCCAGGGAATGAGTTTATCCGTGTCTTTAACATCTTCGAAAGAAAGGTTTTCCGCTTCTTTTTTGAAATGTTTTCCTACCAGGTCTTTTGCCAGTACAACACTTACAGGTAAAAAGGTATAGGGGTTAAAGGTTTTTACTTTTACATAGCTGATCTTTTCACCTACAGCCAGTGCACCGTTAGAGGGCAAAGTCCATGGTGTTGTTGTCCAGGCGATGATCGCAGTATCTTCAGTGCTGTTTTCAAACAACACCGGCATCAGAGGATGCTGCTGATCTTTTTTCAGGAAAAACTGTGCTGTGATGGAAGTATCTTTCAGCATTTTATATGTACCCGGCTGGTTCAGCTCATGCGAACTTAAACCTGTACCCGCAGCAGGAGAATAAGGCTGAACAGTATACCCCTTGTATAAAAGGCCTTTATCGTAAAATGTCTTTAGGATCCACCAGAGTGATTCAATGTATTCGTTTTCGTAGGTAATATAGGGTTTTTCAAGATCTACCCAGTAGCCCATTTTTTCTGTCAGGTCATTCCAGATATCGGTATAACGCATCACTTCCTCACGGCAGGCTGCGTTGTAGTCTTCCACAGAAATTTTTACACCTATATCTATTTTGGTGATGCCCAGTTTTTTCTCTACAGCAAGTTCAATAGGAAGTCCGTGCGTATCCCATCCGCCTTTACGTTTCACCTGGAAACCTTTCAGCGTTTTGTATCGGCAAAAAATATCCTTGATAGCGCGGGCCATTACATGGTGAATACCAGGCATACCATTAGCAGAAGGCGGGCCTTCGTAAAAAGTAAATGGGTTAGATTTTGGCCTCGTTGAGATGCTTTTTTCAAAGATATTCTCCGCTTTCCAAAACTCCAGTATCTCTTTACCTATTTTAGGTAGTTCTAATTGTTTAAATTCCCTATACATCAATCCAGTATCTTAAAAAAATAAGGATGCAAAGTTACGGATTTAGAATGAAAAATAGTAGTTGTTCCGGGAAATACATTGATCATCAAAATCTTAAACTGGTTTGGTTTTTGTTCAGTATATTTACCAGGGAAAAAAAATAATATTAAGATCATGATAAAAGCAATGAAACTCCAGAAAGCAGTAATCGCCATAATTCTTGGTGTGCTGGCCTTGGTTGCCTATTTAATCATGGATGCAAACGATGTCAGCTGGAGCAAATATGTGCTTGAAGGTTCGGGATTACTCCTGATGCTGGGTGCATTTTTGTTTCTGTACCCGATTTTGTTTGCCAGAAAGGACAAGGAAGGATGTGTTGAACTGGATCCTGAAGCACCCCTGTCCAAAGCACCTGAAACTGCTGATAAATAACATTTAAAAGACATTTTCACTCTGATCATAAAAAAGGCCCCTGTAGATTCAGAGGCCTTTTTGTAATCTTAACTATTTTATTTTACCAGAACTTCACATACAATGCGGTAATGATCAAAAGTGTTAGGATGATCAGCGCCAGTGTAGAAGGCTTCACATTGAACATACTTTTATCAAGTTCAAAAGCTTTGGGGTTAACCTTAGGGCCAGCGTAACTCATGGCAATCATGATCACCATAGTAAATGCAAATGACAGCCCCATACAGATATGGAATGGAATTTCCCATCCGCCTGCTCCGTTTGGATAAGCGGTATACAAAATCGTATCGTGACCCATGAGCGAGGGAGCAAATTCATTAAAGAAAACCGAAAATAAGAAACCTGCCAGTACCCCTGCAATTGCAGCCGCACCAGTAGTTCTTTTCCAGAACATTCCTAAGAAGAACATCGCGAATACTCCCGGACTGATAAAACCAGTGTATTTCTGAATGTAAGTAAAACCACCTACACCACCGATGCCCAGTAAGTCGTTCCAGGTAAATAGAACCGCCAGGATCAGACCGATCACAACAGTAACACGGCCCACAAAAACCAGGCTTCTCTGATCCGAGTCTTTTTTGAAGTATTTTGAATAGACATCCAGGGTGAAAATCGTAGAGATACTATTCACCTTACCAGCCAGTGAGGCAACAATCGCTGCGGTAAGTGCCGCAACAGACAGTCCTTTCAATCCTGTAGGCAGGAAAGTAAGCACAGCAGAATACGCACCATCCTTTCCACCGATCAGCTGTGGAAGGTATCCGCCCCTGTACAATACATAGGCAGCAATACCAGGCAGCATCACAATCAGCGGCATCATTAGTTTCAATAAACCGGCAAACAGGATACCTGTTCTTGCAGTGTGCAAATCAGCACCCAACGCTCTCTGTGTGATGTACTGGTTACAGCCCCAGTAGTTCAGGTTGATAATCCAGATCCCGGCAAGGTAAGAAGCCAGTCCGGGGAAAGTAAGGTACTTGCTGATCTCATTTTGAGTAGAGGTAGCCGTAGGCCTTGGAATGATCATTTTGAAGTGCTCCGGAGCCTGATCCATCAGTACCTTAAATCCTGCAATTGCATTACTGCCGACACCAAATTTCTCACCAACAACAGTCAGTGCAATATATGTTGTAACCAGTCCGCCAAAGATCAGTACAGCCACCTGAATTACGTCAGTATAGGCTACAACCTTCATGCCGCCCAGTGAAATAAACAGCGCAAACACAGCAAGGCCGATCATGATCACGTGCAGGTATTCCCCTCCGGTAAGTCCATTGATAGCTACTGCACCTAAATACAGGATCGATGTCAGGTTCACAAAGACATAAAGGAACAGCCAGAAGATCGCCATAATCAGTGCTACCGATTCATTGTACCTGGTTTTCAGGAACTGAGGCATCGTATAGATTTTGTTCTTGAGGTATACCGGAATAAACCAGACTGCCACAATGATCAGGGCGATGGCTGCGATCCATTCGTAGGCTGCTACAGCAACCCCCAGGAAGAAACCTTCACCGCTCATGCCGATAAACTGTTCGGCAGAGATATTGGACGCAATCAGTGATGCACCGATGGCCCACCAGGTTAAAGTACCTTCCGCCAGGAAGAATGCTTTTGCATCATGTTCATTTCTCTGGCGTTTGTGATAGATTGAGTATCCATACAGGGAAACAACCAGAAAGTAAACGATAAAAACTACATAGTCAGTAGTAGCTAAGCTATTGGTCATAATTTGATTTGGTTAGAATTTTTCATGGGTTTAATGTTTGTTTAACTGATAATATACCTCGTTCCACTTTAAATCGTTACGCAATTGATTTATAGTAGTTTGATTATCGATGCCAACATACTCAATCCCTGCGATATCTGCAAAATCTGTGAGATGTTCTGCTGTTAAATTCTGGCTATAGCATGTATGGTGCGCACCACCGGCATAAATCCATGCTGCACAACCTGTTTTCATATCCGGCTGTGGTTTCCATAACACACGTGCAACAGGCAGTTTTGGCAATTCATGTTGTTCTTCTACACCATCAACTACATTTACCAGCATGCGGAACCTGTTGCCCATATCAATGATAGAGGCATTTAAGGCCGGGCCATTCGCTGCATCAAAGATCAGCCTTACAGGATCTGCTTTACCCCCGATGCCAAGGGGATGTATCTCACATTTAACTGGTCCTTTAGCCAATGCGGCATCAACTTCGAGCATGTGCGAGCCCAGTACAAAAGAGTTCTGCGGTTCAAAATGATAAGTATAATCTTCCATAAAGGCATTTGCACCTTCAAGTCCGCTGCCCATTACTTTCATTGTTCTTACCAGGACCGCCGTTTTCCAGTCGCCCTCACCGGCGAAACCATATCCATCGCTCATCAAACGCTGTACTGCAATACCCGGAAGCTGGCTCATACCGTGCAGGTCTTCAAAAGTATCCGAGAAACCTTTAAAATTTCCCTGTTCAAGGAAATTGCGCAGGCCGATTTCAATTTTTGCTGCTTCCCTTAATGAGGCATGCTTTGCTCCGCCTTTGATCAAACTTCCGGCCATCACATAACTATCTGCGTATTCCTTTACCAGCAGGTCAATATCGGCATCTGCCGTCTGATTTATCACCGCAACCAGGTCTCCGATCCCATAAGTGTTTACCGAGAAACCGAATTTTATTTCTGCTTCAACTTTGTCACCTTCGGTCACCGCAACATTCCTCATGTTATCTCCGAAACGTGCGTATTTCGCTCCCTGCATATCAAACCATCCTGCAGCAGCGCGCAGCCATGTGTTTACACTTTCGCGTACTTCAGGGTCTTCCCAATGTCCTGCAACCACTTTGCGGTTGATGCGCATTCTGGAAACGATAAATCCAAACTCACGGTCGCCATGTGCGCTTTGGTTCAGGTTCATGAAATCCATGTCCATAGTGCTCCATGGGATGTCACGGTTGAACTGGGTATGTAAATGAAGTAATGGTTTTTGTAATATTTTTAGCCCGCCGATCCACATTTTTGCGGGTGAAAAAGTATGCATCCAGGCAATAATGCCGATACAGTTTTCTGCATTATTGGCTTCCTGACAAACAGCATAGATCTCGTCAGCAGTTTTAACTGTTGGTTTGAAAACGATTTTTACGGGAATCTGCGGAGAATCGTTCAGCGCTCTTGCAATTTGCTGTGAATGTTCTGCCACCTGTCTCAGTGTTTCTTCTCCGTATAAATGCTGGCTTCCGGTAATGAACCAGGCTTCTAATTGTTTAAGGTTGGTTATCATAGTATTTGTTTATTGACCGTAATAGGAATCCACACCGTGTTTCCTCTCGTAATGTTTTTGAATTAAAGCATCTTTCATAGGGCGTACGTCATTTCTGATCTGTTCTGTCAGGAATGCCATTTTTGCCAGTTCTTCTACCACTGCACTGTTGTAAACGGCTTTGTCCGCAGTTTTGCCCCAGGTAAAGGGGGCGTGGTTACCCACAAGGATCATTTCTACATCTGTATAATTTAATCCCTGCTCTTTAAGGTGGTCAATGATCTGAAAACCTGTTTCATACTCATAATTCCCTTTTATTTTTTCGTCGCTCATCGGTGGGGCGCATGGAATGGCTGCTGTGGTATGGTCTGCGTGGGTGGTTCCGTAAACGGGTATTGATTTCAGCGATTGTGCCCATGCGGTGCCATAGGTAGAATGCGTATGTACAATACCACCTATGTTTTCCCAATGTTTATACAATACTGCATGTGTTTTGGTGTCTGACGAGGGCCTGAGTTTACCTTCAACGGTATTGCCGTCAAAATCCACGATCACCATATTCTCCGGCGACAGCTCTTCGTAGGGTACCCCGCTTGGTTTGATCGCAAAAACATTTTTTTCTCTGTCGGCTGCACTTGCATTTCCAAAGGTGAAAAGCACAAGCCCCAGTTTAGGAAGCTGCATATTTGCTGCATATGCTTTTTCCCGGATCTCCTGATATTCGTTCATTCTTATTTATGATTTAGTAATGTATCTGAGCAAGCGTTATTTTGGTTAGTTATGGGTTGTATTTTGTTCGATATAACCACCCAGCGACTGGTAACGCGGATAACGGCTGGCATAGTAGGCTACTGCTTCTTCTTCCGGGAAATACTCTGAATCAAATCCGCTGCCCATGCCTTTCATTGCTTCTTCCACTGTAGGGTAAATACCTCCAACTACTGCGGCAAACATGGCTGCACCTAAGGCACAGGTATGTTCAAACTGATGTATGCGGATAGGCATATTTAACACGTCGGCCATCATCTGCATGATATAGGGAGATTTTTTGGCTACCCCGCCGATGCCAATGATTCCTTTTACAGGAATTCCTTCTGAGATAAAGCGGTCTACAATATTTTTTGCACCGAAACAGGTTGCTTCGGCCAGTGCCCTGAACAGCCGCGGTGCATCAGTGCCTAAATCAAGGTTGCTCAGAGCACCTTTCAGTTCCTGATTGGCATCAGGTGTCCTTCTGCCGTTAAACCAGTCGATACCCAGTTCATCGTCGTCGTTCTTTAGTAGTAAAGCAGCCTGTTTGCTGAGATGCGGGATGATCTTGTCCATCATTTCTTCCAGCAGTGCGTTGGCTGTAGCTTTCTCAATCAGTACAGATTCATGCAGCAGCGTTTTCAGCGGCCAGCTCAGTATATTTTTAAACCAGGCATAAGTATCGCCAAAGGCTGACTGCCCGGCTTCGAGACCCATCATTCCGGGAATAACCGATCCGTTTACCTGACCGCAGATACCTTTGATCAGCTTACCTTCGATATCGGCTGTTGGGGCCACGAGAATATCGCAGGTAGAGGTTCCCATTACTTTACTCAGGTGGTAAGGTTCAATCTGACCGCCAACAGCACCCATATGCGCGTCAAATGCGCCAACACCCACAACAACGGAAGTGCTCAATCCCAATTTGGCTGCCCACTCTTCACTTAATGTACCGGCGGGTTTGTCAGATGTATAGGTTTCTTTGAATAAACGTGAAGTGAAACCGTCCAGCAGCGGATCGAGTTCTTTGAAAAATTCATTGGGAGGGAGGCCGTCAAACTCTTCAGACCAGAGTGCTTTATGTCCTGCAGCACAGCGGCTGCGTTTCATTTCTTTGATTTCACTTCCGCCCGTCAGCAGGAAGGGGATCCAGTCGCAATGCTCTACCCAGGAGTAACAGGCTTCTCTAACTTTTTCATCTGTTCTCAGTGTGCGGAGCAGCTTTGCCCAAAACCATTCTGATGAATAGATACCACCTTCGTAGTCGAGATAATTGATGTCATATTTAAGGGCATGCTCATTGATCTGTGCGGCTTCTTTCACTGCAGTGTGATCTTTCCAGAGTACAAACATGGCGTGAGGGTTTTCTTCAAAACCGGGAGTCAAGGCCAGTGGTGTTCCGGCTTCGTTAACTGCCACAGGAGTTGAGCCTGTAGTATCTACAGCAATTGCTTTTACGGCATCAGCAGCAATCTGTCCGCCGGCCTTTTCCAGGCAGGCTTTAATCGTATGTTCCAGCCCTTCGGTATAATCGAGAGGATGCTGTCTGAACTGATTAATTGCAGGATCACAGAATAATCCCTTCTGCCAGCGCGGATAGTTAAAAACTGATGATGCGATCTCTTCGCCATTTTCGGCATTAACAAGTACGGAACGGACCGAGTCTGAACCATAATCTACTCCAATAACGTATATATTTGGTTTCATAAAATAATTAAATGTCTAATTAACGTTTATTTATTTACTAAACGAAATTTTTTACAAAAATTCATTGTTAAATAATTAGACGTCATTGGAGATGGGAATGGCAAGAGCAAGAGGTTGTTTTTAAACAATAAGATATGGAAACTGTCATAGGAAGACGAGAGGAAGTATAACTTCTCCGCCAAATCTTACGGAAAGGAACTGGAAAAACAAACTAACGTCTTCAAAGATTAGACAAGAACAGGAAAAACATTGTTCCTGACAATGATTATTACTTATGGTGTCAGTAATAGTGCAAGTTTCCTGGACTCGTACAGAAGGAAATTTAGCATGGATATACTGTTCGATATTAGCCATTCGGAGATTCCGTCTTAATTGAGCCCAGGTAATCACTGTTTGAAACATTTTTTCCATCAGGAGAAACAAAGAACATCCAGATATGACAACTGCTGCCCAGAAATCTGTACGAAGAGCTACTGGAACTGAAAGATCAGATTTGATTGCAGTGTCTGAATAAACGACCATTTCAGTGATTTCATTGTAATTTGATGTGAGGGGAAATCGCTGCCAACTACCTTCATTGTAACTGTCTCAGTAACATTCCAGCTTACTTTGACCTGATCACTGCCTTCCAGAATCATTTTTCCACTCCAGGCATGTTCCTCGTCACCTTTGCTCAAAATGATTTTTTTTACAGTTGATTTCAAAATTGGGAGCAACGCCGGTGATTGCGCGCTCCCAATTGCAATGCATTGCGCGGTTAAAAGGGCTATCCTTATTTTTCTTATGATAGAAACCGATTTGAATATACGCAAGGAAAGGGCTGAGAAACCTGGACATGACATGGAGCCTGAAGTTCTGCGGAAGGAGTTTGTCTTTACTTTTTGCATCCAGATCCGGGTCCCAGCTAAATTCAAGCCGGTTATTATGCAGGCTTACTTTGCGTTTTTTGGTGCAGCAACAGCACCCATTGAAAGTATGATCTTTTTGTAATTGATCTTCAGTTGGGATATTTCCCTTTAATTGCTCCGGGTTTGTTTACTGATGTTGCAACGCTGTAGAAGTCCCAGTCCTGAGGTTTGGGTGTATGCTTAAACCCAATCCGAATATATTCTTTGAGGGTTGTGAGGAATGGAGAGATTAAAGCTGTCCTCATCAATACCTCCTCCTGTTTGTCTGAAAAGGTATCTACCTTTCCAATTGTTCGGCCAACGGTCTTTCCGTTTAGAGCCCGTGCAAGGCCATGTTCGCTCCCATAAAAGAGAAAGAAGGTAAAAACTAATGATAAATAGGTTTGGCGCGTTTAGCGCCTAACTGATCAGGTTTTCAGGGTTGGGAATAAAATTGAGGAAAGCCTGAAATTTGGCCTTATACTTTTTCTTGTCAAGTTTAAAATAAAAGGCGCCCTTTTTGGAATTGGACTTGTCTTTCTCTTCCAGCTTGATTAGCAGTCCGGTTGATGTCAGCTTTCTGATAAAATTCCTGTTATCAATCTTGGTGTTATACACCCCTTCATAGAGGCTTTGCAGCTGTGGTATCGTGAATTTTCTTGGCAGCAGTTCAAATAACAACGGGTGCAAAGCAGCCTTGTACCGAATCTTCTGCTTGGCAATTTCTACCATCTGCCCATGATCAAATACCAGGGTGGGCATTTCGTTGACCAGAAACCATTCGGCATGGTACCTGTCACTCAGCTGGGTTTCATATTTGTGGATGTCAATTAATGCAAAGTAGGCAACGGAAACAATCCTTTCATCAGGGTCTCGTGATGGGTTCCCAAAAGCATACAGCTGTTCAAGATAAACGCCCTCAAGGCCTGTCAGCTGCAGAAGAATCTTGTTTGCTGCTTCATCCAGGCTTTCGTTGTTTTTAATAAAACCGCCCATCAGGCTCCATTTATCTTTCTCAGGTTCAAAGCCCCTTTTAATCAGCAGGATCTTTAAGTTTTCTCCATCAAAACCAAAAATAATGCAATCCACTGCAAGCAGCATTTTTGTTTCTGTTGTGTTGTTAGTCATTCACGTATATTAAGATAACCCTGCTAATATTAGTCAAAAGATTTATAACTGCAAACTTAACAAGAATTATATTAATCGTTGTTTTGACGGTTAATATAATTTTCTCTATTTTGCCGTTGACTATATATAAACCATTAAAAAGATTATGAAAACGAATCAAAATTTATTTTTTGCAATGCTCCTGTTTACGGGTGTGCTGGCAAGTTGCAATTCCAATTCAACCAAAAAGACCGACAATGCAGATTCCACGGAGACCACTACTGTGGCAGCTGTGCTTCCTGATTCTGCAGCCTTTGAAGGAACTGCAGATAATAAGCCGGTCCATTTATACACCCTGAAAAATAAAAGCGGCGACGAAGCAGCTATAACCAACTTTGGCGGAAGACTGGTGTCATTGCTTGTAAAAGACAACAAAGACAAACTGGTGGATGTAGTCCTGGGGCATGACAGCCTGAAACCTTACCAAAGAAAAGAAGAGTTCTTTTTCGGTGCTTTGATTGGCCGTTATGGAAACAGAATTGCCAAAGGTAAATTTACACTGGATGGTAAAACTTATCAGTTGCAGGTCAATGATGGTCAGAATACCCTGCATGGGGGAACAAGCGGATTCTATAAACAGGTTTGGGATGCTAAGAAAACCGATGACCATACACTTGAACTCAGCTATGTGTCTAAAGATGGCGAAGGTGGTTATCCGGGTAAACTGACAGTAAAGGTTACTTACGCCCTGGAAGATGACCACTCATTGAAAATCACATATAATGCAACTACAGATAAAGCTACGGTAGTGAATCTGACCAACCACGCATACTTCAATTTAAACGGTGCAGGTGATCAGACAATAACCGATCATACACTTCAGCTGGAAGCTGATGAATACACACCTGTAGATACTACACTGATCCCAACAGGCAAACTTGAAAAAGTAGCGGGTACGCCGTTCGACTTTACCAACGCTAAGCTGATCGGTGTGAATATCAATGACAGTAACACCCAGCTGAAAAACGGAAAAGGATATGACCACAACTGGGTGCTGAGAAAGGGTACCGGCCTGCGTAAGGCAGCTACAGTAAGCAGCCAGAAAACAGGTATAGTGTTGGAAGTACTGACCGAAGAACCGGGAATACAATTTTACAGCGGGAACTTTCTGACGGATAAAATGAACTATGGTAAAGGAAATGCTACTTACGGATACCGCTCTGCATTCTGTCTTGAAACACAGCATTTTCCAGATTCACCTAACCAGCCGTCATTCCCATCAACTGTGCTGAAACCGGGATCAACTTACAGCACAATTTCTGTTTATAGATTTTCTGTCAAAAAATAAGGTTTAGCAAACAAATTCTGCTTACAGGCATTAATTAGTTACAATAAAATATTTTAAAATGGATTCAACTCATCAAATTGAAGAATTAGCAATCAATACAGTAAGGACCTTATCAATTGACGCGGTACAGAAAGCAAACTCAGGGCACCCTGGTATGCCTATGGGTGCTGCCCCAATGGGTCACGTTTTGTACGCTCATTATATGAAATTTAACCCTAAAAACCCGGACTGGGCAAACAGGGATAGGTTTATTTTATCTGCCGGGCACGGATGTATGTTACAATACAGCTTGCTGCATTTAACGGGATTTAATGTAACGATAGATGATTTAAAAAACTTCCGCCAGCTGAACAGTAAAACTGCAGGCCACCCTGAGTATGGGCTGATTGACGGCGTAGATGTTACTACCGGTCCTCTGGGCCAGGGTTTTGCCAATGGGGTAGGCTTTGCAATCGCTCAAAAGCACCTGGCAGCAAGATACAACAAACCAGGATTTGATCTTTTTGACTACAAAATTTATGCAATCTGCAGTGATGGTGATATGATGGAAGGTGTAACTTCCGAAGCAGCTTCTCTTGCAGGTCACCTGGAACTGGGTAACATGATTTACCTGTATGATGATAACCATATTTCTATCGAAGGTGCTACAGATATCGCCTTTAATGAAGATGTAGCCAAACGTTTCGAAGCCTATGGCTGGCACGTGCAGGTGGTAAACGACGGGAATGACCTTGATGCCCTGATCAACGCAGTACGTAATGCAAAGGCAGAAACGCAGAAACCTTCACTGATCAAAGTACGCACACAGATTGCCTATGGCAGTCCTAATAAAGTAAATACAGCCGGTTCACACGGTTCTCCGCTGGGTGCCGATGAGATTAAACTGGTGAAAGAATTCTTTGGATTTGATCCTGAAAAATCATTCTATGTTCCTGAAGAAGTAGATAGTTTTTATCAGGCGGCCGGTAAAAAAGGAACGGATGCTAACAAGAAATGGGATGAGCTTTTTGCGCAGTACAAAGAGAAGTTCCCTGAGCTTGCAGCAGAATATGAGCAGGCACAAAGTGGCGAGCTTCCTGAAAACTGGAAAGAATCATTGCCGGTATTTGCAGCTTCGAAAGATAAAATGGCTACCCGCCAGGCTTCCGGCAAAGTGTTAAATGCTATTGCAGCAAGTGTTCCGGGATTGATAGGTGGTGCCGCCGATTTAGCACCATCTACAGAAACAAACCTGAAAGAATACGATTCCTTTACTTCTGAAAACAGGGGAGGACGTAATTTTCACTTCGGTATCCGTGAGCACGCCATGGGTTCTGCACTGGTAGGAATGGCCTTAACTAAAGGTGTGATTCCCTTTGGGGCAACTTTCCTGATGTTCTCTGAGTATATGCGCCCGCCAATCCGTTTGGCAGCCATTATGAAGATCCGTCCTATTTTTGTGTATACGCATGATAGTATCGGGTTAGGAGAAGACGGAACAACGCATCAGCCGGTTGAACAACTGATCTCGCTGCGGTCTATTCCAAATATTACAGTAATCCGTCCTGCTGATGCAAATGAAACTGCTCATGCATGGCGTGTTGCCCTGGAGCATAAAGACGGCCCGGTTGTACTGGTATTTACCAGACAAGGATTGCCGGTGCTCGACCAGGATAAATATGGTAAAGCAGAGGGACTGGAAAAAGGTGCCTATGTATTATCTGATTCTGAAGAAACACCAGATCTGATCCTTATTGCTACCGGTTCTGAAGTAGCGCTGATTATGGATGCACAGGTTAAACTGAGAGAAGAAGGCATCAATGCAAGGGTAGTGAGTATGCCTTCATGGGAGTTGTTCGAAAAACAGGATGCTGCTTACAAAGAAGAGGTTTTCCCTAAGGCTGTCAGAAAACGTCTGGCTGTAGAAACAGGTTCTCCGCTGGGATGGCATAAGTATGTGACTGATGAAGGGGATATTATTGCCATGACTACTTTTGGCGAATCTGCTCCTGCAGAAGAATTGTACAAAGTGTTTGGATTTACCATTGATAACGTTGTTGGCAAAGCCAAAGCGTTACTTGGTAAATAAAGAGAGTTCTTCTGGCTTCGCTGAAAAAATTCCCCTCTCTTCCGATGCTGCCTGCCGCTGAATTGCGCCAGAAGGTATCGAAAGAGAGGGGAAAATTTTTTAAAGATATCCAATGCAGGGCCTCTACCTTGCAGTGGTTCTTTTCCGGAGATTAATTTACGTCAAACCAGAGTTTGGTAGTTAAGGCATCTGTTCCCTGGTGGGCAACTGCTGCTTTGTATCCGTCAGGATTGAGCGACTGCTCTGTTCCTGGATAGATAAATCTAACAGGAATCTGTCCGTTCAGGGCACCTGCAACCGCTGGTGTGAGCTGCGGATAATCCAGCCTTCTCCATTCGGTGAAGGCTTCTAATCCTTGTCCGTACAGAGCAATCCATTTTTGGTCTCCGATAGATTTCTTATAGTTTGCAGCATTGAACTGAACAGCAGTACTGGCTTTGTATGTTGTGATATCTGCAGTTGAAACTCCATATTGTGTTAACGAAGCTTCTATCGCCTGATTGTATAAGGTGCTAGCATTTTCACTGGTGAAGCCTCTCGCTGCTGCTTCTGCGCGGTCAAATAATACTTCAGCATAGCTGATGATCACTGCCGGAGCGGTAGGCGCAATAAAGTAGGTGCCCAGTTTGGAAACCTGGTCTTTACCCGGAAGGTTAGCACTCAAACCATTCGCGGCCCCAATATAGGTTTGTGTTGAAACGGCTTTCTGTGCATAGATTGCTAAACGCGGATCGTTAAGTGCAGTAAGCTGATCAATTAACGTTTTGCTTACACGGTATTCATCCGGACGTGTGTCAAACAGGTTGCTAATCGGATTCTGATTCGGCGAAGCTTTATAGGCCAGCTGTGCTGTTTCGCTGTTTGCACTGATGTATCCAATACCTTCAGTTGCTATAGCTGCAATGGTCTGTCTTGCCAGTTCCGGCTCACGGTCTGCAATGCGTAAAGCAATTCTCAGGCGCAGTGAATTGGCAAATTTCTTCCAGGAAGTGATAGAGTTTGCATAAATCACGTCTCCTGCAATAGCTTTTCCACTCGGGTTAAGTGCATCCTGAGCAGTCTTTAGATCTGCCAGCAAACCCAGATAAACATCCCTTTGGTTATCGTATTTAGGTAACAGGTATTCATCTATACTACCCGCTTGTGTGTAGGGGATATCGCCATAGGCATCTGTCAGCATGCTAAATATCCATGAACGCAGAACAAGTGCTACGCCCTTGTAGTTGGGGTTTGATGAAGCATCGGCCAGTTTAATAATCTGGTTCAGGTTAACCACCCCCTTTGCATAACCTACCGACCATAGCTCATTGAAACTTGCATTGGTAAAAATGTATCTGTCGGGATCGGTGTACTGAATCTTTGCTACATGTTGTACAAAAAGCAGGCTTGAGCCCAGATTGTTATTGGTACCCCAGTAAGTATCGGCAGTAGCCTTGATCGCCCCGGTTAAGAGGTAATCCGGTTGTGCGGTTTCCGAAGCGTTGGGGTTAACATTGCTCTCGTCGAGCGATTTCTTGCAGGACACCGCAGTGGATAATATGGCTGCTGATATCAATAAGTATATATATCTGATCTTCATGATAATTAAAATTTAAGGTTGATGTTGAAGCCAATGTTGCGTACGCCCGGAAGTGTCAAGTCTTCAAGCCCTTGTCCGTTGCCGGTATTGAATGCAGTTTCCGGATCGATATTAGGTACTTCCTTGTGAATGATTAACAGGTTACGGCCTACTACAGAAACCGTAGCACTTTGCAACCCGATCGACTTGATCCATTGCTGCGGCAGGGTGTACCCTAATTTGATCTCTCTTAATTTTACATATGTAGCGCTGTATACTGTGCTTTCATCTGCATTGGTTGTCGACTTATAGTACTGCGAAGCAGGAATAATTCTGCTGTTGACTGTTCCATCTGCAAGTACGCCATTGAATACCATACCGTCGTCATAAACAATTGCCCCGCCCGGTGCAGCGCTGCCTGCTGCGATCTGTACCGCTCTGGCCGTATTGTCGTTTCCAGGAAAATAGTAACTCAGGCCACCGTTTTCTGTACCACGTCCCGGAAGGGTTGATGCAAGTACACCTGTATAAGTTCCTGTAGCGTTGGTACCTGAATAGATCTTACCTCCAACATGAGCATCTAGCAGTACACTTAGATTAACTCTCTTGTAAGTGAAACTGTTGGTAATACCGCCTAACCAGTTTGGCGTGTATTTACCAAGAACTTTTTTACTTGCACTGATTACCGGTGTTCCATCAGCATCTACCAGAATCTGACCTGCGGCATTTCTTTCGTAGGCTGTTCCGAAAATTGTACCATAAGGCTGTCCTACAGCAGCAAGGATCTGTACAGTTCCGTCTGTACCCAGTACATAGCTCTGGATGTTTCCGTAAAGAGATTTAACCCTGCTTTTGTTGGAAGAGAAGTTGGTGTTGATATCCCAGGTAAAGTTGCTTGTTTTGATTGGTGTTAAGCCCAGTTGTAATTCCACACCTTTGTTGTTGATTGTTCCCCCGTTTACCAGTTTACTGCTGTAACCTGTGGTAGTACTTACGTCAAGGCTTAAGATCTGATTGATACTGTTTGTATTGTAAACACTCGCATCAAATCTCAGCCTGTTTTTGAAAAATCCCAGTTCAAAACCTGCCTCCGTAGAGTTAGTAGTTTCTGGTTTCAGGTTGGCATTCAGGTCGACCGCATTGGCATATTGCTGCGGGTTGCCGTCAAAAGGCGCAATAAAACCATAAGTATTGATCAGCTGATAAGGGGAAGCATCTTTACCCACTTTAGACCATCCTCCGCGAAGTTTCGCAAAGGTTAGTGCATCACTTTTGATATCAAAAGCTTCGGTAAGGATCAAACTTCCGTTTACAGAAGGGTAGAAGTAAGAACGGTTTTCAACCGGAAGGGTAGAAGACCAGTCATTTCTGGCAGTAAGGTTTAAGTAAGCATAATTCCTGAATGAAAGTTGTGCCGAACTGAATGCACTGTAAACTTTCTGTTTGGTGTAGTAGTTATAGGAAATCAGCGGATCTCTCGAATTGCTGAGGGTATACAGACCGCTTACAGCAAGTTTTGAAGCCAGCTGGTCATTATTCTCCAGCGTTGATGTACGCATGTTACCACCTAACAATATATCCAGATTAAAATCTTTGTTCAGTTTTTTGGTATAGTCTAACCTTGCTTCGGTATTGTTTTCATTGAAGGTATAGGCATCTTCCTCATAGGAACCAAAAGGTGTTCCGTTTGTGCCGTAGGCGATTTTTGTCTTTCTGCGGTCGGTATAATTATCATTGCCGGTCCTGAAATTTGCAGAGAGTCCCTCGATGATCTTATAGTTTAACTCTGCACTACCGATGAGGCGGTTACGTACCTGGCCAACAGTATTTTCATAAGCAACAAAGTAAGGGTTACTGTAATAGCTGTTGTTCCAGTTGATATTTTGTCCGCTTTCATACAGGGATTTCAGCTGACTTACATCTACCTGACGACCAAACCATGTGAACTGAAGCATAGTACTGGTAGATCTTTTACCGCCCGAACCAGGAATATTATCGGCACTGCTGTTTACATAATTTGCATAGGTATTCAGCGTCAGTTTAGGACTGATCTTGTAACTCGAATTGAACAGGAAGGAGTTCTTCGACTGTGACGAGTTAGGAATTACGCCCTTCTGATCCATATTGTTATAGGAAAGGCGGTAATCAAATTTTTCACTGGAACCCGAAAAAGCAATTCCGTTATTGAGTGTACGGCCGGTGTTAAAGAAGCTCTTTACATTATCAGGATGTGCTATAAAAGGAACAGCGACACCGTTGGAATTGAATTGCGGAATTAACCTTCCATCCAGGCGGGGGCCCCAGCTTTCGTCTACACCGTCATTTAAGCCGCCACCGGCCCCGTCAACATAGCTGAACTGGCCATTGGCACCCTGGCCGTATGAATTCTGGTAATCAGGAAGGATCAGCAGACTTGAGAAGGTGGTATTTGAGGTAACGCTGATGCCCAGTCCTTTGGAGCCTTTACCTTTTTTAGTAGTGATAAGCACCACACCTGCAGCGGCACGTGATCCATAAAGGGCGGCAGCATTCGGACCTTTCAGTACACTCATCGATTCGATATCATCAGGATTGATGTCAGATATCGGATTGGCATAGTCCCTGGATGCTGAGGTAGCCGAGATGGCCGAATTTCCCAGAGTCTGTGTATTGTCGACAGGAACGCCATCAATGATAAACAGGGGCTGGTTATTTCCGGAAATGGAAGTCTCTCCGCGGATGATGATCCTCGAAGAACCCATATCTCCCTGGCTGTTGGTCACCTGTACACCGGCAATTTTACCTGCCAGGGCATTTACCAGGTTCACTTCCCGGGCTTCTGCGATATCCTTTGATTTCAGTTCCTGCACGGCATAACCGAGGGATTTTTTTTCTTTAGGAATATTCAGTGCAGTCACTACTACTTCGCTAAGGGCATTCTGAGCTTCCTCAAGTGTAATATTCAGTGTAGTATTTGCGCTGCTTACTTTGATTTCCTGTTCGGTATACCCTATAGAGAAGATCCTTAGAATATCATTCTCATTGGCGTTGATACTGAATTTACCATCACCGTTTGTCTGCGTACCGCTGCTGCCGCCTTTAACAGAGATACTTACTCCCGGAACGGGCTGGCCTGAGACTTTCTCGGTGATAACACCGGATATTTTAACAGATTGCGCAGCTGCGATCTGTATTGTAAAAAAGGATAGAACAATCCCTAGTACAAGCTTGTAAAGTTTGAACATATGATTAATTTATTATTGTGTATGTCCTACTTAGCTACCACCTTGCCCCTAATGAATTAAGAGCACAGCTGATCCAAAGCAAAACTGGATAGTGATGAAAATTTTATTTGTTTTGGGGAATGGGTGTTACATGCACATGAGGTGGCAACAACAGTAGTGTTGATGGTTTTGGACCGGAATGGAAGAATTGCTCGTTCTTGATTTGGTATAGTTTGTCTTCATTTTAATAGTTCTCTTTTTTCAGGTCCAAAGGTAAGAATAATCTACTATTCCTATAGTGTTTATTTATTTCGTATTTTCCTGCAAAAAAAACGCAATTTTTTACATATTAAGATATGCTTTGCACTTTGATCACCGGAATTTATGTTGTCAAATCATTAATACCAGAATATCATTTTGAAACCTGTGAATTATGGGGTTTTATTTAAAATAATACAATTTTTCGGACGGTAGTAAAATCGGAAAATTATATTTTCGATTACCTGTAATCCATTTTGAGGCAAACTTCCAAAATAAATTGAAATTTTTTGAAGACATGTATTTAAAATAGTCTAATTACATAAATTCATCCTTTAAATATCTGTTATGGTCATTTTTTATTTAATTCTCTAATTAAATTTTAGGTTTTTTGGTTTGCTTCGTGATTTTTTTGTTTAAAATAAATACTATTTGTATTCTAAAAAAATTATCTTGCGATACTATTAATTATTAAACCTAAATCAATGACAAAACAATTACTAATTTGTTTTGTCTTCATGCTGTTTGCGATAGGAGCAAACGCACAAGACAAAACTGTCACGGGTAAAGTGACTTCAAAAACAGACGGACAGCCGCTTCCTGGAGTAAGCATCCGGGTTAAAGGTTCGAAACAAGGAACAGTTACCAATGCAAGCGGAGCATTCTCGTTTAGTGTTCCACAAGGAACTACTTCTGTAGACATCTCATTCATCGGTTACCTTATGCAAAGTGTAGCTATTCCGTCATCAAACGTGATCAATGCTTCTTTAGCTGAAGATTCACAACAACTTGAACAGGTTGTGGTGACGGCTCTGGGAATCACGAGAAAAAAGAACGAACTGCCATTTGCTGCGCAGGAATTGAAAGCCGAAGATATCACCCGGACCCGGGATATCAATCTTGTGAATTCACTTGGTGGTAAAGTTGCCGGTCTGGATATCAAAAGGAGCAATGCAATGGGCGGATCAACAAACGTGGTTATCCGCGGTTCTAAATCTATTACACAAGGTAACCAGGCGCTGTTTGTAATTGACGGCGTTCCTGTGAGTAATGCTACTGCAAATACCGAAAATCAAAGTACAGGTCGTGCCGGATATGACTACGGTAATGCTGCCTCGGATATCAATCCGGATGATGTAGCATCAATGACAGTTCTCAAAGGTGCGGCAGCAACAGCATTGTATGGTTCAAGGGCTGCCAATGGCGTAATTATCATCACTACCAAAAAAGGAAGTAAAAATTCTACCAACATCACAGTAAACAGCGGTGTAACTTTTGGCAAAATCGATAAATCTACCTTCCCTACTTATCAGAAAGAATATGGTCAGGGCTACAATTCACCTGCTACAGATGGTACAGGTAACCCTGTTCCTACCGCTGGTTTCTGGTACCGCGATGTGTTTGGTACAGGTAAGGTGATGACGCCGCAGTTTAGCTCTGATGCTTCCTACGGACCAAAATTTGATCCAAATCTGCTGGTTTACCAATGGTCAGCTTTAGACCCATTCTCTCCGAATTACCAAAAAGCAACCCCATGGGTTGCGGCGGCTAATGGCCCCGATACTTTTTATGAAACTGCTGTAACCTCAAATCAGAGTGTAAGTATTGATGGTGGTGGCGAGAAAGGGACTTTCAAGGTGGGTTATACACGTAATGATGAAAAAGGCGTATTGCCAAACAGTAAGATCACTAAAAACCTGTTCAACTTTGGCGGATCATATGAGATGGCTAAAAACTTAACGGTATCAGCAGCTGCCAACTATTCAAAAATTGATGGTTTAGGACGTTATGGTACTGGTTATAGTGGTTTAAATCCTAACCAGGGCTTCCGTCAGTGGTGGAACGTTGGTGCCGATATCACTGAACTTGAAGAGGCTTACAACAGAAACAACAAAAATATAAGCTGGAACTGGGGTGATGCGACAGGTACAAAACCAATTTATGCGGATAACCCTTATTTCAACCGTTATCAGAATGTGGCAAATGATACAAGAGACCACTTCTTTGGTAATACTGCGTTAAACTACAAAGTAAACGACTGGTTTGATGTCATCGGACGTGTGTCTTACGATGGTACTTCTGACCTTCAGGAAGAACATATCGCAGTAGGATCTACCGCACTTCCTGCTTATGCACGTACAAATGGTACATTCGCAGAAACCAACTTTGACCTGTTGATGAACTTCAATAAGAAAATTACTGAAGATATTTCTTTCAAAGGACTACTGGGTGCCAACCTGCGGCGCAGCAGATTAACAAATATCTATGCAAAAACTAACGGCGGACTTACTGTTCCGGGCTTGTATTCCTTATCTAACTCAGTGAGCCCGATTGAGGCGCCGGTGGAGAGATATGAACGGAAAGCAGTAGACGGTTATTTTGCCAGCACAACTTTTGGTTACAAAGACCTTGTTTTTGTAGACGCTACGGTCAGAAGAGATCAGTCAACCACCCTTCCAACCAACAACAACGTATTCTGGTATCCTTCAGTTGCGGGAAGTTTTGTATTCTCCAATGTACTGAAAGATCTGACATGGTTGTCTTATGGTAAATTAAGACTGAATTATGCTGAGGTAGGTAATGATGCGCCTAACCTGAGTATATATGATACGTACACAAAACCAACTGCATTTGGTTCGATCCCTATGTTCTCGGTTTCTGACACAAAAAACAACGGCGCCCTTAAACCTGAGCGTACTAAAAGTATCGAGGGTGGTATCGAGACCTCATTCCTGAACAGCCGTTTCGGTTTTGATGTTACACTTTACAAAACCAATACTGTAGATCAGATTACTCCGGTATCTGTAACAACTGCTACAGGTTTCCTTAAATTATATGTAAATGCCGGCGAGGTTCAAAATAAAGGTATAGAGGTTTCTGCTTTCCTGATTCCTGTTAAAACCAAAGATTTTGCCTGGACATTAAACCTGAACTGGTCTAAAAACAAAAGTGAAGTGGTTTCACTGTATGCTGATGTAAAAAATATTGAGTTAAATACGCTTTCATTGTCTGGTGCAGTTACTTACAATGCTGCAATTGGTCAGCCTTATGGTGTGATTAAAGGAACCAACTACGTTTATAAGGATGGTCAGAAAGTTGTAAATGCTAATGGTTATTATGCTGCAACATCCAGTTCAGCCGAAATCATCGGTGATCCGAATGCCGACTGGATGGGTGGTATCGGAAACACATTCAAGTACAAAAACCTTTCACTGAATTTCCTTGTAGATATCCGTAAAGGCGGAGATCTGTGGTCGCTTGACCAGTGGTATGGTCAGGGAACTGGTTTATATCCAAATACTGCCGGTACAAATGACCTGGGTAATCCGGTAAGAAGTTCACTGGCAAGCGGAGGTGGTATCATTTTACCAGGTGTACTGGCTGATGGTACTCCCAACACCAAACGGATTGACGTTTCCAACTCCGGATCATCCGCTTATGGCTATCCAAACAACCCACCACGTGCTTCAACGATCTATGATGCAGGTTATGTGAAACTGAGAGAAGTAGCACTGGGTTATTCCCTTCCACAGAAATTAGTCAGCAAACTGCGTGCATTCAAAGGAATTGATATTTCACTGGTTGGACGTAACCTTTGGATTATCCACAAAAATGTACCATTTGCTGATCCTGAAGATGGCCTGGGTTCTGGTAACGTTCAGGGCTACCAGAGTGGATCATATCCTGCTGTAAGAACTGTAGGATTCAATGTTAAATTTAGATTATAATCACACACCATGAGAAAAATATATAGCGTTTTAGTTGCAGCAGTGCTTTTGAGCTCTTGTGCGAAAAACCTGGATGAATATAACATCGACCAGAAGAAGGCTACTGTTGTGCCTGCTGCCACACTGTTTACAGCGGCACAAAAAAGTTTTGCAGATGTGCTCACCAGCCCAAGTGTAAATACGAATGTATTCCGTTTTTATGTACAGCAATGGACAACCACAGAGTATCTTGATGAACCGAGATACAATTTGCTTTCAAGAACATTACCGCAGGCATTCTGGTCTGCAATCTATAAGGATGTACTGAGTGACCTTCAGGAGGCAAAAAAGGTCATCAATGCTGACCCTTTGCTGAATGCAGATGTGAAAGC
>NZ_JBEVDX010000090.1:0-22591 GCF_040513095.1 Pedobacter sp. | reverse complement strand
TGACAACTCAACTGCGTATGATCGGACTGAGAATCGCTTTTACGTTAGTATGTACATGCTCTCTGGCTGTTGTTTCCAGTGCCCAGCAGAAACAAAAGACAATCAGCAATCCAATACTTCCGGGTTATTATGCCGACCCAGCCATTGTAAAAGATAAAGGCAGCTATTACATTTATGCAACCATAGATCCCTGGGGGAAGGAAGAACTCGCCGTTTTTGAAACAAAGGACTTCATCAAATTTGAGCAAAAACACCTTAACTGGCCTACCAAGGCGGCCTGCACCAGCCCTACATCTAAAAATTCAATGGTTTGGGCGCCATCAGTAGTTAAGGGAAAAGACAATAAATTCTACATGTATGTTGCCGTGGGCAGCGAAGTATGGGCAGGGGTAGGAGATACGCCCCTGGGCCCATGGAAAAATATCAAGGCAGACCAGAGTCCGCTGATCAGAGGCGACGAATATCCTGGTGTACACAATATTGATCCTGATTGTTTTATTGACGATGACGGACAGGCCTATTTGTACTGGGGATCTGGTTTCAAATGGATCAACGGGCATTGCATGGTGGTAAAATTGAAAAAGGATATGCATACTTTTGATGGTAAGCCAGTGGAGGTCACTACTCCGCACTTTTTTGAGGGTGCGCACATGCTCAAAAGAAATAACAAATATTACCTGATGTTCTCAGAAGGGAAAGCTATTGATCCCACTTATCAGGTTGGCTATGCCACAGGCAATAGTCCGATGGGGCCGTTTAAAGAAGATGAGCACCGGGTGATATTAAACACATCTCCAGACAGTACCGTATACGGTCCGGGCCATCATACCACATTCCGCGAGAAGAACCAGGACTATATCTTATACCACAGGATACTTCCACAAAAACAAGCTTATGTTTTAAGGCAGCTTTGTTTGGACAGCCTTAATTTTGACAAAAAAGGAAATATAATCAAGGTGAGCACAAAGGGAATTAAACCTCTAAAGCAGGCGGGAAAATAAACCAATAGCATACATTCCTGATGTAGCTGAACTCAGGAATGTATTTTAAGCCTGTTGGTGCAATAGGAAAGACACAATTATTTTTTAATAGCAACAAAAAATGTAGTGCCGGTACCGGGCGTAGATTTCACAGAGATAGATCCATTCAACGCACTTACAAGGTCTTTAACGATTGACAAGCCTATTCCGGTTCCTTTGTTGTTGCTTCTGTCTGTCTGCCCAAGCGTAATATTTGGCAGGAAAATCTTCTCAAAGTTCTCCTCCGCGATCCCAATACCGTTGTCTTCAATTTCCAGATTGTAATACGTTTCATCCTGTTTAAAACGAATATCTACAAATCCTTCCTCCTTGTCATTGTAGCGGATAGCATTATTCACCAGATTAAGGATGATCTGGTCGAGTGCAATTAAAGACATGTAAAGTTCCTGCTTCTCTTCGGAGAAAGTAATCTTTATACCCTTTGGGATCAGGAGCATACCTGTGATCTTTTTGATCAGGCTGCTGAGGCTGAAGTGTTGCTTGTTAGCCAGCAGCGATGAGGGGGATTTAGAATATTCAAGCATCTCGTTTACTAAATTGAGTAAACCATGCGTAGAAGAGATACTTAGATCGATCAATTTTAAGCAACCCTCATACTGTTGTTTTTCATGACGGATTTTTAGCGCCTGTGAGCTTAACAGAATATTGCTCAGCGGATTTTTAATATCATGTGCTGCCATCGAAGCAAATTTCTGGATCAGCACATTGGAGTTGAGCAGGTCCTGATTTGTTTTTTCCAGCTGACGTATCTTTCTCCGCAGTTCAAGTTTGTCAATTACCTGTTTGGCCAGGGTTTTAAGCGCACTGATCTGGACTTGTGTAATCGTATGAGGTTGCTGATCAAATATACAGATCGTTCCCAGGGCAAAGCCATCTTCATTGATCAGCGGTACTCCGGCATAGAAAGCAATTTGTGCCGGACCGGTAACCACAGGATTATCTGCAAATCTTTTGTCTAAACGGGCATCTGCAACGATCATAATTTCCTCAGATGAAGCGATAGTATGGGTACAGAATGATAATTCTCTTTTGTTCTCCGTCATGTCAGTTCCATGGTGTGACTTGAATGACTGCCTTTCGGAATCTATAAAAGTGATCAGTGCAATAGGAACGTTGCAAATAGTTGAAGCAAGAGAAGCCAGTTCATCAAACTCAGCCTCAGCTTCAGTATCAAAAATCTGATAGGAATCTAAAGCACTTAACCTTTGAATCTCCGGAAGGTGTACGGGTGAACTGTCCATTAAACTAATTTATTCAGATGGGCAAATATACTTGAATTAGCACTACCCAGTGATAAGAATCACTGTTGTTACATGTTTATGTCATAACAGTTATGTATAATTTAGATAAACAGTAACTTTTCTTCTTCAAGATCGAGGTACTTCAGTTGTTTACGAATGATCTCTTCGTCCAGTGTTTCTTCTGCAAGGTTCTTCTGCAGGAGCCAGTTCCTCTGCTGATTCAGAATGTCCAGGTAAACATCTTTCACTTCTTTTGCAAGATCTTCTTCAACCCTTAATTGACTCTTGTCTGCCCACTTTGCCGCCAGTTGGCGCAGAAAAGGTTGTCTTTCTAACTGTTCGCTATACTTATTTTGTAAATGTAATAATGCATGGCCGGCCATTTCCCTTCTGATCGCATTTTCTTCATCTTGTTCCGGGTCAGGATGGTCAACATCCGGCAGGCCTATTTTTTTTATTACATAAGGCAATGTAAGTCCTTGTAGCAGTAAAGTAACCAGTATAACTACAAAAGTAATAAACAGGATGAGGTTACGCTGCGGGAAAGGACTGCCATCTGCAAGCTGTACAGGAATAGATAAAGCTGCTGCGAGCGATACTACACCCCGCATACCCGTCCATCCAAGAACAAAAGGGACCTTCATTCCCGGATTTCTGCGGTCGGCGACAGTGATAAAATTCCTTGCAATTAAGGTGGTTATAACCGCGCCATATGCGGATAAGATCCTTCCAAAAATAAGGACAGCAGTGATCAGTAGACCATATCCTATAGCTGCAGAAACACTGACATCTCCAAGTCCTGATGTGATTTCCGGCAGATCTAATCCAATCAGTGTAAAGACAAGCCCGTTTAGCACAAAGCAAAGGCTTTCCCAGACGTTAATTCCACGCAGACGTGAGCTGCTGCTTAAAAACAAATATCTTTTGCTGGACAATAACAGTCCGCCACTCACTACGGCAAGCACTCCGGAAGTGTGCGCTTCTTCTGCAGCAATATACATTACATAAGGAGTAACAATGCTTAATGCCATATCGGTATTGGTATCGGTTGGCAGGTATTTATGGACAGTCATAAATATCCATCCCACTGCCAGTCCTATTCCTACACCGCCAGTCAGCATCCAGAAGAAAGTTAGGGTAGCATCTGCCCAGATGAATTGGCCCGTTGCCACAGCGATCAGCGCAAAGCGGAAAATTATCAGCGAAGACGCATCATTCAGCAGGCTTTCGCCTTCCAGAATAGACGACATCCGTTTAGGTACTTTTACGAATTTCAGGATCGCACCCGCGCTCACTGCGTCAGGTGGTGAAACGATGCCGCCCAGTAAAAAGCCTAATGCCAGCGAGAAACCCGGAATAAAATGGTTTGCCACAAATGCAACGGAAAGTGCTGTAAGAAAGACAACGACAAAGGCAAAACTGCCTATGATCCGCCGCCATCTCCAGAGTTCTTTTCCGGATATAGCCCAGGATGCTTCATACAGGAGCGGCGGTAAAAAGATGATAAAGATCAGCTCCGGGTTAATATGTACAGGGGGTATACCAGGAATCAGGCTGATAGCAAGGCCAAATAAAACCAGCAGTACCGGATAGGCCACACGGATTTTTTCGGCCAGCATAATCAGAAATACTATGGCTACAATAAGCCCAAGATAAAAAGGAAAGTCTTCCAGCATTCAATTCTATTTAGATTTTCACTAAGATAAGATAGCGTATTGTACGATGCAACACTATGACAATTATAAATAAATACATTGTTGTACAACCTTACAGCTGTATTATCTCGTATGTAATTATATAATAAACTATTATGTACCGCATCCTTTACCATGACCTGGCCGGAAATTTTAATATTCTGAATGCAGAAACCCCGCTTGAAATGGAGAGGTCTGCCTTTGATATCGCATCATCTCCCACATGCAGAATTATCTGCATCTATGATTATTACCATAAAAAAGCCTTATTTAAATGCCTGAGCTATGATCTCTACGTTGACGTAGTAGATGAGCTGGTTTATGAGAATAAAAAAATCGCATAATCAAACACTCAGTTTTCATTCAGGAATTTCAATAGCAGTTTCAGAAATTCCTCCGGGCGTTCTTCAACAATATAATGTCCGCAATCAGGGATACTTACCGACTGGATTTCAGCACTGGCAATTTTTTGCATGGCCATTCCTACATTTAAACCTTGTCCCTGTTGTGCACCTATAGCTAAAATTGGAATGCTCAGGCTATGCTTAAAAGCCTTATTCTGCAGGGCACTCTCCGGAAATGCCCGGTAATAGTCGAAACCGCTCCCCAGTCTTTCTTTTCCGGTATAAGCTTCAATATATACAGCCATGTCTTCTTCTGTAATGGCATCTTTTACGGCGGTCTTTGTGGTGAAATACCAGCTTAAATATTCCTTTTCTTTACCCTCTATCAAAAATTCAGGCATGCCATCAATTGCATGAAAATAAAACTGCCAGATCTTTTTTGCATTCTGAGGAGCAAACACTTCATCAGGAATAAGCGAAGGAATACCTGCATCCAGCACCACTAATGACTTTAGCAGGCTCTCAAACTCAAGGGCAAACGTCACTGCTACCCAGGCACCTACATCATGGCCCACCAGGTGAATATCATTGAGATTAAACTGGTCACAGAAAGCTTTGATCAGCCTGGCCACAGTTTGTGTATCTGCAGACACTAAGGAATTGCTGTTTCCCATTCCGGGCAGGTCAATAGCAAAAACATGATACTGTTCCTGCAGGGCCGGTAACACTTTGCGCCAGATATAGGAGGTCTGCGGCCAGCCGTGCAGCAAGATCATCGGGCTACCTGAACCACTTTCATAATAGTTGACTTCCACACCAGCAACAGTAGCTGATTTAATGTCTGACATTGGATGATTTTCCATACATGTTTATTTTGCGGCCAAGTTAAGGTAAATATATGAACGGGGAGGGGGTAGGGAGTTCGGTTTGATTATTGTACAATTTGTTTCTCAGGTTTGCCTGTAAGTGTTGCGCCAAGACTTGCGGTAACTACCAAAACTATAGCCAGCCATTCAATCAAGGAAAGGTATTCTTTCAGGAAAATCAGGCCACATACTGCGGCAACTGCTGGTTCAAGGCTCATCAAAATGCTGAATGTTTTTGCAGGGATATGTTTCAATGCGCCAATTTCAAGAGAGAAAGGGATGGCGCTGCATAATAAACCCAATGCAATAGCAGAAGGAATCATTGCAACAGTGAAATTGCCCAGCCTGCCATCGGCAATGCCAAAAGGCAAAATGACTACAATTGCGAAAATCATTCCTACGGTAACAGCCTGTGCGCCGTCTATAACTGTTGAGGTTCGCTGGCCAAGAATGATGTAACCTGCCCAGAATGTGCCTGCAAGCAATGCCATAGCTGCACCATAAAGATCAATTCCATTTCCATTCCATGGGGTGATGAGAGCAATGCCGGCGATAGCCAGTAAAGCCCACAAATAATCCAGCCGGCTTTTTGAAGTTAAAACGGAGAGCATCAGCGGGCCGATAAATTCAAGCGCTACTGCTAGTCCGAGAGGTATTCGTGACAGAGATAAATAAAACACCCCATTCATTGCCCCAAGGCAAATCCCGTAAGGAATAACAGCCTTCCATTGCGCAGCAGTAAGCTTTCTTAAGTCTGGCCTGTTAAAAGCAAGCAGAATCAAGGCAGAAATCCCTATGCGGACAGTACTGGTACCCGCGGCACCTAAAACCGGGAACAGGCTTTTCGCAAATGCTGCACCAATTTGTACGCTAAGTATGGCCAGGATAACGGCAGGAAAGGGTGGGACTTTGAACTTATCAGTCATCCGATAAAGATAAATAAAGTTGCAGGATGTCATCCGATTTAGTTATCGATGTTGATGGATTTTTAGAAAAAGTATTATGTTTGCTGCAGGAACACGCAGCTCTTAATTTCCTTCATGTCAAAATTCAACTTCAGCGGTATTGTACGTTCTTCTATCAGGGAGAGAAAAAATAACTTGTGGCCTGAGTTGATAGGAAGTCCGCTGATGTTCCCTTTAGAAACCAGGATATTCCATTCCATCAGTATTGGTTTAATTCTGCTTGCCTCTGTTTATATCCCCTATAATTTTTTTCAGGGACTTTATATTGGTTCTTTTTCAGCTTGTCTGTTTGCTTTGTTCTACTCGTATCAATATTATTATTCCCGTTTTGAGGGTAGGCAGCATAGCAATCTATTGTTTGGATTAACGGGTATACTTATCTTCTCTGTAAATTATTTCGCCAACTCTGGCATCAATGGTTCTACTGACCTGATCTGGCCGGCCTACCTGCTGCTGGTCTTTGCAATATCGCCTCATGAGCAGCATATAAAATGGTTAATAGTTTATCTGTTCTGCTTTTTGGGTGTACATCTCCTTGAGTTTTACTATCCTTCTTTTGTAATGTATCCTTTCACTGTGGGAAGAGGGCAGTTTGTAGATAGGGTGACGGCGTTTCCTATGCCTGTTTTTGCAATTTATATCACTATCAAGTTCATCAGGCGGAGTTATGATAAAGAAAAAAAAGCAGCAGAGGAAAGGGCTCTGGCTGTAGAAATCAGTAAAGAACAAATCCTTCTGCATAAAGATCAGCTGGAGAAAAGTAACACCGAGAAAAACAAACTGATGTCTATCATCTCGCATGACCTGCGCACGCCGCTGATAAATGTCCAGAATTACCTGGAACTGCTGAATCAAAATGAAGTAAACGGCGCTGAACGCCGGGAACTGGAAGGCATGCTTCTTAAGGCCACAAACAATACGATGGACATGCTATCAAATCTGCTGTATTGGTCCAAATCTCAAATGGAGGGTCCCTCAGTTCATATCTCTGAACTGAACCTCCTCACTGTGCTTTCAGGTACATTGGAAATGGAGAAGATGCATGCGGCAAAGAAGGATATTACTTTGAACTACCAGATTTCGCCTCAACTGACTGTTCTAGCCGACGCAGATATGCTCCAGCTGGTGGTGCGTAACCTGATCAGTAACGCTGTAAAATTTAGCCCCCTTGGAGGAACCATCAATGTGGATGCTGAATGGTTAGCTGATGAATGCAGGTTAAGCGTTAGTGATAACGGAGAGGGTATTTCTCCGGAGAAACAGGAAAAGATATTTTCTATCAAAGCAGAACCAGCATTCGGTACGAATAACGAAAGAGGTGTAGGTTTAGGTCTGGTTCTTTGCAAGGAGTTTATAGAAAGGCAGGGAGGAAGGATCGGTTTTGAAAGCAATCCGGGCCAGGGTTCCAGCTTTTTCATTTTCTTGCCTTCAGCTCAGCCTTGATTTGTCTAATCTACAGCCTTAAAATCAGCGAATGAAAGAGCGGCGGGTATCCATTTGGCAGCTGTCATGCTAAACGCTCACAATAATCGTTTTTAAATAAATACAGCGATCCTTTAGGATGATTTAGGTGCTTTGTTTAAGAAACTTTTCTTATGATGAAAACGACAGACTTACGGAAAATCTTTTTTATGCCTGTTCTGGTTGTGACAGGGTTTTTAGTTCTGGTCAGTGTTTGTAATGCACAGGACCGGCAGGATACAATTTCTTCGGCTGCAAAATTGGATACGCTGAAAAAATATGGGATAGATCCAGGCAGGGATATTTCATCCCGCGTTATGGATACCTCCCCAGAGATTATTCTTATGTTTCAAAAAGCCGGCATGTCGCCACGCAGGCATGAACTTAGCGGGGCAGACCGTGTAAAGATCGCGAAGGCTTTTGCTGCCCTTCCTGCTCTGCACCAACGCGTACTGAAAGAACGTTTACACAGCATCAGTTTTCTTGATAACATGCCAAATACCGCGCTTACCTCTACATTCAACCCTGGTTCGCCGTACCGGCTTTATGATATTACTTTCAGGGCCGCAATTCTCAACCAGACAGTCTCGCAATGGACCACTGAAAAAGAAAATACTTTGTTCAAGGCTGATCAGCAGGCAAGCGTTACTATAGACGCAGGAGCGCTTGATGCCATATTGTATGTCATATTCCACGAAACTACGCATGTGGTTGATGCTGCATTAGGCCTGACTGAGGACAATCAAACTGCAGGGACAAAGTCTTTTGCCCCATTCACTAACAGGGTATGGACAAGCAGAATGGTTACCGTGCCGGAATACACTGATTCTCTGCTGCAGGCAATTACCTGGAAGAAGGAGGGAAACCTGATAAATGTCACTAACGCAGTATCACTGTA
This sequence comes from Pedobacter sp., assembly GCF_040513095.1. Classification (GTDB taxonomy): domain Bacteria; phylum Bacteroidota; class Bacteroidia; order Sphingobacteriales; family Sphingobacteriaceae; genus Pedobacter. Next base: position 14,082 of record NZ_JBEVDX010000090.1, on the reverse strand, counting down.
CAAATCCCTGCAGAAGACACCCTTTGTGTCAATTTATAGCAGCTGCAGCCGGATGGAAGACCTGGCAGAATACCTAAGCGTTTATCATCTTACGCAAAAGCTCAGGCAGCCTTTCAGAATCATGGTGCATCAGAATGGTAAAGAAGATTTTGTATACGAGCCCATGAAATCTAAACTGGTCAGGAGCAGAATCGGGCAGATGCAGCAGTTTTACCTTTCTAAGACATAAACTATCCTCCGCGGAGGAATGAATTGATAAATATATAGTACTAAAGGTATCACAGTGTTGCGTATTATTATAATTTTGAAGAATAATCAGCTAAATAAAATTGGACGTAGCTCTTTACCTGAAAATATCAATACCAGCGCACGTGAAAGATACCAAATATTACATCGCAGCAGTTACCTCCTTTACCATTTGGGGATTCTTTAGTTTGGTCCTAAAGCCGATACATAGTTATCCCTCCGTAGATATTCTTTTTTACCGTGTTTTCTCCTGCGCTATACTGATGTTCGCGATAGTATTACTTTTTAAACGCAGGATATTACTTGATAACATCGCTGTTTTTAAAGCTTTGCCGGTTAAAGGCAAACTGAAAGCGATAGGATTAAATGTTGCCGGCGGACTGCTTTTAACGGCAAACTGGTTTTCCTTTATTTATGTGATGAACCATATCAGCGTAAAGGCTACATCACTGGCTTATTTGGTTTGCCCTATTTTAACAACTTTATTAGCTTTTTTTATATTACAGGAAAAACTGAGCAAGCCACAGTGGGCTGCGGTAGCGCTGAGTATAACCGGCTGCGGCCTGCTTTCATACAGCAATATAATGGATATGTCCTTTAGCATGATTGTAGGTTTTACCTATGCACTGTATTTAGTCAGCCAGCGGGAAAATAAAGGTTTTGATAAGTTTCTCAACCTGACTTTTCAGATCCTGCTTTCAGCTTTCATATTAGTGCCCTTTTATCCTATATACAGTGGGCCTGTACCCGCGTCATTTGAATTTTACTTTTATATTGAGCTGATTGCGGTTGCATTTACGATCATTCCGCTTTTGCTTAACCTCTTCGCGTTAAAAAGGATTAACTCTTCAACAGTAGGTATGTTGTTGTATATAAATCCCATCATTACATTTTGTCTTGCTGCAACTGTATATCATGAGCGTCTTAATAATTTACAGATCGTGGCATATGGTATTATTTTCTTTGCTATTGTAGTGTTTAATTATCAGCTTCTTTTCAAAAAGCAGGCGCTGCAAGTATAACCTGCATCGCAAGGCGTCCCGTTAGTCTCAAAATTTTGAGACTTAATAAAAAAAAGAAAGCTGGGTCCAAGGGATCAGTGATGATCACCTGACTGGCCACAGGTTTCTGAACTGGATTACTGGAAAAGCGAAATTGTAAAGTTATACGGGATCAGAGCGATACCCGGAAACTATCTGATTGATTCAAAGGAGATCATCGTAGCGAAGAACCTTCGGGGAGAAAAGCTTCAGGCCAAGCTTAAAGAACTGTTCGATAAATAGTAAGTCAACTAATTGTGTCTGGAGATTTCGATAGCTATCGGACTTGCTTAGATGTGGCATGGGAATTTCCATTTAGGTCTCAGCGGAACAAAAGTTGTGCTTAGCTGTTTAAAAGGTATGATTTTTAGTAATTGAAATCAGTTAAACAGAATATATACATCAAATATTAACGTTATGAGTAAAGTAATCGGTATCCTGGCAGGCAGCCTTCGTAAAGAGTCTTTTTCAAAAAAAATCGGGAATGCCCTGATCGCAATGGCTCCAGATGGGTTTGAATTTAAAGTAGTTTCTCTTGACGACCTCCCGATCTATAACCAGGATTTTGACGACCACAATCAGATTCCTGAAGCTTACACGGTTTTCAGAAACGAAGCCAAAGCGCTGGATGGCTTTATTTTTATTACTCCTGAGTATAACAGATCTGTTCCTGCTGTACTGAAAAATGCGCTTGATGTAGGGTCAAGACCATATGGCCAAAGTGTGTGGGACGGTAAACCAGGTGCAGTATTTAGTAATTCACCAGGCAATGTTTCTGGCTTTGGCGCTAATCATCATTTAAGACAAAGTCTTGTTTTTCTGAATGTACCTGTAATGCAACAGCCTGAAGTTTATATCAATAAATCAAACGAGCTTTTTGACGAAAAGGGAGTGTTCAAAGATGAGAGGAGCAGAGTGTTTCTTCAAAAAGCTGTAGACGCTTATATTGTCTGGTTTACCAAAAATGCTTAATCATTTAAATATTGCGCCCAGGGGGCGCAATATTTTTAATAACTGCTTGGCTTGCTAATTCAATTGGAAATGGCCGGACTTTGAAAGTTTATGACGGAATTATGGAGTTGTTGTGATCCTTAAACTGCTACCTTTGCAGCTTAACACATACCTTATTGTCAGTAGTTCTGACCTTCCTGCATATACTCATGGATATTATCTCTCAAAAAAGAATACAACCAAAGAATCAGAAAATAGCAACAATACTGGCGTTTGCCCTGATTCCTTTATCAGGATTTGCTACAGACATATATCTTCCTTCAATGCCCTCTATGGGATTAGCGCTGAACATCAGCAGCCTGCAGGTGCAACTCACATTAAGTATATTTTTGGTTAGTTATGGAACAGCGCAGCTATTTATTGGAAGTATAGTTGACAGCTTTGGCAGGTATAATATTGCCCTGGGGGCACTGGCAATATTCATTATATCCTGTCTCGTCATTGCAAATACACATAATATTTACCTCATTTATCTGATGAGATTAATCCATGGACTCACCGTGGCAGGTATAGTGGTAGCAAAAAGAGCTTATTTTGTTGATGTATTTGAAGGAGAACAGCTGAAAGTTTACCTCAGCATCTTTACGATTATCTGGTCTACGGGGCCCATCATCGCGCCATTTATAGGTGGATATTTGCAAAACACTTTTGGATGGACATCAAATTTCTATTTTCTAGCTGCAATGGCGGCTGTTCTGTTTTTATTGGAAATGGTATTTAGCGGCGAAACTCTCAGACAGCCAATGGAATTCAGGCTAAAAAGGATCGTCGGCATTTATGCTGAGATGATCAGTACTCCCAGTTTTATGATGGGGATAGTAATGCTGGGCTTTGCCTATTCGATGGTAATGGTCTATAACATGTCCGGCCCGTTCATTATTGAGCATGAGTTGCATTTGACACCAATTATGGCTGGATATTGTTCGCTGATATTAGGCTTTGCCTGGATGGTTGGCGGTTTTATTGGAAAAGCCACTATCAAAAGCCCCTTTTATAGAAAGATGATGGTCAATATCGGAGTACAGATTATTTTTGCCCTTGCTATGTTTGTGAGCCTGGGATATCTTGTCAATTTATACACAATGGTATTCTTTGCATTTATTATTCATGTAGGTGCGGGATTTACCTATAACAATTATTTTTCCTATACCATGAGCAAGTTTCCCAATAATGCTGGTATTGCCGGTGGATTAACGGGTGGAATCGTGTATATAATGGTTTCTTTCATGAGTTATGTAATCATGAATATTTTTCCGGCTAAAGATGAGCGCAACTTAAACTATGGCTATTTAATCCTCGTCTGCCTTTCAGGAATTTTGATGTTTATTATTCACCAGTATATCAAACGGTCGAGAGCAAAGGGGCTTGCGGTATAGTTATAAGTTAATAATCTGGTCCGGATGTCAATTATTTATTGAATCCAAAATATTCATCAGCTTGCCATTCTGACAAATTCCAGGATTTCCAGCTTTCTGTTGCATGACGTAACTTTTAAACTTTAAAATATTCCCAATGCAGGCTGAAAGTTTGCCGCTTGCAGATTGCTGGAGTTAATAGATTCAAACTACCGCCAGTCAATCTCTTTTTGTCAACAGTTCGTCGTCTAATTGCTTTTTGCCCCAATTATGTAAATGTTCGATAAAAGGAATTAATTCCTGACCTGTTTCACTCAATGAATATTCCACCTTTGGTGGAACTTCATGATACATCTTTCGGTTAATCAATTTGTCATCTTCCAGTTCCCTTAAAGTTTGGGTAAGCATTTTGGTCGTAATATCAGGTAAGGTCCGGCTCAATTCACCATAACGGAGTACTGTTTTTAAGCTCAGATGCCAGAGTATACGGCCTTTGTACTTTCCACCTATGCGCTTAAATGCGTACTCTACCCCACAACGGTGTATACATTCAGGCACTTCTGCTTTATTTTTCATCTTTTATATTTGTTTAAAACACTGTAAATCAGTATTAGATACTTTTTAGTATGTAAGATACAAATAAGTACATACTTGCCAAAAGTAATTAATCCATTTAAGTTTGCAACGTACTTTTAATAATTAAAGGAATGGATTTAAGAACAGAAGATAAGAAACCAATAATGAAAGCGATCCGCCAGCATGAATTTGGTGGCCCGGAAGTGTTGCGTTATGAAGATGCGCAGATTCCCGAATTAAAGCCGGGTGAGGTTCGCGTGCGTGTTCATGCGGTGGGCCTTAACCCGCCTGACTGGTACCTGCGCGACGGATATAAAATGCTTCCCCCTGACTGGCAGCCAAAGGTGCCTTTTCCCATAATTTTAGGGACGGACATTTCAGGTGTTATAGAAGCGATTGCTGATGATGTTAAGGACTTTTCAATTGGGGACGAAGTATATTCTATGGTTCGTTTTCCCAGCTATGGATCAAGCCAGGCCTATGCTGAATATGTGACGGCTCCAGCCTCCGAAGTAGCCCTGAAGCCAGCTGGCCTGGATCATATACATGCCGCTGCAGCACCAATGTCGCTCCTAACGGCGTGGCAGTTTATGATTGAAGTTGGACACGATGTTCAAAACCCGCTTCAGCCGAATAAACACGAGCCGGTACCTCTTGCGGGTAAAAAAGTATTGATTAATGGAGCTGCGGGCGGCGTTGGACATTTTACTGTACAGCTGGCAAAATGGAAAGGGGCGCATGTAATTGCCGTGGCGTCGGGTAAACATGAAGCCTTCCTGCGCGATCTTGGTGCTGATGAATTTATTGATTACACAAATACCCCTCCGGAGGATACAGTGCAGAACATTGACCTTGTTATTGATTGCGTTGGCGGGGCAGCTACAGGCCGTTTTTTGCAAACTTTAAAACGTGGCGGTGCTTTATTCCCGGTTTTTCCTTTAGGATTTTCCGGTACCGAAGAAGCAGAGAAACGCGGGGTAACTGTTTCGGCAACACAGGTACGTTCAGATGGAGCACAATTGGCCGAAGCAGGCCGCTTGCTTGATAATGGTACTGTTCGGGTTGCCATAGACAGTATATTTCCCCTTTTTGAAGCTCGCAAAGCACACGAAAAAGCTGCGCAAGGAAGCATTCAAGGGAAGATTGTACTGACTCTTACCTAAGGATTTTGCAATTGAAAAAACGCCAACCCACATAACAGGTGAGATTGGCGTTTTTAATCATGCATCAGCTTTGACGATAGTTTCATTTGTTGCCATTGCAACATAGTTTGCAGTATCAAAAAAGGTAGGCTCATCAGGATGGATCTTAGTCAGATAATTTTCTGATGTGAAGAAACTGTTAAAGTCCTCAAAGGAATCAAACGAGATTTCTACTACCGCATCATATAAAGGCTTAGGAAAACCTTCAGCTACGATAGGGTGGTTAACTACATACTTTCTAACGTAAAGTTCTGACTCAGGGATAGAAAGGAATAAAGGAGCATGGTGATTTTTGTGATAGTCTACAAATTCTTCATCGCTCAGGTGTGGTAGTTTGTTTACTAAAAATGTAAATTTGATCATTGTCTTTTTTTATAATTTGAGACAAACTTATTTCATTACATACAGTGCCGCAAGTACGCACAAATTTGTGCTTATTTGCTTTTACAATTAATTGACTAAGCGATGTACAAGAAGAAAATTCCTATAAGAAGGGATTGTGGACTGCACGTATTTAAGGAACTTTTGAATGGCAAGTGGAAACTGATGCTAATCTATTACATCTCAGACGGGGTTAAAAGGCCGGGTGCCTTGCAGAAGAAAATTTCTGCAGACAGGCGGGTAATGACCAGGCAACTGGACGAATTGGTGAAAGATGGGTTCGTAGATAAAACCTCTTTCAATACTAAAATTCCCAAAGTTGAATATCAGTTAACCGCTCTGGGGTCTAGTCTCCTGCCATTGATAATCAGCCTGGAAAACTGGGGCGAAAAAAATAGAGCTGTTTTAGAGACAGCCCTGAGTGAAAAAGAATAACCGGATCAATGATGCTTTTCCCCGCTTAATAGTCCCTCTTTACCAGCCGCTGGTCTATCAGCAAAAACGTAAAGAAAAGAAGTATTACCGATCCAAATACCCACTTAAATTTCAGGACAACAATCAATATCAACTCAGCTGTTGATGAACTTATGAGTTGCAACATTCCGTAACCAAGCATCAGGCTGATTATGAAAATGATTGCGGCCATTATATTGAACCGGATATCATTTTTCAGGTTAAGCCGCTCCTGAACTTTGCGTTTTACTTTTGATGCAAAACTTAGCGGCAGCCCTTGTTCCGGTTCTGTTTGTAGTGTTTTAAATAAATCCTGGTAGGCTAAAAGATCGTTTGTTGCTTTTTCTCCAAACTTATTATCACCGGTGATTGGCATGCGGCCCAATAGCTCCTGCAATTCATCGTCATTTAACTCTTCCATGTGTTGTCGTGTTTAAGGTCTTTTTCAATTTTCTCTTTCAATAATTTACGTGCCCTGAAAAGGTAACTTTTCAAAGTACCTTCAGGTATTCCTGTAATCTCATTTATCTCGGTGAGTGAAAATTCGTTGAGGTGATACAGGGTCAATACTGTTTTATACTGCAGGGGCATTTGGTCTATAAGGTGGTTAACATACATTGCCGTGTTCTTTTTTATCATTTCCTGCTCGGGATTTTCATCTGTAAAGTGATAGTTGTCAATGTTTTCCGGATAGTCATATGGCGACTTGTTTTTAGTGTTTTTAACGTGATTAACAGCAGTTAAATAAGCTATTCTTGCGATCCAGGTAGATAATTTTGACTGAAAGCGAAACGAAGGCAGGTTTTGATGTATTTTCATAAAGACTTCCTGACAGATATCTTCTTTATTCTGCTTGTCCTGAACTAACCTGTGGATAACAAAGAAAACGAGCTTTTCATATTGTTTCACCAATAACTCAAAGGCCCGCAAATCTTTCTTTACTATCCTGTTTACAATTTCGTTCTCGTCAAACATATAACAGTAGTCAAGATATGTACATTAGCGGTTGCAAAATAGAGAAATATAATTTTTATTAAATAATTGCAACCGGCAGGGCAGATGTGCTGACTACTGTAGCAAATCACTTAATCAAAACATCATGAAACAATTAATGCCATTCATCATCGTCATCGTCTTCTTTATACTGATCGCCATATTCATTCTTGCCTTGTATAACTACCGGTTAAAAAAACGAATCATTGATGCAGGCCCACTGGACGAAACCGGTCTTAAATTCCTGGCTCGTTTATCAGGCTCCGGAAATGAAGCGGTAAAATGGGGCTTACTTTTACTATCGGCCGGTATTGGTTTTGTAGTACTTGAATATGTACCCTTTAGTGCCGAAAATTCTCCCGCACCCTACGGCATTGAAATGATCTTTATTGGCGCCGGATTCCTGCTTTACTATCTTTTTTTAAAGAAACAAAAGGATAACGATACGCTATAGCTTTCTGCTTTAGCAGCACAACTAATCAATCTTACCAGTACCCACTTTTAAAGGACACATATTCCTGCAGGGATCGTCATGCCTAATTTTTACGCCCAAAATCCATTCAATCATGAAATTTAAAAACGCTCTCCTGCGGCTGGTTATGATCAGTGCCGTATTGTTTACACAAAAAATCAGCGCCTCTGGCCAGACGCCTGCAACCGCCGGGCTAAATTTAAAAGAAGTAGCCGTAACTGCCAGCAAGCAGTTTATAAGGCAAAAGGCAGACAGGATAATTTATGATCTGAAAGCCGATCCTGAAAGTAAGAGTAATAACGTACTTACAATGATGCGCAAGATACCTTACCTGTCTGTAGATGGAGAAGATAATCTGCTGATGAAAGGCAACTCCAGCTTTAAAGTACTTATTAACGGCAAACCCTCAGGGAGCCTGGAAGGCAATCTCAAAGCAGTATTGAAAAGCATCCCTGCGTCTACAATTGAAAGGATAGAGGTGATTACCACTCCTCCAGCTAAGTATGATGCAGAAGGTTTAGCCGGTATCATCAACATCATCACCAGTAAAAGAATAAATAATGGCTTCAACGGCTCGGTAAATATCAATGAAAGCCTTCCTGTTGGTGGACCAGGGGCTGGTGGCTCATTTACGGCCAAAAGTGGAAGGTTTGGAATCTCAGCTTTTGGAGGCGGGAATATTTATCATACGCCCAAAACTTTTAATACCAATAAACGGGTTGATGGTGACGGAACATTACTGGATCAGCAGGGCAATCAGCGATCTACTAACAAAACGGCATATTTTGGAACAGAATTGAGTTATCTGGCAGATAGCTTAAATCTGTTAACGGCCCAGCTAAATTCCAATGGCAGCCGGGTAAATGATTATTCTATACAGGCATCAGCATTAACAGGTGTGAATGGGCTTCTGCAGCAATACGGATTTGAAAACGAGAGCAAAGCCAAAGGTTATGGTATCGATGCTGGCATTAATTATGAAATGGGCTTTAGAGCGATGAAAAACAGGTTGCTCACCTTCTCGTACCTGTTTACTACAAACGTAAATGATAAAAATGGGAACATCGCGTTCGCTGACCGCCTGAATTTTTCTACGCCTGATTTTCTGCAAACAGATCATCAGCGGTTTAAAGAACATACCATCCAGGCCGATTTTGTTACACCGGTTAAAAAACTGAATATTGAAGCCGGACTAAAGGGAATACTGAGGAAAAATAGCAGTGACTTTGATTACAGCGCATTGAACAGTGCAGTGGGTTCATACGAACCAGATCCGGTGCGCTCCAATGCCTTCAGGAATACTCAAAATGTTTTCAGTGCTTATAACTCCTATCAGCTGAATATCAACAGCTGGAATATTAATGCGGGTGTAAGACTGGAAGAAACCATAATACGTGCTGATTTTTCCAGTACGGCTTCGGTAGCCAAACAAAATTATTTTAACGTCATCCCCTCTGTAGCGATAGGGAAAGGTTTTAAAGACGGAAGCAGTATCAACTTTGGTTTTTCGCAAAGGATCAGGAGGCCGGGCATTAACAGGTTAAATCCTTATGTAGACCGTTCAAACCCAAACTATGAGTTTACAGGCAATCCTGAACTAAGGCCAGTCTTGTTAAATGATATCCAGTTTGGATACAGCAGCAACAAAAAGCTGTCTGTTAACATAGGCCTCGATTATTCATTTATGAACAACCTTGATCTGCAGGTAGTTGATTTTAACCCTGCTACGCAGATCACAAGAATAACTTATGCCAATACAGGCAAGTCAAGCAGTGCAGGCGGTAATTTTAATCTTCGTTATCCTGTGACCAGCAGCTACAATGCAAGTGTAAATGGGAATGCCATGTATCTTTGGCTTAGCGGGCAGGTAAATGGACAGCCCGTCAATAACAACCTGCTGATGTTTGCAGTTACCTTCTCAAATGTTGTGCGCCTGATGCATGGATGGGCTCTAAATGCTGATCTGGGCTTAAACAGCCGTAACCCCACAGGCTTGCAGGGATATACAAATGGCTTTTTTTCCACTGCGTTTAATTTCAACAAGGATATTGTCAAAGATAAGTTCAGTGTTGGTGGGGGGATCAGAAATCCTTTTACTAAATACCGCAACAGTGTAAACACTACATTCGGTCCGCAATTCAGTCAGGTGTATGAAAGCCTTAGCTATTTCAGGTCGTTCAATATCAGCTTAAATTACAACTTCGGAGGTTTAAAAGACGGGATTAGTAAAAACAGGGTGGGGATTGAGAATAATGATGTATCGCATTAATGATTTAATAGTTAATTCCCTTTTATCGGGGAATTAATTTTGCGTTTTCAGATGACGCTTTTGTATACCGTTTTGTATTTACTCCCTCATGTTCCTTAATCACTCTGGCAAAATGGCTAAGGTTGGTGAAGCCTAGCCTGTAGCCAACATCAGACAAAGATAATTTCTCGTTTTCCAATAATATTACGGCTTCTTTCATTCTCAAATGCTGGTAATAATTGAAGATGCTGTTGCCGGAAATCTGCTAAAATGAATTGCTTTGAAAAAATTTGCAGATTATTTTAAACCTTATGTAGTTTATTAGCAGCTATTCCACTACGTACATCGCTTCCAATGACGAAGATCAAAAGACGATCTCCAATAGTTTATACGCCGGCCAGGTAAAATTTGGGAATGTTTAAATGGCTGTTGATTAAGATTTAGTAATCAGACTATTGCTTTAAACAATATCGTATATTATGTTAGACCATATGTATTTTATTCGCTGATTTTTATTAACCTTGCGGTTACAATTAGCTAATTTCAATCAATTGTCTTGAAAATCATGGAACAGAAATTTCCCTTGCCTCCATTCAATCCTGAATCAGCAAAACAAAAAGTACAACTGGCAGAAGATGCCTGGAATACGCAGGATCCTGTAAAAGTATCAATGGCATATACTCCTGATAGTGAGTGGAGGAACAGGTCTGTGTTTGTAAACGGCCGCGAAGGGATTATTAAGTTTTTAACAGAAAAATGGCAGAAAGAACTAGGTTACAAACTGAAAAAAGAACTTTGGGCTTTTACTGATAACAGAATTGCTGTCCGTTTTGAATACGAATTTCATGATGAAAAAGGCCAATGGTTCCGTGCCTATGGTAATGAAAACTGGGAGTTTGATGAAAATGGTCTCATGCAAAAAAGGTATGCAAGTATCAATGATGTAGCAATTGCGGAATCCGAACGAAGGTTATAATAATTGATTTTCTATGGAATATTCCACAATACCTTTTTCATAGGACAACCGGTAGGCTAAATGGGGCTTTCGCCTTCAATAAAAACTCGCCTATATTTAAGACTAAGTGCTGAGTTTTGACAAATAATGCATTCAATGAGATGGAACACAAAGAATTTGCAGAACTAATAATCGGACTCAGTGAAGCCGATTTAAAGCTGCGGGATCAGCTCATTAAAAGTCAGCAGCTGGGAAAGGGATATAACCAGGAAATGGCGAGTCTGCACAGCATCAATGCCGGCAAATTAAATGAAATTATTGACACAATTGGTTATCCAACAATTGAAAAGGTCGGCCAGGAAGCATGTGAAGCAGCATGGATGATAATTCAACATTCCATTGGACAACCGGTCTTCATGAAACGGTGTGCTAAACTTTTAGAAATTTTGGCGCAGGAAAATCAGGCATACCTGATAAATTTAGCTTACCTGACAGACAGGATTGCTGTATTTGAAGATCAACCGCAACAGTATGGAACTCAGTTTGACTGGGATGAAAAGGGGCAATTAAGCCCGAATATCTTTGATGACGATGATAAAGTAAACCAGAGAAGAGCATCCATCGGACTCAATACACTCGAAGAGCAGACAGCCCTGATAAGACGACGGGCTGAAATTGAAAACCAATCTATATCAGAAGATTTTGAAGAAAGGAAAAAAGAAATTGCGAACTGGAAGAAGTCTGTCGGCTGGACAAAATAATGTTTTTAGTACAGAAAATATTTTATGATCACTAGGGAATTTGTATTGATTTCTATAGTTTCGAAGAACTATTAACCTTTATAAAAAGAAGCTGATGTATTACATTTTAATATTAGGCAGTGCCCTGTTTTTTATTGCGCACGTAGCTTTATTATTTACAGCATTTCCTAAATCAGAACTTGCCCGTAAACGTTATTTTTATTCGCACCTCACTCTATGGATAACTGGTGTACTCGTCTTTTCGCTCGCAATGCTTTATAGCGGTTCCGGCCGTTCTAATTTTTTGGATTACTTTGACACCACTTTTAGAAAATTGATGATCCTGGTGTTTACGCTGGCACTTTCGTTTGTTGCACATCTTATTGTAACCCGATTGGTTGTCCCTCTTCTGCAAAAGGGACAGTAATAATTATTTTGATTTATAGCCTGCATCACATAAAAAGTTTCAATATTGCAAGTATCACGATTGGTAGATATTGAGTTATGGCAAAAGCAACTGAATCACTTGAACAGTTTTACCAGAATAAGTATGGAAGTATATCCGAAGATTTCCACTACAACATTGGACAATTTAATGTTTTCCGGATCGAAGACAGGATCCGGGCAGGCACAACTTCCCCAACTTTTATTCGCAGGGATTTCTTTAAGATCATGCTGTTTCAAGGGGATAATATTTTCCATTTCGGCAGCAAAAGTATTCCGGTAAGCGGCAGCACGCTGCTGTTCTTTAATCCACAAGTACCTTATACATATGAGCCATTAACTGCCGGTACCGCCGGTTATTTTTGTGTGTTCAGGGACGAATTTTTCAAAGAAAATTTGCGTATGAATCTGGCTGAGCTACGGTTATTTGAAGCGGGTGCACAGCCAGTGTTTAGTTTGGATGAGGAGCAAGCCCATGAACTGCAGCATATTTTTGAAAAAATAATCATTGAGTTTGATACAGATTATAGCTTTAAATATGAACTGATCCGGAACTATGTCAGCGAACTGATCTATCTCGGGATGAAACTTCAGCCTGTAAATAACATCCTTAAACATACTAATGCTGCTTCGAGGATTACTTCGGTATTTACAGAATTACTGGAGCGCCAGTTCCCCATAGAATCTGCCTCACAACGTTTTGAGCTGCGCTCTCCTAAAGTTGCTGCAGATAAGCTTTCCATTCATGTGAATTACCTTAACCGCGCGATAAAGAAAACCACCGGGCGCACAACCACAGATCTGATTTTTGAGCGACTAACTGCCGAAGCGAAAGTACTGCTAAGGTACAGCAACTGGAACATTGCAGAAATAAGCTATGTACTCGGTTTTGAAGATCAGGCACACTTCAATAATTTTTTCAAAAAACAAACCACGATGAGCCCTTCTGCATTTAGGTGGGTTTGAATTTGACAAATTCTGGTTTGTATAGTACAAATTTGAGCGCTGCATGTAAGGTAACTTTGATTTATAAAAAAGAAGTTATGAGCAATTCAAAAGTTTGGTATATCACAGGCGCATCTAAAGGAATGGGCTTGTCAGTGGTTAAAGAATTACTATCAAAGGGTCATCAGGTAGCAGCAACATCGAGAACAATTGCTTCATTTAAAGAACTTAGAGAAACAGGTGATAGATTTTTACCTTTAGAAGTGGACCTGAAAAATGAAGCATCTATCTCAGCATCCATTGCGCAAACAGTTGGGAAATTTGGCAGGCTGGACGTAATAGTTAATAATGCCGGGTATGGATTGGGTGGTGCTTTGGAGGAACTCAGTGCTGAGGAAATCAATGAAAATTTCGAAGTCAATTTTTTCGCAGTTGTAAGGGTGGTTCAACAGGCACTTCCTTATATGAGAAGTCAGCGTTCAGGTCATATTATTAATATTTCTTCGATCGCAGGTTTTGCGCCGGGTATGGGCTGGTCGATGTACTGCGCGGCCAAATTCGCTGTGAGCGGACTGACTGAAGCCCTGGCAAATGATTTAAAACCTTTAGGCATATATGTTACCAATGTGATGCCCGGATGGTTCAGGACTAATTTTGCCAAGCCAGATTCAATCGCCTACAACCAAAACCAGATTAAGGATTATCTATATTTACGCGATTACCACGAAAAGATGAGCAATATGGACGGTGCCCAGTTGGGCGATCCTGATAAGATTGCCGATGTGTTTCTGAAATTGGTTGACAGCCTGGAACCTGCTGTTAACCTTTTCCTTGGGAGTGATGCCTTTAATCGTGCTAAAGCGAAAATAGAGCAATTACGGATGGAAATGGATAACTGGAAGGAGGTTTCCTATTCAACTGATTTTTGTTCTTAAAGTATTTTATTTAACTCGGTTTCCAGCCTGTCCATATTCTCCTCGTTTTTATCTTCAACAAAAGGTCTGATTTTGCTGCATTCTTT
>NZ_JBEVDX010000089.1:0-48089 GCF_040513095.1 Pedobacter sp. | reverse complement strand
AAAGCAGCAGGAAACATTATTGTACATTGGGACGATGATGACTGGTACGCTTCAAATTGGATTAGCCACCAGGTAAATGTTTTATTAAACACCGAAGCTGATATATGCGGGCTTAACCATGTACAATTTTATTCCGTAAATGACAATAGATACTATTTCACAAAAAGCAGCAGTGCTAAAAAAAATTGGCTGTGTGGGGCTACCCTCGCCTATCGCAAAAGTTTTTGGAAGAAATATCCCTTCAAGGATATCCAGATTGGCGAAGGTGATTTTTTTGTGAGAAATAAAAACGCAAAAGTATTTGCTCACGATTATTACAAAGGATTTATTGCAACAGTACATTCAAGCAATGTAAGAATCCGTGAGTATTAATTACTGCCAGCGTAAAATACGCACCGAAAGAAAAATATTAAAATTATTTTGCGCAACTACTAAAACCATTTAAAGAATTCCAATAATAGATTTTGCTAAAAATCTAGAAATCAATAACGTTGTTGTCCATTTTATTTCCTGCGTTAAGTACTTAAATGTTAAAACATTACTTACATTAGTCGCGCTATTTTACGCATATAAGTTGTAGATGTAGCATGCCAAATATGACCTTCTTGTTATACAAACAAGTATTAAACGTAGGACCTATGAAATTTAAAATGAACTTAATTACAGTCTGCTTAATCATTAGCAGTAACGTGACTATGGGCCAAAATTCACAAATACAACCAGAACTACTCAAAGGTGCCTGGCCAGCATTCTGGATCACGCACCCTAAAACCCAGCAAAGAGAATATGGGGTATATCATTTCAGAAAGACAATCAATCTGAACAAAGTACCCAAATCATTTCTGATCCATGTGACAGCTGACAATAAATACAGGCTATATGTTAATGGAAATCCCGTTTGTTCCGGCCCGGCAAGAGGTGATCTTTTCAACTGGTATTTTGAGTCAGTTGACATTGCCCCTTTTCTAAAACAAGGAAATAACACTATTGCCGCATTGGTTTGGAATATGGGAGATCTGGCTGCAGTAGCTCAGATATCAAATCAGACAGGATTTGTTATTCAGGGCAACGGAGAGTCTGAAAAGATCGTTAATACCGATTCGAGCTGGAAAGTTTTAAAAAGCAATGCCTATTCCCCCTGCTCATTGAATAATGGGGAGAAACTGGGTGCCTACATGGTAGTCGGCCCAGGCGATCGGGTCGATGCGTCACTTTATCCATGGGGATGGGAGAAACCGGATTTCAAAGACAGCACCTGGGAAACGTCGTTGCAAATCGTACATCCGGATCCGGTAGGTTACGGAACTGACAATAGGTGGACTTTATCTCCTAGAACGATTCCGGTATTTAAGGAAACTTTGACCAGATTTCCATTCTTACGAAGGGCTGTTGGTACCTTTGCTGGAACGAACTTCTTAATTGGCAGGACTCCACTGACGATTCCTCCAAATCAAACTGTAAGCGTATTGTTGGACAATTCAGTGAATACCACCGGATATCCAGAAATAATAACTTCCAGGGGGCAGGGTGCATCTGTAAAATTAACTTATGCTGAATCCCTGTTTGATGACAAGGGTATTAAAGGAAATAGAAATGAAATTCTTAATAAAGCAATCAAAGGAAATGAAGACATTTTTTTACCTGATGGAGGTGAAAAAAGGAATTTCCGCCCTTTGTGGATCAGATCTTTCCGCTACCTGCAATTAGACATAATTACTAAAGATGAACCCTTAATGATTAATGATATATATGTAATGAAGACGGGATATCCATTGGAGATGAAAGCATCCTTCTCCAGTAGTGACGCTACACTGAAGGAAATATGGAATGTAGGATGGCGTACCGCTCAGCTTTGTGCCGGAGACCAGTATTATGATACTCCGTATTACGAACAGCTTCAGTATACCGGAGATAGCCGCATTCAGGCATTGATCTCCCTGTATATGAGTGGTGATGACAGGCTGATGAAAAAATCGATACTTGACTTTTACCATTCAAGAAATCCGGAAGGACTAACACAGGGTAGATATCCAAGTAACCGACTGCAGATCATCCCTCCTTTCTCGCTGTTCTGGGTATCCATGGTACACGATTATTGGTTGCACCGAAAGGATGATGCCTTTGTTAAACAATTCATTCCTGCAATCAGTGAGATACTTCAATGGTTCCGCACAAGAATGGATAAAGACAAAAAAATGCTCGGAGCATTAACATGGTGGAATTTTGTTGATTGGGATAACTTTAATGGCTGGGGTGTTCCTCCAGGCGCTGACAAAGGAAATTCATCGATCCTAACTTTACAATACGCGTATACGCTAAATCAGGCTGCAGACCTATTTTCAGCCTTTGAATACACTGCTGAGGCTGAGAATTTCAAAACGCAGGCATCCGAAATAAATCAAGCAACTTTCATGTCATGCTTCAACGCAGAAAAAGGCTTAATTGCAGATACTCCCGAACAACTGAGTTACAGCCAGCATGGCGGAATATGGGCAGTGTTGAGCGGCGCAATGCCACAGAATGAAGTGCCCCGTATGATGAAGAAATTGCTGGAGGATAAATCCATTGGTCAGGTTACATTTTTCTACAGATTTTATTTGACCCAGGCCTTGAAAAAAGCAGGCCTGGAAGATATCTATTATGAGCAGCTAACACCATGGAGAGATATGCTTAAACTTGGTCTTACCACTTTTGCTGAAAAACCAGAACCTACACGGTCAGACTGCCATGCATGGAGCGCAAGTCCTAATTATGATTTTCTTGCAACAATATGTGGAATCATGCCCGATGCTCCTGGTTTCAGCAAAGTTTTAATTAAACCAGCAATGGGTAAATTAACTGTTGCGGAAGGATCAATGCCTCATCCCCTGGGGCAGATAACAGTAAAATTAAAACGAAGTGGTGATAATGGTATTACTGGTGATATTACTTTACCTGAAGGACTTACAGGAACTTTCGCCTGGAAAAACAAAACAAGTAAGTTACATGGCGGCAAACAGACAATAGATTATTAACATACAGCTGATCTCGCCTCAGTTATAGGTGTAATTTTTAAATTAACATTTTTCTTTGCTTTAAGGACAAAAATCCTCTTTTTTCGAGGAATAGTGGACTTTTATGCTATAAATTAATAATAATGATAAGACACAACCGAATGTTGGTAACAATATGTTACTATATTTTGCATAAATAATAATTTGAGTAAAAGATATTTTTCGTATTTTGTTGATCATTAATTATTCAATAGCCTATGGATTCACTTTTGATGGCCCCCACGTAACAAATAAAATATTGATTTATTTTATTATTGATTTGGAGTTTGGCCAGGCCTTGCTCATACAAATCAGCAGATAATTAAACATTTTGTTAAATTTAAACTATCGTATGAAATGGAAAATGAGGAATTGTTCAAGTTGCTAGCTGGAAAATATCCTTTGCGCGCTGAGTTAAAGGAAAAACTCAACGAAATGATCAAGAGGGAATATTATGCTAAAAGTCAGTTGATCCTAAGAGCTGGTCAAATCTCTAACAGGGCTTGGTTTATCGAAAAAGGCGCCGCGATGGGCGTGATTTTCAAGGAAGAAAAAAAAGTGCCGTTTTGGTTTTGGAACCAAGGCCAGTTAATGGTTTCAATAAACAGTTTTTTTAATCAGGTTCCTTCCGAAACCTATATAGAATTAGTGGAACCAAGTGTTCTGTTGTCTATTTCTTTTGACAATGTGAACGAAATCATCCGGCTCTTCCCGGAATCAAATGAGTATATCAGAAAAGTTATGCATGAGTACCAAAAAATGAGTGAAAAAAGGATACTGGAGTTTGCAGCTTATTCTCCGGAAGAAAACTATCTGCACCTGATTAAGGACTGCCCGGCACTATTTAGAAAAGCATCGGTAGAAAGCATTGCCGCCTACATGGGTATATCCAGAAAAACCTTAAACCGGATTAGAAACAGAACGCGTAGAATATAATAGCTTAAAAAAATAACCGCTCCCAGCAGGGACAGTGGACCAGTCGATTGGGTCATCTGTCCCTTTTTTTTCGCCATTTCTGCCTTAACTTGGTACTATTGAAGCAGACAAAGTTTGACTTTTTTAATGATTACATGTTAACCCTTTAAAAGATTAAATTATGAACCTACATCCTTTTATCATCCTCTTTACCGGACTAATGATCATACTTTGGGCTTATACAGCTTTGTCTAAATTGTTCAATTTTCATAAGTTTAAACAGGCGATGATTACTCAGGTTTTTCCAAGATGGGTAGGTGAGGTTCTAATGTATGTTTTACCTCTGGTGGAATTCGCAATTGTAGGCCTGCTGTTACTACCACAAACAAGGTTGATCGGTATGTATGCCTCTCTCTTCCTCATGATCCTGTTTACGCTATATGTGGGTGGTGCAGTTTTCCATATCTACGATCGTCATCCATGTGCATGTGGTGGATTGTTTGCCCGTCTTGGCTGGTACAAACATTTTAAAGTGAATATAATGCTGACACTTGTTGCCCTAGTTGGGGTGATCTTGATGGAGTTGTAAAGTATTAACCAGTCATGGTTAATTATATTGTTTTTTTGAGTGATGAGCATGAGGGTAAGGCGGGATGGATGTCCCGCCTCCTTTGTTTTAAGAGAGAAGCTTCACTGCACTCTCACAAAGAAAAGTTGATCCTAATGGAATGCAATCCTCATTAAACATCACTTTAGGGTGATGCAGGAAGTACTTTTCAGCTTCCTCTACTCCCGCTCCCAGAAAATAAAACACGGCGGGTATTTGCCTGGAGTAAAACGCAAAATCCTCCGCGATCAACTGCCCTGCCTGCTGTATAGTATTATCACCGAAAACGCTTCGCTGCACAGATGATAATGCATTGTTCAAATCAGAATTGTTAAGTAGACTTGGATAATAAGCAGTAAACTCTATATCAATTGCACATTCATGAGAAATCTCCATGCCATGCATCAACGCTTTTAATTTGTTCACGATAAGGTTGTACGTATCTAAACTTAGCACCCTTAAACTACCTTTAAGTATTACCGTTTCAGGAATGATATTATATGCAGGTTCTCCAACGATTTCTGTGGTTGTAAAGGCAAGTACCGCCGGCTGTGTAGGTGCAGTATGTGATATGATAGACTGTGCAGACACAATAAGAAGGCTACTGATCAGGACAGGATCAATTACATGTTCCAATGCACCAGCATGTCCTGACTTACCTTTTACAGTAATTATGAAATTACACACATTAGAGAGCGCTTCACCTTCAGTATAACCCAAAGTACCTGTTGGCATCAGGGGATTGACGTGAAGGCCAATAATCGCTTTTGCGCCGCTCAACCTTCCAGTCTCTGAAATGATTTGTCCACCGGACTTACCGGGCTCAGGACTTCTCAAATTGCCTTCTTCCGAAGGCTGAAAAAGAAACATCACAGTACCCTGGAACTCTTTATCCTTCAGTAAATAAGCTGCTCCGAGCAACATGGTAGTATGAAGATCATGTCCACAAGCATGCATTTTATTTTCAATCTGAGAGCTAAATATTAAGCCTGTTTTTTCCTGCAGCGGCAGGGCATCCATATCTGCCCTGAGAACAATGGTTGGCCCCTCCCCTTTTCTCAAAGTTGCTAACACCCCAGTTTTTGCCAGAATATCAAAAGGAATTCCCATTTTCTTCAAATGCTCTTGTACCAGTGCGGATGTTTTAATCTCGTCAAAACCCAATTCAGGATTCTGGTGTATATGACGGCGAATTTGAACGAGCTCTTCTAACAATTGCTTTTCCATATCTGCTAAAATATAACATTCATAACGAAATTTTAAACCCATCCAGTTATAACTGTAACTTTTGTCCCAGGAAAAGCTGATTCAATGAACGTAAATTCAACTATGGAAACAACGAAAGCCCAGTACACTATAATTTCTGATCATAATCTCCAGCAAATAATTCAGGACACTTATGGGATAACTCCTATCAATTGTCTCTTATTAATGAATGAACTCAGCGAGGTTTATATGATAGAGACAAAATCTCTTAAATACATACTAAAAATTTACTCGGCGATGCATACAAATCCGGAAGAGGTCAGTGCTGAAATAGAATTATTGAATTGTTTACATGAAGGAGGTGTTAGTGTTTCCTATCCAATCAAAAATAACAAAGGTTCTGATATCATATTTTTTGAAAGTCAAAAGGGATCAGCCTTTGGTGTACTTTATTCGTGTGCGCCCGGGCAAGTGTCTTATTACATGAATGAAGAACAGGTAGCTGCAGTTGCAAGAGAAATTGCTTCTATGCACAACATAACTGCGCGGCTACAATTAAAGCATAAACGGAGGCCTCTGAGTATTGATAATTTGCTATTTAATTCCTTAGAAAAGATTAAAACAGCTTTCGCAGACCTCCACGAAGATTATAATTACTTGATTAGGTTATCTGAACGAATCAAGATGAAACTTATGGATATTGATTTGGACCAATGCAGTTATGGATATTGTCATTATGATCTTCTACCACACAACTTTCATTTTGATGAACATGGACATGTCACTTTTTTTGATTTTGAGCTTTGTGGTGAAGGATATCTGATCAATGATCTGGTATCCTTCTATGCTCACTATTTCCTTCAATTGATGCATTCAAGAATTACACACGAGGAAGCTAACCGGGCATTTTTTCTGTTGATAAAAAATTATACCAAAGTAAGGCCACTTACCTCTATTGAAATCGAGGTCTTTCCGTACTTTGGATTTGCATTTTGGATATATCACATTGCATTTGATTATAAACATTTTGCTGACCGCTCTCATCCGGGATATCTTCAGGATCAGGTGAGCTATATCAGAAAATGGACTGAATGGTATCTCCAGGATAAGTTATAATATTAGTATGTACTTGCCAGTTTCAAAGCATCGTAAGCGTTCACAACTCCGCCACTTACTGATAAATCCTTAAGTGCATTTCTTTTGATCACTGACTTCATAATGATTTCTTTAACTTGCGGAGCAGACAACTTCGGATAATATTCTCTAATTACAGCTGCCAAACCTGTGACAACCGGACCAGCCATGCTCGTTCCGCTATGTGCTTCATATTTATTTCCTGGAATGGTAGAGTTGATCCCAAGACCGGGAGCAAAGACATCGACACTTTGTTTACCATAATTTGAAAAAGAAACTGCAAGTTTATCATCGTCACTATAAGCAGACGCCCCTACTTTGATGAAAGAATTTACAAAGTTCTGGTCTTCAGTTGTCTGCCGGTTTGGGTAACTGGTACTAAGATCCAAATTGTCATGACCATTACCCGCAGCCTGTATAAAAAGAATATCTTTGGACAAAGCATAGTTCACAGCATCTTTGACCAACTGACGATCCAGTGCTACACTTAAACCAAAGCTCATATTGATCACTTTAGCACCATTGTCGGCAGCATAACGGATCGCATTTGCCTGGTCTCTATCCAATCCATAACCATCAGGTATAGCCCTTATAGCCATGATCTGTACTTTATCGGCAACTCCATCAATACCGATATTATTGTTGCGCTGTCCAGCAATAATTCCCGCTACATGTGTGCCGTGTGATGGAGGAACATTACCAGACACATTTGGATTTCCATATGATTTTCCGCTTGATTCAGCAAATTCCCCAGCATATTTAGCCCTTGGTTCATAGTCAAAATTCAGATGATATTGAACATCTATTTCATTGTCCTTAAGTTGTGTTTTAACACGATCCATATAGCCTTCCAGATCAGGATTTTTTTTCAACACGCCTACCATAAAATATTGAGCTTTTCTTTCAGCATCATTTGTAGGCACAAAATTCTTAAAATCTTCAATATCAGGCTTGTCTTTATTGATTTTTTTCAAGATAGCATTTACGTCTTCCAAGAACTGCTTCAGGCTGGCAATGTTTTGATTGGCTTTATCCAGTTTGCTTTTTAATTCTTCGCGTTTAGCAATGTAAATTCTATATTCAGGTAAGTCTTTTTTAGCGATTAAAGTACTATCCATATCACCGAACATTCGATTATATTTCCTTAGCTGAACTACAATCAGATCATTATCATACTCAAAATCTTCCTTGCCGGATCCGAGAAAATTCCAGCCATGTACATCGTCCGCATAGCCATTACTATCGTCATCTTTGTGATTGCCCGGTATCTCTTTGACGTTTGTCCAGATTACATTCTTTAGATCCTCATGGTTGATATCCAATCCTCCATCTATGACTGCTACGACGACTGGAGTAGCTTTTTTAATGGATAAAAGTTGTCCATACGCCTTCTCTATACTGATGCCAAACACACTGTCTGCTTCCAAATCAAGATTATACCAGTTAGGCTTTAACTGTCGGCTCTGATTTGGTTGTGCTACTGTCATTTCAGTTATTAACATAACCAGAATAGCTATTAAATAATTTTTCATGTCCGGCTTATTTTTCAGAGTTCAGCACTTCAAGTTCATAGATCAATGCAGCGCCCGGCGGAACTTGTTCATAACCAGATTCTCCAAAAGCAAGAGCAGCCGGGATGTACAATTTCCATTTGGAACCAGCGGGCATCAGAAGCGCTGCCTCTTTTACTCCCTCAATAGTTTTATCAAGGTGGTGTATCCAGGGTTTTTGGTCATCATAAGTATTCCAGAGTTTAGTACCATTTACCAATGTTGTTTTGTAATGAAGAGCGACCCGGTCCGATAGCGTAGGTTTTGGGCCATCTCCTTGTTTCAGGACTTCATACTGAAGTCCGGAAGAAGTGGTATGGATACCAGATTTACTTCTATTGTTTTCTAAAAATGTTATACTTGCCGGATCTCCAATTTTTTTAAAAGCTGCCAGGCTGAAAGAGTCTTGATACAAATGATTGGGCTTAAGGTAAATCCGCTTCTGAGCATAATTTAAAATCACATTGAACCGCTTTATAATTTCAATACCCAGGATGCCAAGATAGCCGTCTTTTGGTTCTGCCTGATCATTAACAGTTAATCTGATACCCATCTTCCCAAACTTAAAACCATTAAAACTCAAGGCCTGGATATTTGCTACCCTATCCCGGGTGACAGCATGCAGCCCCCGCCCACTTGTCGTCTCTGTAAGTCCAAGCTTTTCATTAAAATTGTGAAATTTGCTAAATGGCGCACTTACCAATAATGAAAAAGCATTACCCGTATCAAACATTACCCTGCCACTGAAGCTTTCGCCATTATCCAGGGTGATTGATATGGGAAAGCGCGGGATCATTACGTTTTTGTTAAATTCAAAAGGAATGGAAGTGTATCCGATGGTATCTACAGATTTAGTATCTGTGTACAGGCAAATTTGACTTTGATCAAAATCTATCGTTGTGGTGTACTGATTTAATATTTCATAACCTATAATACCATCCAGCTTAGTTCCGAGATCAGCAGAAAATGACCTTAAGTCTGCTAAAAACCAGGTTCACATTCCTGACCTCAAAATTATTTAATTTTAAGATCTGATTTTCTGCCATTGTATATTTCCTGACACCTCCAGAGCCGGCTACGGAAACAGCTTTCCGATGAAGTTGATCTATACCAGCTTTTTCAGCAGTTAACGAATCAATGGTTCCACCAGTTGCACCCGTATCAAAAAGAAAATTAAGTGTATCGCTTTTGCTGGTTTGTACTTTGATGTAAAGATGTGGCCCGATCATTTCAAAAGGAATTTTGGCCACCTGCGCTTTAAGACCTGTTGCAAGATTGAAAAGCAGGCCTATAATTAGTAAACTTCGTTTGTCTGTCATCATATGTTGTACATGGATAGTATATGTAGTAATGATGAAATCCCATCTTATATAAAAGATTGTTTCTTATAAATGTGCTTAGCCATCCAGACTGGCATTAATGATAGAAACCTACAATTTTTCAATCATCTTGGGAGACTTACTCCATGAATTATACTGTATAGATGAAGGAGTACCGTCTATTTAATACCAACCAACCTAATTCGAACAAATAAAACCTGACAAATGAAAAAAAACTTACTAAGTGTGACTGCTGTTATACTTCTTTTCTTAGGAGCAGCCTGTGAGAAAGATAATGATGAGATCAAAGCAACAGCTAACATTACAGTCATCAATGCTGCTGTTGGAACAGGAGCTGTAAGAGTAAATCCAGGTGCAGGAAGTGGATTTGCATATTCTAAAGCATCAGATCTGGGATATGGATCAAGCAGCGTTTATGGAGCTTTTAGAGGTCAAAATACAGTTACTGTAGTTAGCGCCACGGATACAACAAAAACTTTATTTATAAGATCAGTTGAGTTGCAATCTATCAACAGCTTATATATCGCTGGGCAATCGCCAACAATTGACACGATATTCAGGGCTGAGAAAAATCTCCCATACATCCAATCTTCGGTACTCAGCCCGGATAGTTCAGTATACATTCGTTTTGTAAACTTGTCCCCAAACAGTACACCACTGAATATTACAATCAGAGCTGCTGCATCAAATGAAGTTTCTGCTCTTGCGTATAAAGGCATATCTGAGTTCAAAAAATACGCTTCAAAAACAGCATCAACAAGTTACATATTTGAGGTTAGAGATGCCGCTACAAATACGTTGCGCAGCACATTAACGTTTAATGCCACTACAAATAGATACAAAACGCTTTCGCTGGTAATCAGAGGGTTGATGGGAACGACTACGGGCACGGATGCATTTGGGATTTTCCAGGTCAACTATTTCAATTAGATATTAATAATATCTATACCCAATACTGAGAGGGTGCATCATAATAATATGATCACCCTCCTTCTATTATCTTTAGACGTACTGAAACTCGCAAACACAAGGTACAAACATATTTATTAAGTAAGCATAAATTCCTGATGGCCCATACCTTCGGAACAGGTAGGTATTCCTGCAGCAACCGCCAGAATACCATCGCATATATTATTCCCCATTTTTTCAATGGTGATCTCTCCATGTAAAATATCACCGGCGTTGATATCCATATCACCCTTCATTCGCTCATAGGTTTGCGGATTTGAACAGATCTTGATTACAGGTGATATTGCAGAACCAACAACTGATCCGCTGCCGGTCGTAAAAATTATCATGTGGCATCCACTGGCGATCATTTCAACAATGCCCACTGAAACATTTTTACTTACAAGCGCCCTTACACTCTTGTCCCCGGGGTTGACATCCATCAGATACAAACCTGGCCTAGAGGGTTTTTCACCTGGCTTTATCAATCCACTGATTTGGGACCCGCCAACCTTACAATAAATACTCATGGATTTTTCTGCATCAGTAGTTAAATAACCGCTAGCATTGCCAGGGACAATACTTTCATTGTCTATCAATCTGTAATTACTTGCAGCGTTCTCTAAAGATCTTTTTAAGTGCTCTGAAATTGCAGGATTTGCTGCTCGATCAATAAGAACAGCTTCTAGGCCAATCATCTCTCCCGTTTCCTGAAAAATTACTGTAGCATTATTAGAGATCAACTTATCGCATGCACGACCCAGAGCTGGATTTGCAGTGACTCCGGTTGTAGCATCACTCCCGCCGCTAATTGTGCCTATTATCAAATCATCAACAGTCATAGGTACCATGAATGCAATATCCACTATTCCGAGGCACCAGTCTACCCAGTCGAGACCTGCATCAATCGCTTTTTGTGTTCCTCCAGCTTCCTGTATTACAATTTTATTTACAGGTCGGCCCGACTGATTTACCTGCCCTTCGAGCTTGTTGAAATCAAAACCCTCAGAACCTGATGCAACAAGTAACACTGCACCTACGTTAGGATGCATGCATATAGCATTCATCATAATGTCTGAATTGTCATTGAGATTGCTGCCGGCCATATTAATGAGCTGCACAGGATGGTCTTTAAATGGTGATGCTATTGCCCGCGCTACATGATGAGTACATTCTGTATTGTACACAACAACAATATAATTACGGATACCTTTGCGGCCGTCTTTTCTGAGATAGCCTTCCCATTGGAAATGATTCATAGTAAATGTCTAAATGGTTTAAAACCAGGTCTCATTACAAGACCTGGTTGGGTGGATGGTTGGTTACTAACTGGGGTTGGCTTCCCCAGCACATTGTTATTTATTGGTATTTTTAGGTAAATAGTCGCTTGTAATATTGTGCAGGTGTACATGATCGCCCATTTGGATCATTGTAGTAGCACAACCTATAGTTACTCCATGTTTAATAACCCTCTCCCCTGCTTCAATATATAGAGCAGCAATTTTATGTCCTATTGCCACAGGTTTGGCAAAGTAAAACTCCATGCCCTGGAATTGAAGATGCTCACCCGAAGGAATATCTTCAGTAGCAATCAGTACATTATCAAGCAGATGGAGTTTGATCAGCTTACTCATAAGTCATGATTAGAAATCAGGATGATATTTGGTTAATTTTTATTATAAGTAAATATCGCGATCAATAAAAATCTACACAATGGAAATGCTTACGAATTGCATGTATTATATTACGATTCATCTAAATCTTTCACATCAAATAAAAGATATGAGCATTGATAAAAAAGAGATTAGAACTTCAGAATACTGGCTGTGCCAGGGAAGGAAGTCGATAATAATTCCTGAAAATGTAATGCAACAAAACATACAGGATAGAACAAATGTCAGCCATTTATTGATCCGTGAAATAGGTCTGTATCCTCAGGCAGATGAAGACTTCCGCATAAATGAGCCCGGATGTTCTGAAATGTTACTGATTTTATGCGTTTGCGGCAAAGGAACGCTAAGAACTGAGATCAATACATTTGACGTATCACCGGGTCAGTTCTTTATTATGCTGCAAAATGAGCAGCCTCAATATAAATCTGATGCAGATGATCCCTGGAGTATTTACTGGATAAAGATCGGCGGTGAAAACATCTCTCAATTTTGTGACCAGCCCGCGTTACGGAAGTGCCAGAGACCTTCATATGTAAATAATATGGTAGAAGTATACAGGCTGCTTGATGACTTAATAGAGACCCTGGAAAATGATCCTAGCCATGATCGAATCATGTATGCTAACCTTAGCTTACAACGAATCCTTGCGCTAATGATTTATGATATACAGGAAATCAAAAAAGAATTTAACAGACTGTCTGATAATGTGATAAAATTCATGAAAGAGCATATCTCAGAAAAATATGTTTTAAGTAAACTAGCCCAAAAATTTGGCTATTCTACCTCGCAATTTTCAAACATTTTTAAAAAAGAGACAGCGTACTCACCTATTGGATATTTCACACAACTGAGGGTACAGCACGCCTCTAAATTACTGAACATAACAAACCTGAAAATTAATGAGATAGCAAGGGAAGTGGGCTACACTGATCCCTATCATTTCTCCAAAATCTTCAAAATGACGATGGATGTTTCGCCAGAAAAATACAGGTCAATCACAAGTAAAGAGGAACATAATAAACAAATAAAACAATAAAGCTCATCCGGGTTAACGGATGAGCAGTCCTTCATGTTCAACTATGCTCTTACGATTCGGTTTCTCTTATTTTCTTAATGATAGCATCATACACCCGCTTCTTGATTTTATTTACTTTACTCTCATGAAAGAAGTCCAGGACGTCTCGTCCAAACCTGAAGCTGTCGAAGTGATCTTCAACCATAAATTCTTGCCAGGAGCTAGCTGTTTTTGACAGATATGCATCTACAGCTTTTGAAAATTCTAATTTTTCCATAGGTTGGTTTTTTTTAGATGGAAACTCTTTTATATATATGTGTGTGATGGCGATCAAATCTCCTAAACATATAAGGAATATTTTTTCTAAGGATTAAATCCTTTAACACATTAAAGCCCCATTCTTTAGGTAAACCAGCATATTGTTTAGGTGAATACAAATATGCCCTAGGTAAAAATAAATCATCCCTGCTCCGACAATCACTATCTGAGCGGAGAGAGCGAGTCAAGGTTATTATGGCTTGGCACTGTCCCACATCCTGGCGATGAGCTGGAATACGCGGTCACTGATACCCTTAGCTTTTGCGTCCTCATAAATTTCTGAGATATCGCAGTTGTACCTCCAATAGTGACAATAGTCTTCTACAATAAATTGTTGCCATGAATTGGCTGTATTTGCCAAAAATGCATCCACAGCTTCTGAAAATTCGATGTTTTCCATATGTTATGTTTTATTATAAGTCGTCAAAAAAGAAACACTCTCCTATCATGATGTAAGATTCTTTTTAATTTTTTTCTAAAGCTTATAGTAAAAGTAATGAGATCAAATTAAATTTGATTCATAAATGTTTATAATTACACATATAATTATATTTTGAGGCTCGTTTGTCCGTATTAGCCAAGGTGGCAAACGCTGAGAATAATCATTGCTTTGCTGAGGAAGTCCCTCAGACTTGAAAAAGATGTAAGTAACTGATTTTGTACTGTCTTCTGGGAGATGCCAAGGATCTCGCTGATTTCTCTGGTAGATTTTTCATCCACATATTTCATTTGAAAGATCGCCCTGCGTTTATCGGGCTGCATGGTCATCCATACCCGGATACAACCTTTCAATTCCTTTTCGTTGAAAAGGGAATCTGCCTGAAGGGTTGACAAGACCATATGCTCCAGGGGTTCCTCAAATTCTGGAGTGGCTTTCCCCTTTTTGTATAACATGAAAACCTGATAGCGTACTGCAGTGAGCAGGTAAGGATAGATATTCTGGATATTCCTTTTGCCCCTCGAAGTCCATAGATTGGAAAACACATCCTGAACGATCTCTTCGATTTTCTCAATGCTCTTCAGACGCTTGTAGGTGTCATTGTAAAGCCTCTTCCAGTATCTGTCATAGATTTCATCAAAAGCCTTCCTGTCGCCCTCCATCAGCAGCGAAACAAGTGTTGTATCATCAAGAGACCTGTATCTATTGAGTTTGTTAATCATATACTTTCTCGTTTAAGCAGGCAACACTGATAAGAGGCAATGATCGGGAACGGGTTCTTACACATCTATGAATAATTAATGAATGGACGATATTTTAATACCTTCAGGGCATCACAAGGATAGTTCTTCCTTCAATTTTGAAATGAACGGATTCGGTCAGCTCCAGTTTCTTCAATACTTTTGAAACATTACTGTACCTGGAGAGCGTGCCGCTAAAAAACAGTTTGTTCTTTGCATCAAGCCCTTTGTACTGGATATCTACATCATACCACCTGGCGATTTTCCGGAGGATGCTCTCCAGTGATTCTTCGTCAAACATGAAGTATCCGTTTTTCCAGGCCACAGCTTCATCGATATCGATATTTTTAACAGTGATTGCTGAAAGCGGATGCGAAGTACTAACCACGGCCTGCTGACCCGGCCTGATGACCATCTTCGCATTTGAACCAAAACTGGTGACCCTCACGCTGCCTTCCAGTAAGCTGGTTTTAGTAGCAGGTTCATCTGTGTAGGAATTGATATCAAAATGAGTTCCCAGCACTTCGACTACCTGGTGATTTGTAACTACTCTGAAGGGTTTGGATTTGTTGTGGGCTACTTCAAAATAAGCTTCGCCATTGAGTTCTACCTTGCGTTCTTTACCATCGAAAGCCAGTGGGTATTTCAATGCAGATGCTGCATTGAGCCAGACTTTGGTTCCGTCTTCAAGCACCAACTGGTACTGCCCCCCTTTGGGAGTTTCTACGCTGTTGTAAGCGGCAGCAGTATTTGCTGAAGCTGAAGATTGATATACGAGGTGTCCTTCATTCGTTTTTACAATACTGGTCCCGTTCTGATTGGCGATTTTGCCGCTACGGGCATCGCTTAGAGAGATCTTGGTTCCGTTTGAAAGGGTAAGAATAGCCTTGTTGCCACCGGGAGCAATATCCGCTACCATAGCAGGTTTACTAAACTGTTTTACCTCAGAATGCCTGGAAGCGTAAAAGTAAATTCCTATCGTAGCTGCCAGCAGGATACTGGCTGCTACTGATAGGTATTTCCAGGGTACAACGGTATGAAATTTATCTTCCTGGTCAATTCTTGCGTCTATTGCTGATTTGAGGCGGTCGTGGATCTCCCTGACCTCGGTTTTGTCGACTGTATCCAGAATATCTGGTTCTGTGGAGAACAGATCAAAGTACTGTTCTACCGTAGAGGCTTGTTTTGGAGTTGCAGTTCCATCAAGATAGCTTTTAACAAGTCGTAAAAATTCTTTTTTATTGGGTGTATTCATAGTCTATACCTTTACAGTATATCTTTTGATACTTATGTCCTATAGGTATGCGTACTATTTTTCTGCCTCCCTTATCTTGTACAGAATATTTGGCTAACAGCTTTATGACCTTGGCATATTTGGACATGTTAATGGTAAAATTTTTAATGCTAATCATTAATTGAATTCTATAATTTATTGTATTAAAAATGCAGTAATTATAGAATATTTAAACTAAATTAGATAAGGCTTTATTCTAATGTTATCTGAACTATGAGAAGACTTATATACAACATAAAGGTGCTTAGGGAAACTGCGGGACTGTCTATCGAAGAAATGGCGAGGGAACTGGGAACTACTCCACGTTCTTATCAGAAGGTGGAAACTGAAGAGGCGGAAATCACATTGATGATGTTCAGGAAAATTTTGAGGTTTTACAGGATCTCAGCATCTGAACTTGTGGAGTTTGGCCTTACTGAGGAGCAGATCAATCTGAAGTATATGGCACCGGCTGATCTGGTGGCACACCCGCTTGGACGCGAAGCCGTACTGGTGCAGCTGGATATTGCTGATATACTGAGGCATATCATTCAGCTTAAGATCAGTGCACATTCAAAGTTTATTCCTTTTAATCTGAATTAGGCTTATTTAGCTACTCAAAATTACTCCCCTTGGGCGTTCAGCTCCTCGATTTTATCATGCAGCTTATGCAAGCGTATCAGAAAAACATCTGCGGACTTTAAGTCCTCATTACGTTTAAGATAACTGAAGTGTGATTGCAGAAAAAGAGGAATATCTTCTATAACTACCCCCTGCTCCAATTGCACTCTTTCGGGTAATTCAATTCCTGCAAAGTATCCTTCTAATTCTTCTACTGACATGCCGCTAAGTTAAAAGAAAAATTAGCCAATGAGAAACTGAAAGGATAAAAATCAGGCGGGATAAATTTGTTGTACCTCCGCCGGATTTAAAGCTTTTGCTAAGTACTAGAAGCTCGGAT
This sequence comes from Pedobacter sp., assembly GCF_040513095.1. Classification (GTDB taxonomy): domain Bacteria; phylum Bacteroidota; class Bacteroidia; order Sphingobacteriales; family Sphingobacteriaceae; genus Pedobacter. The sequence continues at coordinate 30,938 of NZ_JBEVDX010000089.1, read as the reverse complement.
CATCGGCACTCGGTCCGTAAGTTCCTGGAATTGGGATATCCAGCAAACGCAGGTAAACACCTAACTGGGCACGGTGGTGAATAGTCTGACTCAAGGCATGACGTATCAGTCCTCCTTTGGTTAAGGACATCAGTACCTGCTCCCCATTCTTTAATAGCCATGCAGGTGAAAGATCTGCATTAGAATTGGACTCAAGTTTTTCCTTCGCTTCTGCGAAAGATTTTTCGAACAGGCCAAGCAAATCCTGGTTGTTGTTTAGCGCTGGTGGTACGTAAGCGCTGGCCTGAAAATCAAGTTCATCTGTAGTGAAGGCCATACTAATCCAGGAAGGGAGCTCAGCGATATGTCCGGCAAGTTGCATCATGGACATACTTTTCTCATGTGGACGCCAGTCATACTTATCTTCGGGAACGCGCTCCAGCATTTTGCGGGTGACTACAGATTCATCATTCAGTTCTTTTAAAAATTCTTGTGGTGCAGACATAACTTTGTTCTTTGGTTTATAACTCAAAGAAACAGCAGGCTTGTGACAACCCTATGTCAGTAGGAATTATGCTTTCTCCAGTTTTTTTGAGATAGCTGTAAATAAAGATTTTACTCTTTCCTGAAGGGCTTCAGGCTTGATTATAACAGCATAATCGGCGAAGGTCATAAACCAGCGTGCAAATCCTTCCAGATAAAACGTAAGAAATTGCATCTCCACTCCTTCCGGACATTGCTGCTCCGAAACAAAACCCTGATAATACTTCTGTTCTCCCAAATGTAAAGAAGCTTCCTTATCTACTATAATTGTGACTTCCTCAAGCTGCATATCTTTGTATTGTTCACTGAGATACTGTTTCAGTGAGGGATGCTGATCTTCAAAGTTGTCCTCAGTCATGGAGATAGCGTAGATCCTGTCAAAACGGAAATCCTGGTAATCCCTCCGCATCCTGCACCAGGCGATGAGATGCCAGTAGTTATCCAAATAAAACACGCCAATAGGCTCGATTAACCGCCTGGTATGTTCCTGACGGTAGTAGGCAAAGTATTCCAGCTGCAGCAATTTTTTACTTGCAATGGCATTCAATATAGTTTGAAGATTATTTTGTTGTAAACTCGATTGCGGTCCGCGGTTACTTTTTACGACCTCGATGCGGTGATCAATATGTTCCAGGTAATCTTTATCAGCAGTCTTCAGCACTGCCCTGATCTTATCCAGCGCAAGCGTATAGGAGTTGCTGTTTTCGGCATCGGTTAAGCTGGTCACCAATTTTTCTGCTGTAATAAAAGCAGTTGCTTCTTCGCGTGTGAACATCACCGGAGGCAACCTGTACCCTTCCATCAGCGAGTAGCCAACTCCGGCTTCGCCAATGACAGGAATACCAGCCTGCTCGAGCGATCTCACATCCCTGTAAACGGTACGCAGACTGATCTCATAGCGGTCGGCAATATCCTGGGCCCTGACAGTTCTGCGCGACTGAAGCTGGATAAGTATTGCTGAAAGGCGATCAAGGCGGTTCATAAGTCAAAGCTACAATTTCAGCCGGTAATTTCCACAAAGCCTAAAACTATCATGTTTATTACAGGAATAATCGGTGCACAGAGCCCTGCTTAAGGCCGTAAGTTTAAAAATTTCGCTATTATTACCTATCCAATTAACGTTCACGCATGAAGATCATTTTTAAAAACCTCACTTTCTGGGTACTCATTGCTATTATAGCAGGTATTTTATTAGGGCATTACGCCCCTGCTACAGCAATAAAAATGGAAATTGTGGGCAAGACCTTCGTGGACATTATCAAATTGTTTATCGGCCCCATCATTTTCCTGACTATAGTTTTGGGCATAAGCGGAATGGGCGATCTGAAAAAAGTAGGACGTATTGGATTGAAGTCATTGATCTATTTCGAAGTGCTGACTACATTTGCATTGGCAATTGGTATTGTGGTTGCGGTAATTATCCAGCCGGGTAAAATCAGCAAAACAGGCTTGCAGGAACAGGATCCATCAAAATATACACAGGCACAGGGCGCGGCCGGGTTCGACTGGGGACAGTTCTTTCTGTCGAACTTTACGCTGCAGGTTCTGCTGGTTGCAATCATCATAGGTGTAATACTGAACTTTTCAAAGCACCGTGAAGCTGCTGTAGGGAAACTGGGCGTATTGTCTAAACTTGTTTTCAAAGGATTGAAGTATGTGATGTACCTTGCCCCTCTTGGTGCTTTCGGCGGAATGGCCTACACAATCGGGAAGTTCGGACTGGAAACGCTGATACCTTTAGCGAAGCTCATGGGAACAGTATACCTGACGATGTTCCTGTTTGTTTTCCTGATCCTGGGAGCAATCCTTAGCTATTATAAAATGAGTATTTTCAAGTTCCTGAAGTATATCAAAGAAGAGCTTCTGCTTGTACTGGGAACTTCATCTTCTGAATCGGCATTGCCTACGCTGATGCTGAAACTGGAAAAAATGGGCTGCAGTAAATCAGTTGTTGGTCTGGTTGTGCCGACTGGCTATTCCTTCAATCTGGATGGTACTTCTATTTATCTTTCGATGGCCGTGATTTTTCTGGCTCAGTTGTACAATGTTCATTTGTCTCTTGGAGAGATGGCCAGCATCATTGGGATCCTGATGATCACTTCCAAAGGTGCAGCAGGTGTAACAGGAAGTGGCTTTATTATCCTGGCTTCAACATTGACTGCTATACACAAAATTCCAATCGAAGGTTTGGCGTTTTTATTGGGTGTAGATAAGTTTATGAGCGAAGCACGGGCGATCACCAATATCATCGGAAACGGTGTTGCTACGATTGTCATCGCTAAAAGTGAAAACGAGTTTGTTACCCCTGCCGGCGGCATATTTGAGCAGGCGGAGTTTGAATAATCATCGACAATTTGTCGGGCCGGATTTACCAGATTTCTTTTGCGTTACGCTTAAACCGTGGTGTAGACTGGCCCGACAAATTTAGATGAAGCAGCTTAAATACAGCGGTTTTCTTTTTTGCTTTGCTGTATTTTAATTATTGCAATAACCTCGAGCATCAGTCCCAGGCCACTGGCTATTCCCCTCAGGAAATCAGACCAATGGAAATAACGGGCGGTTATGGGCCCGAGCGTGGTAAAGAACAGACCAGTAATCAGAAGGTATAAAGCAGATTTGGGGATGTGGTTGCGTTTCATATCATTTAAGTTGTTTGAGTATATTTTCATGTTTCGCTTGCATAGCGTCTAGTTTTGCTGCCCCTTTTTTATAGGCCCGTGGCCTGACGATGAACCACATAATGGCGCAATAGATGGTAATTACTGCATAAACGCCAACAAACCATGAAGGATGTTTCCAGGTGAGTTCATAAGCATATAACATATAACCAACAGAGTAACTGAGCATGATAAAAACCATTGTCTTCCTGTAGTAAATGAGCTGGTTCTTGCGGGTCTGCTCAATGAAGGCAATAAACTCCAGGTTACTGGAGTCATCCAGCCGATAAAATCTTTTCAGCGATCTGATGTTTGTCAGAGCCAGCAGCAGGCTGCCCAGCGCCATCAATCCTCCGCCGATAAAACTGCTGATCAGCTTAAAGGGAAAGATGAACAGTATAGCAACAAATAAAATAGTCAATAACAGGGATATTATGATCACCAGCCATTTGTTGCGCAGTTTCTGACCGCGGAATTTCCTGATCAGTCTGACCATTTCCCCGGAGCTTGGCAGACTGTCTGTTTTTGCGGTGTGCCATACCGCCTTCAAATCATCTAAATTGTCCATGAGCTTTAAATTTTTGTGACAGTTTTTCTTTGATCCTGTGAATTTTGACCCGGATGTTGCCGCTGCTTAATCCTACTACTAATGCAATCTCTGCCTGCGGTAAACCTTCAAGTTCCAGCGAGATGATGATACGGTCTGTTTCATCCAGCTCTGCGATACAGCGGTATAAAAAGATTAGTTTTTCTTCTTTTGATTCTTCCCAGGTTTCAGCCAGATTGAAAGGAAGTTCTGCAGAGGGCATGCGTTTAGCAACTTCTATTGCGCGAAGGCAGTGATTGGTGGCAATCCTGAAGATCCAGGTGCTGATGTGCGACTGGTTACGGAAGCCCGGAAGTCCTTTCCAGACGGCGATAAAAGTCTCCTGAACAAGATCTTTTGCCTGATCCGGATCATTGGTGTAGCCGAGGCATACCCTGAAGATCTGCGGTGAATAGAAGTTATATATTTCCTCGAACGTTGTCATTTTTCAGCAGAAGATACGGTTTGGTTTTCTGTTTCTGCCGCGTTAGATACGGGACTGTTCGAAATGTTACATTCTTTTTCAGCTGTCGCTTAACACGACTTTCCCGGAGCCTTGTATCCTCCATTTTGTGATAGGATTGAAATGGTATCCCCCTTTGCTGTCCCGCGCTGCGCATAGTTCCTGATAAGAAGGTTGTACATATCCTGTTTCGTCAATCGCGCGGCTCATGATCTCGGTTTCCCGGCCTTCCCATTTCCACAGGTAGCGGAATGCAGTATGCGCTTTATCGAGTACTGGTCCCTGCAATTCTGCCGGAGCCCAGGTTCGCCCTGCGTCAACACTGACTTCTACTTTGATGATCTTTCCCCTGCCGGTCCAGGCAATGCCCCGGATCTCTATCCAGCCGCGTTCCAATTGTACAGGAAAGGATGGAAAAGTTATGATCGAACGTGCATCCATGACAAAACTGAACTGCCTGATCTTTCCATCCTTCACGCTTTCTGTATACTTTGATGTTTCCTCACGCGTCATGTAAGGTGCGTCTGATAACTCGATCCTCCTGAGCCACTTAACTGAAGTATTCCCCTCCCAGCCTGGCAATAGTAAACGTGCCGGATAACCTTGCTCCGGCCTTACGGCTTCCCCATTCTGTGCATAAGCGATCATTGCATCGTCCCAGCCCTTGCTTACCGGAATACTTCTGGTCATGACCGCAGCATCGCCGCCCTCGGCAAGGAACCAGCTGGCTTTTTCAGAGACACCAACCTCCCTGAATAAGGTAGACAGCATTACGCCCGTCCACTCGCTCTGACTGGTTAATCCACAGATTTCCTGCGGTGTCATTTCCTGTTTGCCGGAGCGGAAGTTCCCCGAACATTCAATGAAACAGGTCCGCGTAACTGAGGGAAATCTTTTTAGATCTGCCAGACTGAAGACCAGGGGTTTGTCTACCATCCCATGAATAACCAGTTCGTATTTCTGGGGATCAATGACCGGGATGCCAGCATGGTGGCGCTCAAAATGTAATGCCGAAGGTGTGATTGTTCCATAAAGATCCTGTAGCGGCGTTCTTGATGAGGTAGCTGAGGGTAAACGTTCAGGATGCTCAAATGAAGATGGCATGCCGGAAACGCTTGGTCCTCTCCCGGGCACTTTTGTGGGATCTGGAATTAATAAGGGGTTATCTACTGAAGCGGAGTCTGTAAGCAGCGGAGGAGCTTGCGACTCCGGAACTGCAGCCTGAACCATTTTACCTACTGAAGTTTGTACAAGTACAACAGCCGCTGTAGCCGCACCACCCAGCAACAGCCTGCGGCTGATCTTGCGGTTAGTAAATAAGTTATTTTCTTCATTCATCTTGCTTTGATTTATAGCCTGGCGAACAAGGCTTTATTTCAGTTCTTTTCCCCCTTTACGGTCATCATTAACGTATTTTTCTTTTGCAGGCATCACTATTTTTGGCAGCGACTTTTCTGTAATGATAGTATTTTGGGAAATGATATGATTGCGGTATAACAGATAAGCTGTCAAATGATAAACTTCCTGATTAGTTAGTGAACCGGGTGCATTATAAGGCATTGCCCTTCTTACATAATCAAAGATCGTAGTTGCATAAGGCCAGTATGTTCCAATCGTTTTTGGAGCTCTGTCCTGCTTTTGTTCAGCAGCGTTTTTTTGGCCTTTACTCTTTTTAGCTTCATTCATAATGACCAGTTGAACGGGAGATTTAGCTCTGGCTGATTTTTCGTTTAATGGATAGTCAACAAACAACGGTTCTCCCGGGAGCGGGCTTTCCAGTTTCTGGCCGTTCCCGTGGCAGGCCACACACTTCGCCTCATAGATGAGCTTACCCTCTCTTGTGTTCCCTGCGCCTGCTGGCAATCCTTTCCCATCAGACCTTACATCAATATCCAGTTTAGTAATTTCAGCGGCAGGGGCCGGCCGGCCTATTCCAAATTTCTCTGGAAGGCCCGACCTGCTTCGGCTCATAGAAACAACGATCATAACCACCACTGAAATGACAAAAATCAGCAGCGTAATGAATACTTTATATCGGCGCTGCATCACCAAAAAGGAACCAGGCAATAGCCAGGGTAACAAACACATTAAACAATTGCGCAATCAGAAAAGCATACAGCGGTTTCTTATTTTCGTTCTTGAACAGGTCTTTAAAATTTGTTTCCAGTCCGATACTCGTAAAAGCAAGGGTGAACCAGGCATTCTGCAGATTTTTCAGACTGTCTTTAACAGGTGCGGCAGCGGCCGGAGATAAAAAGAAGGAGAACAGTACCGATGCCCCGATGAAGGCAAGAACGAACTTTGGGAACCTGTCCCAGATTACTTTTAAGGTAGGTTTCTCTGTAGATTGTGCCCCTTTTGCAGTTTTATTGTATGACCAGTAGATACTGATAGCAAAGGCGGCAATCCCAAGCAGGACATTCTGTGAGAATTTTACGATTGTACTGATCTTCAGGGCTTCTTCGCCAACAAGTGTTCCCGAAGCCACTACAGCTCCTGTGGTATCAATACTTCCACCCAGCCATGCACCAGTTACCTGTTGCGGAAAATGGAAATACGAAGCGATGTACGGCATAAAGATCATCATTGGAATTGCCGTGATCAGTACCATAGAGATGACGTAGGATAGTTTTTTAGGATCTCCTTTAATGGCTCCCGAGGTTGCAATTGCTGCAGATACGCCGCAGATTGAAACTGCACTGGAGATCATCATCGTCAGTTCGTCATCCACTTTTAGCTTCTTGCAAAGCCAGAAAGCGAAATACCAGACTGAAAGCACAACTACCAGTGCCTGGATCAGTCCGAGTGAACCTGCTTTAAGAATATCTGAGAAGATCACTGTAGTACCTAACAGTACCAGTCCGATTTTAACAAAAAGTTCTGTGGATAAGGTATCGCGGAACCAGGCTGGCAGTTTGAAAAAGTTACCGATGATAAGGCCGATTACGAGACTGAAGATAACGGCTTCGAGATTGATAGATTTGATAAAACTATTGCCTGCGATGACCAATGCGAGTATCGTGAGAAGATAGACTGCAGGGAAACCGATCAGGAAGTTCTTTACCTCTTTGCCTGTGATGAGGGCACCGATGCTTCCTACGACCATAACGAATATGAGCTGGATCAGCAGCACTACCAGATTACCGGAATTGAGCACATTGCTGTTCAGCTCTGCTGGCGTGCTCCATTTATATACAGGAACGGGAACCACATAAAAGAAAAGAGCAGAAAAGATGACCAGGGAACCGAGAATAACCACGGTCCAGTCTTCATGTAATGTAAAACGGGTAGTTTTAACTGTCATTAGAATTGAAATTAGGGATTTTAAGATTAAAAATATCGCTGAGTGCCTGTTTTGCAGCATGATAACCACACATGCCATGGACACCTCCGCCCGGAGGAGTTGATGAAGAACAGATGTAAATTCCCTTTGCTGATGTCCGGTATGGTGAGATCCGCAGCGCAGGGCGGGTATATAATTGTGTAAGATCGATAATGCCGCCATTGATATCGCCCCCAATATAGTTTGGATTGTAGGCTTCTATTTCTGCAGTATTCATGGTATGTTTAGCCAGAATTGTATCCCTGAAGCCGGGGGCAAAACGCTCTACTTGTTTTTCTATCGTTTCGGTCATGTCCTTTACAGAACCATGGGGCACGTGGCAATAGGCCCAGGCTGTATGTTTGCCTGCTGGTGCACGGCTGTCGTCAAATAAGCTGGACTGGGCAAGCAATACAAAGGGTTTTTCTGCATGTACATTGCGGGCCGATTGCTGTTCGGTACGCGCGATCTCAGCAAAGGTATTGCCGATATGAATGGTTCCTGCCTTTCGGCATTCTTCTGCTGTGAATGGTATTGGAGCGGATAAGGCCCAGTCGACCTTAAAAACACCCATTCCATACCTGTAATGACCCAGCTGCCATTTGTAAAGGCCGGAAAATTTATCTGGCGATAGTTCCAGTATCTGCTTAGGCGTGAGGTCTAATAATACTGATTTGGCTTTGGGAAGCTCATCGAGTGACTTTATCATCCAGCCAGTCTGAATCTCCCCCCCTATAGAAACAAAATATGAGGCTAAAGCATCAGCTACAGTTTGGGATCCACCTTTTGGGACAGGCCAGCCATGGACATGACCTACTGCTGATAACACCATCCCAATGGCTGCAGTTGTGAGCTTACTCAAGGGCTGGATCGAATGAGCGGTCATCCCTGCCCACAGTCCTTTGGCCTTTGCAGTGCTGAAACTTTTGGAAATCATTTCCGCCGATTGCAATGCTTTGAGTCCAAAACCTGCCAGTAACAGCGGATGTTTGGGAAATTTCAGTGGAGATAGGATATTACCTACCAGCTTTTCCCAGTCGCGCACCAGTGGTCCAACCAGGTCAAGGTAAGCCTGTTTATCTGCAGCCAGCGCATTCGCTGTATCCTCCAGTGAATGGGATAAAAATGCGGCTGTTCCATCATCAAAAGGATGTGCTGCCGGCAGTCCTGGTTGTATAAATTCCAGTCCGTGCTGCTGAAGTGGCAATGATGCAAAGAAAGGCGAAGCCACTGCCATGGGATGAATTGCGGAACAGATATCATGCTGAAACCCGGGCAGCGTAAGTTCTGCCGATCTTAGTCCTCCCCCTATCGTGTCCTTCCCTTCGATCAGCAGTACAGAAAGTCCTTGCTGCTGCATTGTGATTGCAGCAGCAAGTCCGTTTGGTCCTGAGCCGACAACTATGGCATCGTATGCTGTGTTTTTTGTATTCATTTAATATTTTCCTGCACTTAAGGTACTAGGTTTTAAGGCATATTGCCTGTTTACCCGGTGTAAAATCACAGAAACTGAATCTTTATTTTCGTTAATGCCTTTTAAGATCACTTCTTTTCCGTCAGTTGTGCTGTAGTGCAGTACCATTCTTTTTCTTCCGGTTTCGAGGGCACGCTCTGCTGTGATGCCTTTAAGCCGTCTGCCGGTTAATCCTGCCGGATCTACCTGGGCATATTCCTGCGCATCTGTCAAGAAACTGGCTTGTGCCTTTCCGAGCTCAGGTTTTGATTTTTTATGCTGGTCAGCTACCAAACCATGTTTTTGTTGAGATGATTCAGGCTCTTGCTGATTTGCGGGTGCCTGCTTTCTACCCTTTTTCTTTTTTCCGCCAGCGCGTAATGCAGAGAGATCCCGATATTTATCCTGTAAGTAAAGGATATGGTTTACTGTATCTGCTTCATAGTAGAACACCCTCCTTCCGCCCCCTACGCCTGCAATTTCGAAAGTTCTGTTGATATCCCTCATGGGCGATCCGCCACCATTGGACAGGTCTAGCGGCACTGGCCTGTTTTGTTTGAAGGTAAGTGTTGTCCAGTTTTCGAATGTTACATCCTGCCATGCCAGCGAGTCCTGCGGGGAATAAGGGATTACCTGATTGTTGAGTTTAAACTCTGCAACCTGATAGTACCCCCTTAATTTGGAAACACCTTTTGCAGCAGGCTGTTTATATGGATCGTACAGGAAGTTATTCAATTGGATATAAAAGAATACAAAAAGGAAGAGGAATATCACGCCAGTCTTGAGCACAATCCGCGTGGTTTTAAGCCATTGTTCTTTGAAGTTCAGATCAAAGTTGACGGGTACGGTATAACGTTCGAGGATAAACAGATTATAGATCTTAGGCATTTCCTTCGCAAGGATGAATGCTGCAAACAGCACGAAATAACTGCTGTAAACATGCACACCTCCGTCATAGGCAAAATTCACATACACTATATCTCCCAATGCACCAAATAGGATAATTGCGCCAAGGACTGCAGTTTTCCTGAACAACAGCAATATTCCTGCGCTCAGTTCAACCACTCCTGCGAATACCTGATACCAGGGTACGATGCTGATCGATAACCAATAAATCTTTTGCGCGGTGAGATCACCGAAGTTGGTGTTTAATATGCCTGTTGAAGGATATGGCATCTGCACGGGCAATACCTTAGTGAAAGCAAAGCCAATGATTCCTATTGCCGCACGGTAGCGGACGATCACGGTAAGCCAATAGTACAAGACATTGTATTCTGTTCTTTTCCTATCCAAGCCTGTCCAGATTAAACCTCCAACTATAGATACAGCGAAAAGTACCAGCCATTCTGCATACCCGTAATATCCTGCTCCGCGAATAAACGCGGGCTGATACCTTGCGATATCATATAAGTCGCGGTAGTGCAGACTTGTCCAGTCGAACTGAAACCATTGGGTGTACCACCCGGGGTTCTCAGGAATAGTCATCAGGATGAAAAAGATAAATGCTATACGGAAAGCTATCTTTTGATAGGACTTCCAGACCCTCGGAGGTAAGTTAGATTCCGCGTTGCGGTTTGACCGGCTTTCAGCATCAGCATCTCGTTTTGTCCCGGCCGCAGCTTCCGAGGTGTGATTTTTGCCAGTCGGAATTTGTGCTTCAGAGTTTGTATCCGGCTCATTATTGATTACTGATTCAGAGTGTGTTGTACTATCAGACATATCTTTGAATTTTAATAGTATTATAGTTTTAAGCCTTTAGAGCGGCCTTTCTCAGCAGCCTTCAGCAGGTATTTCTTCGGGTTTTTCTGCAGCACAGCCTCGATATGATTACCGTTGATAACTCCACTGATCAGGATTGTAGAATCTGGCCCTTTCTGATAACTTAGTTGCCCGGCAGCTGCGATTTGCGTTGCATTATTTCCTGAACCGGCAGCAGTCGAAGCATGATTAGCTGTGTATTTTCCAAAGCCGGAGGCAGCCGCAGCATCATCATCAGATAAGACGGCCGAGGGCTTAGATGCATTGATCAATAACAGCGTATGTTTCGCCGTATCAGCTTTGAAATTATAATATACCCTTCCCCTGGTACCCGCTGCTTCGAAGTAACTCTGAGCATCTCCCACTGGTATACTTTCTACATTATCATTTAATACCGGTTGTGCTTGATTAATCTTGATACTGAACGAAGCCCACTTTTCGAAGACTACATCCTGCCATCTCAGTGAATCTGTCAGGGAATAGGGCCTGTCTTCTCCGTTTAGTTTGAAAGCGACAACAGTATACAATCCTTTGAGTCCTTTAATACCCGGATGATGCGTAAAATGATAACCACCTTTGGCTGCAGAACCATGGGCGCTGAACCCGTAGATCACCACGAAAACCAGCACTAATGCTGATTTCAGCACTAGTCTTACGGTTTTAAGCTGATTGCTCCATACGATTGCAGGCTTTGCTGGTGCCACAGGAATATGCAAAATGATCAGACTGATTATCCTTTGTAAGTCATACACGATCAGGAACAATGCAAGAGTAACGAGGTAGAAGCTGTAAACCACTTCGCCGCCCTCATAGGCTAAATTTGACATGAAAACATTACCTGTAAAAAAGATAATAATCGTGGCGCCGATCACTGTAGTTCTTCTGAATAGTAACAGGATACCCGCGATCAATTCGACCGCCCCTAAAAATGCCTGGTATCCCGGCACAATACCAAGACTAAGAGAAAAAAGCTTCCATGTTGTAAAATCACCATAAGGTGTATTCAAACTGCTCAAAGATGGATATGGAGCCTGGATAGCAAATAATTTTAAAAACCCATACGCTATAACGGCGATGCCCAATCTGTAACGTACGAGAATCCTCAGCCATGCATACAACCGTGTATATGATGTACTTTTCTTATCGGTTACAGACCATACTGCTGTACCAACCAGGGATACTACCAGGATAAACAGCCAATCGGCAAAGGTTGCCAAGCCCCAATCCTGCGGATGATAGCTACCTGATACAAACTGTGGTGTATATTTTGCGACCTGAAAAAGCTCAGCGAAGCTGATATTGAACCAGTTGATACTGAACAAATGGCGGTAATATTTCCAGTCGAGCGGAAACACCTGTAAAAAGAAATAGATAAATGATAGCCTGAAAAGTATCTTTTCATATCCTTTCCAGGCATTATCCTGACTATTGATTTGGTCTTTTAACATCTTAATTTTAGTTAGTGGCCCTCGGTGCTCTGACCGGATTGATGATCTTTCTGTTTTTCAAATCATAACTCTGACCGCTCTGAAGTAATACAAAAGGTGTATTTTTCTTTACGATAGTATCATGATCATAGATAGCAACATATGATTTCCCGACAACTTCAAGTATATCTTTCTGTACCACAATTGCTGTGGCTTCATCTAACCCTATACCAATAAGCTTTGGTGAAAAACGAATAAAATCTACCAGATCAAACTGCCGGTTGCGTTTCATCAGATGCTGATCAATTGCGGCGTTCTTCAAGAATCCCAGTCCCTGCAGATGGTCACCAACCAGCACATCAGCTCCGCTTGTATCACCTCTCCATAAAAAAGAACCCTGAATAGTTGCCCCTGCGGAGCTTCCGGCGATTACTCCTCCACGTTTCAGCACATCAAAGAATGCCTGATGGGTCAGCGTATTCAGGTAGGCATCAGCGATCCTCCACTGGCGTCCCCCTAAAAAGTAAACTCCTGTGGCTTCCTGAATAGGTTTGATAAAACGTTCTGAATTGGCCTCTGATAAACTGCTGGTATGCAAAAGCGTGACACTCTTTATCCCGGTGATCTTTTTAATCTCATTGATATCCTTTTGGTCAAACGCAGCAGAATCGCCCACCGCAGCAGTGACTACCACAATCTTTGCTTTGTCCTTCCCTCCGGCAAGTGCCACAAACCTATCCCATACCGATGGAGTATTCCCGACATTCCCTCCGATGATCAGTAAGGATCCTTGTTCCGGGCCATGCCTGGTTACAGAAGCTGTATCAATATGAATGGGTTGTTGAGCGAAAGAAGCTGAAGAGGTAGCTACCATCAGATACAGCACAATGCTGTTAAAAAACGTTGTCATAGTTGCTTTATTGAAAGAGGTCATTAATTTCGTTTTACTTTAATCAAAATTTTGGTTGTACAGTTACCTGGCCTGAGGTAATACCTCAAAATTATAAGTGCTAAGTTCCGGAAAACAGCACATGGCAATAAATATTTACGGTAATTAAATGAGGATCAACAACAACGCAATTTTTTGCAAATACCATTTATCATTTCTGATCCGGTCTCCCGGTTAGAATGCATAAAAATTACAGTTGATTCCATAGCGTTAAGCTGATAATAAGTTAATTTATTGTGCTTTGTTGTTTCAAATGTAATGTATAATATTATACAAACCAATTAAATCTACCAATTTAATAGATTTAAATTTCAAAGCCTTTGATTCTACTTTAAAAACAGGATTCCATTACCTTTTAGCACAATAAAGTTACAAGGTATTTAGAAATTCAGAGCAGATCTATAGCACGGATGCGGCTTGCTATGGCGACAGCTCCGCTTTTCTGTGAGGTATGATAATGACAGGAAATGAGAGCATATCGCGAGCCTGGATGGGGTTTGTTCTGGCAACAGTGCCGCTACTTTGCGAGATATGATAATGAAAGGAGATATAGCATATAGAGACCATGGGCCAGCCATTTTCTGGTCTAAGTTATAAATACAATAAGAAGCTAACTAAGATTATAATTGGGCAACTGAGGCTGTGGGTCGGGTGTCAGATTCTTGTTCGGTTTCAGCATGCGTCCTAAAAGACTTCAATGCTGATAGAAAAGTTTATCCTCTGGAAAGGTATGCGCAAGACAGGCAAGGATATTCTGCTGAGGAAAATTGTATGGCTGCTATTTTTCGGCCTGCAAGATTTTGCCCTTCGCAAAATGTTGAGTCGAAAAATAGCCGCCATACAATTTCCCAAATTAAAAACTACCTGTTCCTGCGCAACATCTCCAGTCTTGCCTTTTGCTCAGCAATGCGGCTTTCAAGACGGTCATGCCTCTCTTTGTTGTGGAGCGCATGATCAATATGATCAGCCTGGTGCCCATGTCCGTTCTCCACCCAGGTAGTATATTGTTTTTCCTGGTGTTCTGCATTGCCGCTCAGTTTCCTTAAAATATCCTCACGCTTGATCTTCAGCAGCAGGAGTTTCTCGTTCATTTCATGGTGATGGGCTTCATCCGCAGATAGAAACTCCGTTTCTGCATGTTTGATTTTAGCATTCAGTTCATCCAGTTCCGTTAATGCAGGAGAATACACATCATCGTCGATATTCACCCTGTGTATATCAGTTGTCAATGGTGCAAGAACTGTATCTATTGGTGTTTCCCAATCTTCCCACACGTGGGCAACCAGCAGTGATTTGCCGTTTGGAATATTTGCCGAGACCTTATCGAGGTAATCCGACATTCCTTCAGCCCTGGCAGTATCGCCTGCTGCTCCGGCAACCATTCCTGCACCAATGCCTACGAGGAATCCGAGGGGTCCTGCCAGTAATCCTATAAGTCCGCCGATAATACCGCCACCTATCGCACTGTATCCTTCAGCTTCATCTTTTGCTGTACGGATTGCGGTTGAGCCATATTCATCCTTAGACAGCACATAAAATTCGCCCAGTGAAATATCATTCACGGTACTTAATTCCTGTATAGCCAGCAAACCTTTAAATGCGTCCGCTTCATTAGCAAACAGGGCCTGAATCATTCTTTCCATAATATCTATTCCAGTTAAGGGTTATATACCAAGATAAGAAAATATGGGGGCATATTGTTTGGGGATTTCTTCCGTTGACCAAGGGAATAATGGAGTTCACGTAAAATTTTTCCGGGTAAGGATCTAATTACCTAATTTCAGTTCAAATGAGATATCTGGCAATCAATATAAATTACGAACTTGATCAGGATTGGTACTGCAAATGTGCCACTGTACTGGATTGTTACAGCTATTTTGACAGCCTGGGTCCCGGACATGGTCCGAGAACAGCAATATATGATATTGAGATGAACACCTACCTATGGATCGATGATAGTCATGTGAGGACAGATCAGCGGTTAAACGGAATTGTGTATGATGCAATGAAAAAGATCAGTTCACAAATCTGAAAATTACGTTAATTAACTATTACTACCCTAAAGGGCAATTGCTACAGCGTTTGCCCTTTTTCCATTTCTCGCAGCATTTCTTTTTTTTCTTTTTGTCCTTATCGGATTTGTCCTTCTTATCAGACTTCTTATCCTTGTCCTTATCTTTCTTCTTGTCCAATATATAGGCGTACGTACTCATTAAATCAGTATAGGTATGTTCCATGCTACACAATTATCAGACCAGTCTGATGTTACTGAACCACTTCTTAAAGATCTTATCGTAGGTACCATTCTGTTTGAGCAGTTCCATAGTCTCATTGATCTGGTCTTTCAGCGTTACATCACCTTTCTTCATTGCAATCGCATATTGTGACTCGGTTGAGGGCATGAACATCCCTATTTCCAGTGTTTTGTGTTTATGCAGAAATCCGCCCGCGATCGGTGAATCGTCGATCAGCACATCTATTCTTCCGGCCAGAAGTTTTTTGTAGAGTTCATTATTTGTTTCTGCATGTACTGTCACATTGGAAGGGAAAGCTGACATCACATATTTTTCCGCTTCAGTTGCGATACGGATACCTATTTTTTTATTGCTGAAGTCGCTCAGATCAGTAAATACTGCGCCACGGTTTACAATAGCACAAAGCTGAAACTGGAGATAAGGCTGACTAAATTCCAGGATCATCTTTCTGGAAGGAGTCATAGTTACTGCAGAGCAGATCATATCCAATTCACCTTTGTATAATTTTTCGAGGATAGTGGCCCATAATGAAACTTCGTAATGAAGTTCAAGATCAAGTACTTCAGCAACAGCTGAGATCATATCGACCTCAAAACCCTCAAACTTAGCTGAGTTATAATCGCTATGCAGGGGAAATGGAGCAGCTGAATCCAGACCTATCTTCAAAATTCGTTTCATCTATGTAATTTATCGTTATTTAGCGGTTAGATGGAGCCTTTGATGAATAAAATAATCATTTGCAAAATATTTAATGATTATTTTATTTATGTCGGGTTCATCTATGTAATTTTATTTTAATTCTGCCGGGTTCTGCAAGCATTATATCCGGCAATTTTAATGAATTTTACTGCAATTTCATATTGTCTACAATATATAGATTTCTTTGTTACACAGAGAAGACTATTACAACCTAAAAACTAAGCAAAATACCGCCGCTACCACTGCTGCGAATAACGTACTCAGGAAATTTACCAGATTATTTGTGAGAATGCCCTTTCTTTCCAGCTTTGCGCCTAAAAATGAATCAGAAAAGTTCCCGGCAGCGCCAGCGATAATGATAACCAGGAAATAAATATTGAAAACTTCACTTAGCGCATAGACAATTGCAATAACTGTTGCCCCCGCAAAACCAATCAGTGTTCCTTCAAGACTGATCACTCCATCCAATCCGCATTGATCCTTTTTCCAGGTGATACAATTGTAGAAGCTTTTGCCGTAGATCATTCCCAGTTCTGAGGACAGCGTATCTGCCATGGCAGAGGCAATCGATGAGCTGAGCATTACCGTCAATAACACCCTTTGCTCTGGAAATGTAATGAGAAGTGCCGCAAGGAATGCTGCCATACCTGCATTGGCAAGTACCTGTCCGGAATCACGACGCTCATGGTCGCCCGGTTTATCGAGCTTTTGCTTCTTCCTCCTGCCCCATGATGTTGCAATAGTACCGCAGAGAAAAAATATGGTGAGCATCAGAATACCTGGATAACCAGCACCGAAATACAGCAGCGATCCGCAAATCAATCCTGTGAATGCTGCCGCGGGCGTCAGCTTTTTCGCATAGATGCTGAACACTATACCGGCAATAAGCAGCAGTGCAACCGGAAGGTCTTTAAGTTGAAGTATCACTGTCCAAAATTACGCAAATCAACAGATAATGCAATTGTGTTAATTGTATGGGCACAGTCCTATTTATTACTGCAAAATATTTGAGATTTGCGGCAGAGATTTGTTGTATAATACATTGCAGGTGATCTTTTTAATTATATTTACGACATCAAATCCAAATATCAGTGTTCAGAAATTGCTGCCGGCTTGCGCTTATTTTATTATCAACTGCTGCATTCACCGGTCAGCTACGGGCACAGGAGATCGCTACTCCAAAATACAAGTTACCAAAAGATACAGTAGACCAGGAGATCGCGGGGCAAACTGATTTCAGTGACGTTTATAATTCAATACTAAAAAAGTATAAAAAGAAAGCGCCCAGAAATAAGAAAAGCAGCAGTCTGGCTTTATTGCCGACTATTGGTTATACACCCAGTACAGGTTTTGCTTTTGGTGCAGACGTATCAGGAACAAGATATTTTGGTGATCCGGACAGCACTACCCTTTCCATCTTTGATGCATTTGCCACTATATCTACCAATGAACTTGCTTTGGTGCAGCTGACACATAATATATATACTGCCGGAAACAAATGGAACATCCAGGGAACCTACAACCTTGGAAAAACTATTGTACTGGATCACGGGCTTGGCACCGGCAGGGAAACTCCGGAACTGCCCATCAGGTATAAGTTTATGCGGCTGAGCGAATATGTATACCGCAGCCTGATGCCCAACTTCTATGCAGGAGCGGGCATTACTTTTAATTACTATGGTGATATAGATGAGGAACTCGACGGCGTACAGGGTATCAAAACATATAACTACCTGTATAGTTTAAAGAACGGCTATCCACCACATAGTTATTATGCGAATGGATTGCTGATCAATCTGCAGTACAATACCCGGGATCAGCCATACCGCCCTTACAAAGGATTGTATGTGGATCTTATCCTGAGGGCTAACCAGAAATGGCTGGGCAGTGAAAAGGCTGCATTACAAATTAAAACAGAACTCAGAAAATACTGGAGTTTGTCGCGCAGAAACCCGGAGCAGGTGCTGGCCTACTGGTTATGGGGATCATACCTCCTGAACGGCTCCGTGCCCTATCTGGAATTGCCCGGAACAGGCAGTGATGTCAACCAGCGTATCGGTCGCGCTTACACGATCAGCCGCTTTAAAGGGCCTTCGTTTTTCTATAACGAGATGGAATACCGTTTCCCTATTACCCGGAACAAGTTATTAAGCGGCGTGACTTTCTTCAATATGGAAACTGCTAGCAACCAGACAGGGGTGAAACTGTTTAAATATTGGGAACCTGGTGCCGGTGCCGGGATACGTATTCTGTTCGATAAACATACGCGGAGCAACCTCTGCATTGATTACGGTATCGGCAATTATGGCGCCAGAGGCGTGTTTGTTGGATTGAATGAAGTGTTTTAAAACTCGAACTGAACTTTGGCACGCAGCCCATATTCTGATACTCCCGGATTGTTCAGGTAGTTGAATCGTTTAACTATATCAAAACGAAGTACTTTAAAGATATTCCCTACGCCTATACTGCCTTCAATATAAGGTTTACTGCCCAGTGAATAGGTCCGCGCGACTCCATCTGGATTCTTGGGAAACTGTAAAAGATCCGGGTGCAGGTTAGGATCGTTCTCATCCCTGATTCCGCCCATTAAGCCTTTAAAAGTAGCATACTCCCTGAGTTTAAGCTTTCTCAGCAACGGAATGCGGTTAAAGATCAATCCGTTAAAGTTATGGTCTACATTTAAACTCACATAGTGATCACTGACAAACTCCTGGAAATTCATCAGGTTATAAGCATATACCTGGTAAGAGTATGACTGATTTGCGTGATGGATATCCAACAGTGGGAAAGGTACTTTACCATTGATGTAACCACCTTCAAGACGTACATCTGAACGACCAAACTGTGAAAGGTAGAATCGTTTGTCAATCGTACCGATGAAGCTCTGGTATTCATATTGTCCGCCAAATGCGCCTTTCATACCCGATGAAATATTCAGGTCAAATACCGGGTATTTCTCTATAGTCCGCTCCCTGAAAGTTTTACCCTGGTAAAAACGCTCATGTGGTGCATAACGCAGTTCGAGGTTAAATTCTGCGCTGGTGATATGATCGGTGCGTACCAGTTGATTGTTGCTGTTGTAACTCTCATAGACCAGGGTTCCCGCAGGTGTTTGTGTCCAGCGTTTGAAACCAAGATTGAAGGAAAAGTGATTTGCATATTCCTGCATGTACTCTGCCCTGTAGAACTGGCTGTAGATAAACTGATTATTTACACCGCGCCTGAAAGACGATACAATATTATCTTCAGGGACTACAGTTTTCGATTCGTCGCCCGGAACATCTACATCCCGCTGATAGCTGACGCGGATAAAACTCTGGGGGAATTTATAGATCGATTTATTGTTCAGCGAGTAAGCCGCGCTGCCGTAATACTTGAATTTCTCGTCCCTGAAACCGTAGGCACCGTATGCTGCAAGATACCAGCGTGTACTGAAATCAGTAGTGGTACGGCCACCAAGCCGCAGCCTGAAACCTTCAAGATTGTTGAAACCATAGAAGCCGTAGAAAGGACCTACCTCTATAGGCCCGAATTTCTTGTAACCGATGAACAGCACCGATGCGACATCCATCAGGCGTTTAAAGGATTTCATTTTTCCCAGCGTATCGATATTGCCATAGATCTTCAGCTTGTCTTTAGCCAGGGTATCCAATCGGTTTTCTGCCCAGTACTGGTCTGAGCGCTTATCTGCATCAGGAGCAACTACGATGCTTTCACCACTGTACAGACTGTCGGGATGCTCAACATTGGACTTGTAGTTTTTGATGATCACCGTCCGCTCACCCTTGAATCCCCTGCCCCCTTCTTTTCCTATTCCAAAATCTACCAGTAAATGGCTTTTGCTCAGGTGATATTTGTCAGCCGTATCTTTATCGAAGTTCAGCTTCACTTCCATTGCGCGGATAAAGTTGATATTTACCCCCTTGCCAGTCTTTAAAAATGCATCCTGAACCGCATATCTGCCATCCATAGTGATGTAGATCCGTCCTTCAAACAGCAGACCGTTTTCATTTCTTGGGATAAAGGAAAGCTCAATCAGGTTAGGCGTATGGGTTTTAACAGTATCGGTAATGAAAAACTTGTAAAATGCGGGTGCGCCATCGGCGATCGGGCTCAGGAACTGACTGTTGGTAAAAACGATATTGTTCTTGTAGATATCCACGTCAGCATACATTCTTTCGAAATAGGTTCCTATCGCGTTGTTGTCCACCAGTCCGTCGTCAAAGTTTACATGTTTGTCTGCAAGCATGATCACCTTGGTTTTCTCAGGGCTTTTGCGGTAGTAATTTTGTGAAAGGCGCTCTCTCAAGTAAACCGGAAGGATATTTTTGCCCCCTACTGCGGTTGAGTCCTGCTCATCAAACAGAAACTGGTATTTGCGGAAAATCTTTTTATTCTTGAATTTTTCACTCAGGTTGCTCAGGGAAAACTGCATCCAGTCGTACTGCTGGAACTCTACCGCTTTATCACTTTCCAGCCTGTTCATTGGCTTGTGTTCAATAACTTTCCGGATAAGCTCTACTGCAGGGTTATCTTTATTGCGGTAGCGAGCCCTTTTGGCGGAGCTGATGCTCACTTCATTCAGGCTTTGCGACTCTTCCTGAAGTTTGATATTTACCGTTTGCGTGGTATTTGGCCTGATTGGTAAAATCTGGGTTTTGTACCCTACATAGTTTACCTGGATCTGGCTGAAGGCAGCTGCATTGCTGAGGGTGTATTTCCCGCTCGCATCGGTCTTGGTGACCAGCTGAGAGCCTTTAAACAATACGGTAACATATGGTAAAGGACTCTTGTCCTTACTGTCTGTAATGATACCTGAAACTATAGTGTTCTGAGCTGAAGCACCAATTAAGAAAAGAAAATTTGATAAAACAAGTATATAAAAAGACTTCTTTTTAATATCATTCATAAGTATTACGCCGGGCCTAAAAGTCTTTTTATTCTGCAACAAGGATCAATAGTCACAATCTACGATCTATAATGATCATTTCCAATCACGAAAGGCAATTTCACTGATTTATGCGCATTTTCACCTGTTAAAAAATGTTAAATGCCAATTATCGCGCCAAAAAGGCGTATGAAATCAATAAAGCCTCCTGTAACAGGATATGAGCTTTTTTCACTATGTAATGATAACGGGGAATTCCTGAAAATGTTTTTACCGTTTTCTCGGATCTGCCAGCTCATGATGGGCTTCGCGGAAAGATTTTGGGGCTATAGTGGTTTGCCTTTTGAAGAACATATTGAAGTTAGCCGGATATTCAAAACCCAGGCAGTAGCCGATCTCTGAAACGTTCCACTCTGTATGTTTGAGCAGGGAGATGGCCTCATTGGCAATCCTTTTGGAGATATGGTCCGAAGTGGTTTTGCCGGTTACCTCTTTCACCGCATGGTTGAGGTGGTTCACGTGAACATTGAGTCGTTCTGCAAAAGCGTTTGCGGTACGCAGTTCCAGCACATGGTCTGAAGAATAAACCGGGAACTGCCTTTCCAGCAACTCAAAAAACAGCGAAGACAATCGTGATGCGGCATTGTGTGTCTTGCCGGCAGGATCCTCCAGGGGCTGCATTTTCATAGCCTCATGGATAATCAGGTTGACATAGTTGCGGATCAGGTCATACTTGTAGGTGTAATCTGTTTCGATTTCTGCCAGCATTTTCTCGAAGATGGCACTGACGGTCATCACCTGAAGTTCATCGAGATAAAACACGGGCACATCCTGGATCTTGAGCAGCAGGGAATCATTTGATGGAGAATGCTGCCGCATAAAGCTGTCGTTAAACAGACAGAAGTAGCCCGACTGAAATTCGGAAGTGGTTTCCCAGGAGTAAGGAATAGTAGGATTGTTGAAAAGCAGCGCAGGGCCGTCGATCACAATCTTTTCATTTGGATAATGGAGTACGCCTTTGCCCAGGATCAGTGAGATCTTATAAAAATCTCTTCTGTTATAGGGTGAAGGGTTGAGTGTGCAGTAGCCCAGGCGTTTGAAAACGTTGAAATGTCCGGTAGGAATATCCAGGCTGGAGCTCGGAATAATTACATCTGGTCTGTTTGCAGCAAACATCTGATAGAATTCCAAAAGGGACATACTTTTTTTCACGCCCTAAAAATGCGTAAAAATCCAGTATGTCCCTCTGTTTTTATTGTAATTTTATGGTTTGATAGGATCTCCTGAACGAATTTCTTCTGTTCCCTGGGTCACCAGCTGATCTCCCTCGGCTATATTTCCGAAAATCTCAATTTTATCATCCGTTTCGCGGCCTTTTTTAATTGGCACAATTTCAGCCTTATTCGCTTTGGCGCGGATCACGTAGATTCCTTCCGGTCCGTCCACTACTGCAGATTTAGGAACAATAAAAGTGCTTACATTTGCAGGCAAAGGGATAGATACATCTGCTACCATACCCGGCAACAACTGCTTTTGAAGGTTAGGTACGTCCATCTCTACTCTTTCTGCACGCAGTCGCGAATCCAGTGCACCCGATAACCTTTTTACTTTTGCTGTGAACAGGATATCCGGTTTGGATTTCACGTTGAAACTGACTAAATCTCCATCTTTCAGGTAACCTGTATACAATTCAGGAATGGAAACCACCAGCCTCAGGTGTTTTTGCTCCTGAATGGTGAAGATCGGCAAAGCTGATCCCGAACCTGTCGGACCAACAAATGCACCCAAATTTACATTTCTGGCAGAAACAACACCGCTGAATGGC
Source organism: Pedobacter sp. (assembly GCF_040513095.1). Classification (GTDB taxonomy): domain Bacteria; phylum Bacteroidota; class Bacteroidia; order Sphingobacteriales; family Sphingobacteriaceae; genus Pedobacter. Next base: position 8,134 of record NZ_JBEVDX010000089.1, on the reverse strand, counting down.
GCACGGATCTGCAGGTAACCGATAGTACTTCCAACCTCTTTGTAGGCAGCTCTTGCAGCATTTAACTGGGCAAGGTCTGAGTTCCTTTTCGCAACCGCCTGATCCAGATCATTTGTAGAAATTGTTCCGGGGGTTTTGCTGGTTTCCAGTAACCTGTCGTACGTTGCTTTACTTGCAGTGGCAATCGCTTCCTGAGATCTCAGTCTTGATTCTGCAGCAGCCAGCTGTGATGTGGTTTCTGGGGCTTCGAGGGTCATCAGTAATTGTCCTTTAGTCACTTCAGAACCTATATCCACATTCAGTGTTTTTACAAAACTGCTCACTTTAGCATACAGATCAACCTGTTGGTAAGCAATCAGTTCTCCCGGCATTTTTAATGAGGTTGACATCGCTTCTTTCTGCAATGCAAAAGTTGGTATGGCAACCGATGCCGTGCCCGGGTCCTTGCTTTCTTCCTTATGGTGACAGCTGCTCAGGAAAGCAAGAAATGTAATGCTGCTGAATAAAACAGTGCTGCGGCGGAATATTGTTGTGTTCATCTATATATAATCTATGTTCTTAAACTTATTTGACCTCTTCTAAACCTTTAATGTAATGCTCGCTTTCTTCGTCTTCAGGATCCAGTGAAGGTGATTTCAAAGGAACGCTGCCCATTACCCAGGTAAATACCATTGGCAGGATAAGCAGTACCGCAAAGGTTGAAGCAATTAATCCACCGATTACTGCTCTTCCCAGTGGTGCGATTGCATCTCCTCCCTCGCCCTCTCCGATCGCCATTGGCAACATACCAACTACCATGGCCGCACTGGTCATGATAATAGGACGTAAACGCAGACCTGCTGCCTCGCGGGCAGACTTGAGCGCATCCCCGTTTTGCTGTCTCAGCTCTTCGGCATTGGTAATCAGCATCACGGCATTTGCAACGGATACCCCTACTGACATGATAATTCCCATGTACGACTGCAGGTTGAGCGTTGAGCCCCATAACAGCAGCACAACAAGTGATCCAAGTACAACCGCAGGCACAGTTGCAAGTACAACGATTGGTACCCTGAACGACTGGAAGTTTGCGGACAACATCAGGAAGATTACCACGATGGCCACAAAAAGTCCATTTTGTAAACTCAGTAAGGTTTCGTCCAGTACTTTACCCATACCGATCTGCTCTACCGTTACTCCCCTTGGCAGTTCACCTATTGAAGCCAGCGCTTTTTTGACGTCCTTATTTGCCGTTCCCAAATCCGTATTGCGCATGTTTGCTGTTACAGAAAGGAAGGGAGTTGCACCAACATCATCTGACTCACCATAGGTGGTATCTGGCGTAATGGTAGCAACATCACTTAAAGTTGGTCTTGTTGCATTGGGCAGAACCGGTATTTCATTCATGTCATCTTTGGTCCGCATCTGATTGAAAGGAACCTGTACCTGTACCGAATAAGACAGTCCGGCTTTCTGATCAATCCAGGTATTCTTTTCTGTATAACGGGACGATGAGGTTGAAGCTACCAGCGACCTTGAAATATCATTCAGATCCACACCCAGCTGAGCAGCACGAACCCTGTCGATATTCACATTCAGGGAAGGATATTGGTACGGTTGCGCGATTTGCACGTCCCTCATGTAAGGGATCGCTTTTAATTTGGCAAGCACCTTATTGGCAAATACTTCATTCAAGGGTTTCTTTTTACCGGAAATTCTTACTTCCACTGGAGTTGGTGATCCCTGGCTCAGTACTTTGTCGGTCATCTCGATAGGCTCAAATGAGAGTTTCACATCCGGCATCTCTTTCCTTGTACGTGCGCGGAGCTGATCTTTAAACTCTTCCATATCGCCTTCCCAGTCTTTCAACGCTACCTGGAAAACGGCTTCATGAGGACCGCCCATGAAAAGGTAGATCGGGTTAACCGAATATTGTGAAGGGTGCTGACCAACGTAAACTGAGGAGATTCCTACATGTCCCGGGCCAGCAATATCTTTTACTTCTTTAAGGATCTTGTTGGCCATTTCCTCCGTACGTTCGAGCCTTGTACCGTTAGGTGCCCGCATCCTCAGCTGAAACTGACTGCCGTTTACCCTTGGTAATACATCACGTCCGATAGTGACCAGTAACAATGCTGCAAGCCCGATGATCACTACGATGTAGGCAATCACCACTGCTTTGGTATATTTAAACATCCCGTTGATGACATTCATAAATCCATTCCTGAACTTATCGAATTTGGTCAGTTTTTCAGGATGGTTAAACTGCGCTTTATCCACAAGGATCTTTTTCTGATCCATGGTGTTGTGTTCTGACTCCAGCGTAAGGCCGGTCTGGTTAAACTGGTCTTCATCTTCTGTGATGGAGTCATCTGTTTTCTCGTGTTTGTAAGGATGTGCAACCATCAGCCAGTTGGCCATTACCGGCACAAATGTTTGTGACAGCAGGAAGGAAACAATCATGGAAAATCCGATGGCCAGTGCCAGAGGAAGGAACAGCGCTCCCGGAATACCCGTCATGGTAAATGCCGGAGCAAATACAGCGAGGATACAGAACAGGATGAGGAGTTTTGGAAAGGCAATCTCCTTACAGGCATCCCAGATAGCCAGGGCCTTAGGTTTATGCATATCAAAATGCTGGTGGATATTCTCTATCGTTACCGTGGATTCATCTACGAGGATACCGATGGCGAGGGCTAAGCCGGAGAGCGACATGATATTGATCGTCTGTCCGAACAACTTAAGGAATAATACGCCGGAGATAATAGATGTGGGGATAGTCAGGATTACAATCAGTGCAGCGCGCCTGTCACCCAGGAACAGCAACACCATTAATCCTGTCAATACTGCACCAATTACCCCTTCTTTGATCAAACTCTCTACAGAGTTAATTACGTAGACAGACTGGTCAAACTCGTAAGAAAGTTTCACATCTTCCGGTAAGGTATTCTGGATTTTTACCAGATTGGCTTTTAAGCCTTTTACCACATCCCAGGTTGAAGCATCACCTGATTTCGCAATATTTACATATACTGAACGCTTGCCGTTGATGAGGGCATAACCCTGTGTCAAATCGGCACCGTCCCTTACAACAGCTACGTCTTTCAGATATAGATTTTGTACAGCACCTTTAAAGAGGGGAATGTTTTCAAACTCCTTTACTTTATCAATGGTATAATTGGTAGGCGTGATATAGTTCATATCGCCTATCCTTACGTTTCCTGATGGAGCAGTCTGGTTGTTAACCTTGATCGCGTTAACGATCTGGTCCACTGTAAGGTTATGTGAGCGCATCAGTCCCGGATCAACATTGATCTCAATGGAACGCGGGCTACCTCCTGAAGGTGCCGGGGCAAGTAATCCCGGAACAGAGGTGAATGATGGCCTCACAAAAGTATTGGCCAGATCCTGAAGCTCATCATTGGTTCGTTTATTGCTGCTCAGCACCAGCTGGCCAACGGGAAGTGAAGAGGCATCAAAGCGGATAACGAATGGCGGCTGTGAACCCGGGGGGAAACTGGACTGGGCCCTGTTGGACAAGGCACTGAGCTCTGCCGCTGCCTGCGCCATATTTGTACCTTCGTAATAAGTTAATTTCATTAGCATCAGACCCTGTGTATTTTTGGTCTCAATGCTTTTGATCCCGTTGGCGAAAAGCAGGATGTTCACATAGTTCTTACCGAAATAAGCTTCCATTTGATCTGGAGTGTAGCCTCCAAAAGGGTGCGCGATGTAGATTACCGGCAGGTTCATTTGTGGCAGGATATCTACCTTGATACTGGTCATGGCACTGATACCGAAGAACAGCATACCTGCAACAAAAACCATGATGGATATGGGTTTGCGCAGTGCGAAACGTATTAAATTCATATCTTGGGGAACAGCTTAAAATTCGTTAATAAATATATTGTAATCGCCCATTGCGGCTGATTTGATCAGTAAGGCCTGCCATACATTGGTATAGGCAATATCCCTGTCGGTCTCTGCCCTGTTCAGTACAAACAATGCCTGGGTAAGGTCTACCAGCGTTGCTAATCCATTTTTGTATTGAACACTTTTCTGCAGATAGGCCTGTGCCGCAGCTTTAACCTGTTCCGGTGCTTCCATATAGTTGGCCATAGCATTGCTGATCTTTGTTTCTGAGAGTGCAAGTTGGGCATGCAGCTGCTGGTCTATGAGTTGATATTCGTTTTCCAGGCCGTAGGTGGTATAACGTTGTGCCCTCACCTGTGGGTTGGTTTTAAGGATGGAACTCAGGTTCCAGACTACACCTACACCAAGCAGGTAGTTTGCGCGGGTTGGATTGATACCATCGCTGTAACTGCTGGAATATATATTTTGGTTACCAACGTACTCTGGTCCAAAACCCGATCCCCTGCCCTGAAAGGTGCCGGTGAACGAGAAGGTTGGATATTTCAGTCGTTTATAATAATTGGTTTGTTCATTGCTGAGATCAACTCTTGCCCTGTAGTATTTAAGCGTTGGATGTTGTGCAAGATCCGCAGCAGTATCTTTGAGCAGGATGGCATGTGGAACATGGTTGATTGATGCTGTATCCAGGGTGAACGCTGTTGAGCTTACACCTAGAAGAACACCCAGGCGGTTAGCCTGCTCCTGCTGAAGGTCAATGGCATTGGTGAGCAGGATTTTTGCGCTGGAAACCTGTGCATTGGCCAGTGCAGAATCTACTCCGGCGATCAGTCCGTTTTTTGCACGTGCTACTGCATTGTCTTTAAAGACGATTGCTCTTTCCAGGTTGCGTTGTTGCGATTGAGCGAGGCGCTGTGCAGCAAGCAGGTTAAGGTAGGCGGCTGACACCCTTATTTCATGCTGAAAGATCTCCTGGCTCAGGTCATTCTTGTCACGGGCCAGTTGTGTTTGGGAAACCTTGATCCTTTCCTTGATACGACCGAAGGTAAAAAAGTCCCAGTTGATATTACTGAGATACAAGGCACCAAATGCGGCATTCCAGTTCTGACTGGCGAGAGTTGGTCCGGATGAGGACGCGTTTAGTCCGCCGCCAAGGGGCGCCAGCGGACCGGTCTGTCCGTTCACCGTTCCATAGTCCTGCTGGGCTGAGAGGGTGAAGTTTGGCAGATACTCTCTTCTGGATTGCTTTATACTTTCCTCAGAGGCATTTACGTAGTTTGTTTTTGCCTTGATGGTTCCGTAATTTGCTATCGCAGTACTTATGGCCTCTTTCATATTTAAGGTCTGAGCATCGACAGCTACATTAGCGCACAAAAAGGAACAACAAAGAAGGGTGGAAACAGGTAATCGGGGCATCTTTAATTCAATTAAATTCAATTGATATTCTACTTAGTGTTTTTAGTACACAACAAATGTAATTTACAAGGCTGGACAGGAACATATTCAGTTCAAATCAATACTTATTAAAATCAAATAATTGTGGCCTGGAGGACTTTAAATCGCCATTTCTCTAATATAGGGCATCTGATGCTGCAAAAAAGATTACCTGCACTATTGTTACAATAGTACTGTTACATTGTGGTTACACTTACTTTACACTTAAGTTAAAATGGGATTAAAATAACTCTGCTGAGACCAATTTAAGATTTTTGATAAACGATCGATTTGATGAATCCGCCGTAGTATTTTTTCACTTGCAGGGGGCAGTAAAAACGTTCCTCGAAGTGATGTTCAGTGTTGATCAGCATGCTTGTTTCGATATTGGAAATCTGCCTGAAAAAGAAATACATGGCTTTGAGGAGATACTTTTGCCAGCGTTTGCCTGTGGCCTCGGTATAGTAAAAATCAGAGAAGAGCCATAGTCCTTCGCTGCGGAGCGCATTGTGGAACTTATTAAATACAAAGCTGATCTTATCTTTTGAGAAGTTATCAAATAAGAAGGCGGTGATGATCACATCATAAGGGGCGTTGAGGTTAGGGGTTTTGGGAAGAATTGCGGGGTTCAGATCTTCAGCTGCTGCATGGACATAGGTAATCATATTATCCCTGACATTGCGTTTTTTGGAGAGTTCAAGCATTTTTGCAGAGATCTCTACATAGGTAATGTCTAATCCTGAAGGCTGCAGTTTACTGATCTCTTCGAGGATCCAGCCTGTTCCGCCACCGGCGATGAGTATTTTGCTGTTTGCAGGAATGAGGGGCAGCTGGGAGGTTTGCGCTTTTAGCTGCGCACGAAAATAAACTAGCCTGCTGAGCACATCGTAGTAACGGGCTATGGGATCGTAGTTGTTTTGCATAGGATTACGTTTTATATGACATGCATGCCGATAATCCCGCAGAGGGCTTTTACCAGAATCAGCCCGTCGATAACTATCAAATAATAAAAAATCTTCTTCCGTTTGTTCATCGAATAAGCAACTACCAATGTAAGTACAAAGGGGATCAGATTGAGCAGTATCCTTGCTGGTGCGAAATGCTCAAAATTAGCAAAGACCAGCAGGGAGATCATCCCCAGCAAAAGCAGAGGGATCAATACGTAGAAGATCGTTTTTTTTAATCCTATCCGTACCACAAATGTTTTGAGCTGACTGTTGGAGTCGATCGCGTAATCCTTCATATCGAACATGATCGCGTTTACCGTACAGAACATCCAGTTCTTGATAAAGAGAAAAAACCATAGGGGCGATTCGGTAAAGTCTATTCCTGATTCGATCTTCAGCAGTATCAGCGGCAGCAGGTTTGCCGTGGCTGCCCAAATAAATCCGATAATAAATGGTTTAAGCCAGCCTGTATTGCGCAAATTGAGGTTAAAGAAGAACACTGGCACCAAACCATAGTATAGTATGGCCATTCCTATAACCACCGCGACCGTGATCCAGTACAAGATCGGAAGATGAAGGATAGCTACATAATCTCTGCGCAGCATGTAAAGAAAAACAGCAAGCCCAATGGAAGTCAGGATGATCTGACTGCGGTGAATGAAGTTATGGTGTTTGCCGTACCATGCGGTTCTCGGATTCTGGGAGTTTTCACTGCTTGTGGCACCCATATATGCATAAGTATAATACACTATGGGTGCCAGAAACAGCAGAATATAATAACTCAGGGAATTGAAAGGCATGCTCAGTTGCAGGGTGGATTCGATCGTTAATGCAACAGCCAGCAAACCCACGAAGTAGTTACCGAAAAATATAAACCGTAAGATCTTAAATCCCATCGCTAACCTGTCATGTTAAATTTAATCACTGACTCCCCCAGGCAAACCTTTGCCTTTCTGAACAAAATTGCTTACTCGCCTGAAAGGTATTTCAGTACAGAAATCATATCTTCATCACCGTGCCCCTTTTCTTTTGCAGCCTTTAAGGTAGTATATAGGGATTGCCCTACCGGAGTATCCATTCCATTTTCTGTAGCAAGCCTGATATCCTTTTCCAGCAGTTTGAGGGCAAATGCTGCTTTGAAATCCTGGTTGATGATGTTTTCTGTTTTCATTTTGGTAAGCCCTCCCCCTACTGAACTGGCATTGATCAGCGGAAGCAACTGTTCTGCCGACAAGCCATTCTTACGGGCAAAAACTACTGCTTCGGCCAAGCCCTGCGTTACAATTCCCAACATTAGGTTCACTGATAGCTTCGCCACATTTGCTTTCCCGGTTTCGCCCAGGTAAACAGACATTTTGCCCAGCACATCAAACATAGGTTTAACTTTCCCGTATACCTTTTCATCTCCGCCAACCATAATCACCAGTTGTGCTTCTTCTGCGGGCTTTACGCTGCCGGCAACCGGTGCATCCAGATAGGTAATTCCTTTTTCTGCGCAGAGGCCTGCAAGATATTTTGTAGTCTCCGGGGAAACGGTGCTCATATCCACCATGGTTAGCTCCTTGCCTGGCTTTGCAGAAAATATATTGTTATCGCCTTCGTATACTTGTTTTACTGCGGCGTCATCACTCAGCATCGTGACGATCACGTCTGATGAAGCTACCAGTTCTGCCGGTGAATAAGCTACAGTAATCCCGATTTCCTTGCTGAGTGCTTCTGATTTATCCGCACTGCGGTTATATACTGTAACCTCGAATCCTGCTTTGACAAGATTTTTTACCATTGGCGTACCCATATTGCCGAGTCCGATCCAGCCGATGTTTAATTTTTCAGTCATGTGTTGTTGTCTTTGAAAATGATACTATCAGTTGTAATATGATTTTTGAGTTGTTGCACAATCACTG